>DDTM01000076.1:69434-75532 GCA_002344075.1 Bacteroidetes bacterium UBA2364
ATTTGTTAGAGACAACAAAAGGTTCAAGAGTGGTAACACTTAGTAGTAATGCTCACAGAAGTGCAATAATTGACTTTGATAATTTTCGTTTAGAAAAAGAATACAATGCTTGGAGAGAGTACGGTCAAAGTAAATTAGCAGACTTAATTTTTGCGTTAGAATTTGAAAAAAGATTGAGAAAAAATGGCAAACAATTGATGTCGTTAGCGTCACATCCAGGTTACAGCGAAACAGATTTACAAAAATATATGGACAAAGATATGTTGGCATCCTTAACATTAATGACTGCAAAAGATGGAGCTCAGCCTACTATAACCGCTTGTTTAAGCGAAGAGGCAAAAGGTGGGCAATATTGGGGTCCAGATGGACACGATGAGCAAAGAGGTAAGCCAGGATTGGCAAAAATATCTCCAGTAGCATTAGACGAAACATTGAACGCTAAACTTTGGGATTGGGCAAAAGAAGCAACAGGAGTAAACTTCCCTTTCTAAAAGGCTTTTTAAATATTAACATAGCAATTGGTACATTATAAATATGACAATTCCCGTAAGATTAAAAAGTATCAGCGAACTTCATAAGTTCAACAACATAGCGCCACCTAATCATCCATTGATTAGTTTGATTGATTACAGCGAAATAAAACCAACACCTGTTAACAATGAACTAAAATGGGTGCAAGAATTTTATACAATTTCTATCAAACGAAATGTAGTTGGTAAATATCGCTATGGTCAAGAATCATATGATTTTGATGAAGGGTTAATGACTTTTTTTTCACCAGAGCAAGTTATTTCAGTCCAACTTATTGAAGAAAATTTGAATAGTAAACCTTCAGGATGGATTTTAGCAATTCATCCTGATTTTTTATTTGGTTCTTCGTTAGCAGCAAATATCAAAAAATATTCATTCCTAAATTATTCTGTTAGAGAGGCACTTTTTTTATCTGAAAAAGAAGAAAATACAATCTACGAAATACTTCAAAACATAAAAGGAGAATATCAAGGTAACCTTGACCAGTTCAGCCAGCATATAATAATTAGTCAGTTAGAATTATTACTTAACTATGCCGAACGCTATTATCAACGACAATTTTTAACTCGTAAAATTTCAAATCATCAAATATTAGATAGATTAGAAACTATTTTGGAAGATTATTTTAATAGCGATACTATTTTAAATATAGGCTTGCCGACCGTTCAGTATATATCACAAAATCTAAATCTTACCCCAGATTATTTAAGCACTATGCTAAAAAGTTTGACAGGACAAACTACACAACAACACATACACAACAAATTGATTGAAAAAGCTAAAGTGAAACTATCAACCACCAATTTATCAGTTAGTGAAATTGCCTATGAATTAGGTTTTGAGCATCCACAATCATTCAACAAGCTATTTAAATCCAAGACAAAACAAACACCGAAGGAATTTAGAGCATCATATAATTGAATAAAGACGAACGCACAACATCGGTTTTGTGCAAGTGGGACTGAAGTGCTAAATTGAATATTTGTAATTCTATTCAGTTTTTGTACTAAATTTGAACTGACGTATTTCAAAAACCCACCTGCATAAAGCGGTAAACCGGTATAGGTTGAATGCGGTACACCTCAGAAAAGTGGTGATAGCACGGCGATAAAGTCTCAGTGTGCTGTGGGTTTACTACCGTTTATTGGCCTGATTTAGGGATAAAGAGGAAATTACTCCGAATTTGGTTGCTACCAAAAGATCCGAGTACGGGTTTGGGCTGTAGGGTTTCCAAGTAGCCATAGAGCTTAGGAATGGTCATGATGTCGCCAGTTTGGCTATGGTTTTGTAGGGCTTCGATTAGTTTTCCGGTAAACGGCGAATGCCCGTTTGGGGCACCATCCGAAACATATTCTTTTCCTCCGGCAGTGAGGAATTGTCGGGTTTTGAATTGCAGTTCGCGTTGTATAAAGGCTGCCCGTTCTGCCTGGGCTGAAGGCGCATCTCCACGGTCGGTTGAAAGTGCAATATTAGGGTCAAATGTGCCGCCAAAGCAAACGTCCATCACCAAAAAAAGATGGTTGGCCGGAATTTTTTCCACTACTTCGCGTAGGTAGCTCTGGGGTATGTAGCTATTGCGAACCACGTCTGTCAGGCGTGAGTCTTTGGTAACGATATAACCACTTTGTCCCACTTCGTCGAAGCTACCATGACCGGCAACAAAAAGGAAAAGTTGGTCATCCTCGGCAAAAGAACGTTGCATGTATTCCCGTACTTTCAGTAAAAAAGCCTCCTTTGTCGGGTTTTTTAAGACTTCCGTTTCAAAGCCATATTTTTCACGGAGAAGGCTTGCCAGCACAGTGGCATCTTTTTCCGGATTGTTCAACGGTTTCCATTCGTCGTAGCGGTCGGTGGCAATTAAAAGCGCATAGTCACGTCCGCTGCGTCCGAGTACCTTGAGTGGACGATCGGCTAAAAAGGCTTGATGGGCTAAGTTTCCGTCGCGGTCTTGTGCATAAATTACCACACTATTTTCGCCTTCTTGCAGGGCAATTTGGGTTTTAAAATAACCATTTGCCTGCAACGCGATGGGTTTCCCATTAATTAAAACCGTCGTAACTTGTTGGTCATCAGTTGCAATACCTTTGATGGTCAAGGAGTCTTTTTGAACGACAACCTTGCCACTCATGCCTCGGATCATTTCGAGTTCAGGTTCAATCAACGTGATTTGTGGTGCCGAAATATCTGTTCCAACTTCTTCTGCAAATACTTCATATTGGGCTTCGTGGCGGTTTCCGAAAGCATCTTCAGCCTCTACCTGTACGATGTTTTTTCCTTTTAGAAGGGAGAACGTGGTTTGAAACTCCTCTTGTTGGAGAGGAACGGGTATCCCATTCACTTTGAAGTGTCTCAGTTCGTTCTCGTCTCGAATGGTTCCGGAAAGGGTGAACTGCGTCGCGTGTGTCCGAAAAGGCTTGTCGGACTGGAGTTTTGGGGCCAATTCCACTAATGGGGCCTGTGTGTCGGTGAGCAGAACCAAGGGATATGCCTCGCGTAAAATGTTTCCTTTTGTATCAGAAGCCTCTATAGAAAGCAGGTTCTCACCAGTGCTCAGTTGGATCTGGACAGAAAAAGTGCCATCATGGTTCAGTGTAAGTACTTCCCCATTAATGGTAAGCGATGTGACGGGATTTTCGTCTTGTATATAACCCTGAATACGCATCACTGGACGAAATACCTGAACAGCCTCCCGCAGATTGAGTTTAGGACTAACGAAATAAACTACTGGAGGTGTTTTGTCGGGTGCCATACGAATGGTCGAAAGTATGGACTGACCACTAAACCGTTTTTGTGGATATGCCGATTGACCAGCGATGCACAC
Source organism: Bacteroidetes bacterium UBA2364 (assembly GCA_002344075.1). Classification (GTDB taxonomy): domain Bacteria; phylum Bacteroidota; class Rhodothermia; order Rhodothermales; family UBA2364; genus UBA2364. Next base: position 72,787 of record DDTM01000076.1, read on the forward strand.
AAGCCCTAAGCCAACCACAAACATTTTTAGATAATTCATATGTGCGCTGTTTTCAATGAGAAGCGGATGAAGGCTTGGGAGGCGGATTGGGCAAAGCCGTTATTTGCCGCCAGATAAACCAAGAAATGCCGGATGTAATTACCGTGATTCCGGCGCCGTACACCCACTTTGGTTTTGGCTCGGTGGCTTCAATAACAAAAACCACCTGATCGCTCTGAATGCCTTCCGGGAAATCTTTGAATACCTCCCACACTATTTTTTTTTGTGGTCCGCTGGGTATTTTGTGTCCTACATCTCCATGGGTTGTTGACAGGCGTAGCCGAGACTGGCCGCCATCCAAAGAAATATAGGGTTGAACGGAATAGCGTCCTTTCGGTTTCCCGATGAGGTCGTAAGAGAGCAAGATTTGATCTCCAGTTCGTTGGAATGCAACATTTGCCACTTTACGTGGCTGAGCGGCGGTGAAAAACGTGCCTACAAACCAAATCATCAACAACCAAAACAAACGCATCCTGAAATCAACCGAGGAAAAAAGAGGTTCAAAAGAACTGTTTCTGCTTAATCGGTTTAAAATACGTATTTTACGGATATTCCCCAAATTCCGAACAACAGGATATAGATGGCAAAAACAGTCTTGGCACAAAATTTTGGGCGATATCAGCTTTTAGAACCTATTGGTCAGGGTGGAATGGGAACTGTGTATCGCGCTTATGATCCGTTATTGGATAGAAGTGTCGCCCTGAAGCGATTATCTCCGGATCTGGTTTCGGATCCTGCCTTGCTGGCGCGTTTTGAACAAGAATCCCGATTAATGGCGCAGGTACATCATCCGCAGATTGTAACGGTTTTTGATGCTGGCGATGTGGAAGGTCAGCCTTTTTTGACAATGGCCTTGGTGCAAGGGGAGCCGCTACACCGTTTTGCTGCTTCCCAGAGCCGTGCCTTTTCCTTAGAACAAGTCATTGTTTGGGGAAAACAAGTGGCCAATGCCTTGGCGGCGCTACATGAAAAAGGGATCTTACATCGTGATCTGAAACCCGATAACCTGATTCGAACACACAATAATCAATTGATTCTGACCGATTTTGGGATCGCAATTCGGGCTGCTGAGCGACAAACAGTGCGGATATTTGAAGGTACGCCCGAATATGCCAGTCCGGAGCAGTTTTCCGGCGAGAAACCCAGCCAGACAAGCGATGTGTACAGTTTTGGAGCGCTCCTTTTTTGGATGCTGGCTGGAAGGCCACCCTTCGAGGGAGACTCCTTCGAAGCATTGCAGAAGGCTGTTTTGTCTTATCCTGCTCCCGATATCCGTCTATGGCGAAAAGATGTACCAGAGGCAGTTTCTATATTGATTCAACGTTGTTTAGAGAAGGAGCCTGCCAAGCGGTTCGAAACGGCCCAAGCAGTTGAACAAGCTTTAGCGGGCGTGTCGGTGCCTACTGCCAAGTTTAGAAAGTGGCTGGTTGTTATGGTCGTGGTATTGGCGAGTGTCGTGGGCTGGTGGTTTGGGTCTGGAATTGGCGGCGAGCGGGAAGCCGAAGAATGGTTCCGGGAAGGGCAATCGCGATTTAATGCCGGAAAAACGCAAGAAGCAGCGAAAGCATGGGAAAAATCCGCACGTTTGGGGAAACAGGAAGCCATGCGTAGCTTGGGAATATTATATGCCGAAGTATTAAACAGGCCAATCCAAGCAGAAAAGTGGTTTCAGGAGGCTGCAAAACGTGGCGATGTGGTTTCGATGCGAGGTTTAGGCACCTTGTATTACAATGGCAAATCAGGTATCCTGCGCAACACCGTTCGTGCATGTGGTTTTTTTGAGGCGGCTGCTCGGGAGGGGGATGCCGAATCTGTTTGTTATCGGGGAGTGTTGCGGTATAATGGCGAGTGTGGAAGCGCACCAGATACCACTCTGGGTATCCGGGACATGCGTATGGCAGCAGATGCCGGCGTCGCAAAATGCGCCTCCGTACTCCAAACCCTACATGTAGAAGAGTAGTGGGGTGTTACAATTTTAACGGGACATTAAATGGCCCGCATTTTATTTCCTTTGGCATCGTGTGTAACTTCGGCCAAGCCCAAGTGCTCCATAAGCGGCGGGATGTACATACCAAATCTCCCGCGAAGCCCTTTTTTTAGCCCATACCAGCCACCATTTGGGTTTTGTTCCGAACGGCCCCACGCTTCTACGGTACCTTCTTTGGCCGGCTTTTGTTCGTCTGCACTGCCCAATTCCATCCAGTCTCCGTGTGCTTTCAACATCTCGTGTAGGTCATTTAGGCATCTGGCATCGTACATAAGGGTTGTTTTACCAACGACACACATAATGACTTCTTTGTCGTCCTTTAGTGCTTTGTACATTTCATACTCTGAGGTGAGGGGAGGCGTTTTAAGTTTCCACGGATTTTCTTTTGTTCCTTCGGTAGCCATTGAATTTTTTGGTTAAAATGTACGGATTCGGTTTTGAGATTGGTTGTCCACTATAGACCCCGTTTTGTAAAGAGATCTTTTTAGGCACCAAAGCTTTCAGAAGCAGATGTTTTTAATCGGTAAACACCAATGAGAATAAAGGTATTTTGCATTTTTGATACCTCTTAAAGTATTAAAAATGCAAGGCTTTAAACAAGCATATATCAAAATTAAGGTATTTTGGTCTCAATTCAAGCATGAAGCAAAAAAATAATTAGAGGCGGTTATGCTTGGTGTAGGTATGAATAGGGTGCATTTTAAATGATGCCGCGCCTAT
>DDTM01000012.1 GCA_002344075.1 Bacteroidetes bacterium UBA2364
CAAGCGCTTTCAAGAACAAAATGTACCATTAACTTTTTTGGTACATCGCGTTAGGATGACGTATTTAATACTGAAAAAATTGGATTATATTTTATTGATAAGGCTTATGACTGTTTCTCGTGGTCATAAAAACGTATTCTGATGGGTCTTATACAAGGAATTTAAGACGACAACCAGTTATACATTATGAGGTTGTAAATTTTTAGTGGGCCTTAAAACAGGGAAGAACTGTGTTTAAATATCGCCCAACTGAGGCCGGAGGACGACTTCTTCGACCACTGAACGGTCAGATAGATGCCATATGTCGCGTATTGTTTGGGCAATGTCTTCGGGGCGCATAAACCGCTCTTCGGGCAAATCCACCCCGTCCCAACTTGGTGTTAGGGTAGCGCCCGGCATGAGCGTTGTAACCCTTATACCTGTGGGTTTGACCTCTTCTCTGAACGCCCGCGCCAGTCCCAAGAGCCCATGTTTGGCAGCGGTGTACGCTCCTCCACCCGAATATGCCTTCAAAGATGCGATAGAGGCCATAAAAAAAAGGTGCCCCTGTTTTTGGGCTTGCATGGCAGGTAAAAAGGCTTGTGTTACATAAAATGCGCTGGTCAGATTAACCAGGATTTGTTGCTCAAAGTCTTTGGAAGAAGTTTCTAATAGGGGGCCGGGTAAGAATAATCCAGCATTATTGACTAAAATATCGGTTGCTCCCCATCTTTGCAAAACAAATCGCGCTGCTTTTTGTACCTCTGCCTCATTCGTCACGTCGCAGGCAATTGCTTCGGCTTCACACCCAAGTGCCCGGCAGTCTTCGGCAACCGCATCTAATCTTAATTTGTTACGTGCCAATAAAGCCAACTTGGCATTGGGTTCTTGCGCAAAGGCATACGCAATGGCTGCTCCAAGTCCCTGACTGGCGCCGGTTATTGTCACTAAGGGCATAGAAAAAGAATTTAGATAAAACCAAGGGTCAAAGCGGCTTCACGCAAGTCGCCTGGATAGGGAGTCCGACTCTGGAAGGTCAGGGGTTTGCCAGTTGTCGAATGGGGAAGTTCGAACTTGGGTACATCGGGGAGTTGTGTATCCGTCATTACTTCTTCTTCCAAGATGGCCATGCGGGTTCCGGATGGGATACCTAAACACAAAAAACGTTTCCCGTCTGGCATGTCCGAAATCCCAAAATACACCACACTTGGATTGGCAACGGAAAAATCCAATGCATTAAAATTTAACTCACATTGCCCTTCCGGATTTCTGAAAACCTCGAGATGTGCCATGTCTCGCGAACGGAAAAAAATGGACAAAGCAAAAAACAGTACTCCCGAAGTGATGAACATCAGGAGTGATACAAAGACATGAGGTGCAATTGCCGTAACAGCAATCAGCGTAACAAGCAAAACACTTCCAATCCGGAGAAGGCGCATGAAATAGGCTTTGCGGTTCAAATAAAAGCCAGAGGCAGCCTGATATTGCATGGTTGTGTGGAGTTCAGATACAACAGAGCGCAAAAATAGGACGATCCAGCGATGAATCCAAACTAAAAACCATGTGGATTAGCCGAAAACGCTTCTATAACGCTTATTTAAGGCCCGCCAACATCGCAAGGGTTTTTTCTTCGATGTGTGTAGGCTGATAGGCGTCGTAGGTCTGGCGCATCTGGTACATCTGGGACGTGACCAAAGAAACGATCCCGATAGCCATCCCCGCAAAAACTACCCCAAGAGAAGCGAATATTTTCACCACAATTCCGGGTAAAATGATCATACATAAAAATACACCACCAACCACCATCAACGCCAAATAGCGAAGATGGGTTTTGAGATTCGGGGCCGAAGTGGGGTATGGCTTTCGGGTTACTACTACGTTTGGCCTTGGTTTATGGGCCGCTGGATCTATTAAAAATGTGCGATAAGGAAAGTCGCCGATTTGTTCTGGTTCGGGTGTTTGTATTGGGGTCTGCATGGAGTTACATCAATGGTTGGTGATGGGATGATGTCTTCAATAGAGATACTTTTGCCCTACACAGAGTTTATAAACCTGTATTAAAGATTGATATTCTTCACATTTGCGTTAATCCTGATTTGGCGATTATGAGTTAGCCTGCATTCATTAGTTCTCTTACAACCCGCTCAGCTGACTCTAAAGCCCCCTCCATTCCGGGACTTTCGATGGCTGTATGTTCTCCGGCAAGGTGCAGGGCACCAATAGGTTGGGCTATATGGCGGGCAAAACGGGTTATTTGCCCTGGCGCAAAATGGGAATAGGCCCCCAATGAGAACGGGTTACGTGCCCACCTTTGTGTATGGACGACCGTAAGTGCATCGCGTGTGGCAGGCCGTATCGCACCAATGGTATCTATTACCTGTCTGGATTGTTTTTCCGGTTGAAGTTTATCAAAGGCCAGCGCGTTTTTACCATCCATCCAAACCACCAACATACTAATTTGTCCTTTTTCGTTCGTAATGGGCAAAACCCGTTCGATGGCCGTGTCTGTCCACATGGCTACCGGAAAGTCATCATCGGCCCAGAATGGTTGTTCGACCTGAAGATAAACTTGGGTAATGGCAGTATAGGGTAAATGTTGAATGGCTTCTGCTTGCAAAACAGGTGGTACAGGCTTTATATCTAAACCACGCATAACCGAGAAGGGCAACGTCGAGATGATATAATCGGCCTTCGCTACCGAGCCATCTGTACAGGTGATGGATACCTTGCCCTCCGACTGTTGAATTTTTTGAACGATTTTATTCAACATAACCGGATGGTTCAATGAGGTAGCAAGGGCGCTGATTAATCGGCTATTCCCTCCTTCTATCCGGTAAAATCGGTCCCCCGAATGGCGTTTCCTACGTTCGTCATCTCTCATGGCCCACAAGAGCGAAGTTTTATGAAGGTCATTCGTATTAGGGGCCACACGCATCAATCGGAGGGCTTCTTTGGAGGCCTTTTGTTTGCGTAAAAATGTTTCTATCGAGATATCTAAGTCGGGATGTGGGTTGTCGAACCAGTCACGTGCATGTTGTAGTGGGTTATGTGATCGGATGAATTTGCCCAATAAGGCAGGTGGCGGGGTTTGCCGTTCTCCATCGGAAAGTTGATTGGGTTTGGCCATAGACCAGTCTCGTAATGCAACCCGTTGCCCGTTCACAAAGAACAGCGTTCCGGGAGGTCCTGCAACTACAGGTAATTCCAACAGATTAAGTTTAAACCGTTCTACAAGGCTCCGAAATCGTGCATAATGATCGCCAATAGTCCATCCACCGCCTTCTGGCTTCCCTGTTAAGTGATTCAGCGTAAATACCTTGCCACCGATCCTGTCTTTGCCTTCTAAAACCGTGACGGTATATCCTGACTCTTGTAACAATAATGCTGCATATAGACCAGAAAGTCCGGCGCCCAGAATAATGACTTCTTTTCTTTTTGGGATGAAGGCGGTTTGCCATCCTGCAAAAGGTAAAATACAAGCGGAAGCCGCACTTTGTACAAGAAACTGACGACGGTTCATGGCATTTAGGGAATGTTAGAAGGAACAATGGTGGTACATGAAAACTAAGAAATATTCCATGCAAAGCCTTTGGTAATTTGTATAGGCAAAACCCGCACAGGAATGGATTGGTATCAAGAAAAAATATACGGTTTCTGGTGCTGTTTTGAGGTAACGATATCCATTTTACAGGCGTCATATCTGTAACAAAGCTCGAAACAAATGTGGAAAATAATTTTGGTCTGGCTGCTATTGGGGATTGCCGTACCTGTGGTGGCTCAAAAACAACTGGTTATTACGCTGGATGACTTGCCTCTTACCCGAATCTACGACCCCGATCTGATGCGGGATATGACCGATCGTCTTGTTCAGTGTTTGGCCGAGAATCAGGTGCCTGCCATTGGATTTGTGAATGAGAACAAGTTGTATGAAAAAAGTATTTTATTGCCGGAAAGGGTCTCACTCCTCCAAAAATGGCTTTCGGCTGGCTTGGAGTTGGGCAACCATACGTTCTCGCATGTAGATTATAACAATATGACCACAGCTGCTTTTATCGCCGATATTCAGAAAGGAGAAATCATCTCTCGGCCACTTGCAGAAGCAGTTAACCGCCCCTATCGTTTTTTTCGTCATCCATATTTGCATCGTGGTAATACGCCAGAAAAGGTGGTTGCACTGACCACATATCTGAAAAACAATGGGTACATCGAGGCGCCCGTAACGATTGATAACGGTGAGTGGATATTTGCTCATGCGTACCACCGCCGTATGCAAGAGCGGGACTCCGTAGCCATGCGAAAAATAGCTACTGATTATATCCGCTACATGGAAGCGAAAACCCTCTATTTTGAAGAGATGGCTCGTAAAATGTTTGGACGTGCCATCCCACAGATCCTTCTTCTTCATGCGAACGCCTTAAACGCAGACCACATGGACGCCCTATTACAGATGTTTAGACGGCTCACATACACGTTTGTGCCGTTCGAAGTGGCGTTGAAGGACGCCGCCTATTTGTCGGAAGACACCTTTTCGGGACGTCAGGGCATTTCTTGGTTACATCGTTGGGCCAAAACAGCCAATCAGCCTGCTCTTTACTTTGAAGGTGAACCGATGGTACCTCGTCACATATTAGATTGGGCTGGCATTTCTGAAGAGTAAGCCATTTTTGGGTATTTTCGTGCTTGAATCTTAGGGCATACAGATTCAAAAAAAGTACAAGAGAGGACGGGGAATGGTCTTTGGTTAGCGTTTTACGAATGGCTCCACTTGCACTTTTCGGAGCAGGTAGAGGGCTGCAAATAAGCCCAGCGCTTCTAAACCAAAAAGCAAGGCATAGGCGATGGTATAGCTACCAGAAATCGCAAACCCCAAATCTCGTATAATCCCTCCTGTCAATATGCCAACACCACGAGACAAGAGCTGAACTACCGTCCAAAGGGCAAGATATATTCCTGCTTTATCATCGGTATTAAATAAAATCAACAAGTTATACCCCCCAATTCCATAAAGTCCAAACCCAAGGCCAAATAGGAACAATACTGGATACAAGATTCGTTCTAGTTGCATTAAAGCAACCAATCCCATCACGCTCATCATCAAACCCATTGCCGCAAGCCCGATAGCGGTGGTGCTGAGGTGGTAGTGAGGGGGCCATTTACGAGTAAGGATTGCCGTGCTAATCATGGCCAGTAAAACACCCATTCCCCACCATGCATTAAACCGTGTAGTCGTTCCTACATCGAGCCCGAAAACATCTCCACCAAAAGGCTCCAGCATGGCATCCTGCATAAAAGCGAAAAAGGCCGAAGCCGCAACAAAAAAGGCATAATGCCGAGTATGCGGATCTGCCCATATTGTCTGGATCCGTAACCAGACTGGGATTTGTAGTTCGGGATTGGGGTGAATCGGACGGGTATTAGGTTTCTCGGCACCCCACAAGGCGGCCAACCAAAGGCATCCAGCTATGATCAGAACGCCATAGGTTAGATTGGTAAAGGCCGCAGAATGGTAGTACGGCAAAAATTTACCCAGAATGGGTGGTGAAATGGCAAAACTGGCAATTAAAAAGGTTTCGACAATGCTAATAGCAATTCCACGCTTCTGATATGGAAACGTGTCGTTCACCAATGCCAAAAAGGGGGCCCCTGAAGCAGTACTCCCAATACCCGAAAGCAACATCGCAAGAAACGCTACAATCCAGCCCAAAGGGTTTCCTTCGGACAGCAGGGAGACGGAGAGTGGTAGAAAACATAGACCCACAATCACCAGCAATCGGCCCATGAAGATATACGGTAGGCGATATCGCATGAAAATAGGCTTGGTGTCTGACCAATGTCCAATCCAAAGCGTCATCGGAACCAATAAATATTTAAGCGCAGAAAGCAAGGCAACAGGCCACGCCATCATTTTTAGGTCAGAAATTAAGATACGGTTCCAAATTCCAGAGGTTAGCAGATCGGTAAGGGCAGCCCCTGTTTGGAATAGTCCCAAACGGAACGCCTTCCATAAAGACGGAGGAGGAGTTTCTGGTTGCTTATACATGTAAACCGTAGGATGTCACTCAGGATGGGGGGAATCAAAAGTACAAGTATGACGAACGGCCAAACTTACGGTTTTTAAAAAGTTCTTTCACCAAAATAATGTAAGACATATCTGAATTTCATGCACTTCTCAGCGCCAAAACCGGGTAAATTACGAAGCCTTTTGGTAACCGTGTCCCAATCGGGTGCTTCTTGCCAGATGGCGGCGGCATCATTTTCGTATTCGGTAGCAATGATATGGGCTACTTTTTGTGTAGTCTCTGCCATTTTCTTCGAAAACCGATGGACGGCTGGACGCATCGCAAAAATATGGTTGAAGGCTTTGGGTGCCATATAAGCGATTTTTTGCATGTCTAAATGTCCCATGCGCTGGTGTAACTTTAAGGGTCCAATGAAGGCAACCTCGGCTAAAATGCGCTGATCAAACAACATGCCCAGTAGTTTGGCATTATTGTTTTCGCGCAAGAAGGCATCTGCTTCGGCATTCTTGGTTGCAGTTCCTTCGGTATGGAGGCGATCCAGCATCCGGCGAAGCCCTCCTTCCAGCGCCCTATAGTCCATAAGTAGTTTAGGTTAAAGGAAAATAACTTCCGAATACCCTTAGGCTTCCAAGGGGTTCCAGACTTAGCATCCATTTTACAATGGTTATCCCTTTTTGTCCACAATAAAAGCCCCATACAAGGCGCATGAGGCTTTTATTGTGTGGATGATTTATGCATCCAGATACATTCGGTCTATTAGGTCGGTATAACGCTGCTCAATGATTTTTCGCTTCAACTTTAGCGTAGGTGTCATCATGCCGTTTTCTACACTAAACGGCTCTTCAATAAAGCGAAAGTCCCGGATTTTTTCATGTGAAGCGGCTTTTTTTGAGTATTCACGGAATACCTTCGTAAACTCATCCAGGACGATTTTGTGGGCAATCAGGTCAGAGGGCTTTTCTACAGAAATGCCATTGCTCTTAGCCCAAGCAGAAAGATTTTCCATGTTTGGAACCACCAATGCCGTTAGGAATTCCCGTGCTTCGCCAATGACAATAATTTGATCTACCAGTTGGTTGGTCTTAAATCGGTCTTCGATGGGGCCAGGATAAATGTTTTTTCCGCCTTTGGATACGAGCATGTGCTTGATTCGGTCGGTAATGCGCAAGTAACCCTCTTCAAACTTACCTACATCGCCCGTATGGAACCAGCCATCTGCATCAATGACTTCGTTGGTGGCTTTTTCGTTGTTCCAATACCCCTTCATGATATTGGGACCTTTACAAATGATTTCACCTTCTTCGGTTGTGAGGTTACTGGGATAATCTTCTCCAGTAAGCGCTCCGATAATTTTGTTATCTGAGAGCCGTTGAATGGCCACAGTAACCCCTGGAATTACGTGCCCTACGGTGCCATATCGTGGACTATTCATCGGGTTGATGCTCAGAACGGGCGCGGTTTCGGTGAGTCCATAGCCTTCAATAACCGGAATACCAGCGGCATTAAAGAAATTACCAATTGTTGCTGGAAGCGCTGCTCCACCGGAAATGGCAAAACGAACCCGTCCACCAAAACGTTGGTGTATCTTGGAGAATACCAGTTTGGTGGCTAATGTATATTGTGCAGTCAATATCGGATTGGGTTTTTTACCTGCACCACGAGCATCGGCTACTTTTTGGCCTGTTGCCAACGCCCAGGCGAAGATTTTCTTTTTGGTTGGCGAACCTTCCTCCACATTTTTCATGATTACGTTGTAGGCGCGTTCAAAAACACGTGGTACCGAGATCAGAACCGTGGGATGTACTTCTGAAAGGTTATTGATGACGGCCTCAACGCTTTCGGCATAGGCCACTCGTCCGCCTGCGGCTAAAAGGGCATGATACCCTGCTGTTTGTTCAAAAGAATGGGAGAGTGGTAAAAACGAAAGATGAAGGTCTCCTTCCATAATTTCGATTTTGGGTAAACACGCTTCTACCTGAGAACAGAAATTTCCGTGTGAAAGCATGACCCCTTTGGGATTTCCGGTCGTTCCGGAAGTATAGATCAAGGCGGAAACATCATCAGGGGTAAGCCCCTGCATGATGGCCATTATTTCGTTGCTGTATTGTGGCCATAGCGTCTTGCCCTGTGCAATCACATCGGCCCATGTCGAGACATACCCGATTGGTTTTTTAGGAATTGCTATAGAAATGACTTCCTCCAGTTCTGGGCAATCCTCGAAAACGTCTTCTGCTTTTCTTAACTGAATACCTGTGGAAACCAGAAAAATCTTACTACCAGAATCTTTAAGGATGTATGCCACCTCGGAGGCTGGAAGGGTGGTATATAAAGACACATTGATCCCGCCCAGTAGTTGTGTAGCAGCGTCGGTAATGGCCCACTCGGGTCGGTTTTCCGAAAGGATGGCCACGCGGTCGCCTTTTCGGACGCCTTTATGGTACAAATAGGCGGCTACGGCTTCAATGTTTACACGCAACTCCGGCCAACTGATGTCTTCCCACGTTTTCTTCTGCTTGTTCTTGAAGCTCAAAGCAGGCTGAGGAGCGTTGGCATAATGTTCGGCAAGCCGGAAGAACATTTCCGGAACAGAGTTGAAGGATACGATGGCTTTTCCCATATCTCGATTTTGTTTAAGAGGCACAATTGGGTGGGTGTAAAGGCTTTCAAAGAACCTAAGTTAAGCATAATGAAAGGCATCTGCTCATACTTTTTGCATAAACCGCCTTGGTCTAATGCTTTCTTAATCAAGGGGGTAAAAGAAACAGAACTCCCTTTGGCAACAACCAAAAGGAGTCTGGCAAGCATGGTACAGCAAACAAAGCGTAGTTAGTCTTTAAAGAGCATTTCCGGAACTTTCATCCGTCGCAGGATATGAAATCCATATTCGGTCTCGATGGGGGTTGCAAATACTTGCCCCTCTGGTACTTTCTTGATTACCTCATCGAATGCGGGTAGGCCACCACCCAGAAACCAAGTACCCAGTTGGCCACCAGTTTTCATGGTAATTACATCATCGCTGCTGGTTGAAACAAGCGCCTCAAACTGGTTGGGATTTTGGCGGAGTTGTGCAAGGAGTTGGTTCACCAATGTGCGGGCTTCGTCTTTCGATCGGCTCACTGTTCGGATGGTTGGGTTTGCACCGGTTGCGGGTACGGGTGTTGCACCCTTCCAAGAAATAAGCAAGTGTGCAGCCGTTACCAATACCATTTTTTCGCGCTTGAAAAAACCAATCACACCTTTTAAATCTATAGGCCCACCTACTTCGCCATATTTGAGCGACTCGAAGAGGGGCATAATTTCTTCACTGTTGTTTTGATCGAGTCGTGTGAAAGGCTTCCAGTATGTAGCCTTTTTCTCGAAGTCGTTGAATTTCGTAGCGAGTGCATCGAAGTTTCCGGCATTTAATTGTTTTTTGATTTCGGCGGCACGTGCTTCTGTTGCTTCTTTGGATCGGGTAAACTGAGGCGTTTCAGGTGTTTTGTAACCGAGTAAGATGGCTGTTCCACCTACAAATTTGGTGCGCAAAGAGTTCCGGCGAATAATATGAAAGCCAAAAGGCGTTTCAACCACCTTTGGGTGAACCTTGCCAATACTCGTTTGGCGTACCGCCAACTCAAAATCGGGTACCATTGCACCTACAGGCCAAGAACCCAAATCCCCTTTTCTTGCAGCAGTAGTTTTATCGTCCGAGTTTTTTTGGGCAAAGTCCTCAAATTTGCTTGGGTCTGTTTTTAGGGAATTCAAAATGGCATTGGCGTTTTTTCGGGCATCTTCTTTAGAACGGGTAGCAGTTGCGCCCTCGGCCCCTTTGTACGATACCAGAATATGGCTTCCGGCAAAATCGCCTGATTGTCGGAAATATTGGTCAGATTCATCCTGATCGGCCTTTGGATATTTTTCCTGTTTACATCCGGAAACAAAGCCAATGAGCAGGAACAGCACAAGAAAACGATACAACATAAAAATCGTCCGATTATCGTGGATAATGTATAATCCGTATAAGTTAAGGATGTAATGCTATCTATCAAACATTTCAATTTTGCGAATCGGGCAAAGAAAAGCCCTCTCACTTATGCGAGGGGGCTTCTGTCGTTGAAAAAGGAGGCACGTTAGGCCATTAGCGTACTTTTTGAACTGGACGTACAGCCCGGTAATTTGTGGCCTCGAATACCAAAAAATAGGTTCCCGACGGCAGATTTTGTGGTTGCCAAGTCATCTGGTGAGTACCAATAGGGTAAGAGGAGCTATTTACCAATACCTGCTCCCGCCCTAACACGTCTATGATCCGAATTTTCACGGATGATGCCTCGGTCAATTGCCACTTTAGGTTGGTGGCTTCGGAAAATGGGTTTGGGTAATTTGGCAAAAGCGCCGTTGTGGTTGGTACAATCGCTTTTGTTTCTTCACGGGCAGCGGCTTCCCATGTCTGGAGAAGGTTTTTTAAATCGTTTACTACCACAGTCGAGGCTGCGTCTTTCAGTAGCATTGCTTCTATCTGACGAATCAGACCAGCCTGCTGATTGTCTATGATGCGGGCTATTGTGTTTGTCTGTTGGCTTCCAGCTAGGCTTCTGCCATAATTCGCAATAACCGGAAAAATATCATATACATCCACAATGCCATCACGGTTTGCATCAGCCCTGAGCGCCGAGAGGTCGGTGCTTCCTGGATTAACGCTGAATTTTTCCCAGACCAAGGTGAGGGAAACGGGTGTTCCGGAGAAGGGTGTACGTTTTCCATAAATGGTACTACTCGTGATTCGCGTGATGTCTGCCGGACCTACTTGCCCATCGCCATCGGTATCCCCTGGCCAAATGGCCAACCATGTGTTGACCGAGCCGGATGTTGTCCAATCGGAGTATAAGGTTATGTTGCCAACTGTTCTTCGTGCCCGCACCCGAATTTCGTATTGTGTCAGGTTGGGTAAGTTATTTAGCAAAAATGAAGGGGTGGTGATTACTTGTGTTGGCCCCCATTCGTTTCCTGAACGACGGGCTTGGGCTTCAAAAACCACATTTCGGAACAAATCTCCTTGCTTCCAGTCGGCCTTCAAGACCTGATCTGGGTTTGTGGAATCGTTCGAGAGAATCAGGTCTTTAACCGGAAGTGGTGTGAGTACAAAGGTAGTCTGGCAAGCCTCCGCGCTAAAATCGGATGTGCTGCCGGGTTTATACCCTTGTACCCGATAACAATAGGTGGCTAATTCGTCTAAATCGGTATTGCTCCAAACTGTTTTTTCTAATTCTTCCGCAATAGTTTGCCATCCACCAGTAGGTGTTCGTCGTTGTACCCGGAAACGATAACTTTCAGCTTGGTTAACAGCCCATGCAATGGCAATGGTAACCGGATCGGTCAGTGCGATGGTGGCCAAAATCGGGGTACCTTCTACCTGTTTTCCGGTCAATGCACATGTCATATCGGAGGCAACAGACCTACCATAAATGCCCTCCGCGTATATTCTATAGCAATAATAGGCTCCCTTGGTTAAGCCTGTATCTATATGGCTATTGGCTTGCCCAGATGGTCTTGCAGAAAGGATTTCCCAGTTTCCGAAATTCAACTGACGTTCTATTAAAAAAAAGGAATTTCCCGTGCTTTCAGGCCGCCAGTTTAGCTGAATGCCCGTTTCACTTAAAGGTGTGGCAACAAAATTTATAGGCGCTTTGGGTTGTGCCCATGCCAGACTCGTCATTCCCAAACTCCATAAGATGCCCAATACATGGCGGGAATATATTCGTTTTATGCGATTCACGGTCGTAGGGGTTCTAAGGTTGAGTGGCTACTTAATGATCACCCGTGCATCGGTGACCGCATAAGATCGGACGGTGTTCGGATTGGTTAATAACTGCAATGTGCCTTGCTGAAACTTCATTTCGATGTCGGCAGGTGTATCAAGCGGAACATACAAGGTATCTAAGACAAAGGGTGCACGTTTCCCAGACGGAAATGCCCAAGCCACATCCACACCATAACCCTGCCGTACTGTCAAGGCATTTTTAAATCGGATGCGCGAAGGGTCTATACCGCTGATGTTCATCTTACCTGCGATTGCCTTGATAATGTCGGAGGTTCCATCAATCATTAAAGCCATTTTTAATTCCCCGGAATTTGATTTGACTGAAACGATGGACGGCCCAAAACCCACAATCGGCGTTGTGTTGTTTTCGGGTATAAAAACAGCTTGCATATATACGGTATAGTTGTCGCGGGAAATGCGCTGTACCGTCTGGCCGTGTGCGCGTGTCCGTCCGTTCTGACTATATTCCACCCGGAAGGTAAAGGTGGAGTCTAAAGGTAGTTGTAGATCAAAAAACACCTCGTCTTGGGTAGTATTGTCTGCCGTAATGGCTTCTTTTGGGCTATAATCTCGCCCACCTTTTGAGGTGATGGTCAATTTTACGGTCCAGATGGCCTCCGTTTTGGCATATACCTCAACTGGTAAAGACGAGCCATCTAACATCCTCGGCGTGACAAATCCGATCTGGAGTTTGGGACGTATCGTGGTGTCCGCTTCAACGGGGTGGACATCACAACCAGAAGCCATAAACACCAAAGCACACCAACCAACTAAAAAGAAATATTTCATGTCATTATCCTGTAAGGTATCTAATGCCCTATTCAAAACCGGATGGATGTTCGAAGGAAGGTTTCAAAGCCCTTGATGGTTCGTGTTTCGGATTTAGCATTGGTTCCATCCCCTTTTATATACCGCTGCCCAATGCTTATAGAGACCATTTTACTGACCGAGATGCTGGCCGTGGCGCCTTGCTCGAACACATTGCTACGGCCAGAACCCGTTACAACCGACTCTTCTTGTATTGCTGGTGTTCGTATAAAACGTCCTACCCCTGTTAGGGTCAGTCGAAGTTTAGGAATAACATTATAGTCCAATGAAGCAAGAGCGGTGAGGCTGTTGGGGTTTTTGATATGGAAGATTTCGGTATTTTCCTCGAAGGTCATGGTTTCACCACGTAAAACACCTTGCAAAGCAGCCGTAAATAGTCCTTTTCGTTGATTGAACATCTGTGTGGCCAATACCTGTGTCTGGAACTTCGGACCAAGGCGTAAAGCCTTCACATGGTCTATGTATTCGTCTCCATATAGGGTTAAGGTAGGACTGATTTGGAAAAACGAAACAGGGGTCGTGTGGCTGTAGGCAACTGTTAAACTCGCTTCATAGCCAGGCTGTAACGCCACATTCCGGTCTGCATTAATCAGCGCAGTCTCGTAAGAACCACGGTACAAAAATCCGACCGCGCCCCCAAGCAATCCTTCTTCGGAGGTGTCTGTCACGAAGGAAAAAGTTCCTCCGGCATTTAGCCCTTCGCCCAGTCGGTTTTCCCTGACCGATAAATCCGGTGCAATAAAGTCGGTCACCACATCCTGCTGTTTATCTGTCAGTTTACTTACTCCTGTCGGAAGGCTAAAAGCTGTATTGACCACCATACGCCGTTCTGGGTTTAAGGCATACCCCGCTTGTATTTTTAGATCCGAAAGACCGCTTACGGTTGTCTGGATGTTATCCGTCTGATTTTGAAAGTTTACGTAAGAGGAAGATAGACGCATTTCTAACCGATCTTTAAAGGGTAAATACAGACCAATCGGCAAAACTGTCTGTGATATTTTGGTTGAAGCATCGCCTTCGGTGATGGCCCAGTTTTGGCTGAACAATTGAATGGCCGTGCTATAGGGTGTACCCGGCGATATTTGGGCGGTTGCTTGTGGCAATAAATAACACCAGACGAAGACGGACACAAACAGGCCAAGGGCCAATCTTCCAGAGTTGTTGTCGCGGAGGCGTAGGCGCTTCATAGGTTTGTGTTAATTCGATTTAGGCAACGGTGCAACCACTTGCACCCGAATAAAAGCTTGGTTGGCGGGGTTTAGCGTACCTGGTGGTTTGTTGGTAGCATCACCCGTCTCGTTTACGTTGGACCCTATGCCGGCATCTCCGTCGGTGATGCCCGCTGCGCCCAATGACAAAAGGCCCAACTGTGTGGCTGCATAACCAAAGTTAATCGCCTTGATAACTTTTTTGTTTGATCCTGTTGCAGCAAGTGCACCACCACCACCACCTGCAAACCCACCAAACCCAGCGGTTTGATTCAGGATGTCCGAGACATTGGTATATGACTGTAAAACCACGACCCTGGTCTGTTCTACAGCGTTCCGATCTCGTCCGGTAATACCAACGTTTGCATCGGAAAGAATTTGTCCGGCAGAGTCTGATGTACCTGCCTCGGCCATATCGAAGCCTTGCGAGAACATAAGGAAGCGTTGCAAGTCATCGGCCACAATTGTCCCAACAGCATCTGCAAAAGCCATTCTACCACTTGTGTACTTGAATCGTGTAAGGCGTTGGATCTGATCGGCTATGGCAAAGGTTAACTCTTCCTGGAGGCTCCTTAAGCCTGTGTTATTCTCTGTTGCGCTTCGTGCAGGAAGTACATAAGAAGTGTCTTTAGGTACGTGTGTAACAATTGGTTGAACCATCAGCCGGCCATTTTCTGTTTTTACGAGGCCGGTGATGATAAATTCCGCTCCAAGTATTTTTCCAACCGATGGTGGTGGAATCCGCCGATCCCCGCCATAAAAACGACCAATGTTGACTTCGGTAAGAATGGTGTTGAGGCGTGAGCGTTCTACGGTGCTAAAAGGCACATCGGTCAAACGGCCGAGCGAGGCAAAAACGGTTGTCAGAAAGCCCGAAATACCAAATCCAACTCGGCCTAAATCTGCATCTTGGGTTTGATTCAAAAAGGGAAGGACGCCAATGGTGAATCGGCTTTCTTCGCGATTGTAAAAATGTGCCAACCGGTTTTCGTTTTGTCGGCTGATATTGGTCAGATAGCGAATCGCTTGTTTGTCTATATGCTGTATCTGTGTACGCGCCGTTTGGGCTTCTTGGCTGGAAGGCTTGAGGGCCACAAATGCGAGATAATCGTTTCTGGCTTCAGCAAAGGACTCTAAAGCCTCATAAGCACGGGCACGGGAAATTAGAATCCTTCCGAACAAGTCTGGGCTGCCCTTAGAAGTGCCACGGGCACGCAAGTCTGTAGGATCCGGCAAATCCGCAAGAGTTGCAGCTTGTACCAAAGCATCCAAAGCTTGTTGGGCGCGTCCCCGTTCGAGATGACCATCTGCTGTTTCCAGAAGGGAACTGATCCGAGCCTCCATACCTTGTGCCCAGAGAGGCACTTGGGTAATGAGTGTCATAAAGAAGAGGGCTGCGAGACAGCGCAAAAGCGCATTATAGTTTGTTTTGTTCATCGGGTTCTTCGACATTGGATTCAATGATGCGCAAGAGGGTTTCTCGCATCTGTTGTGTCTCCAAAATTTCCCTGTCCAACCAAGTTGAACCACAACTTCGGGTCTTGCTTTTTTCAAACCCAACAAGCGCATTGTCTAACTTTTGAACGGCTGTTGTGGCATCGTCCATGACAAAAGCCGCTTCGCGGTCTGCTGCTGCTTGCATTACCCATTGAAGGCCCCCTTTTTTACAAGGTAACTGCGCCGAAAATACAGGGGTTGCTTCTGGTCGCTTGAGTTGCGTTGCCACCTCTAACGCAAAAGTCTGTAAAAAAGCAGGAACCCGCTCTATGGAGAGCCTTGGGAGATTTAAATGTCGTTGTGCAAGAATCGCGCCATTTTTTACTGAAAACATCCGAACTTCTAAATGTGCAAAACTTGTTCGGCTTCGCATAAAGTATTGTCCCATAATGATATAGTCAGCCCCTTCAAAATTTAATGGGATAGATTGGCTCTCCGGACCAAAACGACTGATCTGTGCCAGTTGTAGTACTTCTTGCATTTCTACCCGGTCGCTGGTGCGTATGGTAGCATAGGCACTCAGATAGCTCCCCAATAATAGCCGTAATCCGCTGGCATATACCAAATCCGAATCTTTCTGGAGTAAACCAGTAAACTGAAAGGGCCATATGGCAATCCGCACGGTATCGGCAACTGCTTCCGCCGCTTGGTTGGGGGGAGTCGTCTGAATACTATCCGGTGCTATGGGCAACACGCGAATATCTTGGGCATGGACGAAGCCCCCGAATAAGAAACATAAAGCGCCCCACCCGAAAAAAATGCGAATGGAGCGCTTAAAGAATAACGAAGACATAGGTTTAACAATACGGCGCAACATGCGCTTGTTGACGAATCAAAGATCTGCTTTCACGTTTAACACAACATGATTAAACGAAACTTGCTGAACCTCTGTTTTATAGTTCTTGCTTAGGTTGTAAAAACCCTCTCGGCGGATCACATCCGCCAGATCGCCGTCTTGTGGGCGATAACGGATGTAAATTTGCGTAGTCCCATCTGCCACAAAACGTGGATTGTCCAAAGGATCATTCAGTGCAAAGGTGGAAAGTTGCACCAACATCCGACGAAAATCTTCATAATTTAAATTACCTCTTAACTCGATCAGGTGGATGGCTCCGTTTAAGGTGCGGCTATTCCACTCGGAGATACAGGTTTGTTTGATGTGGGAGGCGAGTACGGTTGTTAGGTTTTCTAGGGCCGAAAAAGCCGCTTCACGTTGCATCATCTTGCCTTTACCGTCTCTTTTCTCGATTTGAGACCCAAACTCATAGTTGCTGCCATCTGCCCACCGCATCGTGAGGTTGGAAATGGCCCATCCACCCCAGCCCATCCCCATACCTATTCGATCGGCTGCTGCATCCACGTTACCTCTGACCAAAATGTGCGCTTCGGTATTGGGCATGGTTTCGTCTATCACGGTAAAACCTGATTCTTGCAGGGCTTTTTTGATGCCCGTTAAGGCTACACGGCTCTGACTCGCAAGCCCTTCGACGGTTTCGGTGAGGTCTAAACGTACATAGGGCTTCTCCATGTCGAACAGGACACCACTTTGATTGACCGATGAAAGGACACTTTTCCGATCTATCAGGTTCGCAGCAGAGACCGTAACGCCCGATGAATCACGAATCAGTTCCTCTATACGACTTTTGCTTGCATGGCGAACCGAAAGGATGGCTTCGGCCATATCGGTATCGGAGAGAATGGTGGCAAAACGCTCTGCCGAAAAATATTGCCCCACATAAGAACGGACGGCATTTGTTTCGGCACTCCGAAGTGCATCTTCGGCATTCTCTGCTACCCCCGATGAGGACGACATCTGCAAGTCTCCTTGGTTCAATTGTTGACGATTATACTCGAAACGTTTGCGGATTAGCAAAGGCGGAAACGCAGCTTCATCCATAGCCCGGAAGGGGTCTGCAAGAAGTGAAATCACAAAATTACGATCTGCTTCTTCAAAAGAACCCGATTGATTCATCATAAATGAAATCACATTTACTGCACCAATCAACATGTATTTTTCTGCTTTGCAGGCGGGTGTCAGTGTATCGTCTTTTAGCTCTGCGAGCGCTGCACGTGTTTCTTCAAACTCGGAATAGGCGTAGTGTTGGAAGGCCATCTTGAGCGCTTGGCACTTGAAAGCCTTGGGGGCAACGTTCGGCGTACTCTGAGCACCTACCAGCGAGAAAAGCCCGAAGAAAAAGAACACGAACACACTGAAAAGGCGGTTTTTCATTGAGGTATATGGTTTAAGGCCCGTTGCAGACTGCGACCTGTTGATGACGAACCTATTGACAGCTTTGGGTCCAAAGTATTTTGGAAGAACTATTACCGGCGAGAACTTCTCGGCCTGTGCATACTTTTCCTGCAAACTCACCATTCCCGACAATGCTCCACTCTACGGTTTGACCAATATGATATTCAAAAGGTTTAACCATCCCCGTAGAGGGGTTGTAGCTTTTGTGGTTAATTACCGATTTGCTCGCATCATAATTTACGTTTGGGACAAAGGTTACCATTACTTTTTCGGGCGGTGGGGTGTTTGCTTGGGGGGTGGAATTCGCAGGACCTTTTGCTGGCTGTGTGGAGTTTGTGTTGGGGCCGAGGGTGGGATTTGCGGGGGAAATTCGCACTAAATTACCCGGATCCATGCGAGGCATAGCCGTTGGGTTGTCTGGCGGTACATTTCTATTGGCAAGCGGAGTCGTATCATTTGAGGCTTGTTCTGGACGCAGTGAATTAATCGAAGCGGACTTAGGATCCCCCGTCTGGGTATTGTTTAACTCAGACGGGGAGTTCCCAAAAAAACGGTTTGCCATCATCGCACTACCAAAACTAGCCCCCATTATAAGCAACCCAAGTCCAAACCATCGGAGAAGTTTTTTGCCCTGTGGTGTCTCTTTTTCGGTTAGCCTACTGGCCCCTTGATCTGGTTCCAAAGGCATTGTGACTTCCATCGTCATGGACTCTGTTTCGGCGACAGCGGCCTGCTCAGGTAGTGCATAGGATGGGATGCGATGTTGTTGCAGGGCCAATAAATCAGCTTTTAACTCCGCAGCAGTTTGGTAGCGATCCTCTAATTCCACTTGCAGGCACTTTAGCAAAACGGCCTGCACTTCATTCGATATCTCTACAGGTAAGCCACTGTCCTTAAAAGCTGGTAATTGGCCTAAAGCCTCCCAGCGCTGGATGAGTGTCCGCTGTCGTACTTGCTCGAAGTGCATACCAAAAGGGTATGTACGGGTAAGCATCCGTACCATAAGTACGCCCATGCTCCATAAATCGGATTGTGGGCAAAGCGCGTGACGCCCCGCAAAATGCTCTGGCGACATATACGGCGCAGTACCAACCGCTACATTTCCCACTTCGCTCATTACCGAAACCACATCTGTTCGGGTATCTATTTCTTTGGCAATTCCAAAGTCTATCCAAATCGGGTTCAGGCTGTCGTCTAACATCACATTGTCTGGCTTAATATCACAATGCAAAATAGCCCGATGGTGGGCAAACTGAAGTGCATCCACCAAGCCAAGCGCAATATTAACCGTTTGATCAGCGCTCAACTGAGTGTGATGTATCAAGCTCGTCAGGGTTCCGCCAGACATTAACGGTAATACACAAAATGGGCGCCCGGTTGCATTGGCCTTAGAAACATATTCACCGTGCTCCAGGACATTGATGATGTGTATATTGCCTGCCAACCCCCGGAGTGTGGACACTTCTTTCTCGAAAAGTCGAACACGACGATCGTACTGCTCTGCATCACCCTGAAATCGGAATAATTTAATCACATACCGATATGCTTCCACAGAACTGGACGGGGAATCAGAGGCCGGATAACAACCATAGATGTCGGCAGTTCCACCAGAAGCCAACCATTGTCCCACAACAAACCTACCCACACACGTCCCTGGTGATAACCTATCGGAAAGATTAAGTTGTATTGTACTCATTGTGACTCTTGTTAAACCATCCGGCAAATTCTCTTGCGCTCCAAATCTTTTGGTAAAGACGGACATGTTAAACCTATTCTAAGGTATAACGGTTTCCCAAAAAGACCTCTGCGCTACGTAAAGATACCTGCCTGATTCTAAACGCGCCGGATTAATCGGATTATGGGGATAGCGAATTATTAAGACAGTAAAAATTGTGCCTTTTTTAGGTCTCGCCCCTTGATAACAGGTTAAAATTTCAGTAATTGTATAGGTAAATTATAAAATCCTCAATCTGGCCTATACCAAACGGAGTCAGTACGTGTAATAACGATTACCTTGTATCGTTTCGTTTCGTCGAACTTCGATTATCCCGAAATTTAAGCGTTTATGCATCCTATGACATCTTGGTCTGTGACTGTTCGGAAAGCCTTGGAAGAAGCGCCGCTGGACGATGTGTTTTCTGGACGGCTGACTGCTCTATTAGACATGTGTCGCCAAAATTTACCACAAGTGGATGTTGATCTGATTCACCGCGCCTTTATTCTGGGCCATTGGGCACATCGTCATGATAAACGCAAATCTGGAGAAAAATTTTTTTTCCACCCGATTGCGGTTGCGGAAATTGTAGCGAACGATATCCGGGTGGATGACCTGAGTGTCGCGGCAGCTTTGCTCCACGATACAGTAGAAGACACTGCAATGTCGCTCGATATGGTTCGGGTAGAATTTGGAGAAGAGATGGCAGTGGTAATTAATGGCCTGACCAAAATAGACGAGGTTTTTGAGAAAAAAGAAATCGGGCGGGCCGAAAATTGGCGAAAACTGATTCTATATATGGCGTCCGACATTCGCGTGATTATGGTGAAATTCGCAGACCGGCTTCATAACATGCGCACCATCGGGGCCAAAAAGCCAGAAGCACAACTTCGGATAGCACATGAAACGATGGACTTTTTTGTGCCACTGGCCCACCGATTTGGCGTTTTTAAGGTCAAAAGTGAACTGGAAGACCTGTGCCTGAAGGTGACCGATCGTATGATGTACAACACCATTGCCCTCGGCTTGGAGGAAAAAAAGGAGGAGCGAGATCAATACATTGCACAATTCATGGAGCCTATTAAAAATGAGTTGACAGAAGCCGGTTTTAGCTTCGATATAAAAGGTCGATCCAAAAGCATCTTTTCCATCTATAACAAGATGACCCGACAGGGAAAGTCATTGGAAGACATCTACGACCTTTATGCCATTCGTATTGTTATGCACCGGAGTGGTTCTAAAGGGAAAGAAGATTGTTGGCGGGCATATTCTCTCATTACGGATCAATACAAGCCGTTGCCAGACCGTTTTCGGGATTTTATCTCCATGCCCAAGTCAAATGGTTACCAGAGTTTACATACTACTGTATTGGGACCGAAAGGTAAACGCGTGGAAATTCAGATCCGGTCTAAAGAAATGGATGAAATTGCTGAACGTGGTGTAGCAGCACACTGGAAATATAAAGAAGGTAGTGGATCTTCTCAGAACGCCTCGGAAAGTTTATATGCTTGGGTACGAGATGCTTTTGTTTCACAGGAAGCCTCCGAAAATGCTTCTGAATTTGTTAAAGATTTCCGACTGAACTTCTACACAGAAGAAATACATGTACTTACCCCTAAGGGGGATGTTATCACCCTGCCGAAAGATGCAACTCCTGTGGATTTTGCTTTTCAGGTTCATACGGAAGTGGGGCTACATTGTGTAGGTGCTAAGGTGAATGGAAAAATGGTTCCCTTGCCGACCAAACTTAAAAACGGGGATGAAATTGAAGTCCTGACTTCCAAACGTCAAACGCCAAACTCAGACTGGATCAAGTTTGTCGTGACCCAAAAAGCGAAGTCCCAAGTTAGGGCATGGATTAATGAGCGTAAACGGAAAGCGATTGAGAAAGGCAAGGAGCTACTCGTCAAAAAAATGAAGAAACTTAAGCCGGAGTTAACCGAATCCCAGTTCGAGAAATATGTCCGCCAGTTTAAGTATAGTAAATCTTACGACTTATACCACGACATTGGCGCAGAGCTTTTAGATCCAGATGAATTCATTCGCTTTGTTCAACATCGTCTCGATCAAGGTCATGAAAAGGAACCCGCGACCGTAGAAACCCTTCTGGTGGATAATAAGCAGTTTGAGAGTTTTTTAGGAACTGCACAGTCAAGTGGTCATGGTGCCCTGCGGATTAATGGGGAAGAAGTGGCAGACAACCTGATCATCCAGTATGCAAGTTGTTGTAACCCCATTCCGGGCGACGAGGTCTTTGGGCTAATCAGTTCCGGGCGTGGGATTCGTATTCATCGTACCAATTGCAAAAATGCCAAAGACTTGCTTTTGAACCACTCAGACAGAATTTTAGAGGCAGAGTGGAGTAAAAATGCAGCCGTTACATTTGTAACAGGAATTAAAGTGATAGGTACTGATCGGCTGGGGATGTTCAATGATATCTCTACGGTTATTTCTAAGTCGCTCAAGTTGAATATTCGTTCTATTTTGGTGAATAGCGATCAGGGACACGGATATTTTGAGGGTACCATTGTTGTTGATGTGCATGATATCAGTGAATTACACACCTTAATTCAACGCCTTTATACGGTAGAAGGCGTTCAGGCAGTGTACCGATACGAGGGTTAAGACCCCACCCATAAAGAGGAAAACCGAACGGAGGGCTGTCCCACCGAGATTGGTACAACCTGTTCTTTTTTTTCGCAATGCCCACGTCCAGTTTCAATTCGGAAATCATTGCCTAATGCCTCAATTGCTCCCAGCATTTTGTGGGGAGATCCCCCAACCCAAAAACCAGCGAGAGGGGTTGTAAGTCTTCCGTTTTGTATCTTAAATCCTTTCTTTACAAATACCTGGACCATACTTGACTCTGGATTAAAGACTGCTGTGCCCGCAGTTTGTACGTAAATACCTTCTCTAATACCCAATAATAGGTCGTTTGGAGTATTGTCTCCCGGAAGCAAACACAAATTACTCATCCTTGGCATAGGAGGATGTCGGAAAGAACTTCGCCGAGCACGCGCCGTGCCAAAGAGTTTTGTTTGAAATGCTGTTTTTCGATCGGTAAGAAGGCTTTCAAAGCGTCCATGATGGATCAAAAAAACCAAGTTTGTCTGATTTCCCTCATCATCAAAGGGTAAAAATACCCTAGCTCCTTCCAGGGTAGGATTGTCAATGATGGTAACTGTTTCGGGAGCAATTTTCCGACCATCAGGGTACCCTAACACCGGATACTGCTGCCAGACATCGGCTTCTGACGGGTGTCCAATGGCTTCGTGAAGCCAGATACCGTTCCATCCAGATGACATGACGACGGGCATTTCCCCTCTTTCTGGTACTTTGGCAGTTGCTTGATGAAGGGCCTCGGCCAGTGCTGTCTGTACAAGTTCATCTACCGAAGGCTCAAAAAAGGTGTTTTGGGTGCTACCGTTGGTCGCGTGGCCTGTCCATAGGGTATTTTGAACCCGACAATTAAGCGTAAGCCTAAGTTGGTTAAAGGTATGGAAATAATGACCGCAAAGACCTTCTGGGGTCTTAATATCAACCTGACGACTTTTGGAAAGGTGTTCTATTTTGAGGTTTCGGATTTTCGGAGAGGCAAAATAGGCTGTTTCTGCAATTGTATTCAGGAACGGAACCAGTTCCGGCAAGGGTGCTGGAAAAGGGTCGAAGAAATGGTTTTCGGGCAGTATCGCAGACGTAGTCAAAAAATCATCTTTAAACCTACGGGTTGCTACCCCCCCAAGAATCACTTGCGAAACCTGAAGATGATTCTTGTGCCAAACGTGTTGTAAGTAGGTCGTTTTTTCGTGAAAGACCTCTTCATTGCTCATCGTTAGTAACCATGTGCCGGAAATTCATGGGCCCGCATCTGAAAGTTCATTGCAATTGCCAAAAGGGCTGTATTGGCCATAAGCGCAGATCCTCCGTAAGAGATAAATGGAAGCGGGATACCAATTACAGGCATGGATCCAACAGTCATCCCAATATTAATCAATATATGGGTTAGGAAAATACCGACCGTAGAAACAAAAAAATATTGCGCAAAAGGGTGATTGATCCGTGATGTGGTTCGGATGAGCCGTACCAGCAAAATCGCAAAAAGCACTAAAACCAAAAAAGAGCCTAAAAAACCGAACTCCTCCCCGATAACGGTATAAACAAAATCGGTGGACTGCTCCGGGACATTCCCCATTTGGGTTTGGAGGCCTTGCATCCAGCCCTTGCCCATAAATCCTCCCGAACCAATCGCTGCCTTTGACTGTAGCGTTTGATAACCTGTGGTCAGGGCATATTCTTCAGGATTACCAAGAGCCTTAATGCGTGCCACTTGGTGTGGAAGTAATAATTTGTATAGTACCTGAAAACTTCCCCAAGTCCCAAATCCGGCAGCACCTCCCAGCGCAATTAGTTTCCAGTCGCGTGTGGCAAAGAATAAGGCCACCACTACAACACCGGAAAATACCAAGGCTGCTGGCTCGTAGATAATGGTCAGGTAGCCTGCAATCGCAGGAGTGATCATCAGGGAGACCCAGTGTAGGGGCATCCCGCTCCAAAAAAGAATCATCGGAACCAATGAAAGAAAAACCAGCCCCGTTCCGGTATCGTTTTGTACAAAGATCAAAATGGCTGCTGGGAGAATCAATAACCCAATGCCCGTAGCAGCACTTTTAATATCCCAAGTATTGGATTTTGCACGGCTCATCACCCACCCCAAGGCGAGGGCTGTAGCCACTTTTGCAAATTCTGATGTCTGGAGTCCAAAACCGCCAATCATGATCCAAGAATGGGCACCATTAATTTCTTTTCCAATAAATCGGGCAGCAATCACCAATAGGATCATAAACGCATAAATACCCATTGCGGCACTCATGAAAAACCGAACTGGTAAACTCATGACCACGACCATCATCACCATACAAATAAAGAAAAAGCCCAGTTGCTTACCAAAATTCTGGCGCATTTGGGGGTCAATAATCTCGGCACTGGGGCCGTTGGTTGCGCTATAGATCGCTGCTAATCCGATAAAGATCAAACAAAACCAAACAAACAGAATGGCATAATCAAGATTTTCCCAAAGTGAACGACGCATATTAGGTAGCTATATTGAATAATAAGGAGGCCTATCTTCTGTTGGGGGCAGTATTTCCGGTTCCGGCGGGTAATGTTGCGGGCGTTTGGTTCCGTGTATCAGGTTTGGGGGTAACGGGTTGTCGTGTTCCGGGTGCCGATGGTTTTTGAATAGCACCATTGATAGGTGCATTGGTCGTGGCGGGCGTTTTTTGTCCGGGTTTGGTTGTAGAGGCCACCACAGGAGTTTTGCTTGCTTCTTTAGCGCGTCTAACCGCAGTGAGTACCGTATCAACCCCTTTGGTCCAATCTACTTTTCTTTCGAAGCCCTGACTGCTGACCCCAGAGACCGAATTGACCAGTCCTTGACGACTCATTTTACCCGTCACATACAGTTCCATGACCAAACTTGCCATTGGTGCGGCAGCGGTGGCGCCAAATCCGGCGTTTTCAATCAATGCCGCAACGGCAATTTTGGGATCTTCGAGGGGTGCAAACCCGATAAAGACAGAGTGGTCTTTTCGTCCTCGTCCCGGAGCTTGGGCGGTTCCCGTTTTACCGCCCACTTTTACCTTTGGGTCCCAAACCACATTTCGGGTATGTTCCATGGCAGAACGGCGCATCCCTTCTTGTACGGCTGCAAAAAACTCTGGCTTAATTGGCATCTTTTTAGGTGGAGTTATCGTCGGATAAATCTTTTTACCCGCAGGATTCACCATATAGCGAACCAGGTGAGGCATGTGCTTTGTACCGCCATTGGCTACGGTAGCCACATAGTTTGCCAACTGAAGGGGGGAGACGGTTAGACCCTGTCCAATTCCCAAAATAACCAAATTACTGGTTTTCCACCGATTTCGACCGCCGTACATTTTATCATAGTACGCAGAGTCCGGAATAATCCCTTTAGAGCGTTCAATAATATCCACATCTGGCTTAACCCCAAATCCGAATTCATGGGCCCAATCAGTCCATCGGGCAAAATTCAGTCGGGTCATGAGTGTATAATAAAAGGTATTACAGGAGTTTCGGATTGCGTTGCGTACATCCATTCCGCCGTGAACCCCCATACATTTATGGGTTCCCCATCCTCCATTACAATATATTTTAGACGTCTCCGTAATGGCTCCGTCTTGAAGGGCAATTAGCGACATAAATGGTTTGAACGTGGAGCCTGGCGGCTGTACACTCAAGGTGGCCCGATTATACAGGGGCTTGCTTGGATCTCGGTTCAGCCCAATCCAAACATCCCGATCTACCGCGCCAGATAGCAGAGCGGGGTTATAGTCGGGGCCACTGGCAAGGGCCAAAATTTCGCCTGTCTTAGGATCTATGGCAACCAACCCACCTCGTTTATTCCGTAACATTTTCTCTGCCAGCGCTTGTAAGCGTCCATCTATGGAGAGGTGAAAGGTATAGCCACTAATGGGGTCTTTGTCTTCTTTCCCGTCTCTATAAGAACTCACTACTTGACCATGTGCATTTTTCATCACCAGCCGAAGGCCCGGCTCTCCACGCATCTGTGTTTCGTAGAATCGTTCGATGCCGGATTGTCCGATCACATCTCCACGACGATAGCCCTCCATTTTCTTGAGGTCAAGTTGCGCCTTGGATATCTCTTTGATGTAGCCCAAAATATGGGCTGCCCGAGGAGAATTATACCGTCTTTTTTGCTCCACGACAAAATCCACGCCCGGAAACTCATAATTCATCTCTTCAATTTTGGTAACAATAGAGAAAGACACTTCTTTAAAGACCGCATATGGACGCAGTGGCGTGTATTCGCGGGCTTCTTTCTCCTTGGCTAACAATTCTTCTTCTGTTTTGCCTAACAACTCTGCTAAAACCTTTGCTTTTTCTTTTTTGAAAAAACGTGGCGTTATTTGCATGGTGTATGTTGGCTCGTTGTTTGCAATCAACGTCCCATTCCGGTCATAAACAAGCCCGCGGGCAGCAGGTCTTACTTCTTCCTGGATGCTGCTTTGTCGGGTCTTTCCAGAATATACATTAGAGTCAACGATTTGAAGTTTGACTAACCGCATGGCCAAAAGACCGATTACCAACAGAATCGTGGTAGTTAGGAGGTTTAAACGAATTCGTGTATTTTCCTGCATGAACGTTTAAGATGAAATCTTGAACACATTAATAGATTTGTTTCTGAACCTATGATTACCGGTCTAAGACCCCCAAACCCCAGAGGCCATAGATGCTAAAACAAACGAGATAAACAGAGAGTACCAAAGATTCTCCGCCTGTAAGAATATGGGTTTCATTTTGTACCAATGCCGATCCAGCCATGAGCATCATCAACGAGATAGCAATAGTAAGTGTGGTCGTTGTAACAATACTCCTGCCGAGGGTATTGGGTAAGGGCATTAGCCAAACAGCAGCCAAGACCGCTGCCGCAGTAATTAAAGTCAACCCAAATAAACTACCAAACCCAAACCCAGACTCTTTGCCTAATAAAAAGATGAAGGCTTGAATAACCGTCAAAAAAGTGCCAAACATAAGTAAAACATACCCAAAAAAAACACGAATACCTTCTATTCCAGCATCCGAAACAGGTTTGCCCTCCTGTTCTTTTTTGGGTTCGGGTGCTGTTGGAACGTAATGTTGCCAACCATCATGTGAGTCTGTATTATTTTGGGGATTGATATTGATGCTCACTACAGGGTGTTGAGCATTTCCTCTTTCGGGATGTAACTCACGTGTAGGCATTCCGGAGGAATCAATCTGAATGCCCGGTAGTTCGTATGACTTACCGCTTCGGGCATTACCTCCCGAAAAAGACGGCATCTCTACCGATGGATTTTCACCGTGTGGATTGTTACCTGGACCCATCTGATTAACAACAATAGCGGAGTATCTCCGGATAAAAAAGACTTAAAAAACTATCGGGAAGGTGCCTCCCAATACCCAGTACTTTATAAAAAGATCCCGCTGGAATGTAGGGTTTCTATAGCCAAATTTCAATCGAAATTATAGACGATTAAATACCCCTGGTCGCACGGTAAAAACTTGTTTTTGCATTCCTATTGTTACTTCTACATGATATCCATCGAGGGCCTGCCAGGTTCCTGTATGATGATATTGATACAAGCCGGGAGATAGGCGTTTCTGTTTTTGCAGTTGTATCGCTTCGGTATTGCCTTTAAGAGTAATCTCTACGACTTCAGCACGATGGAGCGTAAGCTGAAAAGTGCATCGTATTGGCAAATGGGGGGTACAGGCTTCAACCAAAATACCTTGTTCCGGAATCGCAGATGCCGCAGATCGAGCTGCAAGGCCGATGCTTCTTGTCAAAGGGGCCTGACCACTTCCACCCATTGCTTCTTGGCTTAACTCCCAAACAAATACTCCACTTAGCCCTTTTTGTTTGGCCCATTGGGTTTTAATGAACAAGCTTTGTGGCGTCTCCAAACTGATCCAAATTTTCTTAGACCGATTGTACAAAAAGGCCGCTTTTGCGGATTCATCCCAATAAAGCGATGCCTCTCGATAAGAGGGAGTCTCGCTCCAGAGGTCTGCATATGGCACTTCACCGCTAGGAACCAAAGGACCGTGATAGGTCTGGAATAACCCTGGGAGCAGATCTTTTTTTCCCGCTTTGACGCCCGTATAGCCCACACCAAAATAGGGGAGGCCCAAGGAAATTTTTTCGGGAGGCATTCCTGCTTTTATCCAGGCCGCAACCGACATCTCTTGAACGTTATAGCCACTGCCATGCCCATCCGCTATATTGCCTGCAAAAGGTGCAAGATGTCCGGTATGTGGGTTCCAAGGTTGTGGCATATGGTATAAATAGGCCATAACATTCACCCAATCCACAATTTTGGCCAGTGCAGGGACATCATAATGCTGTAAAAAGTATGAAGTTGCGGGGCCATCAAAGGTTAGAACATAACGTTCTTTTCGTTTGCTCCCAATCTCATCTAGTTTGTCACGTAGTGTCTGCATAAACAAAACGAAAGTCGCTTTCTCTCCTGCTCCGGGAAACTCCCAGTCCACGTCCAATCCATCAAAAAGCCCCAACACACTACCATCTCCCATCGGATTGGTGAAGAGCTGTATGAGGGTGTTAATGAAGACCTCCCGATGGGCTGGGTTCTGAGAGATTTGTACAAAGCGTTCGTGCAAGGCATTACAAGAACCTGTTACCTGATCGTAAGAACAAGTCCCGCCTAATGAGAGCAAAATCCGAAGGTGAGGGTGTTTCCGCTTTAAATGAACCAACTGACGGAGTACCCCCCGTCGGTCAATCCGAGAGGTATCTCGTGGAATAAGGGACCGACTAAAGAACGCATGTTGTACGATGTCGGTATTTGCCCAAACTGCTTCGTAATAACCATCGCCATTTATGTCTTTTGGGATAACAAAGGCATAAAAAAGGTGTGTCAATTCGTCTGCTGGTATATCTACAGGTTCAAATTGGCGTGTATAGAGCGCTTCCGGCGAATAAAATCCGGCAATCCGAAAAGGGGTTTGGGCCAGTGATGTACTGACTAAACCCAAAAACAAGAAACTGAAAAAGTATTTGCGCATGAGGTTGTTCGTAAATTCTATTTATATTTCAGTACAAGATATATGCCAAGCAAGTTATTTTCGTTTATAAATGGCGCAACAACCTTAGATGAAAGACCATGCATAGACCCATCTGGTATCTGTTATCGCTAATTGTCCTGCTCGGATTTACCCCTCGGTTACTGTCGGCTCAGGAGTTTAAGCCTATTGACCTTCCTGTGGAGGTAGAAGAATTGTATTATGTGATTGCCCCCAAAGCCGTGTGGTATCTGGGACGTGACTCTACTGCGGCAAAGGGGACGTTGCGATTCCGAGAAACGGTCTGGGTTGTTAATCGTACTGCAGGTTGGGATTATATTCGCAGGGCCGACGACTCTTATGCCTACGTGCGGTCAAGGTCGCTCTCCAACATTTGGCTACAAGCCCAAAAAGCAAAAGGACGGTTGAATGTATTTGCAGGAAGCCGTCTGATAAAATCTTTTCCCGCAGACTTTGGACATAATACCCAAGACACCATGAAGGTACAACGGGGTACCTTAACGGATAAAAAACACTGGGTAACGCCAGAGGGTACTTTTTACATTGCACAGTTTAATCCCAAAAGTGAATATTACAAAGCCATGATCCTCAGTTACCCCACGCCTTTGGATGCCGAACGGGGGTTGGAAAAAAAAATGATTACACCCGCACAACACCGGGCCATTTTGGAAGCACATACCAACTTCCGATTGCCGCCCATGAACACTGCACTCGGAGGATTGATTGAAATTCATGGGAAAGGTTCTGGAAGACGTATGAACTGGACACAAGGTTGTATTGCTTTACGAGACATTTATATGGACGAATTATGGACACTTGTGCCGCTGGGTGCTCCTGTTGTGGTGGAGCGTTAAGAAATCGCAACTTTAAGGCCATCAGGCCGTACCTTTTTGCCAGAATATTTGTACCTTGTAGACCTCAGTCATATAACTTCATCAGAAACCCAAACCGCTACCCGAATCCACTGAAACCATCCTGCTAACCTTATTAACTTGTGTTGGAAATGGAATTAATATTGCCCATCGGACTTCTCCTATTGGGGTTGTTTTTAATCTGGTTAGAAATCTGGATTGTGCCTGGCCTTAATGTAGTAGGGGTTGGAGGCTTGCTTTCGCTTGCGTTTGGCATTTTCCTTATCTTTACTGGATTTGGTCTTCTTAGCGGTGTTACAGCGCTTGGTTTAACAGCAACAGCAGGTTTCAGCTTGTTCTATTTTGCACAAAAAAATGGTGCATGGGACAAATTTATTCTGCAAACCACCTTGCTATCGGGCGAAGAACTGGCAAAACTGGAAGGTGGAGAACGCGGTCATTACCTCGGAAAATCCGGAATCGTATTAACCCCATTACGCCCTACAGGTATTATTGAGGTGGAAGGGGAACGCATGGAAGTCGTAACTGAAGGTGGATTTATCTCTTCAGGAAGCAAGGTGCGAATTGTAGCGATGGATCGGCAGAAATTCTTTGTTCGGTTGGACGAACAAAATGAGACTTCAAGTACCTGATTTATAAGATTATGGAATGGTTTTTTTCGGCATGGAACAACCTATATGATATTTTAAGCAATGTTGTTTCTTGGTTGTTGCCCATTTCCGTGGCGGCTGTCGCCATCCGACTTGTGTGGAGGGCACGAGACAATGGATTTTAACCGCCAGTTCCTGTAAGTTCTTCATTGTGGGTGGCTGGTCGTAAGATTCGAAGTACCCGCATAGCAGGGTTTTGCACGGCCTCGGCGGGTGGTTTGTCGGGAGCAAAAAGCGGATCTATGGATATCTCTGTTCTGGCTTCAAAATCTGCCATTGGTGTCATTTGCCTTACGTTTCTAAAGCGTAGTTCTTGCTCCTCTGCTTTTTCTAAAATATGAAAATAAAGGAGTGGTAAGCGTACCCCCAGTTGGCCAAATAAGCGCTTTAGTGCTTCGCCTACTGCCCAAGATACTTGCCCAAACATGCCTTGTGGCACGTTTAGATGTAGCTCAATTTCATTAGGGCTTATCTGCCGAATTTGATACTGTTGAATGGCAGTAGATCCACTTGTAATGACCTTTCGTAAGGTGTCCGGAAAAACGGGCACCCAATCATCCACGACTTCAGATCTTAGATAGAACACATCAGACCAACGTCCTTCCACCTGCTCGATGGCCAAATGGCGGGATCCGCAAGCACATGCCATACGGCGCTCTATGAGAATGTCGTCCAGTTTATAACGCAACAATGGCTGCGTCTTCCGACTTAGGGAGGTGATAACCGGAAAGAAACGCTTGTGATCTGCTTCTAAATAATCATGCTCTACCAAAAACAGGTCTTCGTTTAAGTGTAGTGTGCCAAATGAGCAACTGTGTCCCAGAAAACCTTCGTTCGCCCAATATATATTTTGGATGACCACTCCAAATTGTCGGGATAACCACTCGCGTTCCTCTTCAGTCAAAACTTCTGTGGTAGAAAAGATGCGACTCGTAGAAAGGATCAGGCGGCCTTGTATAACCTCTGTTGCTAGTGCCCGCAAGACAGCGGGAGAAGCAATCAAAATCGTTGGATTTGATGCCCGCAAGAGCAGTTTTAAGGACTCGTTGGGCCCACCCCAAGTAAATGCCAAGGTTTCGACATAACGATTGTTGAAGGGCGTGAGTAACTCTGATATGCTGGGAACAAAGCAAGCTATCCGAACACGTCCTTTGGGCAACATAGGTAGTAATACCTCAAATAGCGAGAAGGCTTCTGCGACTTGCTCCTCTTCGGATTGAATCCAAACCCGTTTTCGTCCGGCTGTTCCATCTGATACCCAAAGCCTTGCTTGTCGAAAATATCCGTGGGTGTGAGGTTGTTCTCCATCTAATGCCAAAATTTTCCTTGCATGGGCATAGGTCAGACCCAAGGCGTTTGACGTGTCGAAGTTGCGTTCAAAAGCGTCGGGAGTCTGTACAGGAAATGCGGCCTTAGCTGCTACTTCTTCTGTTTTTAGATTCTGATAGACGGGAACACTTTGCTTGATGCTCTCGGCAACCTTTTCCAAAGACATACGCTGTATGCTACCTATTCGTTGCGCGTTCGTCTTCTTATGACGCTTTATTTTTATCTGTATTAGACGATAAATAAATAAAAAAAACGTCTTCATCTTCTAATTGGTAAATCAATAAAATCAAGACGATAGAGGCCCAGATGAATCATTTCCTTATTATCTAAGCCCACATCCCCTTTAAAGGCACTGCCTTGGCCGCTTCGCCCGCAATCTTGACAATCCAGTATCTGTTCTTATACATAAAGCGTGCCTAAATCATAATGGTCTATCCTCTAAATACGATAAATTGTTGGATATTGCATTTTTACAGTATTTAAGTATATTCTATTACTTACTACAGCAGCCTCTGCTATCGTGCCACAAAAACAAAGAACGCAATTGCTTTTTTCCAGATAAACCCAAAAAAACATGCATCCGGAAGAGTATTTACAGGACGCCTCGTCTCGAAATGGGACATTGCCTCAGCACGACGAGTTAGGAAAAATCAGAGATATCCTTTTTGGGGCACAATCCAATGAATTTTCTCAGCGAATTTTGGATCTGGAGCAACAATTATTGCGTGAGACCGCCCAGATCCGTCAAACAATGGATGAACGGCTTCGGGAGCTTGAGACAATTTTTCGTCAGGAAATAACCCAATTGCGTACCGCACTCTCGGCAGAAACGAATGCTCGTAGTGAAGCTCTTGCGCTCATGGAGCGAGATTTTCGGAAGACTATAGAGGAGATGCAGACCACTATGGATGATGCCTTTACCCATCATGGCAACAAGCTAACGACTGAAACCCAGCAACGTACACAAGCAATTGTAGGTCTTACGGAACGCCTTGCCGAAATGCAGGCAGACAAGGCGGATCGTAGGGTACTTTCGTCACTGTTAAACCAAATGGCAGAAGCCCTTTCGTCGTCGAATTAACCCTGAATGGCTTTCTTTTTCCGTAAAAAACGTACGCCTCCAAAAACCGAGTATAAGGCAGCTCTTCCATCCAACGATTCTCCGAATGAATTGGAATCGTTGCGCTGGTTGCTTATGGGCAAAGAACGTGCAGAACTTCGGAAGTTAGAAGACAGGGTAACAGAATTTGAACAGCGAGGGATCACCTCGGACCAAGTAAGCGACTTGTTGCCTGATAGTATCATAAAACGGGCACAAGCAGATGATCGGCTGGTTAGGAGCCTCACACCTGTGGTGGAAGAAGCAATCAGGGAATCTATTTCTCAGAATCGGTTTCGGATTGCAGATATCTTATTCCCTTCTATGGGGCCAGCCATCCGTAAGTCTATCGCTCAGGCATTACGGGCATTGGGAGAAACCAACCGACCTGAACACGAGCAATATCGTAGCTTTTTTTCGATCAAAGGGCTAAAATGGCGCTGGGAAGCATTCCGACAGGGCCGGAGTTTCGACGAGGTATTGTTGGCAAAGACCTTGCTATATCGGGTGGAACATCTCTTCCTGATTCATCACGAAAGCGGTCTTTTGCTTCAGGAAGTACGGGCAAACAATGTACCAGTTATGGAAGCGGATATGTTTTCCGGAATGCTGACAGCATTGCGAGATTTTGCTAAAGACTCTCTAGGGCGGAAAGAAGGGCTTAGTACGTTGGAATATGAGGGCTTTACAATTGTGATGGAAGATGGCCCCAAAGCCTTTATTGCTGCAGTAGTGAAGGGACATCCACCCGAAAGCCTGCGTACTTTGTTTCAGGAGGCCTTAGAGAATATACACTTCGAGCAACAATTGGCCTTCCGCTCTTTTAATGGAGATACTGCGGTTTTTGAGCCGTCCAAACAGTATTTGGAGACATGTCTGGATGCCTCTTATAGGTCAACGCGCCAAATTGTGAGCCCTGCTAAAATGGAGTTGGCACTAAAGTGGGTCGCCTTCTTCTTGCTCTTATCTGCAATTGCCTATTTGATTGCCTACGATAGCACTCGCTGGAGTCGCTTTATCCTCGAAATGCGCCGGACACCCGGATATATGATTACTGAGGCAGACAAAGATTGGTTTAGCGCCTCTGGTTTGGGGCGTTATCGGCTACGAGGGATTAAGGACCCGTTGGCAGCAGATGTGGCCGCAAAAAACATGATCGGTCTTGGACTGAATCCTGCTCGGCTGGATGTTGACTGGACGCCTTTTACCTCGTTAGAAAAACCAATCCTATTAAGGCGATTGGAGAAACGCCTCAACCCTCCCTTACGGCTTAAGCTCCGCCTCACGGATGATTTGGTATTGCAACCGATTGGTGTTGCCAATGCAACGTGGGTGAATAAAGCCCAAATGATCCTTCCGGCTTTTGATGGCGTAAATGGTCTGGATACCCAGTACATCTCTTCGCCTGAACAGTATTTGTATCAGTATATGTTGCCGGAGTTGTCAAAAGGTGGTGTATTTTTTGATTGGGGCAAATCGTTGCTAAGTCCTTTCATGTTGGGTGCAACAGCTGCCAAAATAAAAGAAATATTTGAAGTCGCGAAAGAAAATAAATTGCCTTATCCAACCATTATCCTTGAGGGAAGGACAGATGGCCCACACTCGACCACCAACCAATTACTAAGCGTGCAGCGTGCTGAGTCTGTCAAGAAAATCTTGGTTGAGCAATACCAAATTCCAGCAAATAGGCTTTCTACCATCGGATATGGCTCTTCTCGTCCGGTAAAGCCCTTTTACACTGGTCAGGATACCGATCAGGCCAACCGAAGTGTTACGATTGCCGTTCGATAAACTACTTAGACCTTGTTTATGATTTTGGCTTCTCGATATCTCTTTGCCGCCTGATAAAATCATTTCGCATTTGCTCCAAAATTTTCCCAAATTCCCATTGCGCCAAAAGGTAATGTGCAAATCTTTTAGCGCCAAAGGCTGTGATGAGATGTCCATGAAGAGATTGTCTGGCCAATTCTTGTTTTTCTTCAAACTTGCTGAGTTCTAATGAGAGTTTCTCCACCTGTTTAAGGTCATCATTTTTTTCAATAAGCGTAGCCAAGACTTCATATTGCTGTTTTTTAACGCGATCCAAACGTATAACTGCAATCTGGTATGCCTCGTAATAGTCTAAGAATTGTTCTAATTCTCGTTCGTTCAAGCCCATTTTGTCTTTAAAATGAGCAATTTGTCGTTCGGCCACTTGTTTGGAAAAGGTGGCCGCAGGTGTTTGGGCAGAGGCGAATTTCGGTGATAATAGGCAGAATATCCCCCAAATCATCCCCGAAAAAAATCGAAATTTGGAGACTGAAATGATATGCATATAGAAAGGCGGTTATTGAGTGGTATTAGGCACGTTGGGGCCGGGTTTTCGTTCTTCATCCTGCTTTACCGGAAGAGTACCTGACTTTTCGGTTGCTTTAGGTGACGTATTGGGTGTACGTTCCGGTATAGGCGGTGCATACGGAACTGCGTTTGAATCACGTTGGGGCCGCGATGTAGGCGCATGAATGGGTGTTTTGTCGGAAGACGCAGGAGCCGTTGTGGCTTGGGGTTTCCAGAACCATACGAAACCAAGTAATAATCCGAAACAAGCTGCCGTTGCCCATTGAACTGGGGGGCGGCTCATTAATCTCATAATCGAATTATTTGGGATGTGGTCTAATTTTCGGGCATGGATACGTGCTTTGACCCGATCTGTGAAGTCTTCAAAATATAGTTCTTGTCCAACGGGCAGCGATAAGTCGTTGTACGAGGCCAGTAATTCCTGAAAACGATCTGGCGTATTGACTAAGCGCTCAACAGTAGTTGGATCCACCAGCTCTTCGGTCTCAAGGTGTGAAACCTCCGAAATGGTTTGCAAAATCTGAGTAGAAAAGGTTTGAAAATAGACCTCTGCCCCGCCTGGGATGGGGGGATGTGTAGCGGTCATGAGCGTGCGGTCGAGCCACGCCGGAACAACGGTAATGGCATTATCCTCAATTCGTTGCCGAACGCGCTTGTTGAAGCGTTCAAAATAGGTTGAATTTACACTTTGAATATTGGTTTCCGTCTCAAGTGCTTGTTGCATCCATTCAGAAATAGGTTCATCTACCTCTGCTTCGGCCAACTTGATCCGTACACGGTCTGCAAAAGACGTAAAATAGGCTTGCTCATTTAAAGGCATTGCCTCATCACGAAATGCCAATGCATCCTGTAACCATTCGGGTACGGATTCAAACTCGCTGATGGCTCTTCCGAGGGTATCCACCAACTCCTGCATATAGCTTTCTTGTTGTTCTGGTGGTACTTTTCGTTCCATCAGATCTAAGGCATCATGCACCCATAAGGGAACGCCAGAAGTCTCAATCGCTTCCACCTGATGCTTTACCCGTTCGAGTAAGGTACGGAAATAGGAAGTAGCGCCGTTTGGAATTTCGGCTGGGAGTGGCATGGAAAGCCGCATAGCCAGTGCATGTGGCAACTGACGATGGGTAAACTCGGCTTCACGCCTCCGTATTCGGTCGTTCACCGAATCGGAGAAGTTGTGAAAATAATCCGTCGGAACCCCTGCCTCGGTCACTTCCAAGGAACCTTGATATTCGTCAAGGGGGGATACTAGCCACTGGGGCAATTGTTGACGGCTATGTGCGCGGACGAACCGACTGGCCCGACCTGCTTCCGGAACGTTAGGTTTGTGCAAACTCATCTTTGAGTGCCTGCTCTAGTTTCTTGATGGCGTGATGATAATTCGCCTTCAAGG
The DNA here is from genome assembly GCA_002344075.1 of Bacteroidetes bacterium UBA2364. Classification (GTDB taxonomy): domain Bacteria; phylum Bacteroidota; class Rhodothermia; order Rhodothermales; family UBA2364; genus UBA2364. The sequence continues at coordinate 36,602 of DDTM01000012.1, forward strand.
TCCCGGTACTCTTTCCAAGCATGACGCTAATCTCTTCATATTTGAGACCATCGTAATACCGCATACAAAAAACAACCCGTTGCTGTGGGGGGAGGGCCTGAATGGCCTGCTCAACAGCGGAAATCCGCTCATCATTCAACATATTCCGATCAGACTGCATATCGGGATCTTCAAATGGTTGTACCAGCGTTTCGAGGCTGACAAACCGTTTCATTTTGCTCCGCCGGAGATGGCCCAAAGCTGCGTTAACGCTGACGCGATATAGCCAAGTAAAGAAATTGGCATCTTCGCGGAAACTGTCTAGCTTCTGCCACATGGTAACAAAGGTTTCTTGGGCCACATCATCGGCATCTTCGTGCGAACCTACAATCCGGCGAACCGTCCAGTAGATGCGCTCTTGATAGCGACGGACCAATTGGTCGAATGCCAAGTCCCTGTCTCCTTGTTTAAATCGGCGGACCAACTCCAGATCGCTTAGTCCTTGTCGTGAAGGTAGTTGTTTAATGTTGTCGAGCATAGTTCGGCCTAACATTGGGTGAGCAGTGGTGGTGAGGTCTGCATAATTGCAGCCAGCTTCCCGTTTTTAAGGCAAGGGATGCTTCTTGTGTGTAAGTTTGGAGGAACACACAGGCTTGAAGGTACTAAACCAAATGGCAAGCTGCAACAGGCTTTGAGTGGCCTGCTATTGAGCCCTGTCATAATTTGGCTCCATGTTCAAAAGAACATGCCCTCAAAATTTACTTGGTTGAACAAGTTCATCCAAGGTTGCTCAGAAAGATGTGGTAGTGGGTGTGGTTGTCTTTCAGACGAAACGCCTTAAAGAAAGGTTTAATTTGGAAAAAAATTTAATCAAACCCGTTTTGGTACTTGCAAAATCCCTGTGTGGGGTTAAAACGGTTATATACTGGGGCTATTGATACGAATGATTTTTTTGATTCTTTCTTGGGCCTCAAAAGAGGTTTGACATAGGCAAGGCGAGTTGGTTTGTGTCATTTTTTAATATTGAATATTTAATGAATCATTTTAATCAGATCTTAAACTCTCCTTGTTGTTGTTGGGTTTGGTTTAAACGGGGCTAATAAGCGTATTCAAGCAAGACATATAACCCCAAGGTACGGTCTTGCAGGTCGTTGGTACTCGGAAATTGTTGTATCCTCAATAGGGCCCATTTTTGTGCTTGGTACTCCAGTAAAAATCCGGATCCCCCTGTCCCGCCGAGAATTTTAGAGTCTAAAGCGATGAAGAACCGACGGGATATGTATTTACCAATTTTGAGGGAGGGTTCTCCATTAGAGGATGTAAGTTCTACGACATCTGCCAGCCCGCTCTCCTGTACACGCTGAGACAAAAGGGACTCAACCAGATTGTAGCCATAGGTGGAGAGTAGATCCCCTACAATCCCATTATCCAATGAAAAAGCAGATTGTGCAGGTTTTCCAAAAGCCAGATAGCTCAGGATTTCTGTATCCTCCATTGGTGGATTAGAAGAAAATCGGAAATTGGTATTATTGACATCTCCACTGATTTCCATGGAAATGGCCTGATCGTCTCCCCATCCTCCAGCTCCTGCTTTATACGTCGCGCTGATGTTCATAACTGGATTTAGCATATCGCCATTAAAGAGGATGTCGCCGGCGGTAAGGTCGAATCGTCGCCCAAATTCCACACGGCTTCTTCCCGGAACGGCTTTGAGACGTCCTACGACCACCTCGGCGCTTCGATATGGTTTTCGGAACTCCAAATCTCCGGTCATTTCGATATCCATCCGGGGGTTATATCGGCTCCTGAGCCAAGAATCACCATTGGACCGAACCCTCAGTTTGACATCGGTCGCATCATAAAAGGTGACGGTAGAAGTATCTGCAATATTGGCTTGCTTTCCAAAGCGTGCCTCTACTTCACGTAAATCTTCCTGTGAGAGTTGGATGGTTTCTCTTGCAGACTGCATGAGTTCTGCGTTGAGTTGAACATCGCATTCATTCAAGACCACATCCCCCTCCAAAATAGGTCTTGTCGTAGTACCCTTTAGACTCGCTTTTCCAGTTCCCGTAACGCGAAACGTGTTATCTCGGATCATTTGGAAACCATCTGCCTCGAGCGATAGGTCTAAGTAGCCGAGATTGAGTTTGGAGAGCGAAATGGTGCCCGTTCCTTTTAGTCCTCCTTTGCCCGTCCGGACAGACAGGTTTTGGACTTGTGCTACATCGCCTCCGAAGACAAGGTCGGCCTCTGTATCGTTGTATTGAATTCCCAAAAAAGGCAGATTGAACTGGGTGTTCCGAACCGAAAGTGCGCCTCTGAAGTTGGGGGTATCGAATGTCCCACCAATGGTCATATCACCTGATACGCGGCCTTTGATATCGCGCATAAACGACTCGTCCATAAAGGGATTGGCCCAATCCAGATTAAATCGCTCCGTCTTTAGCCTCAGATCAACGGGGCCTGCTAATGGCTTGGAGAGCTGGCCGAGGTTGAAGGGTAAAAATCCGGAAACTGACAGGTTTTGGCCTTCTATATGGCTTAGCCGCACATCCAGATTAAGGCGTCGGTCTTTATAACTAAGTTGCCCAACAGCGCCACCAACTTGCTTTCCGTAAGAAGTAATACGTTCTAAGCCAATGTCTCCATGCATCAAGGGTGCGTCTAAGGTCCCGCTTACTTCCAGTTTCCCGCTAAGTACGCCACCCAATGCAGGGAATTTAAGTATATTCGCAATGGCTGCCACATCTACCCGTTCTACAACTGCATTTAAGGTTCCGGTACCATCCCTTGCCAGTCCACCTTTGGCCGTTATTTGCTGGTTGTCGGCAGTTAATGAAAAATCGTTAAAGAACAGTCGTTCTTGATTCCAGAAAATTTGGGTTGGGCGTTCTATTTTCCATTGTTTTCCTCCTAAATCCATGCGAATGGTTTCCAAGTCGAGTTGTTGGCCATTTGGATGGAGTCTAAATGCACCATTTCCATTACCCGACAACCGCTCGTCGAGTTTAAATTTTCCACCGAAAGTAACCACGCTATCTCTTATCCCAGCTTCGAGGGTTGCTCCTTCCAGTACATAGCCCGGTACCGATATATTCTCCAATTCCGCACGTGTTTGGAAGACAGGAATACCAGATTCGTACTCGACAGTTGCCCTCCCACGTACTTTCCCAATATGGAGGTCATCATAAGTTAGAATGGCAAGCCCATCATCCACAGTATCAAATCGGATGCGCCAAGCATTTACTTGCCCCCGAATACTGCCGCGAATTTGCCCTCTTCCGGTTAGTTGGGCAGCGACCAAGCCGGAAAGTGGTGCCAAAGTCTTGATAGATCCTGAAAATTGCATGTCCGACTCCGTTCCCATCAGGTTGTCGTACACCGCAAGCGGGCCTTGTCCGGAAAGTGTGCCCAAATTGCTATGCACCAGTAAAGAATCTAACTGAAGAGTACCGCCGAGATATTGAAAATCCCCCCATGCGGATGACAGTAGTACGGTGTCCCAATGGCTGTTTTTCAACGAAACCAACCCTTTTAACTGCATGGTCTCGGCGGTAATCCCCTGTCCTGCAATGTCTAAATCCAGGTTTATCCGAGTTTCTACTGTGTCCGGAAGATTTAGCCACTTGGCCATGGAAATGTTTACGAAGTTACCCTTAACTTGATAGAAAGGTTCATTGTCTTTGATGCCTCCTTTGCCAGTCAAGGTAATGCCTCCATTTTCGGGGTTAATTTGTAAGCGATAATCGAGTTGTTGGGCATTTCCTTTTAGTTCCAAAAATCCAGAGCGCACGGTTTGGCGGTTAAAACGACTTTCTTCCAGCCGAAGCAAGAGTTGCCCTGCAAAATTTTGTTCATCAGAAGCCGTGAACTGTCCTTCCTCGATGGCACCATTCAAATGTGAATACAGGTTTGTTTGCCCCGTAATGGCTGCAAGGTTTACCGCTGTAAAGCGACCCTCCTCGACTTGTGCCATAAGTGGTTGCGAAAACGGTTGTGCCCGTCCTTTTAGTGTAGCATTTCCAAACGTTGAACGGAAATCAAGGTCGTAACGCAAAAGATTTTGCACCAAAGTAATATTTCCACGTAAGCCCTCAATTGGATAAGTACGAAAGTGTGAAGGTCCCAATGTGAAAGCAGACGAAATCGTCATCTTTTTTGGGTTAATACCAGTCAGGTTGGCTGTAAATCGTCCGTTCAGGTGCGTATTCAAAGACTGATCCAAAACAAAATCATCAAGGTTTAGGTCTGTGAAAGCACCTTCAGAAATCGTAAAAATAGGAACCCGATCAAATGGTTTTCCGCTTCCAACAAGCAATAGGCGGCTTTCTCCAATGGTAGCATTGGTTCGATATCGTAGAATACCATTGGATAACGAGGCAGTTAGGTTCCCCGATCGTATGTTGTATATGTCAAAACGGGAAGGCTGTACTTCGGCTTCTATGTTAAGGCGTAACTCGTTGCTATGAACCCCTGTTCCTTGTAGTGAAAACTGTGTGTTGATGTCTCCTGGGGGGATCTCGTTCCCGATAAACTCCCTTAAGTTGAGGTGCCGGATACTACCGTTTTTGATGTGGTATGCCAATTCTTCACCCAATATGATACCGCCTTGTGCAGCAATAAATCCAGAACCGACCTCCGAAGAGAAATCAAACTTCCCGGTGCCTCTATCATAAGAAAAACCCATGTGTGTCTGCCTGATTGACAATCGGTAAGGGGGATAATGGATGTCCGTAGGCATTAGTTTGAACTGACCAGATAAGGTGGCCAGATCTGGATCAATTCCTTGACCACGTAATTCAAAATGACCACCAAATGTCCCATAATCTAAAGCAGGATTGAGGTAGGCTGGGGTAAATTGCACGATCTTTCCGGAAAGGTCATATACAGGGAGAACATCAAAAGGTCTTGCCGTGCCATTCATATCCAGTGTAGCATCTCCCATACCACCTTGGAGTTGGAAGGCCATTTTCCCATCACGTACGTTCCCTTTAAGGTTGGTTTTGCGAAGTATATATTGTTGCCAACGGCTTCCATTTTCTAAAGTGATTGCATATTCTCCATTTAATGCCTGCAAAGATGGTCCAGACAATTGTGTGTGTATGTGTCCTGTTAGATTGGAGGTATAGGCTTCTTGGGCGGTGAGGTAGGCCAAATTGAGCCGACCAATCTTGCCCGTCAAAACAATTTGGGCAGGTGTTCGGAAATCAGCGATGGCGATTAAGTCCCATGTACCTGCTCGTTTGAATCGTCCTTTTGTTTCGGCACGCCATGCGCCATTTGGTGCCGAGATCTGAAAATCGCTCTCAAGGGTCTCTTCATGGTCTAAGAATGGAGCAAACGGAACAATTTCTTTAAAAGCGAACGGAGCGGCTTTTAGCTGAAAATTAGAGAAATTACGACCGTCCTTGCGTGGTAGGGCTGCATATCCTTGTGCAGATATTTTTGAAAATGCAGAAGAAAGTTCAAATAACCGTATGTGAGCAGAAGATTCGGTAATCTTACCAGAGAACTGCATTTCGAGGTCATCTTTCCGACTGGGTAGGCGAGAAGTTAGCTGGAGGCGTTGTATATCTCCCGTTAGCCCAGGTGCTTTGTAAATCAGATTGTGGGCCTCGAACCTCAGCCCTTGATATGTTGCCGTTCGTTCAATCTCAGATTGCTCAAGAGACGGTTTGGTAGAAAGGGGATTGTTTACAACCACCAATTTTCCTTTACCATCTACGATGCGGAGATAATCCACCAGAATGGTTTGCTGAGAGGGTGCGCCCGTTTCTGGTTGTGATTTTAAAAGGCCCAAGAGGTTCCAAGTACTATCGGCAAGTTGTCGTCCGATGAGTTCTGGCTGTAGAACCTGTAAGTTGGTGATGTGCAAAGTTCCACCTAAAATATCCAAGGGGGTATAGGTTGCCCGAACTTCCTTGATTCGGACGATAGCCTCGCCTTTTTGCCAAATTACCAGATTGGTAGCTCGAATGTCGCGCCAGTATGAACCATCCACATGCCCGATTTCGAATGTGCCATTCAACTGCTCATTTAGCTGGGACACCACAAAACGACGAAACTGGTCACTTCCCCAGCGGGTTTGTAGGGTTCCCCACGTGCTGACCAGAAGCCATAGCAGGATTAGTACAAATAATAGGGGACGCCACAATAGCCAACGGAGCCAGCGTGCGCGCTTCTTAGGAGGAGGAGTCGGGTTCTGAACCGGTTCAACAATTTCCATGGCACTAAAGAAGGAGGTGAGTTGCCAAATATACGGATATTTTATCGTTCATCCCCACCCACCCTTCTGGATACAAAAACGAAAGGGTAACAAAACCAAAAACGGGATGTGTCGTATCTGACAACATCCCGCAACGAATCAGTACTTTCCTGTAAAATTAGGTGTAACTCGTTAACATTACAGGCATGATGAGCATCATTAGCTCCTCGTTTTCATGTTGCTCGGAAGGGTGAACAATGCCTGCGCGGTTTGGGGAACTAAAGTTCATGATGACTTCGGCAGTATCCACATTATTCAACATTTCGATTAAGTAAACGGAATTGAACCCTATTTCCATCGGCTCGTCGTTGTATTCACAAAGAATGCGTTCTTTTGCTTCGGAGGCGCGTTCAATATCTTCGGCAGAGATCAGCACTTCATTTGGTGTAATGGTAAGTCGGATTTGATGGGTCAGGGAAGAAGAATAAAGCCCCACGCGCTTAACGGCAGCCAATAAGGCGGCACGACTGATTAATAATTGCTTTGAGTTGTCTTTTGGAATGACGGCCTCATAATTTGGATAGCGCTCTTCGATTACACGTGTCACCAAGCGTACATCCTCGAAATTGAAAGCAATAAAGCCTTCGGATACATAAATGGTGCAAGAGCCGTCTGTAGCGATCTTCCCTACCAGATTTAAAGCCTTCTCTGGGACAATAAAGGAGAAGGGGGTGTTGTTTTTTAATTCATACTGTCGATTTCTGACCAGACGATGACCGTCTGTGGCGACTGCCTCACTATATTCTGCCCCAATTTTAAAGAAAACCCCCATCATTGCAGGACGGAGTGCATCTTTGCTTACGGCAAAGCTGGTTTTCTGGAAGGTTCTCCGTAATATCCCACCATCTGTTTGCAAGGCCGTACTTTCCGCAAGTTGGGGCTGGCTGGGGTAGTCGGCCCCGTCATAGCCCACCATTTTGTATTGCCCTTGATCGGTCTTGAGTTCTACATGGTAATCCTCGGAACTGCTGAAGGTGACCGGAAGGTCTGGAAGTGCCCGCAGTGTTTCTATAAGCCGTTTGGCCGGAACAGCAATTCGTTCTATGGCCTCAGAACCTTCGGCATCGAATTGGATTTCCAGATTCTGGCTGATGGAAATTTCCAGATCGGTGGCACTTAGGATCAGACGACCACCGTCTTTCTCCAATAAAATACACTCCAGAATGGGCATGGTGCTTTTTCCGGGAACGGCGCCCGCCACCATATTGAGGGCGCGTAAGAGTTCACTGCTCGAAAGGGTAAAACGCATAGAGGGTTGTATATGGTTCGTATAATGGATCTTTGCTTAAAAGGAGTGCCCAAACGGCTATGATCGGCTTTGGATCTTGATCTTATGCTGGATTTCTCGGATGGTATCAGCAAACTTTGGATCTGTCTCCATATAGCCTTCCACACTCTGGATACCATGTATCACGGTAGAATGATCCCGGCCACCAAAATGCAGGCCAATCGTTTTTAATGAATGCTTTGTAAACTGCTTTGCAAAGTACATCGCTACCTGTCTGGCTTGCACAACTTCCTGTTTACGGGTTTTGGCACGTACCTGGTCTTCCGGAATCTGAAAGTAATGACTCACAATCTGTAAAATTTCTTCAATACCCAAACTTACCTTCACTTCTTTGATCAGATCTTTGAGTACTTCTTTGGCAAAGGACAAATCAATTTCCTCACGTCGGAGGGTGGAGTGTGCCAGCAAACGAATCAAGGCTCCCTCCAATTCCCGTATATTAGAGGTGATATTATGGGCGATGAACTCAATGATGTCATAGGAAATCTGAATACCATCATCTTCGGCTTTGCGTTGCAAAATCGCGATTCGGGTTTCCAGATCCGGTGGTTGCACATCAGCCGTAAGCCCCCACTGGAAGCGAGACAACAAACGTTCCTCAATGCCTACAATGTCTTTCGGTGGACGATCTGCCGATAAGATGATCTGTTTGCCTGCCTGATGTAACGCATTAAAGATATGGAAGAACTCTTCTTGGGTCTTTTCTTTTTTTCCAAAAAACTGAATGTCATCCACAATCAGCAAATCTATCTGCCGATAAAAAAGTGAAAACTCCGAAACCCGGTTATATTGGATGGACTGTACAAATTCATTTGTAAAACGCTCGGAAGAAATATAGAGGATGGAATCAATTTTTTGATGCTGCTTGGCATAGTTCCCAATGGCTTGTATAAGGTGTGTCTTGCCAAGACCTACGCCACCATAGACCAAGAATGGATTAAAGCTGGTCTCGCTTGGCCGTTCGGCAATTGCCCAAGCCGCACTTCTTGCCAAACGGTTACAATCTCCCTCAATAAACCGATCGAAGGTATAATTACCATTTAATTGGCTGTCAACCTTAGGGCTTCGTATCCCTGGGATGACAAATGGACTGGAAAGATTGGGTGGCGGATTAACAGGGTGTGGCGTATGGGGTGTCGTACCACCTCCTGTACCTGTTTGGGGTGGTACACTACTTTGCTGCAAGTTGGCCTGTTGCTGCAAGCCATGTGGGTAAGGGCGCTGGTGTATGGGAGGATTTGTTACTCGGCCAGCAGGTTTGGCCGGAAGTCGGATGTGACGGCTCTTTTCCTCTGGGCGGTCGCGCTCCATTAAAATATCGTAGATTAGGCGCGAAGAAGGCCCCATTACCTTGGTTACAGTCTTGCGCAATAAAGAAGCATAGTGCTCTTCCAGCCATTCATAATAAAAACGACTTGGGACTTGAATCGTCAGTGTTCGGTCATTAGGGGTTTCTTCCAAGCGTAGCGGCTTAATCGGTTCGAACCATGTCTTATAGCTCCGCTTGTCCACATTATCTCGGATAATGGTAAGACATTCTTGCCAAATATGATGAGCTGCGTCCAGCATGGTGTATTTTCACGAGGTATCAAAGCCGAAAGGCAGAAACTTATTCAGAACGATTGGCACAAGGAGGGCTTACCAATCGGTGTGAGAAGTTAGCATATTGAGGAAAAAAAACCATCGGATTAACCGAATGTTTTTAAGTCGGGATTCGTTTTTCATAATTGACAGTATTTCCCCATCCACTTCGGAGAAGAATATTGGTTGCTATGAACATGTCAAAGATGAACACAAGTACATATTTATAAAAGGTTTCTAATTTTGTTCCTCAGTCATTTGTCAAAATAATACACCATTAGTCTTGATGATCAAGAAGGAATGATGATGAAAAGTTGAATTTAACAATGATAATACACTTTATCCCCCCCTCCAAACTTGGCTATCCGCTTCAAGAGTTCTTATCTTAATCGTTCTGGTATAAAATACAAAACACGCTCATTGAGCTAAAACTGTTTTTACCGTGTCTTTGAAGGTTCTTAAACCACATGGTTTAGTTTTGCGGATAGCTTCTTTGAAAGAAGGCTTACACGAGTTTTCTGATACATTCCCAGCCGAAGCTTTGGAGTTGGCGGGTGATGCCTTTTCAGACTTGTGCCTTTCCCTGAAATTAGACTTAAAGGTTGGCCAAGCACTGGTTTCGTTTCAGGTTATGGGTATTGCACACCTAATCTGTGATCGAACTTTACAACCGTTTGATCAAACGGTATCCGGAGCGTTCCAAGTCTTGTTTTCTGATAAGGCGGCAAACATGCCCGAACATGAACGTGGGGAAGATTTATGGCCATTCCCACACAGCACCTTGGTATTAAACTTGACGGAGCCTGTACGCGACACACTTTTATTGGCTTTACCCATTCGGAAGGTTGCTCCTGATGCCGAGGAACAAAAAATTCAACTCTCGTTTGGTGAGCCGATTGATGAAGATGAACCATCAGACCCACGTTGGGCAGCACTCCGGCGTTTAAATCTTTCTACTGATAATTAATCCAACGTTCTAACTTTTACAGCCATGGCAAACCCACGACGTAAACACTCCAAAGCCCGCACGGCGCTCCGCCGTTCGCAATATAAGGCGCAAAACATTCCACAACTCACTACATGTTCTAACTGTGGTGAACCTAAAGAATACCACCGCGCCTGTTCTAAGTGCGGATATTACCGTGGTCGTGCCGTAATTGAAGGTCAAGACGCACTCTAAAGGTAATCTGCACGTTTTGTAAAATTCATTCGGCTTTCAGGTCACGTTTAGTAATTTCAACGTGGCCTTTTCTTGTATATAAGATGGCCTGATGTTGGGCGGCTGTTTGTTATCGTCCAGAAGACGGCTAAGGAGGCTTTCGTTTTTGATCGAAGCAATACGAGGGTCAGGTTTTAGAAGACGTTGGTTGTCGTGCGTAAATTCGCTGGGACTGCGGTGCAATCACCCTTTTTGCAATGTTACTCATTTGATTTGTATCCTAATTCATATTCACCATAATACCATCTAACAATCGGTATGGCCATACGAATCGCACTTGATGCAATGGGAGGTGACTTTGCTCCCGAAAAAGCCGTTCTTGGCGCCGTAAATGCGCGGCGTCAATTGGGCAATAAAGTAGAAATACTACTGGTGGGCCAGCAGGCAGCGGTAGCAACAGCTTTGGAAGCTACTGGCTATGATGGTGCTGGTCTTTATATCATAGATGCCCCCGAAGTCATTGAAATGGGGGAATCTCCTGCGGTGGCTGTCAAAACCAAACCCGGTTCATCCATCCATGTTGGTGCAGGATTGCACAAAGCCGGCAAGGCAGATGTATTCATTAGTGCAGGGAATACGGGTGCCGTTCTGGGCGCTTCGTTATTCATATTGGGACGTTTGCCCGGTGTGATGCGCCCTTCTGTAATAGGCTATTACCCCACTACACAAGGATGGTGTATCATTGTGGATGCGGGGACGAACGTGGATTGCAAGCCCGAACATCTGGTACAATTTGCACAGATGGGAGCTGTTTTTGTACAAAAAGTCATGAAGATAGAAGCCCCAACGGTCGGTCTAATGAACATTGGTGAAGAACCTGGTAAAGGAAACGAACTGGTAAAGGCTGCATACGAAATGCTCAAAACGCAAAAAGGCATCCGGTTTTTGGGAAATATTGAAGGACGCGATCTTCTGCATCATGCAGCAGATGTGGTGGTTACGGATGGATTTGTGGGAAATGTGATGCTCAAACTGGGTGAAGGCATTGCCACAGCTATCCGTGAAATGGCCGAGGCCGAAATGATTGCCCGTAACCTTCCCGGAGAAGAGCAACGGCATATTGACCAGGTGGTACGTGGCGCCATTCGTCGTTTTGACTACCAAGAAGTAGGCGGAGCACCTTTATTAGGCGTAAATGGGAACGTGCTGATTATGCACGGGTCTTCAAAAGAGATGGCGTTTGAGCAGATCATCTATCGTGGAGTGGAGTTGGCCGAGTCTAAACTGCCGCAGGCCATTGCCGAAGCCTTTGCTGCTTCATCTGTTTAAATCATCCAAAAAATAACGATATAACCAAGAGTCTTGTATGATACGTGCTGCCATAACTGCCGTTGGCCATTATGTGCCTGAAGAAATCTTAACCAATGCTGAATTAGAAAAATTGGTGGAGACCAACGACGAATGGATCCGCTCCAGAACGGGCATTCGAGAACGGCGCATTTTGCGTGATCCCGATAAAGCTACCTCATTTATGGCCGCCGAATGTGCCAAAGAACTCCTCCATAATCGGGGAATTGGCGCAGAAGAGGTGGATGCCATTATTGTAGCGACGGTAACACCAGACATGTTTTTTCCACCAACGGCCAGTTTGGTTCAAAAAGAGATTGGTGCTACGAAAGCTTGGGGGTTCGATCTTTCTGCGGCTTGTAGTGGCTTTTTGTTTGCCCTCACGACTGGTGCGGGCTTGGTGGAAAGCGGCCGCTATCAAAAAGTAATGGTGATCGGTGCAGACCATATGAGCCGGATTGTGGACTATACCGATCGTTCTACTTGTATCCTATTTGGTGATGCGGCTGCGGGTGTATTATTGGAAGCCGATATCGAGGGCAATGGTCTTATGGATACGATTCACCGTACCGATGGTAATAACTGGGAGTACTTGTGTATGCTTGGTGGGGGGTCGCTTCATCCTCCCAGTGCCCAAACCATCGAGAATCGTTGGCACTATATTCGTCAAGAGGGGCAGCCGGTTTTTAAACTGGCTGTAAAAGGAATGGCAAATGCCGCCGCCGAGATCATGGAGCGCAATAACCTGAGTGGTGAGGATGTTTCGTGGTTGGTTCCGCATCAGGCAAACCTGCGCATTATTGATGCCACTGCACGCCGTATGGGCCTTTCCATGGAAAAGGTGATGCTCAACATCGAACGGTATGGTAATACGACAGCGGCCACTATTCCGCTCTGCCTCTATGAATGGCAACCTCAGTTGCGGAAAGGGGAAAACCTTGTTTTGGCGGCATTTGGTGGGGGGTTTACATGGGGCGCCAGTTATTTAAAATGGGCCTACGATCCGGAATAAAACGACTGTGGAATTCGAGGTTGTGGCATTGGTATAGAAACCAACAACCGTTAGATAGGTTGTTCTGAATCCCTCATCATGCGTTGAGGAATGAATCCGGCATATTCCTCAGCGCTTCTCGGAGACGTAGATGGAAAAACTTGATCTGACCAAACAATACAAATCTTATTACTCGGCCAAGCCCATACCAGCGCTTGTGGACATTGGGTCTGCGCGATATGTTGCCATCGAGGGCAAGGGTGATCCATCTGGAGAAGTCTTTGCCGCCGATCTGGAGGCTCTTTTCCCGGTTGCGTATGTTCTGAAGTTCCATTTTAAGGCACTGGGCCAAGATTTCAGTGTGCCAAAACTGGAAGGCCAGTGGTGGTTCGACATGAAAAAGTTCGGTATGCCAAGCCTTGCCTCGGCCCCTGCAAAAGTACCCCGCAGCGAGTGGTTGTATCGCCTACTACTCCGGATGCCCCATTATGAACAGAAATGCAGGTGGAGAAAGCCATAGAAGAAGTGGTTTCCAAAAAGAACAGACTCCATGCGGTAAACGTTAGGTTTTATGAAATGACCGAAGGACTATCCGTTCAGGTTCTACACATGGGCGCATTTGCTGACGAGCCTGCATCGCTGCAAAAATTGCATCAATTTATGGAAGAAAATAACCTTACCCACAATGGGTTGCACCATGAAATTTACCTCTCAGACTTCCGAAAGACACCCGAACATAGGCTTAAAACCATCTTGCGTGAACCGGTTAAACCGCTCATGTTATGAGCTTTCTCACCCTTAATACGGACAATATCTACCATGAGCACATTTGTTGTGCGATTGGTAACGACAAAGAAAATACACAACGTGCTCAAACCAAAAAAGACTGGCTCCGGAGCCGCTTTGAGGAGGGGCTTACGTTTAGACGTTTGGATATTCGTGGGAAAGTCTTCATTGAGTATATTCCCATCGAACACGTCTGGAAACCATTGGTCGGTCAAAACCATTTGGTCATTAATTGTTTGTGGGTATCAGGACAATTCAAGGGAAAAGGGTATGCACAGAAGTTATTAGAAACATGCCTCAACGATGCCAACACACGGGACATGGATGGGGTAGCCGTTGTGACCAGCACCAGTGTTAAACCCTTTCTGACGGATAAAAGGTTCTATATGAAGCATGGCTTTGAAATAGCCGATTCAGCGCCTCCATTTTTTGAACTACTACTCCACAAAACCAATCCCGGAAGCCAAAGCCCGTCTTTTGCCGACCATATAAAAACTGGAAGTACCCATGCTGACAAACAAGGATTTACCTTTGTTTATGCCCATCAATGCCCGTTCACGTCCGATTATGCAGGGAAAATCTATGTGGAATTGGCCCAAAAACATGGTTTCTCCGCAGAGGCGATATGTCTGCAAAATGCAACAGAAGCACAGCAATGGGGAAGTCCGTTTGGGACTTTTGGCGTTTGGTATAATGGCATGTTCCAGTTCCACGACCTGATGCCAGTCGCAAGGTTTGAAAAATACTTAGCAGGCGTAAGAAATGGAAAATGATACATTGATTAATTGGCTTCTGGAGGGGGATGTATCTATTCAGTTCCAGGTCATGCGCGATTTGAAGCTACAGCGGATGCCCGAACTGCAAAGCCGTATTCAAAGCGAAGGTTGGGGCAAATCTTTTCTGGAAAAAAGAACGTCTAATGGGCATTGGGGCAAGGCGTATTATCAACCCAAGTGGATTTCCACCCACTACACCTTGCTTGATCTCAAAAACCTTGGCATCGCTCCAGATGCTTCCGAAATTCAAGAAACCATACGACTTGTATTACAGACTGAAAAGGGTAAGGATGGTGGGATTCTACCCATTGGTACGACCCAAAAAAGCGATGTCTGTGTAAACGGGATGTTCCTAAATATTGCTTCATATTTTGGGGCAGAAGCATCTGATTTGGTTTCTATTGTGGACTTTTTGCTCTCTGAAAGAGTGGGTGATGGTGGTTTTAATTGCCACTCGAACCGCAAAGGATGTGTACACAGTTCTTTACATTCAACCCTTTCAGTTTTGGAAGGGATTGCGGAATATGAGCAAAATGGGTATGGTTATCGCCTTCCAGAATTACAAGCGGTGGCAGGCAGTGCGCAGGAATTTTTGCTAATGCACCGTTTGTATAAATCCGACAAAACAGGGGTCGTTATTGATGCTAAAATGACGATGCTTTCTTTTCCGGCGCGTTGGAAATACGATATTTTGCGTGTCTTAGACTATTTTCAACAAGTGGAGTTCCCCTACGATTCACGTATGGAAGATGCCCTACGGTTACTAATGCGCAAACGTAAGCCAGAGGGTTGGTGGATGTTACAGGCCAAACACCCCGGACAGTGTCATTTCGAGATGGAAAAACCCGGACAACCAAGCCGATGGAATACGCTTCGGGCGTTAAGGGTGTTCAAGTCCTATCCTCTATCAAGTTAAACTTTAACCATGAGAAGGTGCATTCTGGAGCATGTGCGGATAAATTACCTCGTTGGCGGGAATATCCTGTGCGGCCATTCTACCTACTACCTCCTGAAGGTCTCGCCACTTAAAGCCATCACCAGGACTTAGGAGGTGGAGATCTTCTGCCAAAAGGCGGGTTCCTGCCGGGATTTTTCGAAGTGAAGCAATGGAGCGTTCCAATTTGGTACGGGTTGCCGTTACAACCGGATCTACAGACATCTTTTCCTCTCCAAGTGCCCGTTCTAGGTTACGAATGTCGCGTAAAATTCGTCTTAAACCATCAGACTCCAGGGATCCCCAATGATCCGATCCTTTCATGGTTCGGTCTAAGGTAATGTGCTTTTCGATCATATGTGCGCCAAGTGCTACTGCTGCGACAGGAACCATAATCCCTACAGAATGGTCGGAATACCCGATGGTGTATGCAGGATAGTGTTTTTGCAACCATGTGATGGTACGCAGGTTGATATTTGGGTATTCGGCGGGGTACTGTGATAGGCAATGTAAAATGGAAATTTGATTATGGTGGCGCGTAATAACCATCAAAGCCTCGTCCAATTCCCGTTGTTCGGCCATTCCAGTAGAGAGGATGATGGGAATTTGTGTCTCGGCCAATGCTTCTAATAAGGGTAAATTGGTCAGATCCCGTGAAGCCACCTTAAGGCGATCTGGCACAAACAACCGAAACATCGAAAGACACCCACGGGCGCACAATGTCTCGATGAAGTCCAATCCCTTGGCTTTTGCATATTGGAATAGCTCGGCATGTTGTTCGTCATCCAGTTCCAGTTTCGCCCTGTGTTCGCCATAGGTTTCTCCAAATGCATGGGCACTATGATAAGGCCTGGCCATCTGAGAAACACTCAATTCTTCGTTCAGGTCGCGTTTGGTGAACTTGATGGCGTTTGCACCGCTTAAGGGGGTGTTAAACAACGGATCAAAAACCTGCATCGCTGCCACATCAATCAATTGGCGTGCAATTTCCATAGAGCCGTTATGGTTTTGTCCGGCCTCGCAAATAAAATAGGTTTCCATCATTTGGGTTGTTTGGATCGTTCCTGCCACATTTGGTTTCTCAGTTCGGTTTCTTTCAGTAGTTGCTGCTTTAGGCTGGGCCAGTCTAAGTGTTCGTTTGGTGTGTTTATTTGCCGCCACAAGGCTTGGCTAATTTCAAGATCTCGGAGGGTATCTACCGTCAGCCGAATGTCTTCTACACCTTCCATACTTGTGTCGGCATCTAACCATTGCAGGTTAAACATGTCTGGATGTTCATACAAGAATTTGGTAACATGCTGCCTGTCGTCGTGTGGGACTGGCATTGTGGATGCTTTTTTCAATGCGGCGAGTGTGACATATTCGGTAAAAACCCCGTAATGTGTTTGCATAGCTGGCGTCCCCGCAACCCGATGGCTCATGTAATCGTGGTTGCTATACTTGCTTTCTTCCAAAAGTACTTTTGCGAAGTCAGTAATCAAAAAAGGATTATCGGCACAAATACGCAGGCAAGCCCCAAGCCCATTTGCCTCCATAGCCCTAATAAACCGATCGAGTACGTCTTCTTCTGATCCCCTGAAAACCAGCGCACCCTCTGCTCTCGCGCACGCTACCACCGGGTTATCACCGGGGTTGGTGGAAGTTGCCACAAGCAAGGGCATCGCTGGAAATGCCGCGCCAAATCGTCGGAGGAGCATTTGTAAGATAGAAACTGAGCCATCAAACGGTTTTAGGACTTTACCGCTTAACCGTACTGAACCCATGCGTGCTTGTATGACGAGGCCGGTTGTGTGTGTATGGTTTGCAGACATGTTCAAGATGTTGCTCCTGTCGGTGGTTTATGAACCCCTGTGGAGGGTTTAGTTAAATATTCAATGACGGTATGGTCGCCGATATTGGCGCTGAATGCACTTTGTTTGATCACAGCTGAATGCCCGATAAAAGACCGATCCATGACCACATCTGCAACTTCGGCATTCGAGAAAATAATAGAATGTTTTACAACCGATCCATTAACCTCTGCGCCTGATTCGATGGACGTATAGGGCCCGATAACGGAGTCGCGTATGGTAACGCCGGGGCCTACATAAACAGGTTCGATGATTGTCGTGTTGATTAAGTCACCAAATAGTTGATTACCCTCTCGGTCCAAAATGAACTGCGTGGTTTCTGCAAGCGCAGACAAGGTTCCGCAATCCAGCCAATCGGTTACGGAAGCCGTTTCCAAGGCCGCGCCTGCTTTCATCATCATATCTAAGGCATCGGTCACTTCATATTCTCCACGGGTACCTACCAATTTGTTTTCCATCATATGGGCGATGGTGTCACGGAATTGGGCGCCATTTTTAATATAATAGATTCCGATCAGGGCCTCTTTAAATCGGTCGTGGTTTGGTTTCTCGATCAATTCGGTCACTCTGCCTTCTTCGTCGCGTGCGACTACACCAAAGCGGCGGGGATCTGTCACTTGTTTTACATAGGCCACAATATCGGCCTCGGTATTGAGCGGTTCATGTGTATAGAAAAGCGTATCGGCAAAAATAACAATCAACTCACCGTCTAAATGTTCTGCCGCACAATACACCGCATGTGCAGTGCCTAATGCCTCTTTTTGGAAACCAAACTCTGAGTCAATGCCCATTTTGGTACACATTTCGGTAAGTTTTTCTTGTACTTCGGCTGGGAAATCGCCCAATACAAAAACGGCATCGGTAATTTTGTGGGGGACTAAGTTCACAAAGGTCCGTACAATACGTTCTACAATGGTAATGCCGAGCACCGGAAGTAGGGGCTTGGGCGTAACATGGGTGTGGGGGCGAAGACGCGTTCCACGGCCAGCCATTGGGATGATTAGTTTCATAGAATAGGGTTGATCAATGCTTGATTATGAATTCAAAAAGGCCAAAATCGCTTCAGAGACACGTTCTTGAATATCTATCGTGATTTTTGCCCAGATCGGGAGGTTAAT
>DDTM01000058.1:0-86437 GCA_002344075.1 Bacteroidetes bacterium UBA2364
CTCCACACATGTTCAAATTTAGTGAACTGTACCCAAAATACGGTCTTGGGGCTGTGAAAAACTTGTGGTTATTGATGAGTCTGATTCCGATAGCCCGAACGGTGAACCTTAATAAGCTCAAAGACTATGTCGGGGGAGTAAAGGTCATGCTTATGACATAATGTTATAACACCATCGAAAATAGTCCTTATTTTTAATTCAGCATCGTTTATGTATGGCTAACTCATTGGTTTTTGTTCCATAAACACATGAAATTACAGCATTTATCGGCTTTATTAGCGGTTGTTGATCATCATTTTAACCTCACGATAACAGCCCAGCACTTGTTTACAACCCAACCAGCCATTAGTAAATACATCACGCAATTAGAAGAAGATATTGGAGTATCCTTGTTTGAGCGTCGGGGGAGAAGAATTTTGGGATTGTCTAAAGAAGGCGAGCAAGTGTATGAACATGCCCGACGGATGATGCAAGAAGTGGAAAATATTCGCAAGATTGCTCAAATGTCCTCTTCACCGGAAACAGGACTGATTCGGATGGCCACTACGCATACACAGGCCCGTTATTATTTGCCGGCTCGTATTCCTCGGTATATGGCCCAGCACCCCAATGTCAAAATGCAGTTATTCCAACATACGCCAGCACACAATGCCAAATTGTTGGCAGATGGCCAGGTAGATATTGCAATTTGTACAGAGGTTTTATCGGATTTTAATGGGCTGTTAGCGATTCCGTGTTACCGATGGAATCGCTTGTTATTGGTTCCGCATGGACATCCTCTCACTGAAATTCCTTTGCTTACGCTGGCGGATATTGCAGCATATCCACTGATTTCCTACTCAATGGGGTTTACTGGAAGGGGGAAACTGGATCAAACGTTCCGTCAATCAGGCATCCATCCCAATATTGTCATTACGGCCAGTGATGCCGATGTGATAAAAACCTATGTCCGACTAGGCTTGGGGGTGGGTATTGTTGCTGAAATGGCATATGAAAGTGGGGCAGACTTCGATTTTACGGCAATTTCGCTGGCCCACCTGTTTCCATCGGCTACCACATGGGTCGCTTATCAGAAACATCGGCTAATTTCGCGCTATATATTTGATTTCATTCGTCAACTTTCACCCATGACGCGGCTAAGGTTCCGCGAGGGGGAAATATTGTATGAGCCTCATGAAGACCGAATTCCTTCCTATGACTTGTTGAGGGTTAACAAATAGGATAAAGGATGATTGAATGGGTCTAAATTTGATTATATAAATAATCTTCTGTTTGGGCTTGCAGAACAGGGCCTTCGGTCTTATACTTCATCTGCAACTCCCCTGCATTTCATTGGTCGAAAAGTTCTTTTCGGCTGTCACGTGCTTATTATTGTAGCTGTAGTTGATGTTATCTAAATCCCAGCGTCCAGGATTGTCTGTGCGGACATTGGGCGGTTTTGCAGTTTATGCCAGCGAAACCTGTCTCTCGCCTAATATCTGGAAGCGGGACAAAAGCCTTCAGTTGTTCCAGTATCTCCTTACCACAAAAGGGGCTTTTCGGCATCGGGAGATGATTACCGAGGCGCTTTGGCCGGAATTATCGGGCGAGGCATCGGAACGCGACTTTAAAGTGGCCCTAAATGGCATCCAACAAGCGTTTAGAAACGTGGTGGAGCGGTCTGTGGTGGTTCGTAGTGGCGTGAGTTATGCCTTAGATGGCCAAGTTGTTGAAAGTGATGTGGTAGTTTTTGAGCAAAAGATTGCTTCGGGAATTCAAAACGTTCTGGTAGAAAAGGAATTGGCAACCGCATTGCTCCGAGAAGCCGTCATCCTTTATGAAGGTCCTTTTTTACCCGGGCGGCCCTATGAGGATTGGGCAAGTGAAACCCGTGAACGGCTTCATACCTTGGCGCTAAGTACCATGACCACACTGGGGGAATCTGTATTGTCGGATAATCCAACCGAAGCGCTGCATTTGGCGCAACGGGTGATAGATTTTGAAAAAGGCTGGGAGGAGGCATACCGATTGGCCATGCGAGCCTACGTCATTTTGGGAAACCGACCAATGGCCCTACGTGCCTATGAGAAGTGTGCTGATGTATTGGCGGACTTATACGACGTGGAGCCGTTACCACAAACAACCCGCCTCTATGTGGACATAAAACAACTTTAATCAACTAACAACCGATTCGGTTTTGTAACCCATCTGTAACTGTCTTTTTTTACTTTCGCAACAGATAAAGAATATGAGCAAGCAAGACGATCTTTGGAAAGAACTGGAATCCGCGCAAAGCAAAGTAGTATCCTTCATGGTTCGCTTCACTCAACAATTGTGGCAGGACGAGAAAGGAGAGCCTCGTATCTCGTGGCGGGGAAGTGTGAAACATGTTCAAGGGGATGAAAATACCAATTTTACTGACTTTGCAGAGGGCCTGTCTTTTATGCAGTCTCAACTTCAGGCGATTACCGAACAAACCCTTGAACGATACCGCATAGAAGGGCATCCCGCATCCAGCATGGAAGAAGGACTGAAGATATGGGAAGATGCCACCCGAAGATATACGGAGATGTGGGTGAGCGGTTGGCAACAAAGCCTTGCTGGTGCACAACAACTGAAGACGCAAATGGACGAAGTGGTTCGAAAAACCATGACTCCTTGGCCGGAAGTAATCAATCCGGTGGTGTTGGTAGAACAAAACCGACAGCTAAAATCGGAAGTAGAAGCCTTGAAGGCACGGATTCTGGAATTGGAACGCAAACAAAAACCGGATACCTAAGTGTCAGTGTATTCCGGAATTCAAACTGCATAATGCTTTAATTATCCATATAAACCGGAGAAAATTATGACAAACGAAGTAAATAACGCTGTAAGAGAGACGGCCAAATGGTACGAAAATGCCTTGGTTGAAACCAAAGCCCAATTTGATCAGGCTGTAGTACAAGGCCAAGAACAAATGGATAAGAACATGACCGAAACCCAAGTGCTGTATGAAAAAGCATTTGCGGCTTTCACCAAGAACCAAGAAACCGTGCAGTCAGCTACCAACGAGGCATTCGATAAGGTACTGGCTCTTCAGGCCCAAAACATGGCTTTTGCCTCGCAAATGGCCGAGAAAATGCAAGCGGCATGGCTGAAAGAAACAGAGTCCGCGTTTAATATGACGGAAACTTATCTTGCGCAGGTGCAAACCAATACCGAAAAGTTCACGAAGCTGGCCACAGGCTTTTTTAAGCTGAACTAATCGGCTCCAAGTAAAATAATAGCAGGGGACACTTTCTGGAGGGCAGAACGGCTTCGGCATTCGGCCCTCCAGAGGTATTTTGTAAACTTTAATCGGTACAATGTAGTCCGGAAAGGAGCAAGTGAAGATGTTTGAAGACGCAAGCCGCCAGTGGCAGAGCCTCTTGGAAACAGGATGGTCGCAGTGGCAGCAACAACTCACCCAAGCCATGCAGGGATTTGGCCAGAAAGAACCTTCGTGGGCTGCCGGAGTGCTCAAACAAGCAGAAAGTGCCCAAAGAGTATGGCTCTCGGCCATGCAAACCTTTGCTAATCAAGCAACCGATTTTTTGGAACGGGTAAAATCGCCGAAAGATTTCCCTGTTGCTTTTGCCGGATACCAGGAAGCGCTCAGCAAGCAATTCACCGACGCTGCTTCTAAGTTGCATGTAAACCTAAAAGATCATAATGCACTTTGGGAAGACTTTCTTTCGCATTATAAAGCGTTCCAAGGTATGGGAAATGACTTTTTTGAGTCCTATAAAGCACCATCACAAGGATTTACTGCTCCTAACAACCCGGAAGAATGGATGCAGTCTGGCATCCGGTTTATGCAGCATCTATTTGATCAGGCCGGTGGGAAAACATTTGATGCTCCCGGACTGGGGATGATGCGCAATTATACGCATTTGGTCGGGCAGTCTATGAAAGCTTTCCGAGAGGAAAAGGAAGCTGAGCAGGTGTACCAGAAATTAGTTGCCAAAACATGGGCCTCGGTGGTGGCACAGATGACAAAAACCGTCTGGGAAAGGGGACAAGAAGGCAAGCCCATTACGTCTTTAAGAGAACTTTCGCGGGTTTGGGCAGGCGTGACCGATGAGGTCTTTATGGATGTTTTTAAAACCGATGAATATGTTCAAAAGCAACTGAATTACCTGAATGCATCGTTCTGTTTCCGGCAAACTAAACGGGCACTCAACGAAGTCTTGTTAGAAGCCTATGATCTTCCAACTCTTACCCAGGTGGATGATCTGATTGAGCGGGTCTATACCCTACGGAAGGTAGTGCGTGCCGCTGAACGTGGGCGCGCTACAGCGGAAAAAGAAGTGCAATTACTCAAGAAACAAGTATCAGAACAGGCGGAAGCCCTTGCAGGGATACAAGCCCAACTTCGGCTCATTCAGTTTCAAGAAACCGGAGCAAATGGGCAGGTAGAGCCAATGGTTCCTCCGAAAAAACGGACAACCCGAAAGCCAAAATCAGGGCTTTCTTAATTTTCTTTTTCCTTAAACCCAGACACATCGAAAAAAGACATTGATTTTATGTGATTTACCAATATGTCGGTTGATTGGATGATACAGGCTATCGTCTGCCACTCAGGAAATCAACGTTTGGAGAAATAAACGCATGAAGCAATACTTGTTTTAGGGTGTACCAATGATACATAAATCTATGATGGGCATACAACTTGATCCGGCAACTGTGATGAACGAGGTCAATGAGGTTCGGCAAAAGATCAACCTTGGCATCGGATATTTAGGCAACATGAAGGAGTCCGAAATAAAAATTGGCCCTACCCCGTATGAAACCGTTTTTCAGATAGACAAGGTGCGTTTGTTTAAATATGCACCCACTGTTTCCGGCAAAACCACCACTCCATTACTTATCAGTTATGCCTTGGTCAACCGCCCCACGATGGTGGACCTGCAAGAAGATCGCTCGTTAGTGAAAAACCTGCTCGATTTGGGCGTAACGGTGTATATGATTGATTGGGGATACCCCTCTCGCGCCGACCGATGCCTAACATTGGAGGACTACATTAATGGTTATATTGATGCCTGTGTGGATCACATCCGAGATAGTCACGACTTGGAAAAAATCAATCTATTGGGCATTTGTCAAGGTGGCGTGATGGCAACATGCTATACGGCCCTGCATCAAGATAAAATTGCCAACCTGATTACTATGGTGATGCCTGTGGATTTCCACATTGAACCGGACGAAATAGGGGGATTGCTGAATTGTTGGATGAAGGATGCCAATGTGGACCTTATGGTGGATACTTTGGGCAATATGCCGGGCGATGTCATGAATTTTGGGTATTTATTACTCAAACCCTATGCGTTAGGTGTGCAAAAATATGTGGAGATGGTGGACGTTTTAGACAAGCCGAAAGCCCTTACCAATTTTATGCGGATGGAAAAGTGGATCTTTGATAGCCCAGATCAAGCAGGGGAAGCTTTCCGTTCGTTTAATAAACAATTTTATGTGGAAAACAAGTTCATCAAAGGGGAGGTCATGATTGGAGAAGAACGGGTGGATTTGAAAAATATCACCATTCCGGTGTTAAATATTTATGCCGAACAAGATCACTTGGTACCGCCCAAGTCCACGCTCGCATTAGGAAAACACATCGGATCCAAAGACTATACCGTACAATCATTTCCGGTGGGCCACATTGGGATGTACGTAAGTGGAAAGGTGCAGCAAAGTTTACCCCCAACGATTGTAAATTGGTTAAAAGAACGCACTTGATAACATTACACAATTCTACATAATGGAAAGGGGTTAAGCACCTTGTTCCTCCGATTTGGCAACGTTGGAGGGATAGGGTGCTACCGTCGTTTAATCTCAGTACGGCATGTAGATCTTTTTTAACACTTCACGATACATTCAGAGAGGTATAACCATGTTAGGACTCGAAGGCAAAGTCATTTTTGTAAGTGGCGGAAACCGTGGCATCGGTGCCGCTATTGTTAATTTGCTCGAAGAAATGGGCGCTAAAGTAGCCTACAATTATCGTAGCGGGAAAGGCGAAAAAGGAACGGGATATGTGGCAAATGTCACAGATCCAGAGGAAATGACACAACTTATGGCCCAGATTGAACAAGATTTGGGGCCTATTTATGGTGTCGTCTGTAATGCCGGGATTACCCGCGATGCACTGGCCACCAAACTAACGACCAGTGATTGGAATGAGGTGGTGGATACCAACCTTACGGGTGTCTGGAATACGATTCAGCCGAATTTGGCCGGGATGTATGAACGAAAAGAAGGCTCGGTAGTTCTTGTGAGTTCCATTGTAGGAGAACGGGGTAATATCGGGCAGATCAATTATGCGGCAACAAAGGGAGCCGTTATTGCAATGGCGAAAACCCTTGCTCAAGAAGGCGCCCGGTATAAAGTCCGGGCAAATGTGGTCGCTCCTGGTTTTATCGAAACCGATATGACCAAGCCTATTCCAGAACCCGTGAAGGAGAAAATATATGCCCAAATTCCTATGAGGCGCTTTGGGAAGCCAGAGGAAATTGCTTGGGCAGTGGTGTACATGCTTTCCCCTGTTGCATCTAGCTTTGTAACTGGCCATGTTCTTTCTGTAAACGGTGGCCATTATATGTAGAACCATGGAAACAACTCTATTTGAACTTTGGCTCAAACAACTGCAACGTGTCTCTCAGGATCCAGAATGGTGGAACCAAGGAGTGTTGGAACCCCAAAAGGATGCCGCTTCAACTGTTTCAGAATGGCTGAATGATTGGAAGGCTGTACTTACCGGAACCAGAAACCCCGCTGAATTACAGAAAATGCAGGATGATTGGCATCGCGTAATGGGGGTTGTGCCGAGACAACGCTATTTGGATTTATTAGAAAAATACGATGCGCTTCAGCGGCAGCTCGAACTGACCGAGCAAGCCCTTAGGGCAGCAAAAGCCCCCACAACTGCCACTACCGACCACGAACCAAATGAACAAATAGTCAAGTCTTGGCAACAGATGGCGGAACAAACGTTGTCGCTACAAAGTGCATGGCTCAAAAATTTTTCTGGTGAAGAAACTCCTCCAAAGGGAGGGCATACAGAAGCCGAACTAGGTTAACTTAACTTAAGTCCATTATTTACTTTAACTTAAAAATATAAAAAAATGCGCGAAGTGTATATCGTATCCGCAGTAAGGACGCCCATTGGACGTTTTGGCGGTTCACTAATGGAATATGGCGCTGTGGATCTGGCCTCCATCGTTATGAAAGCAGCGCTCGAAAAAGCTGGGGTTTCGCCTGAAAACCTAGACCTATATGTTTTTGGAAATGTATTGCGTGCTGGTTTGGGGCAATTGGTCCCGCGACAAGCAGCACTCAAAGCCGGAATTCCTGATTTCGTGGATGGCTATGCTGTTGATATGGTTTGTTCTTCTGGAATGATGTCGTTGATGAATGCAGCGACGGCCATTCGGGCGGGCGAGGCCGACTTGGTTCTTGCAGGCGGTACAGAATCTATGAGCAATGCTGGATATGTCCTTTCTGGAAGGGCACGTTGGGGTTATAAATACCTGACGCCTGCGAATGCGGAACCGTTGCAAGACATTATGCACCGCGATGGCTTGCAAGATGTGTTTACCGGAGATGCAATGGGTAATCTGACAGAACAACTGGCCGCAGAAAACGGAGTGACTCGTGCTGATGTGGATGAAGTGGCGGCAATGTCTAACCATAGGGCTGCTACAGCGACGACCTCCGGGGCTTTTCTTGGAGAAATTGTACCCGTCTCATACAAGGTGAAGCGCGAAATGAAGACCTTGACAGCAGACGAAGGATTTCGGGCCGATACCACGTTGGCATCTCTGGCTAGTTTACGACCAGCATTCCTCAAGGAAGGAATCCTTACCGCAGGAAACAGCAGCCAGATCAGTGATGGCGCAGCGGCTTTGTTGCTGGCTTCTAAAGAAGCGGTAGACAAATATGGCCTTACGCCTATGGCAAAAGTGACCGGAAGTTCTATTGCTGCCCATGCCCCCTATGCCTTTGCATCTGCACCAGTTCCGGCAGTGGAAAAGTTATTGGCACGAACCGGAAAAACCATTGCCGATATAGACCTGATCGAAAATAACGAAGCCTTTGCCGTGAATAGTGTACTGTTTAACCGTAAACTCGGTATCCCATACGAAAAATTGAATGTGAACGGTGGGGCAATTGCCCTTGGGCATCCAATTGGGTGTTCTGGTGCACGGATTATCGTGACGCTGGTACATTCCTTGCATCGTTTGGATAAACAAATTGGGCTGGCTTCTATTTGTCATGGAACCGGAGGTGGAACAGCCGTTTCCGTCGAGCGGGTATAATATATCATACTAAGAAAAAGGCTGCTCTTTTCGGTGAGCAGCCTTTTTGATATACCTCATGTGGTTTCAGGAGGCGAATTAACCTTTTTCGCTTGGAGGCTCCGCTGGTTGTTGTTCCTCGAAATATGGGCGTTCATAGACCTGCTTGGGTTTTTTGATTTGCTCGGTGAAGTACCGATTCCCATCAAAACCAGTTCTAAACCATAAATCGTTATCAGGATCATAGTAAAAATCAATGTAGGGCTTAGGGTCAACGGCGTGCATCATCCGCCGGATCAATTCGTGCTTGATCAGTGGGAGGACATTTTCATCGGCCCAATCCCCAGCAAAAATTACACCTTTTCCTTTAGGTCCCAAGCCATCCATGATCATTATCGGGATGGTATCGTTTACCACCAGATAATACTCAAACTGGATGTGTTCCAATTCGCTTCGTCGCCGTTCTTGTGGGACATCAAAAATCGTGGAAGAAGGTGAACCAAAAAGGGATTGTAACAAAGCCCTGATTTCAGCGGTCCGCATGGTGTCTAAAACGGAGGGCTTAGACAGCGGCGCCCCCGTCCAATCGGCATCGCGGAAGAAATCTAAAAACCATTTTCGCTTAGGGCGAGGCATATGTTGGATACTGCCCACATGAAAAGACTTTTCGGTTTCCTGTTCAGGTGTTTGAAACCAACCTCCAAGCCCTACTTCATCCAAATTAATGGGTTTAATGACTTTTGCACGTGCCTCCAATTTTTCCCATTGTACTTTTTTTCGGTAAAATAAGGTAGGATCTTGTTTGCGTAAAGCCTCCTTCCGAAGAACCGTGTAAGGGTCCTCCGATTGTGGCGTCGTTTCAGTTGTGGCTTGCGCTAGCACCAAGGGGCATATGCACAACACAAACAGTAGGTTGAAATATCCGTAGATCCGTCGCATGGTGGGTCACGTTGGGAATTAGTCGGTCATGGAAAGCACAGCCAAAAATGCTTCTTGTGGTACTTCCACCCGACCTACTTGCTTCATTCGTTTTTTTCCTTCCTTTTGTTTTTCCAATAGTTTACGCTTTCGGCTGATGTCCCCGCCATAGCATTTTGCGGTTACGTCTTTACGAAAAGCCCGTACCGTCTCCCGTGCAATAACCTTCGTACCGATCGATGCCTGAATCGCGATCTCGAACATCTGACGCGGGATCAATTCGCGAAGCTTATTGGTCAACTTACGGCCCATATCATAGGCTTTGTCTTTGTGTACGATTGTGGAAAGGGCATCTACCGGATCACCATTGAGCATGACATCCAGTTTTACCAATTCACTCGATCGGGTGTCTATCAATTCATAATCAAAACTGGCATATCCACGACTTACCGATTTAAGTTTGTCGTAAAAATCAAACACAATTTCGGCGAGAGGAAGTTCGTATTGCAAATCCACCCGGTCGGTGGTTAGGTATTGCGTATTCTTATACAATCCTCGTCTCTCCTGACATAATTGCATAAGGTTGCCGATATACTCCGTCGGGGTAATAATTTGAGCACGTACATAAGGCTCTTCAATGTATTCAATTTTCCCCCGATCTGGCATATCACTTGGGTTATCTACGGTAATGGTTTCCCCATTTTTGAGGGTGACTAAATACTCTACGTTAGGCACTGTGGTGACAATGTCCATGTTGAACTCGCGGGAAAGCCGTTCCTGAACGATTTCCATGTGGAGCATACCAAGAAAGCCCACCCGGAATCCAAATCCCAATGCCACTGAGGTTTCAGGTACAAAAGAAAGGGCGGCATCATTCAGTTGCAGTTTCTCTAATGAAGTCCGCAATTCTTCAAAATCTTCTGCAGCCGTCGGATATACCCCGCTGAAAACCATCGGTTTTACATCTCGGAAGCCCGGAATCGGGTTTGTTGCCCCATGTCTTGCATGGGTCACGGTATCCCCAACTTTGGTATCCAGCACATCTTTGACCGATCCAATGATATAGCCTACTTCGCCCGCTCGCAGCGTCTGTGTGGGTTGGTTACCTAACCGCAAGGTGCCAATTTCCTCGGCAAAATATCGCTTGCCATTAGACATGAACACAATTTGATCCCCCTTATTTAGGGTTCCTTCCATCACCCGACAATACACGACCGATCCACGAAACTGATTAAAAACTGAGTCGAAGATCAAAGCACGGAGCGGGGCTTTTTCGTCTCCCTTGGGTGGGGGAATGCGGTGAATAATGGCCTCCAATACTTCGGGTACTCCCACACCAGTTTTGGCACTGACTCCCATCACATCTTCAACCTTGCCGCCTATTAGGTCCACAATGCTTTGCGCCACAATTTCCGGATTGGCACTGGGCAAATCCACTTTATTCATCACGGGAATGATCTCTAAGTCGTTTTCTAAGGCTAAGTACAGGTTCGAGATGGTTTGTGCTTCGATGCCCTGTGCCGCATCTACAACTAAGATGGCCCCTTCACAAGCCTTGAGCGCCCGCGAAACTTCGTAGGTAAAGTCCACGTGTCCGGGCGTGTCAATTAAGTTAAGAATGTACTCTTCGCCGTCTTGCGCACGATAGGTCATGCGTATGGCGTGGCTTTTGATGGTGATGCCACGCTCCTGCTCCAGATCCATCGAATCCAAAACCTGAGAGTGCATATCCCGCTTTGAAACCGTTGCTGTAATTTCTAACAAACGGTCTGCTAAGGTGCTTTTTCCGTGGTCAATATGGGCAATGATACAAAAATTGCGAACCTTTTTTTGGTCGTATGACATAGAGTGGGGATTTCTGTCTTAAAAGGTAGAGACATAATATACCGAATAGGTGGGATCAGTTCCGTTGAATTTTTAAGATTCTCTTGAAGGTACATTTTTTTTAAGAAAGGTCTTGCGCATCCAAGAATAAGATTCTTATATTATCGGCCTAAGCAAACAATGCTAAATTCCTCGGTAGCTCAATGGCAGAGCATGCGGCTGTTAACCGCAGGGTTGTAGGTTCGAGTCCTACCCGGGGAGCATTTTAAAGCCCGTTAACTTCAGCGGGCTTTTTTTAGTTTGTTATCCTCATTGCGGGACAAAACTTTATGGATAGACTTGTAAATTTGGCAAGGCAAAATTCCGCAAAACTAAATGGTACCAAAAGGAAAGGATTTGTTGACCTATAAAACAGGCTGCCTCTAATAAAGAAGCAGCCTGTTTTCATAATTGCTTAATGAAGCGACAATGCTTAATGAAACCACGTTTGGCCTATTTGATGGAGGACAAGGTCATCGTAGATTTTCCTCCGGCTAAACGTCCCATCATCCCACCTTTAATTTCCGATTCTTGTTTAACCATTCCGACGCCCAAAACAAACCATTCGTTTACTAAAACCTTTGAACCGGGTACCGAGATGCCAGCCACTTTCATTTTTAATTCCTGAACCGACGAAATTTGAATGGCATTAAAGGTTCCGGCTGGAACGGTGACAGGGCCAATTCCCACAACTTTGCGGTCTGATATTTTGATATTGGCTTCTCCCATCGCTACACCGTTCATTTTAGATTGTACGGCCGTTTCTGCATTGGGAAGGGATTGCCCTGCCTTCATCGTAGAAGGAAATTCCACAAAGGAGGCTTGCACACCCGCTTCAAATTGTTGTCCGCCTGATCCAGCCATGAGTCCCCGTACATCCATACTCATGGTGCCATTCTGACATTTTACCGTATAGGGAGACGAGGAAAATCCTTGGCCTTTGGTGGGTGTAAAGGACGTTTTTGCGGAAATCTCGGTTGCATTTTTGTTTGCGCTGATAATTTCAATTTTGTAGGTTCCGGAAGGTTTGTTTTTAGCGTCTTTCATGTCATACGTCAAAATCGAACCGACCTTATTGCTGAAGTACGTTTTGCATTGAGCCAATGTGACATCTGGTCTGGTGGCAAGTAAGACGAATGCCAGCAGAAGCATACTTTTTTTCATGGTTGTAGCGGTTTTTGCTTAATTGAAAGAAATAGGTTCTTTAGTATATTACGCAAAAAATTGACCTACTGGATCATGGTTTTGGTTCTTAATATATGGAGTTAATATGTATCAGATGAAGAGGCTAAGGTGGCTACTTTTATGGACTGTATGGCCTGTAGCGACTTTGACACAACCTGACACAGAAGCGGATCGGCTCGCGCAAAAGTCCTTTAATGCCGTTGGGGGGCAGGAGGCTTGGGATGGAACCCGTTATTTGGCGTTTTCTTTTTCAGCAATACGTAATAGCCAACAAACACCACCTATTCGACATGTCTGGGACCGATGGGAAGGGCGATATCGTGTTTCATGGAAGAAAGGCATTGATACGACCATTACGGTTTTATTTAATGTTCAGAATCAACAGGGGAAAGCATATTATAATGGTGTAGCTGCGCCGGAAGTACAGCAGAAAAGCCTGTTAAGCACAGCCTATCGGCGCTTCATCAACGATACATACTGGCTTTTAGTGGCCACCAAGTTCTTTGATCCTGGCGTGTTTCGTGCCGCTGCCCCTGACTCCAATACTGCCACGACCGAAGTATTTACGACGTCTTTTGGAGAAGTTGGGTTAACACCAAAGGACCGCTATTGGTTCTGGGTGGATAAGGCGACTGGCCGAATCCAGCAATGGGCTTTTGTCCTTCAGGGCAATCGGGACGGGAAGGCTACCTATTTCCGCTGGGAAGATTGGGAGGCACTGTCTTGTAGCAAAGGCACGGTTTGGGTTTCTACCCGAAAAGTGAGTCCGGTAAATGGAAATGCTATTTTGACCAATCAGGTTTCTTGCCCAATCCATATTCCTCCCAAAGTCTTTGAAAATCCCGAAGATGGGTATTGAAGTTATGTTGCCAGTGTAATTAGTTTTTGGATGGTATTTAGGTTGCGTGTGGTGGCCTTTATATGCAAATGACGCTCAAAAAGCCCATTCTCCAATTTTGTTCTCCCGTAACCGTTCACACAAAAGACAAAAATTTCCCCGCCTTTCCAAACAAATTCGTCTGGTGGAAAATGAATGGCTGTCAAAGCCTGGATAACATCTGGCGTAGGGATGTGTTTCAAAAAAGTGACATAGATTTTTGCAGGATCAATATCTGGATTGCTGAGGAATGGATTTTCCTCCATGGCCCTCCGGAACTCTGTTAGCGTTCGGGCAATGACATCTACTTCCATTGAAAAGTGTTGACGAATGCAGATTGCAATTTGCTCGGAAAGGGTTGTTGGGCAAGATATTTTGGATCGGACGACCAAATTTCCGCTTTGAATATAGGTTTGTACATCGGTAAGCCCCTCATTTTTTAGCTGTAGAACCAGGTCTTTCATCCGAATTTTTTTATGGCCGCCTACATTGATGCCACGTAACAAAACAATTTGGGTATATGTCATCTTCCTGTATCTTTAAGTCCCTGCTTCAGTGTAGAGAGGATATTAAGGTAACTTTTATATCGTTCTGGTGTAATGTACCCGTCATTTACGGCCTCGATAATCGCGCAGCTCGGTTCGTGATCGTGTGTGCAATTGGGGAAATGACAATTATCTAAAAAGGGCCTGAATTCCAGAAAAAACCCCGAAAGGTCTTCCGGAGCAAGATCCCAGATACCAAATTCGCGCAGGCCGGGTGTATCTGCAACATATCCACCACTTGATAATGGCCAAAGTTCTGCATGGGTAGTGGTATGCTTTCCTTTTTGGGTATAATCCGACATTTCCCCCGTTCTCAGTCCTAAATTTGGTTCTAAGACGTTGAGTAAACTAGACTTGCCTACGCCGGAAGGACCCGACATCACCGAAGTTTTGTTTTTCAGGGTGGCCACTAAAGCCTCCAAGCCTTCGCCTGTGCTCGCAGAAGTCAGGATTACCGGATAGCCCATGTCTTCGTAGGTTTGCTTCCACCAGGCCATTTCAGCCGCAAGTTCTTCATTCAAAAGATCACATTTATTAAGGATAATGCCAGCAGGTAGTTCATTAATTTCGGTCATTACCAAAAAGCGATCAATAAAACCCGGATTAAACTTAGGAAAAATAACAGATTGTACACACCATGCCATATCCACATTCGCCACAATTACATGCTCTATGGTGGCTTTTCGTCCGGCGGCTCTCCTACTGAGTTTGCTCCAACGCGGATGAATAAACATGATGGTACCGGAGCCGTCCATTTCAATCTGGAGATCCACCTGATCCCCAACCGCGATCGGATTGGTGGTTTCTTTGTCCTTTAGCCTGAATCTACCCCGCACACGTGAGGCAATCATACCATCGGCGGTGAAAACATTGTACCAACTTCCCGTAGATTTCAGCACGATTCCGGTGATGCGTGTTGCTTTGCCCATAAAAATTCCCGATTTTGAAACCATACTGATCACGGCTCGTCTAAATGGCCATGTTTCACTTTAGCCGAAATATACCATGGCAGAAAAACGTTTTGAAAAGGTTCTCGAACAATTCGGGGCCTTATCCTTAGAAGAAAAATCAAAATTCCTGCTAAAGGCCACTTTCGAGACGGCTTTCGGAGCCTTTGAGGAACTGACGAACCTAATGGCGGAGACCTATCAGACCGTCACCAGTGAACGTTGGAATGATGCCGATGAAAAATTCAATCAAGCAAGCGACTCGGATAGCAAGGGTGTTGATGTCCCTATTTCTGACGAGGGGATGCAATCCTCTCCCAACTTTGAAGAGGTGAAAGACTCGGCAGAAGGAGAAGAAACAGCGTCTTCTAAAGACCAAGAATCCAAGACAATACATAGAAAAAAAAAGGATAAAAACCCAGATTAACCGCTATGTCTGATCTGGAACGGAAACAAGCTGCAAGTGAGTGGCTAAAAGAATTGGTTGCTGAAGAATCTACCTTGGGCCGTCTCTCTATGATTGGAGGGGCGGCTTTGCGCCTTGCCGTCAATTTGGTGGACGCTGGCCTGACCGAGGCTGGAAAACTGGTGGATGAAGCCCGTGAAGCGTTTTTGGATGCCTTAGAACCTGATCCCGTAGAAGATGCTAAAATATTGGTGGAGGAAATAAAGGAAGATGAAGCAACTGAAGGGCCAGGCTCGTAAGAGACCCTTATCCGCTTTTCATCGTCGGTAAATCATTAAAAGCCATTTTTTTGGTGTATTTTGCGGCTTCGCTTTGGCGAGGCTATTTTTTTAAACGTGCAATACATTATGCCGGTAACCATAAAGGCTGTAGAACCCGATTCTGTCGCTGATTTAGCCGGATGGAAAGCCGGAGATCAGGTGGTTTCTATCAATTTTCATCCGATTCAAGATGTATTAGATTTTCGCTTCTATGCAGCGGAAGAACGGCTCGATGTGAGAATTCGCAAATCGGGCTTATTGACCGAACAGACGATTGAGAATCGAAATCTTGCACCAATGGGTGTTGAATTGGAAGATTTTCGGATCAAACATTGCGGGGACGATTGTATGTTCTGCTTTGTAGATCAAAATCCGTCTGGATTGCGAGAGTCTCTTTATTTTCGGGATGGAGACTATCGGATGTCTTTTCTGTACGGAAATTACATCACCATGACGAATTTACGGGAACGGGACTTGGATAGAATTGTAACACAAAGACTTAGTCCATTATATATCTCGGTCCATTGTACCGACAACGAGATTCGGCATAAAATGATGGGCCATAAAACCGACGATCGGCTAATGGAGAAGTTGCAGTTTTTGCGGGATCACGATATTGAGATGCATACCCAAATTGTTTTGGTGCCAGGTTGGAACGACGGTGACGTTCTAAGGCAGACAATACATGATTTGTATGCCTTAAACGATGCCATTCAGTCGGTTGCTGTGGTTCCTGTTGGGCTTACGGCACATAGAGCAGACCTGCATCAACTCCACCCGCTATCCCAGCAGGATGCGCGCGCACTAATTGCAGACGCTCATACTTGGCAAGACGTTTTTTATACAGAAATAGGGCGGCGTTTTGTTTATCTGAGCGACGAAATGTACCTTCTGGCTGAGACACCGTTCCCGCAAATGGACCGTTACGATGATTTCCCGCTTATGGAAAATGGCGTGGGCATGTGTCGGGACTTCATTACGGAGTTTGATTTTCAGGCAGAGGAGTTTCCTGAAACATTAGAGACCCCTCGGAAAGTGACGCTGGTAACGGGAGAACTACCTTCACCCATTTTGGAAAACCATATTGTTCCACGCCTGAATCGGGTTTTGGGGCTTTCTGCAAATTTAGTGGTTGCCCCTAATGTATTGTTTGGGCGCCCTGTGACTGTGAGCGGCCTGTTATCGTATCAATGCTTTGTAGCGGCCCTTAAAGATTGTGACCTAGGCAATCTGGTTTTGCTACCACCCGATTGCCTGAATTTTGAAGGGCTGTTTATGGATAATAAAACCCCAGAAGACCTGAGCGCTACGCTGGGCGGTGTGCCAGTGCAGGTTTTTGGTGGGGATTGGGTGGAATTTTTTGAAATCCTTCAATCACTTTGATCATTTACGGAATTGTTATGCTGAACCCTGCCCCTGAACAACCTCTTGACAGCGAAACGCCTGTTCCCGCTCTTGCATTTGTTCCAACAGAGCCGCATCTAAAGGATGCCCAAGCAGTAGGTGGAAAAATCCCTTTGGACCGATTCTGGGAACGCCAGAAATTCCCACCGTGGTTGATGGCGATTTTAGCAATGTTCTTGTTTTTTCTATTGTTTAATGTATTGGGTGCCTTTTTTATGTTGGGTAGTTTGCTGATGCAGTCGAATGGAAATGCACTTGATCTGACCAATGTGGAAAAACTTTTAAAGCAGGATGTGATGGGGCAGTTGGTCGGAAATACCATTGGTCAGTTTTTAGGGCTTGGGATTCCCGCATTGTTACTGGCCAGAGGCCATTCCTCGCGCTGGTTAGACTTTCTCCGGATTCGAAGCGTGGACATGACAACTGTTTTGTGGTCGGTTCTTGGCTTGGTGGCAATTTATCCGTTAATTGCCCTCTCCGCAGAACTCAATGCCCTCATTCCAGCACCAGAGATGGTCCGCGAGATGGATAAGATACGCGAAGATTTTATCATGGAGTTATTGCGGAAAAGCAATATGTGGTTCAATTTGTTTGCCGTAGCTTTAACCCCAGCGATTTGTGAGGAAATACTATTCCGGGGATATGTGCAACGGCAAGTAGAGCGGAGTATGGCGCCTGTTTGGGCAATCGTGATCACGGGGACGGTATTTGGTTTGTATCATTTGTCCTATGCGCAAGCCCTCCCCTTAAGTCTTATCGGAATCTATTTATGCTGGCTTACTTGGAAAACGGGTAGCATTTTGCCTGCTGTCGTCGTACATTTCGTCAACAATGGATTTTCGGTGGTGATGGCTACTGCATTAATGAACCAAAAAGGATTTGATCCTTCCAAACTGGAGCAACTACCCTTGCCTTGGTATGGAATATTGCCATTAGTTTTGGTTGGTCTTATAGGATTTCGGTATGTGATGCATAGAATCCGCGCCAATCCACCTTCTTACGAAAACGCTCCGGCGTCCGTTTTGTAATACCCTACCCATAATAATCAGGAGAATAATATGGCACAAGGCATTGAATATGATGGTTGGTCCATCGTTTTTTGGTCCGAAGTAGAATATGAGTCCGAAATTGTTCGTGACCGATTAGAATCTGAAGGCGTGGAAGCCATGATTATGGACATGTCTTCATCTTCGCTACCCATTCAAATGTCTGATTTTAGCCGATTCGTGGTGATGGTTAAGCCAGAAGACGTAGATCGTGCCGATGAGGTCATTACCATCGAGCCAGTGAGTGAAGAGGAGTTAGAAGAAGCTGCCATGAATGCAGAACCGTTAGAGTTTATGGATGATGACATTGAAGAAGAAACCTAAGGCCAGTACATCCCCACCCGATTCCGCGACCAAGAAAAATGTGTTTCTGGAAATTTTTGTCCAGCCACATGGGCGTGGATTTATGTATCGTGCTCTTGCCAAGACGGAGTGGGGACAACAAATTACCGTTGAAGGCTATGCGGCGGGTTCTCAAAAAGATGTGGAACGGGTGGTACAAAAGCGGATACAAAAAGTATTAGACGACCATCGGAAGCGGAGGGCACAATTGGAAGCGGTGGAAGTTGCTTCGGAACTTGTGGAAAAAGAGGAGCAGTTGACAAATATCCCTTCTCCGGAAGATATTTCGGATGGACAGAAGGTGCAAAACGTCATACAAGAAATGCTCAGTAGCCCTATAACGGTAAGCTATACACTCGAGTCTAAAGAAAAAGGCCGTCCTCGTAAAATAACCTATACCATCAAACCGGATAATTTCGAGTAACGGCCTTCAAGGTGGGCTACAATGACCAGCCAGTTCGGTATTCCCGTTTGATGTATTGATTGGCTGGTTCGAAATTGGTGATGCGCAATCGTTTTGCATCCCAAAGGAGTTGCTTACGTCCTGTCAGTGCTTCTTCCCACTCCCCTTTCCGATTTTTCACTTTCTCTAAGGTGTTAAGGCTTCTCAGGGCCAAGTTCCCAATCAGGATCATTTCGGTGAGGGGGCCTGCATAATTGAAATTAGAGCTTGGGGCTGGTCCTCCTTTACAGGCTTCGACCCAACTTGTTTGGTGATTGCCTTTTACCCTTGCAATCATTGGGGCAGGTTCTTTAAAATCTTGCATCAGTTTAGTCGGGAGGAGGGTAGGTTTGGAAGCATAACACCCACAGACGATTTTTCCCTTGTCTCCAATAAACAACACACCTCCATCCCAATCTCCAAAAGGCTCGTCTGCCCCCAGCTCCATTGGTCGTGGTGGCCGGAGGTTTCCATCATACCAAGTAAGCCGAACTTCCGGCATTTGATCCCGTGCAGGAAAATTGAAATGAATTAACGAAGCTGCGGGCGCACTGTCGTTGTTGAGGATAGGCGCCCATGGGGCTTGGTAAACCGATGGTGTACTCGCCTCTACGCTGGTGGGGTATCCCAATTTAAGTGCCTTAAACGCCGGATCAATGATGTGACAGGCCATATCGCCCAAAGCACCAGTCCCGAAATCCCACCAACCTCGCCAACCAAAAGGAACATAAGTGGGATGATAGGGGCGCATGGGAGCTGGCCCTACCCAAAGGTCCCAATCGAGTGTTCCGGGAGTCGGTGGTGCCTCTGTTGGGCGAGAAATACCCTGTGGCCAAACTGGACGATTAGTCCAGCAATGGACTTCAGAAACATTTCCGATTACGCCGCTCCATACCCATTCACAGACCCTTCGGATGTCTTCCGAGGAATTGCCATGATTGCCCATTTGGGTCTGTAATCCGCGTTCTCGCGCCGTTTCGGTGAGCATACGGGCTTCATGAATACTATGGGTCAAGGGTTTTTCCACATAAACATGTTTATCTAATCGCATGGCAGCCATTGCTACAACGGCGTGGGTATGGTCCGGCGTTGCCACCATCACGGCATCAATATTTTTATGTTCGGCTTCCAACATTTTGCGGAAGTCTTTATAACGATTGGCTTTAGGATATTGCGCATAGGTGGAGGCTGCATTTTGATCGTCCACATCGCATAGGGCCACAATATTTTCGGTGGTCTCGCCGGTTTTTTCATTTAATTGGGAAGCCCCTTTGAGAATCCCTTTTCCGCGTCCTCCCACACCAACGCCTGCAATATTTAGGCGATCACTGGGGGAAACATAGCCAGGCCCTCCCAATACATAGCGGGGGATAATCATAAAGGAACCAAGTCCAAAGGCAGCTTTGGAAAGGAATGCACGGCGCGACTTATTAAAAGGTTCTTTAGGGGACATTTGTTTGAGGTTTTGGTGAATGAAGCTGCCATAATCGGAAATTGTAAAGGCAGATGCAAGGGGCGATAGATTTTCTTTTGAGGTTATGTAGGTAGGGGGCTTCCGTCATATTTTTATTGGGTTGGCAACAAAACGCCGGAGTTTGTGGCCCCGGCGTAGAATTTTACTTCTGAATAAGCCCACTGTACGAGGTGTGGGCAATTCTTCATTAACGAAAGGTTGTGGGCTTAAGGGTTATTGGGTTCCAGTTCGTTTAGGTGCATTCTTGACATACTTGTCTAACCATTGTACAGTTTCCCAAAGCAAATGGAGGTTAGACTCGCGTGCGGCATAGCCATGTGATTCATGGGGTAAGACCACATATCGTGCTGTTCCTCCGTGTCCTTTAATGGCATTATACAGCCGCTCACTTTGAATAGGGAAGGTGCCAGGGTTATTGTCGGCCTCACCATGAACCAGTAGAATAGGGGTTTTGATTTTGTGCGCAAACATAAAAGGTGACATTTTAGAATAAACTTCCGGAGCCTGCCAAATGGTGCGTTCTTCGTTTTGGAAGCCAAAAGGCGTGAGGGTTCGGTTGTATGCCCCACTTCGTGCAACACCCGCCCGAAAGAGATCTGAGTGTGCTAGCAAGTTGGCCGTCATAAAGGCGCCATAAGAGTGCCCACCAACGGCCACGCGGTCGGGATCCACAACGCCACGCCGAACACCTTCGTCTATCGCCGCTTTTGCGCTTGCTACCAATTGTTCAACAAATGTATCGTTAGGCTCTTCTTTACCAACGCCAACAATGGGCATCGAAGCATTGTCTAAAACAGCATAACCAGCCAAAACCAGCATCAGCGCCGATCCGGCAGAGATACGGGTGAAGGTGAATGGGGAGCCGCTAACCTGTCCTGCTGCGGCGGCATCTTTAAATTCGGCAGGATAGGCCCAAATAAAAGTGGGTAACGGCCCATTTTCTTTTTTATATCCTTTCGGTAGGTATAAAATGGCGTTCAGATCTACGCCATCGTTGCGTTTATAACGGATAATTTCTTTGCTGATTCCTTGCAATTGCGGGTATGGGTCGGGAAACTGGGTTATTTGCTTCAGTTTATCCGTTCCGAGCGTCCGTATGAAATAATTGGGCACTTCGGATTGAGATTCGCGGCGGGTCATTAACGATTGACCATCTGGCAGCAGGGCGACAACGGATTCATAATAAGGTGCTTGAGCGCGCCAAAGTTCGGTAGATTTCCCATCTTCGAGACTCATTTTATGTAGGAACGGGCGGTTGCCCTCTGGTGTGGCGCCTATTCCTTGCATATAAAGCGATTTCCCATCATTGGTCGTGCGCAATACCATTCGATCAAACTGATTTCGCTTCATCAAAGGGCTTCCTGGATTGTTATAGCGGTCTTCGGTGTTTAAATCAAGCAATTTGCGAAATTCACTCATGGGTTTGGATGGATCCATGATAAACATCCGGCGGCTTCGGGTTTGTGTCCATGTGTCTGAGATGAGGGCGAGGTTATGGTCTCCCCACATGATGCCAGCAAAGCGTTGTTCGGTTTTGGCAATAGGTAGTTTTTCCCCTAGGAACGGTGCAGAGAGGGTATATACCTGATCGCGGAAAGGTACTTTATTTTTTGGATCGCCACCATCTAATGCTTCCACCCAAAACAGTGTTGCGGATAGATCGGGGCGCCAGTTTGCTCCACGAACACCCACTGTGGTGGCATTAAAGCCAATTGGCACGGTGTCTTGTAGGGGCAGCTCTGCCACAACATAGACCGTTTTTGCTTTTTTGTCCCATACTTCCAGTTTTCGTGGAAAGGCGCCAACAGTTACTAAATATGAATAGGGACGGCGAATTGTGGATACCAAAAAATAATTACCGTCGGGGGATGTCGAAATGTTGTCATAAATGGCTGCCGGGCCAAAATTTTGTGTTATGCCGCCCCATGAAACCATCACGGGTTGTGAGGTGAAATAATGGTCAAAGAGGGCTTCGTCGTGTTCGTTTCGAAGTAAGTCCTGAAAAGTGCGAGCTGGGGCAGCACGTCCTAAATTTTCCTGTATAACGGGGCCTTTGGGGGCTAGGTCGGCGATTGGGGCTGCCTTCCGATCTGTTGGGATGGTAAAACAGAGCAATCTGATATTATCTTGCCAAGAACAGGCATTGTTTAAGGTCGTGTTCATCTTTCTGGTAGAAAGGCGCAGCGCTTTTCCCGATTTTACTTCGGTGCCCCAGATTTCAATGCGGTCTTTAAACGTGACGGTAAAAGCAACCCGTTTGCTATCTGGCGACCATGCTGGAAAGCCCATTCTACCTTCGGAAGGCACTCCGAGTACCTTCACTTCTTTTTGATCCGAAAGGCTCCGAAATGACATCGCTGTAATAAACCCTCCTCGACTGGCGCCATTGGTCGCTGGTTTAATCCGGAGCCCGGCCAATCGGAGTTCCGGTTCTGCCAACTCTGCAATGGGCGGCATGTCCGATGTTTCCAAAATTGCCATAGCGGTATAATCGGGACTAAGCGAGACGGAGGGTGTGTTGGGCGCATCAGCAACGGCCTTTAGGTCTGGTGGAGGAAGTTGGTAGGCGTTTTGGGCAAATAAGGGCACGCCCAAGGCTACCAATACCAAGAGTATAAATGATTTTTTCATAGGACTTTGGATAAATGGTAATAACAGTGAATATCTATCAGGATTGTACTTCCAAAGTTACATCAAAAAATGCGTTTGGTTTATTCTGAATGTATATTTAGTGAAACAACCGAATAAACATATGAAGTCTTTTCGCTTTCCGAATCCATTGGTAGTGCTCACTATTTGCATTTTATTGGCCTCGTTCCTCACCTATTTGGTTCCAGCAGGCCAATTCGATCGAAGAGAAGACCCATTAACAGGCCGCAATGTGGTAGTAGCTGGAACCTATAAAGGGGTGGAATCGGCGCCTGTTAGTGTATGGGAAGCCCTAATGGCCATTCCACGTGGGCTACAATCGGCAGGTTCGGTCATTTTTTTGGTATTTCTTTCGGGTGCGGCATTTGCAGTGGTGGATAAGGCAGGCTCGTTTCGATGGGCTGCCGAGGCCCTAATGCGCAAATTATCCCATAATACCGTGCTTGTGATTCCCGTGATCACGCTACTGTTTGCTCTGGGGGGCATGGTGATTAACATGCAGGAAGAAATCATTCCATTGGTTCCTGTCATGCTTTTGCTAATGCGTCGGCTTGGTTATCCGCCTGTCATTGCAGTGGCCGTGAGCATTGGCGCAGCCGCCATTGGTGCTGCATTTAGTCCATTCAACCCGTTTCAGGTGATTATTGCACAAAAATTGGCACAAGTTCCATTGCTATCAGGCATGGGATTTAGGTTGGCCATAGGAGGGATGGCACTCTCTTTCTGGACTTGGTGGGTGATGCGATATGCACAGAAGAGGGTAGCTACTCCCGAAGACGTAATCCATGAGCACATAGCAGGCGATATATGGCGTCATATACTCATTCTGTCGCTGGTTATTGCCACACTGGTGGGGTATGTGGTGGGGATTACGGTGTATAGTTGGGAGTTTGAACAACTTACGGTACTGTATTTTCTGTTAGGAATTGCAGCGGCGATTATTGCCCGTCTTACAATGGATGAAGCGGTAAAAAGTTTTATCTGGGGTTTAGAAAGTATGGCCTTTGCAGGGATGATTATTGGATTTGCTAAAGCTATTTTTGTGGTGCTGGATCAGGGACAGATTATTGATACCATTGTGAATGGGATATTTGTACCAATCGCCCATTTGCCCGTTACCCTTTCTGCAATGGCCATGATGGGCATTCAAAGTCTGTTACACTTTGCGGTCCCAAGTGTATCGGGGCAAGCGGTTCTAACCATGCCCGTGTTGGTTCCCCTCTCGGATTTGCTTGGCCTTTCACGTAATATTACCGTTTTGGCATACCAATATGGTGCGGGACTGGCGGAACTCTTGGTTCCAACGAACGGAGCCTTAATGGCCATTCTGGCTGCTTCCGGTGTGCGATATGAAGAATGGACACAGTTTTTATGGCCTGCATTGGGCGGATTGGCAGGGATTGGATTACTGGGCATAGGACTAGGGATCGCTTTTGGAATCTGATGGATTGATTTTTTTACCCTCTTATCGGCCTCGTAGTTTATGAATACTACACAAACCTTTTCTAAATTTGTAGAAATCTTTAAAAAACAGCTATTTGCTATATTGATAAGTGCATTGGTCTTACTGATCATAATTGGGTTAGTGCGCTTTGGTGAATGGTATTATTACCTTGGTTTGGCAGGAAGTTTTAAACAAAGTTTAATGGCACGCACGTCGCTGGGTCCAGATCTGGCGGAGGCGTTGGCCTGGTTATATGCTGCTGCCTTCTCGTATTTTGTGATGGGTATTATTTTATCGAAACGAGACTTCCGGCGGGGAATTGCTCTTTGGCTGGCCTCTTTTGCTATTTTACCTGTTATGGCGGCCCTATTTCCGAAGCCACTCCCCCAATGCTTGGCTCTCAATCCTGCAACCGGAAAAATGACCCAGACAGACTGTCATCCGAGTGGGGTGCATCCCGAATGGCATACTCCGGAATTCCCCGAAGATAAAATCCTCGTTAAAGTACAAGCCGATCTTCAAACAGTTTTTTTTACGACAGACAACCAACCCATGCTGGCATACGTTGAGGAAGAAAATGGAGAACTCACTTTTTATAACAAGCCAGGGATGACGCCGGATGGAAAAATAGCGGTTTGGGTGTCCAAGAGTGTGGTTACAGCATGGATAGCCCACCAAAAGCGTGCTCTTGAGCCTGTTTCACGTAAACGTAGGCGCTGATACATGTGTAGAGCAGGATTATAGTTCAGCGACCAAGCCACGCATCAGGGTGGCCAATTTAGGCTCTGCAATTTCGGCTGCCTCTACAATTTCTTTCATAGAGACGGGTTGCAGGGCATCGGGAAGGCATTCATCCGTAATGACAGAAACCGCCAAAAGCCGTAACCCCATATGTGTTGCTACAATCACTTCTGGGACGGTGCTCATTCCGATGGCATCTCCCCCAATTTGACGCAGAAAACGATATTCGGCCTTGGTCTCTAAATTCGGCCCGGACACCACAGCATAGACCCCTTGGTGTATTTGGATATGATGTTTTAAGGCCAGTTCAAGGGCCTTAAAACGCAGTTCGGGTGTATATGGCTCACTCATATCCGGAAAACGCGGTCCCCATTCTGCCATATTAGGCCCAACCAACGGGTTCGAAAACATAAGATTAATGTGGTCATGGATCAGCATTAAGTCTCCACGCTTATAAAGTGGATTTAGGCCACCCGCTGCATTAGAAATCAATACATTGCGGATGCCCATTTGAGCCATGACACGCACCGGAAAGGTAATTTCTTGTGGC
The DNA here is from genome assembly GCA_002344075.1 of Bacteroidetes bacterium UBA2364. Classification (GTDB taxonomy): domain Bacteria; phylum Bacteroidota; class Rhodothermia; order Rhodothermales; family UBA2364; genus UBA2364. The sequence goes on from DDTM01000058.1 coordinate 25,448, forward strand.
GAATATCCTTCATATACATGGAAACGTCCTTGTAAAGCCATAATTGGTCGTCCAGCCAATTTTCCAAGATGTAGTTTTCCAGTATGACTTTCCACGGTCGAAACCGGAAAATGCGGAATTTCGGCATAGTCTAAAATCTGGGCCTCGGTGATTTCATCGGCCAATGCTCCCAAGCCTGTTCCTATGATCAGGGCAGTATCAATTGGAACGGAAATACGGTTAAGGAGGAACGTGGCTGTTTCACTGACTTTTTCTCGGTATCTGTTTATGTGTTGAAGGTGCATGCCTGTTTCCAAAAGAAACGCGCAAAAGTAAAAAACTTGCGCGTTTGGTGTAACCATAAGGAATACTTATTGCAATTCATCTAAGATCCGTTGGATTTTTTCGGCCTCGGTCAATGAAGCGGTCAGAAGTTCATGTGGGATTCCTGCTGGATGGACCTGAATAAACTCAGGATGAAGATTCGCTGTTATGGAAGGTAAAGGAGCTGATGCCACTTCGGGTTGAGGCTGAAGTCTGGGTATTGTCGGAGCCATCGGATGCGGGTCGGCTCCATACTCTATCCGAACTACTGGTACAGCGTCCTGCATGGGGGGGGTACGGGAGAAACTCATCAACTCGGAAACGGATGCTTTTACACGCACTTCGGGTTGGGATTTCGTCTCAATAGCTTCCTGAACCTGCTCTGGCTCCGAACGGGCCTCCCAAACCTCTGCTACCATTTGTTGTTGTCCAGACTCAAGGGTAATGACTTCATGAGTCGGCGTGACCTCTTCAGGAGTTGACGGAAATTCTGGAGCTTCTGCCAACATGGTAGAAGACAAGTTCTCCTGCGGTGAAGTCCAATTTGGGGCTTCACCGGTTGGCTCCCGTGTTATAATGGGTGAAAGATCGGGGGGGGCCTCCAAAGAAGCGGGGAGTGGCGGGGGCGCGGGTGTAGGAGAAAGAAGTGCATCAAAATCAAAAACAGCCTCCTCTTCCGGCTCAGGCATTGGTTCCAATAATCTCCGGAGCTCTTCGTCAAGTGCTTTCTGGCGGTTTTCGAGAGCAGCAAGAATTTCTTCCTGCGAGTCGTTATGAGTGGGTGGCGTATGATCTTTGTGGCCCATTTCGGAAGGACTCGTTTCTTCAAACACAATGGCCTTTAATTCTGGTGCGGAATCGGGGGTGGAGATCGGTAAAGCTATGGGTAAACTGGGGATGGCGAGGACTGTAGGCACATTAGGGCCATACTCAGATAGGTCTGTGTTCAATAGTCCAGACGATTCATCCGACTGGGATGGCTGTATAGGTGGTGGTGGCGGGGCATTCAATAGCCCGTCGTTGCTGGTTAGAAAATTAAAGTAGTCTTGCTCAATGCGTCCGATCAATTCTGTTTCTGCCTGAAGAAAACCTTTGAGGCGAAGTGTTAGCTCATTGCGCCGTTCGTTTAATTGTGCAACTTCTTGGCGTGCTTTTGCTTTAAGGACTTCGGCTTCGTGTACGATTTTTTGTGCCTGTAAACTGGCCTCTTCGATGGTGCGTGCGCTGCGTGACTCTGCATCTCGAATGATCAATGCTGCTTTTTGCTCGGCGTTCTGCTGGGTTTTACGGGCATTCTCCCGAGCGGTCTCTAAGGCTTCCTGAAGGGCTTCTTCAACTTTTTGATAGTGTTCCAAGTCCCCCTTCAAGCGCTGAATCTGCTCGTAGGCCCCCCGAAGTTTTTCGTTATAAATATCCACCTCTTTGGCGAGGGTCTCTAAATATTCATGAATCTCGCGTGGAGGATACGCGCCAAAGGCCAACATACGCTTGGAGAACTCCTGACGGCGGATGTCAATTGAAGAAAGTGCCATAGGTGTATGATATAGAAAACCTTAAAAGGAATTTTGGTTTAGTGTGAATAATTTCGTGTACCAAAAAGGGCACTCCCCACGCGGATATGGGTTGCTCCTTCCTGAATGGCCACTTCAAAATCGTCGCTCATCCCCATCGAAAGTTTGGCATCGGTTGGTAATATATTTTGCTGTATGGCTTCATCCCGTAGGGTTCGTAACAGACGAAACTCCGGACGGACAAACTCTGGATCCTCTGTCGGATGTGCTATACCCATCAATCCAACGATCCGAAGATGATCAAATGCGGCACAATGGAATAAAAAGTCAGGCAATGCTTTTGGAGCTAATCCCGATTTACTGTCTTCGTGCGATATATTTACCTGTACCAAACAGGGCAGGGTACGGTTTTGGGCGGAACAAAGACGGTTTAGTGTCTCGGCAAGGCGAAGGTCATCCAATGCGTGAAAAAAATCGGCATAACGAACCACTTCTTTGGCTTTGTTGCGCTGAAGCGATCCGATAAAGTGCCACTCTATATTTCCTCCATTTGTTATTCCGGGAATTTTAGCCGCCTTTTCACGTAATTCTTGGGCTTTATTTTCGCCAAACACTGTTATCCCTGCGGATATAGCCTCCTGAACCAAGGCGACTGGGTGGGTTTTTGAAACACCAATCAGGGTTACCTCAGCAGGATTTCGGCCAGCCTCCCGACACGCTGCCTCAATCTGTAATTTAAGCGCTTGAAGTCGTGAATTCAAAGACGAAACTTCGCTATGATAGATGGTTTCCACAGATTATTTTCAGGTTTGCGTCAAAATTACAAAATTGTTGAACGTTTTACACCCTACACATGTTTATTCCCAATATATTAGCCACAATATAGCCAAAAAAAGATGCTCTTAAACAATTGGTCAATAGGCGTGATTCCAGATTGCACCTGCACCCCACTTCGTAAATTTAATGATCCACGTGGATGGCTCGCCGAAATTTTTCGGGAGGATGAACTGCATGATGCTTTATGGCCAGCAATGGCCTATCTTTCCCTTACCGAACCAGGTGTTGCACGTGGTCCTCATGCGCATGAGGATCAAACAGATCTTTTCGTCTTTTTTGATGGATTTTTCGAGGTGCATCTTTGGGATAACCGTTCGGATGCGGCCTCGTTTGGCATACATCAAGTTTTGTTGTTGGGCGAGACACATCCGGCTACTCTCTTGGTTCCGCCGGGAGTGGTGCATGGTTATCGGAATGTTTCTGAAAAAGCCGCACTAATTCTCAATTGCCCAAACCGCCTGTATGCGGGGAAAAATAAACAGGAGCCAGTGGACGAAATCCGGCATGAAGACGACCCCAATACTCCTTTTATCATTTAAGTCATGCGAAAACTTTTGTTTTTTGATATTGATGGAACCATCATGCTGACACATGGGGCCGGAAGAAGAGTGGTAGAAGAGGCGTTATCGGAAGCCTTTGGAAAGCCAATCGTCACAAAAGGCATTCCTTTTGGCGGTAAAACGGATCCCCAGATTTTGACAGAGGTGCTGGCGTTGCACGGCATTGATCCTTCAGAAGAAAATGTGTCTATAGCAGGTGAAAGGTATATGGAAGGATTGAAGGTTGTGATGCCAATGGCTTCTTGTGAGGTATTGCCCGGTATTCCGGAATTGCTCGCCGCCTTAGACGAACGCAATGATGTGGAATTGGCCCTCCTGACCGGAAATTTTGAACCAATGGCATATCTGAAGTTGCAAAAAGCCGGAGTGGAACATTATTTCCATTATGGGGCATTTGGTAGTGACCACGCAGACCGCAATGCACTACCGGAAATTGGTATCCAACGGGCAGAGGCCCTTACGGGCAGTTCATTTGAAACCCAGCACATACACATTATCGGAGATACGCCTAAAGACATAGAATGTGCACGCCGTGCCGGATGGGGCGTGGTTGCTGTTGCCACCGGAAACTATTCCAGCGATGAATTGGCAGCTCATCACCCCGATTTATTGTTGGAGAACCTGAGAGACCAATCGCCTTTTTGGCGATATTTAGACAATGTGGCATGAAGCGGGGCTATCTATCGTTGTTGGGATACGAACATACCTACTATTGGGCTGATTTTTCCGGAAATTCTGATGCTATTGTGGCTTTGCATGGATATGGCAATTCAGGACGATCGTTCCGATATTTGGTACCTTATCTAAGTAAGCATGATATCTCGCTGTTTGCACCCGATTTGCTCGGTTTCGGACAGTCTGCTAAGCCTGAAGGTGGGTATAGTTTAGTACAATATGCCCGATTAACGGTGGCTTTTGTAAATGAGATGGGTTTAAAGAAACCTTGGCTGATGGGTCATTCTTTTGGGGGCATTCTCGCATTAGCGACGGCGACCATGTTTCCGGAAGCTTTCAAGGGTGTCATTCTGGTGAGTCCCGGCGGGTTCCATCCACTGACACGTTTTCAGGTCTGGGCGGATTGGCGCTGGGTGTATAAGTTGATGCACAGCCAACTTTTCAAAAAAGTACTTCAGATATCACCATTGGGCGCAGTTTTTGATCAGGAAGCGACCTATCAAACATTGCTCAAAATGTATGGCAGCCATCAGCATTTAGACTTAGACAAGACGGGAATTCGTAAACAAATTGCCAACCTGCACTTGCCAATATTGCTGTGCTGGGGAGCCGAGGACAAGATTTTACCCCACTTTGTATGGAAAAGGGCACAAAAACAAGTATCACAAGCTCGTTTTGTTTTAGTCCCCAATGCCGGGCATGCACTGACGAAAGACCAGCCAAAAGAATTGGTACACCATGTATCATCGTTTATTGCCGAAAATAGTTTATAAAATAAGACGTAGGACAGAAAAAACCTTTACCACTCAATATTAGCCCCGTTACCTATCGTATAAGTTGTTTTCTGATACGATAGGTCATACATCTAAAAAAAAGCTTTCTCAGCCCTTGCATTCCAATAGAATTTGTCCTTACTTGCCATCGTTATTTGATATTCTTAACCCCAATAACTTGTGTATATACTTGGTATAGACCTTGGAACCTCCTCCATAAAAGCCAGTATCGTGGACGCTCACACAGGCTGGGCAGTGGCATCGGCAGTGGCCCCGAAGCAAGAAATGACCATACAGTCACCAAATCCGGGCTGGGCCGAGCAAAGTCCATCTATTTGGTGGCAGGAAACCATAAAAGCCATTTCTCTTCTGGATCTTGATTTGCGGAAAAAGGTAGCGGCGGTTGGCATCAGCTATCAAATGCATGGGTTGGTGATGGTCAATAAAAAGGGTGATGTTTTACGTTCCTCCATTATTTGGTGCGACAGCCGTGCCGCCGAGACTGGACAAACAGCCACGCAGGGCTTAGGAGCGGCGTTTTGTTTTAGGCGATTTTTGAATCAACCCGGGAATTTTACGGCTGCAAAACTTAAATGGGTACAAGAAAATGAACCTGAAACCTATGCGCAACTTTATAAAATATTATTGCCAGGTGATTATCTTGCCTACCAACTTACCGGAGAACTAACCACGACCACTTCAGGTCTTTCAGAAGGCATTTTATGGGACTTCCATAACCATTTTCCAGCATATGCCCTTATGGACTATTGGCATCTTGATCCTTCGTTTTTGCCAGAAATTGTTCCGACTTTTGGCAATCAGGGAATCATACGTGCTGAAGTGGCCGAGGTTTTGGGATTACCATGCCACACCCCAGTGATGTATCGGGCTGGTGATCAGCCTAACAATGCGTTTTCTCTTGGTGTTTTACATCCCGGACAAGTAGCGGCGACCGCAGGGACGTCGGGCGTGGTGTATGGTATAAGCGAGGAAAATACCTACGACCCACAAGGACGTGTAAATACGTTTGTCCATGTTAACAATGAACATAAGAAGATTCGAAACGGTGTTCTATTGTGTATTAATGGTACAGGCCGGTTGAATGCTTGGATACGCCAACACCTTACAAACCACCTGTCTTATGCCGAAATGAATGCCATGGCCGCCTCCGTTCCGGTTGGATCGAAAGGTTTGGTCTGTTTGCCTTTTGGGAATGGAGCTGAGCGTATTTTCCAAAACCGGACAATCGGTGCGGGGTTTTGGGGATTAGACCTAAACCGTCATACAACAACCACCCTTTTCCGTGCAGCCCAGGAAGGGATTGTCTTTGCACTCCACTATGGCATGCAAACCTTGCTAGAAATGGGGCTTTCGGTACAGAATATTCGGACAGGGAACGCTAGCTTATTTCTAAGCCCGCTATTTTGCCACATTTTTGTACAAACCACCAGATCTATTCTTACGGTTTTAGATACAGATGGTGCTCAGGGAGCGGCACGGGCAGCAGGCGTTGGCTTGGGAGTGTATGCTTCTCCCGACGAAGCCGCAATAGCGGGGCTTCGGATCGTGCATGAGGTCCACCCAGATCCACGAGAGACTCCCACTTATGCTCTTGCATATGAACAATGGAAGAAAGTCCTTGACCAGCAACTCACCCAATTAAACACCTAAATCTATGGCAGCATATTTCCCCAAGATTGGTACTATTCCATTTGAAGGACGGGCATCTGACAATCCTTTGGCCTATAAATGGTATGATTCATCCCGAATGGTTGCGGGAAAATCGCTCAAAGACCACCTTCGTTTTGCGGTATGCTATTGGCATACTTTCTGCGGAACGGGCGGAGATCCGTTTGGCCCTGGAACAAGGAAGTACGAGTGGGATCGGGCAGAAAATCCAATAGATCGTGCCTACCATAAAATGGATGCGGCGTTCGAGTTTATGCGAAAACTAGGTGTGCCATATTATTGTTTTCATGACGTTGACTTGGTGGAGGCAGATGATTCGCTTGCAGTTTATGAGAAAAATCTCGAAAAATTAGTGGCTTATGCAAAGCAAAAACAAAAAGATACAGGAATTAAACTACTTTGGGGAACTGCAAATGTTTTTTCTCATCCGCGTTATATGAATGGTGCTGCTACCAATCCCGAATTTCATGTTGTGGCGTTTGCAGCGGCTCAGATTAAGAATGCAATAGATGCGACAATTGCATTAGAGGGGGAAAACTATGTTTTTTGGGGTGGGCGCGAAGGTTATATGACCTTGCTCAATACCAACATGAAGCGAGAAACCGAACACTTGGCAATGATGCTGACAATGGCGCGGGATTATGCACGGAAACAAGGCTTTACAGGTACTTTTTTGATTGAGCCTAAGCCATGTGAGCCTACAAAGCACCAGTATGACTTCGACGCAGCAACCGTAATTGGCTTTTTACGTGAACATGGTTTAGACCAAGATTTCAAATTGAACATTGAAGTCAACCATGCCACTTTGGCTGGACATACCTTCCAACACGAGTTACAAGTGGCGGCGAATGCAAACATGATGGGAAGCATGGATGCCAATCGGGGTGATTACCAAAATGGATGGGATACCGACCAATTCCCCATGAACCTACAAGAACTAACCGAAGCCATGTTGGTGATTTGCGAAGCAGGGGGATTTACTTCGGGCGGAATCAATTTTGACGCCAAACTCCGCCGGAATTCCACTGATGCCGAAGATCTTTTTATTGCCCATATTGCTGGCATGGATGCCTTTGCCCGTGCCCTCTTGACAGCCGAGCAACTCCTCACCCAATCTCCGTACCGAAATATGAGAAAAAATCGGTATGCTTCGTTTGATGATGGAATTGGGCGCGATTTTGAGAATGGGAATTTGATTTTGGAAGATTTGCATCGCTTTGCCCTTGAAGCTGGAGAACCCGCTTTGATAAGTGGGAAACAGGAACGTTACGAACAACTGCTAAATGAATATCTGTAAATATTTGTTATGAATGTATTTACCCATATTAGTGAATGGAATTTACCCCTTCCGGAAATACCCTCCATGCCATTAGCCGACCGGCTGCTAATGGTGAACCCTGCATTTTTTGATGTGGCTTATGTGATCAATCCACACATGGAAGGGCAAATTGGAAAAGTGAATCGCCAGAAAGCGAATAACGAATGGCAAAAACTCGTGGACTTATATAGGTCCTTAGGCTTATCGGTGGAGGTTATCAATGGCGAGCAAGGACTTCCAGATATGGTTTTTTGTGCCAATCAAACCCTTCCTTTTATTCGACCAAATGGGGAAAAAGGTGTTTTCTGTGCTCAGATGCACGCACCGGAACGCAAACCCGAAGTGGCTTTTTTCAAGGCGTACTTTGCTCGAAAAGGATATCAAGTACGAACTTTGCCAAGTGATAATGATTCCGACTTCGAGGGGATGGGGGACGCTTTATGGCATTCGGGCAGGCGGCTTTTGTGGGGTGGTTATGGTTTTAGAACAGGATTAGAAGTATATAAGGGACTGGCACAAGCATTAGATGTTCCTGTACTTGCGCTCGAATTATGTGATCCGGAATTTTACCACTTAGACACGTGCATGTGCATCTTAGATGAATCTTGCGTGTTGGTATATCCTGGTGCTTTTCAACCACAAGGCTTGGCACTGATCCGTAAGGTGTTCTCACGTGTTATCGAAGCTCCCGAAGACGAAGCACGACGGTTGTTTGCAGTGAATGCCTTTTGTCCGAATCAAAAACATGTTTTTATCCAAAATGGATGCTCTGAAACTGCAATGCGTCTTCAATTGGCGGGTTTTATGGTGATTTCATGTGAAACAGGCGAGTTCATAAAAGCGGGAGGGTCTGTATTCTGTATGAAACTACATCATTGGTGAACTTGGTTGATTATGATGGATCGGAGTGGCGGATGGGCCAAGTAATAGAATGGTGTATCCGAAAACAAGTTTATGACGGATTCTGGAAAGGCGAGGGCTGCACATCAGGCAAGAATGGGACCACAGAATGATCTTGGAATTGCATTGACTTTTCCGTAACTTAACAAAAAATAAGAACGGCACCGAAGCAAAACTGGAGGAGGTACTGTTGTTTTGCGCTCGATACCGTTCTTCAAACCACCAAACACCAAAAGGTACAACCACTAAGCCGTACCTTTTAAAAAAAGGTAACAAGTCCGGAAAAAATATTTTTTTCGCCTTTCCACTTGCTTTTTACGTTCTTTAGGGTTAAATACGAATCGCTTCCGCTTTCAAGACTTCTGGAGCCTCTGGGCGTGGGTTTTCCTCAAAATGAAACAGCCCAAGGTAGTTGTTGTACAGGTTCGTATCTACCAGTAGAGGGCAGTTGGCTTTCTTAAAATTTGCGTTCGCATCCATAGATCATAAAACCTATCACCGCAGTTATGGAAAACACTTCTCCGATTCAGGAATTTCGCGTCAAAATGGGGTTCTCGTCGTCTCAGGGCGAGGAACCGCGTGAAATGACTGCTGCTACGCCTTTTCGCTTGTTTCTGGCTTCTGACCTGACGCCTCACCTCATGCATGATGTCGAGTGGGACGGTGCAACCCGTTTGGTAAAAGTGGATAAATATACTTTTGCTGAACTGATGATGTCTTGGAGGCCCACTTTATCTATAGAAGTGCCCAATTATTTAGGCACTTCACCGAAAACGCTATCGCTGTCATTGATCTTTGACCATATTCAAGGGTTTCAGCCAGATCGGTTGGTGGACCAATTGCCTTTGGTGAAGCGTTTTTTAGGTCTTAGGGATGCCTTCCTTATGGTCAAGCGCGATCAACTGTCTTATCAAGCCTTTGCTGGAACAATTCAAACGCTGGGTTTTGATCGGGAGGAGGCATTGCATTGGTCTGACCGAATCCGTCCGGTTCCCGAAGAGAATGCCTCACCCTCAACGTCGAATTCTGGTGGAGGTTTGGACAATTTGCTAAATTTGGTGGACTTGGGTGCTACGGCTACACCTGAAAAACAAGCTGGTGGAGATCCGATGGATGCCCTTATTCGTGCTTTAGCGGGTCAAAAAGCGGCTTCACCACCCAAACGCCCTATAGAAAAGGGGAAAAGTGCTTTACAAGTGGCCCTCGAAGAAGTGGAAAATCGGATTGCCCAACAATTGGATGCTGTGATCCATCATGCGGCATATCAACAATTGGAATCCTCATGGCGCGGCTTGAAATTATTGGTAGATCGTCTGGATTTTCGGAAAAATATCCGTTTAGACGTGCTTTCTGTCAATAAGGAACAGTTAAATACGGCCTTGTATCATCAAGTCTTAATGCCTGCCTATGAGATACCTCCTGAAATTCCTTTTGCAGCCTTGTTATTGGATTTTACGTTTGGGGATGTGGCCATGGATCTGGAGCGTCTTTCAGATATTGGAGAAACGGCTGCAAGCCTTCAAATTCCGGTTGTTGCTTCGGCGGCTACAAGGCTCTGGACTGAACGTGATGCTTATGGAAATTCAAGAATTCCTACCATTCTACAGCATTTACAAAAACCGGAATTTATGGGATGGCCCTTGTTGCGTGAGCAGGCATCGTCGGGATGGATAACTTTGGCGTTGCCACATGTGCTACTCCGAAGTCCTTATCGGTCTATGCAACTGATGGGTGGTCTTCCCTATAATGAAAAAACACCTTCGGATGGAAGTGGACATTTATGGGGACGTGCGTCTTTGCCTGTTGGGGTCGCGATGGCCCAAGGTTATGTAAAGCACGCTTGGGGAACAGGGTTTGTTGGGCCTGGAAGTGCGGGTGAACAACAGGATTACCCCATTAGGAAAACCGATACCAACAGTTCGCCACTCTCTATGTGGCTTGATACGCATAAACAAGTTGAATTCTCGGATGCTGGATTTACGGTTCTGGCTTCCCGGCCCAATTCGGATCGGGTGTATGTTGCTGGCGCGCAAGTTTTTCAGAAAGTGGCGAACTATATAGACCCTGATTCACTCGCGGAAGCACAACGCCATGCTTCGTTGTCGTGTAAAATGGTGACTGGTAAAATAACGCAAGCCATTTTATTCGCCCAAAGCATCCTTAAATCTGGTTTGTCGCCTGAGCAAATTCACGCACAACTGGTGAACCAACTCGAAAAGGTTTTAACCGAAGGCGGTCTCATGATCGCAGAAAACACAATAAAAGTAGAAGTAGGCGATAGCCCGCGTGCCGCAGACTGTTATGGAGTCGGGATATGGATTAATTCCCCCGCCTCTCTTTTAGGAGAGGAAGTGAGTATTGCACTCGGATTTGAAGTCGCCAAATAAAGATACTTCTTATTTCGTTTGATTATATCTTCTGGATTTGTCCCAGACAAGAGCCAAGCAATCATTAACCCATACACTAAAACGTTACCTATTCCGCGTATGCAAACAAACATTCGCGTTTCAATCCTGAAAGGGCCTATATCTGGCGATAAAGATGCCTTTCAATTTAGCAAGACCTTCAATATAGGTCGGGATGCTACGTGTCAAATTCACCTCCCCAGTCCACTGGTGAGTCGTACACATGCAGACGTGTCTTTTGAAAATGGGCAATGGATTTTGCATGACCGTAACAGTACGAATGGTATTTGGGTAAACGGTGCACGCACATCCCGTGTCGTTTTGGATATTGCCAAGGAGGTGGAATTTGGTCGTAATGGCCCAATGTTGCGATTCGAGGTTGAGTCATTGGACAGCCCTATAGCAGAAGTGCCTGTGGTAACTCCGGAAGCGGGGTTGGCAACTTCCTTTTGGCAATCTTTGGGTGAAATATCAGGGACTTCCCCCAGTTCTACAGAAACGCCAGTTCCTCAAACATCAGCAGAAACGGTAGCTCCGCCTTTGGAATCCGGTTTTTTTGCTGCTTTATCGGATACTCCGCCTGATGTATCTTCTATCGAGGCCACAGGAGAAACGCCCTCTCTATCGGAAAAACCCTCCGTCGAATCGGGCATTTTTACTTCAATTGATCCCTCAAAGGAATCATTTTTTGAAAGCCGCCCTGATGGGCCTACTTTTGAAGGCCTGAAAAATGTTCACCATTCCGAGGAACCACCCGCCAACGACAGTGATAAATTGGGATTGGAATCCGGTTTTTTTCGTTCATTATCGGAAGTTGTTCCTGAAACTCCAGCCCCACTCACTTTGCCTGCGACGCCTTCTTCAGCGGGCGTAACAGGATTGGAGTCGGGTTTTTTCCGTTCGTTATCGGAAATTGATGGAGCAAGCCCATCCTTGGGCAAGGAAGAGCCTCAGCAGTCAGAGGCAGTATCTGTCGCTGAATCAACAACGGCACCATCATTAGGCACTGGCTTTTTCGCTGCTTTAACGGAAGAAGCTCCACCACAGCCTACGCCCCCTATAAGTACCGATTCCATAGATTCGGCTTTGCCATCGGGCATCTTTCGCGCATTGTCCGAGTTGCCTCAGTCTGCTCCTATACCCACAGAGGAAGTACCAGTTACGCCCGTCAAACCGGATGAAAACATGGAAATGGGTTTCTCATCTGGCATTAGTTCGGCTCTTCAGGACTTGAAAGGGATAGCTGGGGGGAAAACACCAGATGCGCCGCAAGCGGGATTGAATACAGGGTTTTTTAAAGCGTTAGAACATGTTGCAGGCGAGGCTCCGGCATCGGCATCACCCCAGCCAATTTCGTGGGATTCGCCTGAAAAGGCGGGATGGGATACCGATACGCCGCCACCGTCCGCCGTACCAGTTGTTACACCTTGGCCATCCGCCCCCCTTACAGACAAACCAGACTGGCCCGCCGCACAAACGGATTGGGGTACCGAAAGTACACCGCCGCACGTTGCGCCATCTTACGAATGGAGTACTCCGGGGATACCTGTGCCTCCTCCAGTACCACCCAATGAACCCCCTTTAGACGCCCTCTTCAATCAATGGGGGGCAGTAGAGGCTCCACCAGTGGGTGGAATGGAATGGGGTGCTCCACCACCTGCTAAGGCGGGCACAGATTGCGGGACACCGCAACAATCACAAAGTGTAGGAATGGAATGGGGAAGTGAGCCGCCAGCCCATGATAAACCAGTTGCGGATGATTGGGGAGCGGCTAAGCCAACTGCTACAGATTCTGGATTTAGTTGGCCGCCTGTGCCTACTGCTGGCCATGCCGATTGGAACCCAACGTCAAACCGTGAAATGGCATTGCCATCGTCTGCGGATGATTGGTCCACACCTTCGGGGCCGCCCCCTGTAAACACTCCGCCTGCCGACTGGGGGCCTGGGTCCAAATGGGAACCATCGGCAATTGCTCCATCTTATCAGGAAGCCTCGAAAGCAACACCTCCGGCCCCAGGATCTGTTTCTGGCTATATGCGGAAGTTTGAGTCTGGTCAAACTGCGGAAATGGGTTCGCGCACCCAGATGATGATGGCGGCTTTTTCGCGAATGAGTAAACGGGACAAGCGAAAATATTACTACATCATCGGTATTGTGGCAGTTGCGTTGGTTATTGCTGCTATCTGGGCTTTATGGAAGCACAACGAAAGTAGTTCATTGGGCGAAGCATTGGATGCGTCGAATGTGGCATTGACGACCCAAGACTCTTTAAATGTTGTTTTATTTTATCAAATTAAAGAATTACAACTCAAATTCGCCAATGATTCTACACTGAATACGAACAAGAAATTACGCGACGAAACGGCCAGAAAAATTATTGAAATGCAACAGGCCTATTCCGAGAAAATGCGTGCAAGGCCCCAGTATAGGGCTGCGGTGAATTTGGCGAATTCGGGCAATGCGAGTGGGAATGTGGATAAATTGATTTATGACATTACACGGCTTTTTGGTGAAAATGAAATGGTAATGCCTGCCGGATATGTGGATAAAGTCAAACAGTATATCAAATATTGGCAGAGTAGTTCACGGTATATAAACGCCCTGCGAACAGCCCAAGATAACGGGTATGTGGAACCCATTGTGGCCAGTTTCATGAAGCGCGGGGTACCACCGCAGTTTTTCTACTTAGGCATGCAAGAAAGTAATTTTAACACCAAAATTGTGGGGCCTCCTACCCGTTATGGCCATGCAAAAGGAATGTGGCAATTTATTCCTTCAACGGGCGCACGATATGGGCTGAAAATTGGCCCATTGAAGGATGTTGGAGTCTATGACCCTGAAGACGAAAGGCACGACCACGTAAAAGCGGGGGAAGCGGCGGCAGGTTATATTGCTGATATTTATAAGACGGATGCACAAGCTTCCGGATTGTGTGTCATGGCTTCGTACAACTGGGGAGAGGGAAATGTCATCAAACGCATTAGGGCTATGCCTAATAATCCCCGCGACCGCAATTTTTGGAATATGTACACGCAGACTTGGATGCCCGAAGAAACCAAAAATTACGTGTTTTATATTACCGCAGCAGCAGTTATTGGCGAGAACCCTCGCTTGTTTGGGTTTAATTTCGACAACCCATTAGCGGCGGCCATACAAAAAGTTGGAAGTGGGCAGTATGTAATGCCAGGAGGCGGCAGCCCCACTTATTCAGATTTACCACCCATGACCTTAGCGATGGATAGAGAACGGGAGCAATTGTTTAAATTCCGGACGTTCTGGTGAGTCGGGATTCTTATTTCTTCAGTATTCCATAACCAAATGGTACAAAAACAAATGCCTCACCTGCTACAACTGGGTGAAAAAACCGATGTCGGACGGGTTCGCACCGAAAATCAGGATGCTTGCGGGCATTTTGTAGGTACTCCACAGGACGATAAACCAGCTGTTCATCTTTATGTTGTGGCGGATGGTATGGGCGGTCATGCCGATGGCCGGATTGCGAGTAACACAGCGGTCAACACAGTGGGCGAGGCCTATTTTTCCCGCCGTATCGGATCGGTACTCACGCGCTTAGAACACGCTTTCCAAGAAGCCAACCTCAATATCCACAAATTATTGAAAGATTTGCCTGGTGGACAAATCATGGGGACTACTTGTACGGCTTTGCTGATAGATGGGGATCGGGCTTTTGTTGCACACGTTGGAGATAGCCGTTTGTATCGGATTCGCCCAGATAAAGCAGAACAAATTTCGGAAGACCATACCATGATTTCTGCTATGGTAAAAAAAGGCATTCTGACCCCACAAGAGGCCGAACGACATCCACAAAGATCCATGTTGGAACGGGCATTGGGGCCGGAATCGCATGTAGAAGTAGATACCTTCGAGATAGACCGGCTTCATTTGAATGATGTGTATGTGCTTTGTAGTGATGGCCTCGGAGATGTACATTTGCCGGAAATATCCGAAATTGTCCGTGCAATGCCCCCACAAGAAGCGGCAGAGAAAATGGTGGCTCTTGCAAATGAGCGCGGTGGCTTGGACAACTCGACCGTGCAAGTGGTTCGAGTGGCGCCGTCCGATAAGCCTATTGAATACACGGCATCGAATGCCTCTTTTGATACCCAATTACGCCAGCAGGAGGCGCACCCAACGGTCTCAACTGGTGTCTGGAATGCATTAGAGCAACCGGAAATGTGGAGAAACGACCGTGGACATGCCGTGCTTCCTCCACCGCCAGAAGCAAAAGACCGCCCAAAGTGGCTTATTCCGATGATCTCGGGCTTGGCGATGCTGGTTGTGGTTGGGGCTGTATGGTTCAACTTAGATTTGCTGAACCGCTCTAAATCAGCTTCGGTTGCGTTACAAAAAGAGCCTTATAATGAAAATGCTTATTCAGAGGGAAGCCCTTCAAAAGAGCCAGAAACACAGGGAACTACTCTTGGTACTCAAGATAATGTAGCTCCTTTGTTATCCGATAATCCCTTGAACAACGGAACCAAACCACCGACGCTTCCGAGTATGGTACCTCCGGTAATTGGTGCCAGTAAACCAGAAGCGGCAAGAACCACGAGCAAGCCGAAAGAAAATCCCGTTGCAATCAAACCCGAATCCTCTAAAACGGAAACAGAAAAACCGCAAGAACAAGGAAAAGATGGTGCAAAATTGGCGAACGGCTTGGCCGAGGCATGGCAAAACCTTCAGACGGGAAACCACCAAGTGGCCGTGAGCCGGTTTATTTCGTTAGAAGCGGAATTTGGCAAAACCCCTGAATATCGGGAAGAACGAAGCAAGGCGGCAAAAAAATTGATGTCGTTGGGAGATGGTAAACGGGCAACTCCAGCAAGTGCCTTGGATTTGTACCGAAAGTCTCAACAACTCTTGGATAACGAAACGATCCAGAGCAGAATTACCGAAATTCAAAAAATGGAAACCAATAATTAATCAACATCATGGTAGGTCAGTACATTGATATTTATCGGGTTACGCAGAAACTTGGCCAAGGGGGCATGGGGCAGGTTTGGAAAGCGATAGACACCCAACTCGATCGGACGGTTGCACTTAAGGTAATGAACGTGCAAGACCCCATGTTTTTGCAGCGCTTCCGGGCAGAGGCAAAAGCCTTGGCCATGTTAGACCATCCCAATATTGTACGTGTTTTCGGGATGCGTGAAACACCTATTGGAATGGTCATCATTATGGAGTTTGTGGAAGGAAAGGATTGGTCGGACCTGATCTCGCAGGGGAAGTACAACACGCCGGAAGATGTGGCCAATATTTCGAGTCAGTTACTGAGTGCTTTGGAGTATGCTCACTCCAAAGCCATCATACATCGGGATATCAAGCCAAGCAACATCATGATAATGGCCGATGGGACAGTTAAAGTGACCGATTTTGGCCTCGCAAAACTTATTGACCCGCAAGCAACCATTGCCGGAAATCCATTGACCCAGGCCGGACAAGCCGTTGGCAGCCTGTACTATATGTCTCCTGAACAGGTAAAAGGCTTAGATTCGGTGGATCAACGCACCGACATCTATTCCACAGGGATTACCATGTATGAGGCTTTGGCAGGGCGTCCACCATTCGAGGATGTAACGGCTACTTCACCCTATGTTATCCAGAAAAAGATTGTGGATGGAGATGTTCCGGCCATTACTTCAGCAGCTCCGGGTATTCCCGCCGATCTTGCCAAGGTGATCAACCGGGCGATTCAGGTTCGCCCCGACAAACGGTACGCGAGTGCAGCAGATATGCGCCTTGGATTGCAACAACTGGCGACAGGTCAGCAGTCTTCATACCTCCCGCCTGCATCTTCCAGTAAGAAGGTTACGGTTTCATCTAAAAGTGTAACCACCCGATCTACAAGCCCCAACTGGATCATGATAGGTGGTATTGGAGCGGTGGTGGTTTTGGGCTTCGTAGCAATATGGTTTTTTGTCTTGAGGCCGCAGCCCAAGCCCGCTCCTCAGCCTCAGCAAGACGTCACACAAAATGATCCATTACTGAATTCAAATACGAGCCTACAGCCAAGCCAGGCAAATAATCCAAGTACGCCCCAGGTCAACAATACACCTCCCTCGGAGAACAATACAGGCGATGTACCTGTTTTGACTACACCACCGCCAAAGAATACGACCCCTGTCCGTGACCGGATCCAGCAAGGAGCGCAGACTATTCGTGAAAACGTTCAAAATCGAGAACCGATTATCACACGGCCAACCAAGCCCAATACGGCCAATAACAATAACCAGACAACAACACCTGTCACAGAAAAACCAAAAGAAGAGCCTAAGCCTGAGCCTCCGGCGGCAGAAGGTTCGTTTATGGTTACAGTAGTGGGGCCGGATGGTGAACCCCTTCCGGCAACCATCTCAACCGATCTGGGTTCCGGTTATGGTGCCCGGAAGAAGTTTACGGGAAAGCCTGGTACCTATTCAGTTTCAGTCAAAGGGCCGGATGGCACTACCAAAAATACTTCTGTTAAGGTGGTGGCGGGAAAAACAACCGCTACAACCGTCCGTTTCTAACTTAAACTTTTCAACCAAAATCGTATCATGAAACCCTTCTTTTCTTTCACTTCTGTATTGGGGTTGATGACATTGCTCTTAACCGCATGTTCGGGTCCTAAAGAAGCAAATCTGACGTCAAGTCAACCATCCGTAACATCTAACACCGAGACCAATGTCGTTCCAAACAAACCTCAGCCGGTACGCCTCATTGATCCGCGTGTTCAGGAAGCCATACGCCAGTTTAATTTAGGGGAATATGACGAAGCATTGCCTAAACTGGAGCGGCTCAGCCGCGATCGCTCGCTAAGCGTCACCGATCGCCGAGCGACCTTGGAAGCCTTAGCTGAATTTGCAGCGGCCTCCGAGGAAAACAATAAAGCAATACAATTGGTTTCTACCTTATTACAAGAAGAACCCCCTGCGTATGAACCTGATCCAGATAAAAAACCATTAGAATACCTCCGGGCCTATTATATGGCACGTAAAAATAAATCTGGTGGATTTGGCGTGGAACGTGCGGATCCAGGTATTAAGACCATTGCGGTGATGGATTTCCATAATGCATCCATTACAACCGACGCGGCCCGTTACGACCGTTTGCAAGTAGGTTTGCCGCAATTGATGATGTTCCAATTCCAACAAAATGTGAACCTAAAAGTCGTTGAACGAGCCCGGTTGGATTGGCTGATGCAAGAAGCCAAAATACAAAATGATCCAGCCAGTTTTGATGTTTCTCAAGCCGTTCGGGTTGGGAAAATGTTGGGTGCACATTCGGTCGTATTTGGTACATTCATTGTATTAGACAAAAATCGAGTTCGGATTGCTGCCCGTTTGGTGAAGGTAGAAACGTCTGAGATTCTTTTGACCGAAAACATGGAAGGCAAACCCGCAGATATAATGGCACTTTCAGATCAGTTGGCTCTCCGTTTGGCACGGCGGATCAATGAAAACCAAGCGATTAAAATGGCAGCGGCCAATCCTACCAATTCGTTAGATGCCATGCTGGCCTATGCTGAAGGATTGGAAGTATATCATACACAAGGCCCCGACCTGGCTTTGGAGAAGTTTAAATTGGCAGTACAATTGGATGGGCGGTTTGAGCAAGCCAAAGAAAAAATTGCCGTTATCGAAACGTCGCAACGCATGGCAGCGGCCAATGTAAAATAAATTTTCTCCTCTAAATAATGCCTTCATGAGATATGTAAACTGGTTTATGCTGCTTATCTTGGTTTTTTATGTTGGTTGTAGTGGAATTCAGCAATCAAAACCGCCGAAAGTCAGGCTTCTGGAATATGAACGGCTTTTGGTAAAAAATCCAGGTAATCCGGTTATGATGCGGGAATTGGGGATCGCACACTTCGAGCTGAATCAATTTGATCAGGCCGAAAGCTACCTCAAAGATGCCATTGTCCGCTCGCCTGCCGACCCCAAAATTGCCCTCTTTTATGGGTTGGTTTTGGAAGCCACCAATCGGAGGGCCTCTGCTTTAGATATATATAAAAGTTATACGCAATATGATCCCAAAGTCAATTTTACTCGACTCTTGGAAGGCCGTTACCTTAATTTGACGCGGGCGATTCTCCGATCGGAAATGGCAGAATTAGCACGTAAAGAATCATCCGGCGAGCTTACAAATGGCCGTTTAGAACAAAATGCTGTTGCTGTTTTCCCATTTAGTTACTTAGGCAAGAATAAGCAGTACGAACCTTTGAGCCGTGGAATTGCAGCATTAATCATTACAGACCTAGGTTCTGTTCAAGGGCTGAAGTTATTAGAACGGCTTCAAATTGGTGTTTTGCAGCAAGAAATCGCGAGGGGACAAACGGGCTTTATTGATCCGGAATCTGCTCCACGCGCTGGTCGGATACTGGGGGCTTCTAAAGTGGTTTCTGGTAATTTCAATGTTTCGGCTAAACAACAAATCACCATTGATGCAGGTTATTGGGATGTTTTGAAGGATGAATCGGACTTCAAAACGGAGCCTGGGCCTCTTGCAGATTTGTTCCGGCTCCAAAAAAGTGTGGTAATCAAATTGTTGGAAAGCATGAAGATTCCTATTACAACACAAGAGCGTCAAAAGATATTAGGAACTGTGCCTACTCAAAATCTTCAGGCATTTCTGGCGTATTGCCGAGGCATGGAGGCGGAAGACTCTGGGGATGTACCCGGCGCTCTGCGCAATTTTAGACGGGCAGTGGAGTTGGATCCTAAATTTCAAAAAGCACGAGAATTGCTTGATAAAAACATAAACCGACAGGCTGCCGGAAGCAGTTGGAAAGACATTAACATCTCGTATGACTTCAACGGAGCTGGTAAAAATGGAGGCGCAGGCTTGGGCACCGACCAATTGGTTGCGGATCGCTTGCAGGCTGTTGGTACGGAAATGGGGGCCAACCTTTTCCCAAATCCTGAAAAGCGCAACCCGACCGATGAGTTTGGGCGTGTTTCAGAACAAACCGATTTGCCGCGTCCGCCAATTTTTCCACCAAAAGGCAATTAATCTAACCCCTGAAATACTATGAAAAAAATGCTTTGGCTATGTGCTGGGGTTTTGATGGCCTGGCCGGTTATGGCACAACAAACTTCATCGCCAACCACGGAGGATCCGCAAAATGTCCGTAATAAGCGGTTTGCCGGCGTCATGCCGACCTATCAATCGTGGACTATTGAGGCAGCGTCTGGAGAAACCCTGTCGCTCGGACAGGTCTCCAATCAAGTGCTGGTATATTACCAAGTGAACAATCAGGTCTTGATGTCGCTGCGGAACTCCCAAGGGAGGTTTGATGCTGATTGCGAAGCGTGTTTGAATCCGACTTCCACCAGACAAACCTTCTCTGGGGTAGGCGATACCCAAGTCTCACTTTCATACCGCCTCCCCAATCCTAATTTAATTTTTAATGCAACTGTCAACTTGCCTACTGGCCGTTCGTCCCTTACTTCCGAAGAATTAGAAACGGTTGGCTTGTTTTCTAATCAGGTATTGGAGTTTAAATTGCCCGTACTTGGACAAGGTACTGCTCTTATGACCAGCGTTTCTGGGGCATTCCCTTTGGGCGAGCAAGCGGTGCTGGGAGGGGGGCTTTCCTATATTGTGAATGGAGGATTTAAGCCGCTCACGGATCTTGAGGCCGAGTATAAGCCAGGGAATGAAGTTTCTGCTGATGTCGGGGTAAATTTCAAGATGGGATCAAACGGTTCTTTGGGAATGGACGCCATGATCACCCGTTACAACGAAGACTACTTTGTGGAAAAGGCGGTTTTTAAAGCCGGAACGAAAATTAGTACCGTTCTTCAATACCGCCATTTGAATTCAACGACGGAATGGGCGGCATTGGTGCGTTATCGTTCACGAGAAAAAAATGCCATCGCCAGTTTTGTGGGAGAAACCCCTGCCGAAGAAGCGACAAATTCCAATCCTGCTGTAATGATGGCTCGCGCAACATATCGGATGAACCTGAATAAGGCGTTCGTCCCTGGTTTTTCGGTAGAAATGAGGTCTTATGCTGCGACTCCTGCCTGGTTGTCGGGCGCATTGATAGGAGGTATTGGGTTTGATCCCGAGTTTAGACTAAACGAATCAATTCTTATTCCCCTCCGAATTCGTTTTGTTTCTGGAACGGTTTCTAATCAGGGCTACTACCCCAATACCCGTTCATTGCGAAATTTGAGTGCCAGCGTGGGGTTTTATTGGTCTTTCTGAAAAAGAATGCCCTTTATAAGGTTGCGAAGATCGTACATAAGTGGTACATTCCAGAATGTTACAATAAAGATGTTGCCCTTACAAGGTCTTTAACCTTTGCCGATCTCATCCATACATGTTACTCAAAATCATTGTTAGTCACTCTGTTCGGGATGATTTTTCGTCCGACTACCTCTTTGATGAAGGACCCGTGACCATTGGTCGTCTTCCGGAAAACAAAGTGGTTTTACCAGACCGCGAGTTGATTGTGGGACGACATCATGCGGTGATCTATCTCGAAGAAGCCTTTGCATGGATTGTGGACGAGTCTAGTAAAAATTTTACGTTTTTAAATGGAGAAAAACTCGAACACGGAAAGAAATACCAACTTCGAGACCAAGATCAACTGGAAATTGGCAAGTACCAGTTAAGGCTCTTGGACCTTACACCGAAAAATGAACCTAAAGTAGCTCCTGAAGCCGAAGGACAAACAGCCGTTCAGCCTGCTTTTAATCCTTTTTCGGACTTAGTTCGTGGATTGACCGATGTGCTTCAGCAAATCAAAGCCTCCTATGTGCAGGCTGATCCGGGAACACGAATGGTTGATTTGGAAAATGCATTCCATCGAGGATTGGGGACGTTTTCTACAGATGAAATAGCCCTTAAAATGGTGGATGCCATTCGCCCCAAGACCGAGTTTTCGTCTGTACAAGTGTCGGTGCCTTCGGCGGAGCCAGAAAAACCACGTATTGCCCCCCCTGCGGAAATGCCAGGATTTGTACCTTATTCTGGGATAGATGTACAAAATAAAACGGAGTGGGAACGTGCAATCGGAGGAATTTATAGCAGTGGACAGGATGGGTTGATTTTAAAACGCATGGCAGTGGTGGATGATGTGATGTTGCGGATTGTAGAAAAGTTGATTAAAATTCCGGCACATTTTAGGCTAGAGTTTTTAGGCCACTCCTTCATTCCACATGCTTCCGGTTTTCCGTTCCACACAGCAACGGTTGAGCAATATAAAGCCTTTTTGTACGATATTCATGTGCCTTACGAGGTCTTGCGTGCCCGTTTGTCGGCTTTAGAACAGATTGCGGAAGCGGTGCTTTATCACGAGATTGCCTTGCTCGAAGGCTATAAGCAGGCGGTTCAATCTGGTGCTTTGCGGATATTGGATCAATTAAATCCAGAACATATAAAAAATGTTGCAGAAAAGGAAGGCCAAGATCTATACACCGTTGGTATGTTGAGCCATGCCAAGTGGCTAAAATTGGTGCAACAGGCACACTATGAACTGGTCAGAGAGGATAAAGGTGTGGTTGAAAAAACCATTTTTAGGCCCGGTTTTGTGAAAGCCTATCTGGCGAAAATAGAGTCGGTTAAGTAATATTCGTTTTTGTTTTTGCATATTTTAAGGGAGATTCAGATGAAACATTACATGAAGACCCAAACGGTTCTTTTGTTAAGCCTCTTGGTGGGGAGTGTTTGGATATCGGGTTGTTCTTTGTTTAAAAAGAAAAAGGCCCCACAAACAGTTGTCACTGCACCCGTAGAAACAAGACGATCGGTAGAACTAACCATTAAGGCCGATGCAACCCTGAATGGTGGAAATCGTGTTAGGGTTGTGATCTATCAGCTACAGCGCAAAGAATTGTTCATGGCTTCGTCCCGTCAAGCATTTTGGTTGAAAAAAGAAACCTTGTTGCCAGATATTGCCGGAGATCCAAATCAAACACTCAGCTTTGAAATTGATCCCAATGTATCAAAGAACCATAAAGTATTTTTGTACGAAAACACCAAGTACATTGGGGTTGCGGTTGATTTCTTCCGGCCCGATGGCAACTTATGGCGTACTGTAACCGAGATAAATCCAAATAAAAACAGTATGTTTCAGGTTTCTGTCCAAGGAAGTGCCGTTTCGATTAAATAAGCACCTGAAACCCATATTTAGACTCCTCATGCAAGGCTGTCTCTGGATGGCCGAAGACCCACACCGATTGTATGGCAAGACCCCAAAAAGTAGTCTGGTCGGAAGGCATGGCCCTCGACCCACACCACTTCCAACAGTGGGATCGTTTTTCTCAGGCCAATGTTGTGTTTCGTCAGAGAATGTTACAACGTCACGCTTGGGGAATCCTAACATTGATGATTGATGAAGAAGCGCTCTTAAATGGCCAGTTCAGCTTAAGTCAGGCAAGTGGCATTATGCCAGATGGTCTTGTATTTGATTTACCAGAAACCGATCGTGCACCCGATGCAAGACCAATACAAGGTGCGTTTGACCCTACAAAAGACCGCTTGGCGGTGTTTTTGGCGGTTCCTGCCGAGCGAGTAGAGGGGCGAAATACGTTGTTGCCGGATGTCCCCATCAACCGAACAACGCGGTTCGTTACTACCGAAATTTTGGTTCGGGACGATAATACAGGGATTGAAGACCGTCCTATACAAGTTGCGAAAGCCAATTTTCAATTGGTTTTTGAAGGAGAGAGTGTAAATGATCTTAGTACTATCAAAATTGCCGAGGTTTTACGAACGAGGACCGGTACCTATGAGTTAAACCCCCAATTTATACCGCCTTGCTTGTCTTTGGTCTCATCTAAGGCTTTAGAAGGTATCGCTCGTCGTACTATGGAACTCTTGGTGGCAAAGCGTCAGGCGTTAATGGAAAAACATGCGGCTTATGGTCGCGGCGAATTGATGGCAGCAGATGTGACTACGATGCTGTTTCTGGAATCCATCAATGGTTCGATTCCTGAAATCAACCACAATTTCTCGGTCATTCAAAGCCATCCCGAAGCCTTCTTTCTTACGCTGCTGCGGCTGTCGGGTTATCTGACCACTTATTCTACTGCTTTTTCCTACAATGATTTTCCTGCGTATGACCACAGTGACCTAACTACTTGTTTTCATACGCTCTTCAACCAGTTCCGGACATTATTGGGGGATGTGGTGTTCTCAAAAGAATATGAGCGGATAGACCTGATTCGGAAAGGAGAATCTATTTATCTTGCAACTTTCGATGACCGCCATCTACCCGAAAATGTGGAACTGTATCTGGTGGCAACCGGACAAGTGGCATCGGACCGGATGCGGTCTTCTTTTCCAAATGACATTCGGATAGCTTCTCCGGCCATGATCGAGCCTGTATTAAAAGGCTTTGTCCGTGCCTTGGAAGTACATTATGTTATGAGCCTCCCAAAAGGATTGCCTATACGGCCTGATGCGTTTTATTTCAAGCTGACGAAATCTGGGCCTTTTTGGGACGACATTCGGGCAAAAAAAGCCTTGGTACTTTTTGTGCCGGCCACGTTGAAAATGTTGGATTTAGAGCTAATTGCCCTGAATCGTTCTTCATAAATCCGACTCTTGTTGGACTCTATTCATTCACTTTGGGGCGGTGATGGGCAGGTACCTAAAACCGATCTACCCATTTATACGTTCATTTCAACGTCGAGAATCATGAGTGCTAAACGTCCGCGTCTTTCCAAGTTCTGCACGGAGTTTTTGATGTTTGCTTTGCACATCCGTCGAACCCAGAACCCCGGTCACCCCGGGACGCTTCGTGAAAGTGTAAAACTGGCGCTTCAGAAATTAGAAAATACCTGTAAACAGGCGGGAGTTGGTTTTCAGGATTTTCAACAGGCCAAATTCGCCTTGGTGGCATTTTTGGATGAGTCTGTGAGTATTCCAGCTTGGCCTTACAATGATGCCTGGAAACGAAATCCGCTTCAATTCGAGTTGTATGGTCGTTACGATGCTGGGGAACAATTTTTTGAACGGATTGCATTTCTCCGACAAGATGTTCGGGCGAATCTGGAGGCACTGGAAGTGTTTTATCTATGCCTGACGCTTGGATTTCGAGGGAAGTATGAAATTGTGGGACGTGACCAATTGGCTGCGTTGCAAGATCAACTATACCGAGATTTGAAGCCCTTTGTCCAAGATACAACAGCCCAACTGGCACCCAGTGGATACCCCCGTGCCAAAGTGATGGCGGAAGCGAGGCGGGAAATTCCGATCTGGGTCATTTTTGCCGTTGCTGGTAGCATCATGATTTTGTTTTACATCATCATGAGCTTTCTGATTTCCAATGCTGCCGCCAATGTGATGTCGGGAGTTCAATAACTGCCTTAAGCAAACCACTAAGCATTTCCAAAGCCATGCTCAACGCACTTAAAAACGAATTCTTTATTGGTGGCGTCACCTACATCATCTTTGCAGCAGGGATTTTTTATCTCGGTAGTCTATTTGAGATTGACATGACCATGCGGATTTTGATTTCGCTGGTCATATTGCTACTTGTGGCGCTGGTGATGATGTACCGAAAAATGAAAGCCAACCGAGATGCGGCCAAATTGGAAGCAGGTATGAAAGCCCAAGCGGATGCCGCACTCTTTGGTCAAGTGTCTGATAAACGATTGGAGATTGAAGAGTTACAGAAAAAATTTGTGGCTGCCATCGAAACCCTTAAACAATCCAAATTGGGCAAAGGTGGTAAAGGAAATCAGGCACTCTATTCACTCCCGTGGTACATGCTCATCGGCCCGCCTGCCGCTGGGAAAACCACCCTGATCCAACAATCTGGCCTTCAGTTTCCTCTGGAGTCAAGTAGGGTTCGTGGTGTTGGTGGAACAAGGGATTGTGATTGGTTCTTTTCCACCTCGGCTATATTCTTGGACACTGCCGGCCGATATACCACCGAAAAATCAGACGAGCCGGAGTGGTTAGGTTTTCTGGATCTGCTCAAAAAATATCGCAAAAAAAAGCCACTAAACGGGGTTATTGTGTCTTTGGCGGTTACAGACTTAATGGGCCGAACCGAAGAGGTTGAACAACATGCAGCGAGTATCCGCCGCCGTTTGGATGAGTTGATTAGCCGTCTTGGAGTGCATTTTCCCGTTTATTTAGTCTTTACCAAAAGCGATTTGGTAGAAGGATGTATAGAATTTTTTAGTGATCTAAACGCCCGTGAAGTGGAACAGATCTGGGGGCATACCCTGGATGAAAGTGAGCAAACGAGTAAAGAGCCGGGTCAGATTTTTAGATCAACCTATAATCGGATGTTGAAAACATTAGAAGATTTACGGTTAAATCGTTTAAATACCAACCTGAAACGGGAAGATCGTCGAAAAGTATATAGTTTCCCTGACGAAATGACCGGATTAAAAGACCCGATCACTACGTTTGTTAATCGCTTGTTCCAGTATAATCCTTTCAATGAAAACCCGATATTTCGGGGCTATTACTTCACAAGTGGAACCCAAGAAGGAACTCCGATTGATCGGGTGATGCAGGCACTGGCCAATCAGTATAGTTTGCCACAAACAGGCGGCGAGATGCCGATTCAGCGCGAGACCAAGAGTTATTTTATCAAGGACATTTTTAACCATGTGATCATTCCGGACCAACGGATGGCGATGCATACAAAGGCCGAGAAGAAATTACAGAACAAACTCCAGATAGGATCCATCGCATTGGCAGTAATCACGATGTTGTTGTTTTTCTGGGGGGTGGGTTGCGGGTATTCCAAATCTAATCAAACGTTGGCCAACTTGGACGATGCAATACTAAAGGCAAAATCGGTGGCATGGTCCGGGCCAGAAAAAACAATTCCTAATTTACAGATATTAGACAACCTTCGGCTCCGGATTCATGAAGCCGAAGAAGAAAGTTTTTTCTGGACGATGGGGATGACACGTGGAGCAAGTGCGGCGGAACAAGCGCGTCTGTTATTCTTTCGTAAATTCAGGCCATTGGTTGAGCAGCAATTTTATCGAAATATGGAGTCTGGATTGCGTGAGTATGTAGCTTCAGGCCAAGACCCGATTGGAAAAATGGAAGAGCAGTTAGGAGCCTATATCTTAATGGGGCCAGACGTGAATTTTGCTCAGGGAGCCGAGCCACCAACCAAAGCCGAAGGGGTTAAGCATTTGCAGGTGTTTTTGTCCTATGCAGCCGACCTTCAGTTCAATAATCCTTCGGGAAATATGCGGCTCTCCAAGGAAATTCAAACGATGGTAAAAGAACAGGTCAAACTTTTTGGCGAAGTGGTGCGGCAAAATGAACCGCTAAGATTCCGTACAGACCAAACACTCATCCGGCAATCAAGAGAATTGCTCCGTAGAAACCTTTCTGCAAAATCAATTTATCATAGCATTAAACGACAGATTATTAATCAAACCCCCCGGTTAGGAAGCATCGGCTTATCAGAATTATTAGGCCCCATTTCTTCTGGCTACATGTTTGGAAGTGTGCGGGTTAATGGCTTTTTCACTCGCTCTGCATGGGATACCTTAGTTGTTCGCGAATTTACAAAGCGAAGCGAAAATCCGGTGGCAGGTAACTGGATCATCGGCCCACTTTCCAAGGCCCAGTTACCGAGCAACCTGACCAATCCGGTAGAGTATTTACGTTCGTTGGTTAGGTTCTATTTTGAGGACTATGCCCGAACATGGGTTACGTTTGTACAAGGTGTTACTTACGACCGTTCTGGTGTCTCTGGCAGCAATCCACTTTCGGTAGCATTACGTTTAAACCAACTTTCCGCTGCTGGCTCATCTCCCTTCCAAGCGCTTGTGGATTCGGTATCTTCACAAAATCGTTTGTCTTTTAAGCAGGAAAAAGGAGGCAATATTGTAACGAATACTTGGGACAGCATTATGGGCAACGAGCGTACCGATATTCAGGTGGATCAATCCGGGTTGGATGTTGGGCAATCTATAAAAGCCATTCATGCACTGTCAACCTTACCGCCACCGGGTGGAAAGGGAACCAATGGCGGGCTTAAAACGCTTTTAGATGCCTATTTTGCTGTGAGCAAGGAAGTGGAACGAATGGCCAGTGGTCAACAAGCCCCAATGGCAGAACAGTCTATTAACAGTGCGAAAGATGTTGCAGAAAGATTATCTGGGCTTTTTGACGCCGGAACTGGGGCGAGAATAAAGGCATTGCTCCAAGCCCCATTAGAGGATATTTCGTCGGGGGTGGTGGTCATCCAACAGGAACAAGTAGCGCAAACTTTTTCGGCGTCCGTTGGTGGAGAATTGGCTTCTGTACAGGGAAGGTATCCGTTTAGTGAAAGCGCCAGTGCAGACTTATCGGCGGATGAATTTGGAGACTTGTTTAAGCCGGGTGGGAAGTTAGACCAATTCTTTGATCAAAACAAGGCGATGATAGACAATCCTAACAGTGGTGCTAAAGGGGCAGAATTAAAATCTTTCCGAGACAAGGTGCGAGAAGTGCAGAAAAGTTTCTTTGCGGGCGGCAGTTTGTCTGCACAGTTCGATATGGTTCCGGAGCGTCCAGAGCCTTCCAATGTTGTGGCCGAGGTTGACCTGAAAATGGATGCCACTCTTCACAATAATCGGACATCGGAAGGGTTTTCATTCGAGTCTCCCAAACGCATTGCTTGGCCGGGCGACGGAAGTGAAGCCTATGTCGAAATACGAGATGTGAATGGAAATAGTGCCCGGGTCGCAGCACCAAGAGGGGCCTTTGCCATGTTCCGCTTGCTCGAAAAAGGCTCGTTAAAAGCCCGGTCTTCGGATGAATTTGTGGTGGAATGGAATGTCAAACTCGGCGGAAGAACAGTCCGATTGCGCTATACCATCCAAGCGGCTGGGCTGAAAAACCCGATTGCCGGCCTTAATTTACTTCATGACATGAAAATGCCAGAACTCTAAGCCGGAATACTTAATTATTGAAGGCGCTCACCTCGCACGGGCGCCTTTTTTTATGATAAAACGTTAAAACGTCCCACAAATCAATCTGTAGTTGTTATTTTTTGCCATTGGTCGTATCTTATCTGTCTGTATAAAACTGTATTGACCCCTTTGAGCGGAAGTATTAAGACGATGAATAAGCGATTTCCAGAAGCAAAGCAAGTTGATTTCCCTGCGTTAGAACAGCAAATGCTGGATTGGTGGAAAGTCGAACGAATTTTTGAACGCAGTATCGAAGAAAGAAGCATAGATCGGCCTTTTACGTTCTATGAAGGCCCACCCACCGCAAACGGAAAACCGGGTATTCACCATGTGATGGCCCGAACCATTAAAGATACGTTTTGCCGTTACCAATCTTTAAAGGGAAAACGGGTAAATCGAAAAGCAGGATGGGATACGCATGGCTTGCCCGTTGAGATTGAGGTGGAGAAGCGGCTGGGTATCGAAGGTCGGCATAAAGTGGAAGAGTTTGGGCTTGAGGCATATAACAAAGCATGCAAAGACAGTGTTTTAGAATATACAGGGCTTTGGCACCAGCTCACGGAAAGAATGGGTTACTGGGTAGATATGAATGACCCATATATCACCTACGAGACCGCCTACATTGAATCTGTCTGGTGGTTGCTGAAACAAATTTATGATAAAGGACTCCTGTTTAGAGGGTATAAAATCCAATGGTATAGCCCTGGCTCTAATACTGTGCTTAGTTCCCATGAAGTGAGTTTGGGGTATAAAGAGGTGCAAGATCCTGCGGTATTTGTTCGTTTTCCGTTAGAGGGTGAAGAGAATACTTCATTTTTGGCTTGGACTACTACTCCTTGGACCCTGATTTCTAATACAGCACTTGCTATCCACCGAAACATAGACTATGTGAAAATCCGACACCTGTTAGCAAGTGGTGAGGCGGAATATTTAATCCTTGCGAAAAATCGTTTATCGGTGATTAAAGATGATTATGAAATAATTTCCGAACACAAAGGTGCTGAATTTTTGGGTCTTAGCTATGAGCCACCCTTTGATTATTTTGTGACCGAGGTGGGGAAAGAGGCTGCTTGGCGGGTCATTCATGCAGATTTTATTACCGATTCGGATGGAACAGGCGTGGCTCATGAAGCTCCCGCCTTTGGAGCGGACGACTATAATGCGGTGGTGCTAAAAGAAAAAATGCCGCTATTTAATCCGGT
The DNA here is from genome assembly GCA_002344075.1 of Bacteroidetes bacterium UBA2364. Lineage (GTDB taxonomy): Bacteria > Bacteroidota > Rhodothermia > Rhodothermales > UBA2364 > UBA2364. The sequence continues at coordinate 55,515 of DDTM01000058.1, forward strand.
TAAGCCCGACGGCACTTTTGAAGATCGCATTACACTGGTTGCAGGTATGCACTTTAAAGAGGCCGACAAAGTAATTTCTCGGAAATTGAAAGAGCAGGGAAAATTGTTCCGTTTGGAAACCTATCTTCATAACTACCCCCATGACTGGCGAAAAGGGACACCATTGATGCAATATCCAATGGAGTCATGGTTTATCCGCACTTCATCCATTAAAGATCGGTTAGTAGCACTGAATAAAACCATTAATTGGCAACCGGAGACCATTGGTACAGGGCGTTTTGGTCAATGGTTGGAGAACAACGTAGATTGGGCCCTTTCAAGGAGCCGTTATTGGGGGACGCCGCTGCCTATCTGGGTTGCGGAAAATGATCCTGAATATGTAGAGATGATTGGCTCGGTGGCAGAATTGAGAGAAAAATGCGGGTCTGCGGTCCCTGAGAATTTTGAAGAGGTGGATCTTCATCGGCCTTATGTTGATCAGTACACTTGGGATGCGCCAGCACACATTGGTGGAAAAATGAAACGTATTCCAGACCTGATTGACGTTTGGTTTGATTCTGGTGCGATGCCTTTTGCGCAGTGGCACTATCCATTTGAAAACAAAGAAAAGTTTGAAGCCAGTTTTCCTGCCGATTTTATTGCCGAGGGCGTAGATCAGACAAGAGGGTGGTTTTATTCGCTACATGCCATTGCTGCCCTCGTAATGGATAATGTTGCTTTCAAGAATGTAGTATCTAATGGATTGTTACTGGATGAGAAGGGCGAAAAAATGTCTAAATCCAAAGGGAATGTTGTAGATCCATTTAAGGCATTAGCAGAACATGGCGCCGATCCTGTACGTTGGTACATGATGTCTAATTCACAACCGTGGGAAGACCTGAAGTTTTCTTTTCCTGCACTGGAAATCACCAAACGTAAATTTTTCTTAACGCTGGCCAATACATATTCTTTTTTTGAGACCTACGCGAATGTAGATGGATTTGTGTTTAAAGAAGAGCGGGTATCGGTACAGGAACGTGCGGAATTGGACCGCTGGATTCTGAGTCGGCTGAATACCACGCTGACCGAAGTGGATTTGGCGTTTGAAGCATATCATCCTACCCGCGCTGCGCGTGCGATAGAACAATTTGTGGACGAACTATCCAACTGGTATATCCGTCGGAGCCGACGTCGCTTCTGGAAGAGTGAACAAGACAATGACAAGTTGGCGGCTTTCCAAACCGTTTATGAATGTTTGGAGGCCGTTTCGATTATGATGTCCCCCATAGCACCGTTTTATTCCGACTGGCTATTTAAAGCCTTAAATGACACTTCCGGAAAACGTCGTGCGGACTCGGTGCATCTGGCCGACTTTCCCGCTGTGGAAAAATCTGCCTTAGATCCTGATTTAGAGCATCGGATGGGGCTTGCGCGATCTCTTACATCGGTGGTGTTGTCGCTTCGCAATCAGGTGCAAATTAATGTACGGCAACCTTTGAAGAAAATGCTTGTCGTTTTGAACCGTCATGTGGACCGTAATTCGGTTGAGCAAATGAAGAATATCATTTTAGATGAGGTAAATCTTAAGTCTTTAGACTTCATTACGTCGTCAAGTGATGTTGTTAAAAAGTCTATTAAGCCTAATTTTCGCGTACTTGGCAAAAAAGTGGGCGGGCTAATGAAGGCGGTTCAGGCACAGATTCTAAGAATGACGACCACAGAAATAGAAGCCTTTGAGCGTGAAGGTACATATAATCTGACCCTGCCGGATGGCGCTGTTGTAGAATTAATGGCAGAAGATGTGGATGTTTTGAGCGAAGGGGTAGCGGGTTGGTTGGTTGGGTCTGAAGGCTTGGTTACGGTTGCATTGGACACCAATATTACGCCGGCCTTGCGTGCGGAAGGACTGAGTCGCGAGTTGGTCAATCGTATTCAAAACTTAAGAAAGTCCGCTAATTTAGATGTGACAGACCGAATTCAGATTGGGTTGAGGGCCTCTGATGATTTCCTCGCGGCCATTGAGCCATATAAATCTTGGATTATGGGCGAGACCCTTGCAACATCCTTTGTGCCAGACGAGGTTGGGTACACCGTACTCGAAACGTTTGAAATAGGGAATGAACAGATCGGGGTAGCCCTTACAAAATTTTAATGTTCACCACTTATTTCTATTCATTAACCTAAAAATAATGCCTGAAATCAATCAACCACCAAACGAAGAGGTCAATGCCCCGAAAAAACGGGTGACGCCTTTTAATGATGAAGAACTGGAATATTTCCGCCAACTGATTCTTAAAAAGCGTGCCGAGGCACAGGAAGAAGTGGACATCATGAGGAAGTTGATCGAGGATCAGAAAGAAAAGGCAGAAGACGATACGGCTTATAGTTATCACATGGCCGACGCTGGAACAGATGCGATGGAGCGAGAAAAACTATACCTTATGATTGCGCGTCAGCAAAAATTTATGGGGTATTTGGAACGGGCGCTGGAACGGATCACCAACAAAACCTATGGTATCTGTAAAGTAACGGGTTTGCCCATCCCAAAAGGTCGCTTGGAAGCGGTTCCGCATACTGAAATTTCGATTGAGGCTAAGAATCAACAAAAATAAGGGATTAAGAGGGTTCTACCCTCATGGAAGATATTATGCGTGTACTTTGGGTAACCCTCATTATTATTGTCACCGACCAATTGACCAAACTCCTGATTAAGGGTTCCGAGTTGTTTGGGATCAAAGGGATGCCGCTCGGTGAATCGGTGCCAGTTTTAGGTCAATGGTTTCGGCTAACTTTCACCGAAAACCCAGGAATGGCTTTTGGAATAGAAGTAGATTCCAAACTATTCCTAACACTTTTCGCATTAGTGGCAACGGTGCTTATCCTTGTTTATCTTCTGCGGATGAAGCATGGGCATTGGGGATATCGTCTTAGTTTAGCCGCAATATTAGGCGGCGCTATCGGCAATCTCATTGACCGGACTTTTTATGGTGTATGGTATGGGTATGGCACACTCTTTCATGGAAATGTAGTGGATTTTATCCACTTTGATATTTGGCGTGGGATTGTACCAGATTGGGTTCCATTAATTGGGGGGCAATGGACGGCCTTGTTACCTGTCTGGAATGTAGCAGATATGGCCATTGTGGTTGGGGTTGTGGCCATTTTACTGTTTCAAGGGCGTTTCCACCGCTACGAAGTGGCACGACAACTGGCCGAAAAATCTCCAAATGCTGATCCAGAACCAGATACCATTGCTGGAAAAGATGCGGTACCAGACATTGAACCGATAGGCAAAACCCAAGAGTTGCCTAAGCCTAATGCAGGTTGAGCATTCATCATAGAAAATAAATATATCGAAACCCGCTGTTTTTTAGGTGGGTTTTTTTATCACTGGTGTTACCAAGTTATCCGAATGGAGAAAGACGGCAAAAAAGGGATCAAATAACGAGATTTCTTGTCATATTGATTGGTAAGCGGATTATAAATTAGTTTCCAATCCATAATATTTTTTCGATTGGTTACATTTAAAATATCAAACCGGAATTGGAGGTTGGCAGGCTTGGTAAGGAGGTAGGCAAGGCCAATATCAAGTTGCGAAAACAAAGGCAATCGGTCTTGACCGGGAGTCTGAAAGTCTATGCCATGTTTTTCCAAGAGCGGATTTAAGAAAGAAAGGTCGTCGTAATAAATGCTGCGGTATCCCCAAGAGCGCCCCCACTCGCCCTGCCAACGCAAGAGCAAGGTTAGGGTAGGTTGTGGCTGCCAGACGAGTCTGGCATCTGTTCTATGTGGACTACTCCAAGGTGTAGGTTGGAAAGTTTGATTAAATCGATCTGGGAAGAGGTAGCGCGTTTTCGTCCAGTCGTAGCGAAGGGTAAGGTGCCAAGGTTGGCGTTTAAAATCTCCTAAAATGCCCGCTCCGGTCGCTTTCCCTTTGCCCCATGATAGAAACTCAAACGATTGATCGCTGTTGAGAATGGGGCGATCGTGTAATAAATCGGATAATACGCGCCAGTTTGGCAAGGCAACATTGGAAAGCTCTTTATGATAGGTTTCGATACGGAATGTCCAAAAGTGATTGGTTTCAAATAATAGTTCAGAAGCGACATGAAGTGCGCCGGGAATACGAAGCCCAGATGCGCCCGTTGGATCACTGATTTCCGTTTGTTTCATATATACGGTAGCTGCGGGAGAATCCACAGGAATCCATACCCGTAGGCTGGGTAAAAAGCTATTGGTGCTATAGGTGCTTAGGTCAAACTGGCTTACAAATTGCCGATACTGGCCAATGGCCACACGTGCAACAATTTTTTTCCCCCAACCAATTTGGGGCTGCCAATACACCGCCAAGCGTGGTTCAGGGAAAAAAGCGGCTTTTTGCATAAAAAAGGTCCCTCTTAAACCGCCTTCTATCACAAAGTCCTGTCGAAAACGGAAGTGCTGTTCCATAGATCCATGCCAACGATTAGAACTTCCGTTGTAGCGGAATGGAAGGTTTTGATACCGAAGGTTGCTTCGGTTTTGGGTAAAACCCAATCGGAAAGACGATCTAAATTTTGGCTCCGGGAACCATTCAAAAACTGTTTCAGCCGTTTTTTCTCTTACCTTGTTGCCATCCGAAACCGACATGTTAAAGTGATTTAGCGCATTTGCATCGCCTATTTTGATGGTATCTGAAAAATTAGAAAGAGCATTGACAGGGGCGCCATATTGGTGGGCAAGATTGTATTGACTTAATTTTAGTTGAAGTGAAAATAAGGACTTGGCAGAAAGAATGGATTGGAATCTTAGTTGTGCGGCAAGGGTATCCCAGCCATAGGACTCGCCTGCATCAAGTGTGCGATTGGCCGATACTACACCTGTATTGGATGTGATTTCTGAATGTTCCACAAATGCTTCCCTGTTACCAGATATGGCTTGCTTCCCCTTATAAAGAGAAGCCCGAACCGTATTTGATCCGCGCCATTGTAAACGAAAAGCGGTGTGCAAGTCCGAAAAATACACCATAGGTTTAGCGGCGGAAGTGATACTGGCAATATTTAAGGCATCAAAATTTGGAATAAAAGTGGGAATAACGGGAGGTGGAGCCTGCGAAAGCAAGGATGAAGAAGCCACCAATGGATCACTTGCAGACCACTCTTGTAGCAGATGGGTAATTGTTTTAGATTGGATTAGGGGTGAAAGAGCGGTGCGAGCAGCCGTCATTACGGTCCAACTTCTGTTTGGATCTATTTTACCATATACATATCGTACATGAGCGGCGAGTGGCTCAATATGGGTGGTTAACTCCCCACCGTCCTTCAGTGGAAGCAAATGGTCGTATTGAACCACGCCCGCAAGGGAACTTCCGCCTGCAACGCCAAATCCAGCTTTCTGCACAGTGACTCGCCCTAATGCATAAGGACTAAACGGCCCAATGACTTGGGCCAGAGGAAGTGGTGTATAAACTGGCGTATCGTCTAATAGAATTTGATGATCGCCAGAGTCGCCACCCTGAAGATGTAGCCCAGAGGTAAAGGCATCTTTTCTGACACCTTGAAGTGTAGCGGTTGTTTCCCAGATTTGGCCTGCCTGAGAAACAGGAATGCTTTTAAATACTTCTTCAAATGTTTTATTTACGGTCAGTTGGTCTGCGGGTAAGATCCCTTGTATGCCCTCAATAATTACTGGCAAGAGAGTTGTTGGGGTTGGGCGTAACACAATTCTTTCTGGTTGCTGTGCATCGGTAGAGACACTAATTTTCTGGCGATGCGCTTCATAGCCAACATATGTAATTAATAAATTGTATTCACCGGGCAATAGCTTAGGAATTGAGAACAAGCCATCCCTATTGGTTTGTACGCCTACGCCTGCATCGGCAAGTAAAACGGAAGCAAAAGGTAGCGGAGAACCGGAGTCTGCATCTTCTACTTGTCCATAAAAAGCGCCATACGTGATTTCGGCTTTTGCTGATCGGGAAAGCACATAGGTTCCTGAAGATAAGCGGTAAAAGTCAAGTCCGGTTTCTTTTAAAATACATTCCAGAAGTTGTTCCGGTAACGCCTCACGGATAAAGCAGAAAGTCCTTTTCGATAGAACCAAGTCGGGATCATAGGCCAATTCTAATTTGGTGAGATTGACCAATCTTTGTAATGCGATATTCAAAGGTTCGTCTTGTGTAACGAAAGTAAAACGGGCATTTTGTGCAGATAAGGTTGCTGGCAAAACGCAAAAGGCGATCAAAATGAACCTTTGGAGCATTGTACTTTATGGTGTGTTGTATTTATTCTGAAATCAATTCATAACCATCTTTGGTAGGGCGATATCGGAGGCCAGCAGAATTACAAAGGTCGTTTAAAACAGATTCAACGTCTTCTCTCCGTCCTAATAGAAGGGTATGCCGTTTTTTCTGAATGGCAGGAGGAACGTGAATGGGTACATTAAATCTACGACTGAGTTCGTTTGTAATATGACCAATTGGTTCGTTGGTAAATGCTAAGCGGTACGTTTGCCAAGCGAGTGCATCGGCCTTCGCCTTCTTCCGAGGTGTGTCTGGTTTACTTGTGGTCATTTCGGATGATTCACCAGGAGCCAAGATGACCTCATTCGATCTGTTGTGGTTGGAAAATGCCACTTTACCCTCTTCCAAAAAAACCGATGTTGCTGGTTCGATGTCATCCGGACGGACACGCACATTAAATTTGGTTCCCATGACAAGAATTTGTGCATTAAACGTTTGGACGATGAACGGCTTGTTGGATTTTGTTACCGAAAAGAATCCTTCCCCGATTAATTGTACGGTACGACTTTGTTCCCCAAAATCACTTGCAATTTCCAAGACCGATCCGCTATTGAGGAAAACCTCCGAACCATCAGGTAGTTGAATGGTTTTTTGTTCGGCGTTTTGCGCCAATACACGGGTGGGTTCGGGTATAACATCAGAAGGTTGCCAAAAAGCAAGTACACTGACCAAAATGGCAATTGTAGCCGCCACGCCATAGGGCCAATATCGGCGAATGGGGTGTATCCGTACAATTTCCGGTGTCGTTCGAGGCGCCATTTTGTTCCAGATGGTTTCCATCCGATGCGGGTCGGGATTGGGTAACGCATGTGTGGCATGTACAGAAAGTTCCCAGAGCGCAGAAAGGTCTGTCGCCAGAGGAGCCGGTTTTTGGCGAATCCATTCGTGTATCATGTCTTTTTCTGGTTCGTGTGTATCATGTGGTATCATAAAGCAGGGCCTCCAATCATTGCAAGCACTTTTTGACGTAGTTCGGTGAGTGCAAACCCCAAATGGTTGTTAACCGTTCGTGGGGATATATTTAAGATGGTCGCAATTTCATCGTGGCTCAGGCCGTCGTGGCGGCTTAGCATAAAGACCTCTCGGCGCCTTTCGGGCAATTCGGCAATCCAGCCAGATAATTTTTCCTGAATTACTTTTGTGTCAATTTGATTCATAATGCTTAATTCGTCGTCTCCCATAGGTTCGGGTACCGATTCCCAATTGGTCATCTTTTTTTGATGATCTCGAATGTGGTTCAGCGCTCGATTGCGGGTCATTTGATAAAGCAAGGCTTTCAGAGAACGGCCCTCATCCAATGTATTCCGCACTTCCCAGAGTTTGGTAAACACTTCTTGTACCACATCGTAAGCGACCTCGTTGTCCCGAATGAGCAAGACGGTATAGCGATACAAAGGGGTGTAAAACGCCTCGAACAAGGCTCGGAAAGCCTCTCGATCAGAATTTCGGATGTTCCGGCTCCATACTTGGATGGTTTCTGGCGACATGTTCTTGTTTGGCGTTTAGCGTATTACACCGCTTAATTAGGTTGTGACCAATGAGGGTATTTATGGGGTAAGTATGAAACATGAGGGCAGTAAAGCTAAAAAACGCATTACCGTATAGTTATACCAGTAATGCGTAAGAAAAGCCATTTAGGTTCTAAAGCGGACGAATCCAGATATTGCGGAAACTTATCGGATTGCCATGGTCTTGTAGGCGGAGCGGGGCTTCTCCGTGTGCTTTAATAAGAGGTGGCCCGATATACTCGGTGGTTCCCTGGATCTCGGTATGGTTTTGGACCACAACGCCATTATGAATAACGGTTACGTAAGGTGGTGTGAGCATAGAGCCATTTGCCCGAAACGTTGGAGCCGTATAAATAATGTCGTAGGTTTGCCACTCACCCATCGGATTCATGGCATTCACCAGTGGTGGCGTTTGTTTATAGATACTACCAGCCTGCCCATTGGCATAAGTCCTATTTTCATAAGAGTTTAGGATTTGTACTTCGTAGCGATCTTGTAAGAAAATGCCGCTATTCCCACGCCCTTGTCCTTTGAGGTTGAGCGATTCTATGGGTGTACGCCATTCTATGTGCAACTGAAAACTCCCGAAAGAAGCCTTCGTCCAAATGTCGCCAGAGCCGCCTTTAACTGTCAGAAGGCCCTCTTTTAGTTCCCATTTTGGTGGATTTCCGTTTTTGTCGCGGAAACCGTCGAGAGAAGTGCCGTCGAAGATCACCACTGCATCCGAGGGTGGTTTGGGGCCATTTCCGGGTTTCACCACCCGAGGTTCTGGCTCCCATTGTTCCGTCTGCTCAGGCTTGGTGAGGTCGGTTTGGGCAAAGAGGATAAAGGGGAATAGAAAGAGGCCAAAGGCCAATAACACGCTTTTCATTGCACTTTGGGGTTAGGATTGGTAGAAAAACAGAAAGTACGATCAAGGCCATAGTAAAATCAATGAATTGGGAAACGAAAGATGCCATTGAAACCCGTCTTGATGGGCTTATATTGCAGGGTTGCTTATCAAGTGAAAAATAACACACGATGAATTACCCAAAGTATTCAAAAGACACCCGAACAATTGCACCGGGCGACTGGTACGTGGCCATTCGGGGTGAGGTCTTTGATGGCCATAAATTTATTCCAGACGCCATTGCGAAGGGGGCAGTTGGGGTCATTACCGAAGATGAATTTCAGGCAGGTTTGCCTGAAATTACCGTGGTGCGGGTGGAAAATGCGATAGAGCATCTGGTGAAACTTGCGCAAGAAAGAATCCAACTATTGAACCCGAAAATCATAGGCATTACTGGATCGGTGGGGAAAACCAGTACACGCACGGCAATGGCACATGTTCTCGCTGCGGAATTTCCGGTGGTGGTTCCAGAGGGAAACTTAAATACACCACTCGGACTTGCCCTTACGATTCTGAATGGACTTACACAGGACAACAGCGTTATGGTGTTGGAAATGGGTGCGCGTTTTGTAGGGGATATTGCGGAACTCACGACGGCGTTTCGTCCCGACGTCAGTTTTGTCACAACGGTGCAAGGTGTTCATTTAGAGACTTTTGGTAATATAGAAAACATTGCACACGAGAAGGGGATGATCGTGGAAGCGCTCGAGTCTGATGGGATTGCGTGTCTGAATTACGACGACCCCCGTGTACGTGAGATGAAAGCACGATGTAAAGGGCGTGTTTTGTTTTATTCCGCACACGAAGAAGCGGTTGATTTGCCCGCCTCGCTTATTCCTAAACCGTATCCTTTACTGGGAGGACATGCCATATACACCATGTTGGCTGCCTATGCCGCAGGGTTTGCGTTGGGAATGGATCGTGAAATCATTTTAAAACAAATTACAACACTCCGTACCGAGAAAGGTCGTCTTTCCAAATTACCTGCGCAAAATGGCGGCATACTGATTGATGATACGTATAACGCTTCTCCGGTTGCCACACTCAGTGCTTTGCGGCTACTGGCCGAGATGCCCGGAAGACGTATTGCTTGCCTCGGAGACATGCTTGAACTGGGTGAGGAAGAAGCGGAAGGCCACGAGTTGGTAGTGAAAGAGGCGGTAGAGTCGGCTGAAATTTGTTGTTTAGTTGGGCCGCGTTTTCAGTCGTCTGTCACAACTTTGGGATTAGATGGGATCTATTGGTTCCCTGACTCTAAGGCATTGGCAGCGGCTATTTCTAAAGGAGAGGTCTTCAATTTGTCGTCGGGTGATGTGGTTTTGGTGAAAGGCTCACAAGGCCTACGCATGGAACGAGTTGCAGAAGTGGTACTGGATCCTGCCTGCAACCCAGCAGATGTTTTAGTCCGGCAAGAAATGGCTTGGAAAGCCAAATAAGTCTTTTAAAGATAAGTATATATTCTTTTTAAATAAGTATATTCATGCATCAAGAATACATTAAGTGGCATAGCGCTTCTTTGGGGCGCGACATGGAAATAATCCGGTTTGGCCATGCCGGAACACCGTTGCTCGTTTTCCCTTCCAGCATGGGGCGTTATTATGAATGGCGGGATTTTGGGATGATGGATGCTATGGGCGCACAAATTCTCAATGGCCAGAACCAAGTTTTTTGTGTGGACTCGGTGGATCGGGAAAGTTTTTACAACCGAAATACAAACCCCTATGTACGCATCAAACGCCATCAACAATATGAACAATATATCTTAAATGAAGTTGTGCCGATGATTCGTTCCACATCTAAGCACGATTTTATTATGGTGAGTGGTGCAAGTTTTGGGGCATATCATGCAGCGGATATGGTGTTTAAATTCCCATGGGCATTTGGGAAACTCATTGCGCTGAGTGGTGCATTTGATATCAAGATATTCATGGATGGTTTTTATGATAATAATGTCTATTTTTCCAATCCGCCCGACTTTTTGAGTGGAAATTTAGAGGGGGATTTATTGAATAAAATCAGAAAATTGCATCTCATTTTTGCATTAGGAGAACATGATCCATGTCGTGAAGCCAATGAGCGTATGAGTCGGATTCTGCATGAAAAGGGAATTGGCCATACATTAGAGGTTTGGGAAGGGTTTGGACATGACTGGCCGTGGTGGCATAAAATGCTTGTAAAACACCTTTAAGGTAAATTCCACGACAACGGTATGCGAATGCTGTATGTTATCATTTTTGGAAGCGCTTTTTAAACCAATATGAGCCAATTCCCTTTACGATTTGTAACGGCTACGAGCCTCTTTGACGGACATGATGCCGCCATTAATATCATGCGCCGGATTCTTCAGGATCATGGTGTGGAGGTCATTCATCTTGGTCATGACCGTTCAGTAGCGGATATTGTTCAGACAGCCATTCAAGAAGATGCGGATGCCGTTGCTGTCTCTTCTTATCAGGGCGGTCATATGGAGTTCTTTCGGTATATGTACGATGAGTTCCAACGACTGGGAGCGACACATATTCGGATTTTTGGAGGGGGGGGCGGTGTCATTGTACCAGACGAAATTGCAATTTTGCAAGCCTATGGAATTGCCCGCATTTTTTCGCCCGAAGATGGAATGAAGATGGGCTTAGAAGGAATGATTGTGCATATGATCGAAGATTGTCGTGAAAATGGGAAACGAAGTAAAAATATATCTAACATTGTAGATGAACGATGGTTAAATTTGGCGCATACCCTAACCCTGCTGGAGCAAGGAAAACGGTTTTCTTTGCCTGAACATACGCAAAGAAAACCAGTCTTAGGCATTACGGGCACGGGTGGTGCAGGGAAATCTACCTTGACGGATGAATTGGTTAACCGCTTCTTAACCGATTTTTCCGACCGTTCGGTGGCGGTATTATCGGTAGATCCAACCCAATCACGGACGGGTGGTGCGTTGCTGGGGGACCGCATCCGAATGAATGCGGCTTATGGGGCTTTTGCCCCGCGTGTTTATATGCGCTCCTTTGCCACACGAACCGCACACCGAGCCGTAACCGACACACTAAAGGAGGCGATCTCCGCTTGTCAGACCTCTGGTTTTGATCTGGTGATCTTAGAAACAGCTGGTATCGGGCAATCGGATACAGAAATTAAAGATTTTGCTGATATTACGCTTTATGTGATGACGGCAGAATTTGGTGCACCGACGCAGTTAGAAAAAATCGGAATGTTAGATGCGGCTGACCTCATTGCGCTTAATAAATTCGAGAAAAAAGGGGCCGAAGATGCATTACGCGATATTCGTAAACAGGTACAAAGAAACCGAAAGGCATGGGATCAACCCTTAGAGAAAATGCCGGTTTATCCGACAATGGCTTCCCATTTTGCAGATCCGGGAGTGAGCAAATTGTATTTGGCGATTTTGCAGCAATTGGCAAAAAAAACTGATCCAAAGGTGATGTGGCATTCCTACAGCTTTGCAGGATTGGAAAATGTGGAGGTGCATTCTGGGAAAAACCAATTGATCCCGCCCAAGCGTACCCGATATTTGGGCGAAATTGCAGAGTCTGTACGGTCGTATCATGAATGGTTGGAAAAACAGGTCTCTATTGCTCGAAACTGGGGGCAAGCGCTGGGAACAAAGAAGCAATTAGAGAACTGGTCTCCAGAAGACAAAGCCCTTTTGTTGGCGAGGTTAGACGAAATGGTTGCATATTGGTGGGGTAAATTAGACTATATTTGTCAGCAAATTCTATTGAACTGGGACAAAATGGCGGTTCAATATCGTCAAGAAGAGTCGGTTTATAAAGTGCGGGAGCGCGAAGTACGGACACCACAATTTTCTACATCATTATCTGGACTTAAAATTCCGCGTGTGTCATTGCCTCGGATGGAAGATGCCGGAGAACGATTGCGGTTTGCCCTTAAAGAAAATATACCTGGCTTTTTTCCTTATACAGCGGGTGTTTTTCCGTTTAAGCGTACCAATGAAGACCCTACGCGCATGTTTGCCGGTGAAGGAGGGCCAGAACGCACGAACAAACGGTTCCATCTGCTCTCTCAGGGAATGCCTGCTAAAAGGCTTTCTACGGCGTTTGACTCGGTTACACTCTATGGTCGGGATCCGCATGAACGACCAGATATCTATGGGAAAATCGGGAATGCTGGGGTATCCATTGCTACCTTAGACGATATGAAAAAGCTCTATTCGGGCTTTGATTTGTGTGATCCTACCACGAGCGTATCCATGACCATCAATGGCCCAGCCCCGATGATACTGGCGATGTTTATGAATACGGCAATAGACCAGCAAGTAGAAAAATATTTGCGTACATCTGGTCAATGGGAAGCCGTAGAAATATGGAAGACATCGCAAAACAGAATCGTCCATTATATTCCGTATGATGCAGACTTATTGCCCGAAGGCCACGATGGAAGCGGATTAGGGCTTCTGGGGTTATCGGCTGAAGAATTGGTAGGTGCTGGTTTTCTGACGGCAGGTCAGTATGCCGAGATTAAGGCGCGTACTTTACAGGCCGTGCGAGGGACTGTACAGGCGGATATTCTTAAAGAAGATCAGGCGCAGAATACCTGTATATTTAGTACGGAGTTTGGCTTACGAATGATGGGTGATGTCCAGCAATACTTCATAGATCATCAAGTACGTAACTACTACTCGGTATCCATCTCTGGCTATCACATTGCGGAAGCAGGAGCGAATCCCATCTCTCAACTTGCATTCACGCTATCCAATGGGTTTACCTTATTGGAATATTATCGTTCACGAGGGATGAATATAGATGATGTTGCACCGAATTTCTCGTTCTTTTTTTCCAATGGTTTAGACCCGGAATATACCGTTATCGGACGGGTTGCGCGACGCATTTGGGCGATTGCTCTGCGCACTTTATATGGGGCAAACGAACGAAGCCAGAAACTAAAATACCACATCCAAACGTCCGGCAGAAGCCTACACGCACAGGAAATTCAGTTTAACGATATTCGTACCACGCTTCAGGCATTATTGGCGATATACGATCATTGTAACTCCCTTCATACCAATGCCTACGATGAGGCCATTACCACACCCACCGAAGAGTCTGTACGCCGTGCTATGGCCATTCAACTCATTATTAACCGAGAACTTGGATTGGCCAAAAACGAAAATCCCTTACAAGGTTCCTTTATCGTAGAAGAACTCACGGACTTGGTGGAGGAAGCCGTTTTGCAAGAATTTGAACGGATTTCGGATCGCGGCGGCGTGCTGGGTGCGATGGAAACGATGTACCAACGTGGTAAGATTCAGGAAGAAAGCTTGTACTATGAATACCTAAAACATGCTGGAACACTTCCTATTATCGGTGTAAATATCTTTAAACCTAAAAAAGGAATATCTGAAGAGCTGGTAGTTCCGCTTATGAGATCCACAGATGCCGAGAAACAACAACAACTTCAAAATCTACACCACTTTCACGACCGAAACCAAGTGAGTGCAGACCAAGCGTTGGCAGAACTCAAACAGGTAGCTCTTTCGGGGGGAAATATCTTTGCTGAACTAATGGAAACAGTTAAGGTATGTAGCCTTGGTCAAGTCTCAGAGGCTCTCTTTGAAGTAGGAGGGCGCTATCGCCGTAATATGTAATGCTTTTCACCCATTCCAGCAGACAAGGATGGATAAGCCATAAAATGGTAAGATCAAACATGGTTCATGCCAGATTATCAGAGTAGATTTGTGAATTATTAGTAAATATTAGGCGTTATTATTATGTTTTACTTGTTTATGATGTCTGCAAACTCATTGCTTTAATCTGCTCTTTTCTCAAACCATTCTTTGACGACGTCTTCAGCAGGCTTACCGTTTGGCGTAAAATCAGGGTCGTTTGGTCCGCCATAGTCCAAGAAAGACGGCCATTTCCACCAAAAATACCCACCAAGCCAAGGTTGTTTGTGGAGTGCGGTAAGCAACGCTTGATAGCTTCTGCGTTGGTGCTCTAGGTTCACCTTCTTGCCGTCGGCGTATTCCCAAGGACGGATCCAAGGGGTGTCGGTGGCCGTAAAACCGACTTCTGTAAATACAATTTTTTTCCCAAACCGCTCGGATATGTTTTGGAAAAAAGGATTCTCGGCCCTTGCGCCAGCCAAAAGTTCGGCATCACTGGGATCTGATTTTTGGGATAAGGTTTTGTAATTATTGATCCCAATAAAATCCAATTCATCCCAAAAAGGTTTGTGGTCAAAGCCACCATCCCAATTTGCGGCTACGGTCATTTTTCCGGAATAAAGGCTTCTGAGTTGTCGAAAGAGGGCTATCCAGCGGTGTTCGTGACCCTTGGTTGCCTTGCCAAATTCAGTGGCCACACACAATGCTGGAATTTGGTACATCTCGGCCAATAAAGCATAGTGGCGGATCCAATGCTCGTAGTGCTCAAAAAAGGCATCCCAATCTGCTTCTGACTGCATTTCAACCTCACCTGGCCACGATCGTGGAATCCAAACTTGTGGCTTCAATAAAACCGACATGCCTAATTCGCGGGCATGGCTGGCCACGGTAATCACCGCCTCGTCGTTTTCCTCGTCTGCACTGCGTGAAAACCGGAACGGGGTAGGTTTCTTTGGGTCTCGCATGAAGGAGTAAGGGATGACGGCAATCGAATTTGAACCAATCTGGCGCAATGCAGCAATGGATTCCGTGGCTTGGCGCGAGATATAGCCATTATAGATGCCATACCCTTCGTGGCCAAAATTAAAGCCTTGTAAAAATGGGCGTGGTTTTTCGTACTGAGACTTGATGGTTTGGGTAATTCGGTCAAATTCTGGGTTTTGTTGCTGGACAAAGGCCAGGAATCTGGGTGCTAATGCACGTTCTTCTGCCGGAGTAGGACGCCAATCTATATACCGAGATAGGAATGCCTCACGCCCCCATTCTTTCAAAAGGAAGGCCACCAGCACTCCGGTTGCAGGCGGGTAAATTAAGTCGGAGTCAGTGAGCAATACTTCATTGTTTACTAATTCTGAGATGGTTGGGAGGTAGCCGGACTGGGCGAGGCGGGCAGACCAATACGCATATCCATACCGATGCCAGTTTTTCGAAAAATACATGGCGAGCCCCAACTCCAGCGCCAACGTCTTTGGTTGGCCCAATTGATGACGAATGAGTTGTCGGCCATCAATTAATCCGTTATTGCAAATCAAAAAATCATCAGATACCGAAAAAACCTCAAAAGAAATACGATGGTCTTCTACGGGTGTTCGGCCCATCCGTTCGGGGCGGACAAAGCCATGTGTGGTACAATTCACCTCATTGGTGGCCAATCCCTTGTCTTCAAACGTTTTATAGAGGTAATACCGAAATTTGGGATGAGGCTTTATAGGACCGGTAAACGCCTCAATCTGCTGATAGGCGGTTTCGCGCTCTTCCGAAAGGGCTTTAAAGGGTTCAGGATCTCGTTGGTCTTGTGCCCCAAAAAATTGATAATGGGTGGTTTCTAAGGTGGGTTTTTCTTCAAAATATAGGTGCCGTATCAGTGCGGGATCTATCTCCCAGCGAGTTGCAGGAGTTTGGGAGAACATGCCGAAGAGGGATGCTTTATTGCCATGAAACACCTGAAAGTCTCCACGGACTTCGATCGTTTTTCCTTGAAGTATGGCTTCATCCGTGTTTCCTGTAATAACATAAACCGGAATTTTAGGATTATATGGATTTGGGTATAAAAAATGCAAGCGGTCTTCGGCATGGGGAAAAACATCATCATGAATAAAAAATCGGCCTGCTTCAAATTTAAACGGGGTATGTGGTAAAACTTTTTGTAGCAATTTATTGGAATGCGGAGTACCGACAAGATACACCCTGCGTTTGGTCAAAGTGTCCCAATTTACTTCGGTGTCGGCTTTGATCTCAAAATCAAACCAAGGGGTATCGGCATCAATAGTGTCCACCATTTGTTTGTATCGGCTTGTAACGGCCGGGTTTCCGGTACCATATACCAAGACAGGTTTAGGCCCACCACGTTCGCGGCGCAGCAATTCACGACGGGTGGGCCAGTCTGGATGTCCGCTATTGGATGTGGATTTGGATACCCAAAACCAGATTATCAGTGTTAGGGGAATCAAAAGAAAAGCAAGGGTGTATAACCGATTCATTGTGGACTGTTTTAAAACTTAACGGATATAAATACATTACCCACATTCAGGTGCGACACCATCTTCTATCTGTATTGATTTATGGGACACTCCAAATGGTACTACCTTAATAAAGATAACAACATCATGAAAAAAAACATTCACCTTTTTTGGTTGCTTGCATCTGCAATTATTGGTTGTGATCAAAAGAATAATGATGAATTTGATGATTCTTCTAGTTGGAGGTCTATACAAACCCGAATTTTAACACCTAAATGTGCCAATTGTCATGTTGCTGGATCTAGTTTTGCAGAACAATCGGGTTTGATCTTGACGGAAGACGTGGGGTATGCAGAAACGGTAAGCCAAAACGTTAAAAATGCCGCTGCTCAAAAAGACGGATTAGAAATGGTGGGTACACAGGGTTTACCTAGTGTCTATAAAAGTTTCTTTTGGGAGAAAATTAATTATCCTGACGAAGACCATTTTTACAATGACCACCCCAATTATGGCAGTTTGATGCCCCTCGGCGGGGATCCGTTAACCAATGGGGAATTGGAGTTTATCCGGCAATGGATTGTAGCTGGCGCACCGAAAGATGGTAAAGTAGTAGATTTAAAGGTTTTGGAAGACACCCGGAGGTATCAGAGGCCCGCTTTCCGGCCTTTAGAGAAACCAACACAAGGTTATCAACTAAAATTGGGCCCTTTTGAGGTTGCCCCCAACTTTAATCGCGAGTTTTTTGTGTATCAACAGGTAGGAAATCCGACCGATGTTTATGTGAAACGAGTGGAAATTGAGATGCGTTCGGGTAGTCATCATTTCCTCATTTATAATTTCAGAGCGAATACGCCCGCTTCAGTTATGCCCAAAGAGGGATTGGTTCGGGATATTTGGGATGCAAATGGTGGATTCTTAATGCAGAATGCCATTGCCATGCAATACCACACCTTTTTTGGAGGGACCCAATGGCCGAGACTCAATTATACTTTTCCAGAAGGTGTGGCTTTAAAAATGCCCGCAAACAGTGGTTTCGACCTCAATTCGCATTATGTAAACCGGTCGAAGGAAAAGATTATAGGCGAGGTCTATGCCAACTTACATACCGTAGATAAATCACAAGTAAAATATGAAGCAGGAATATTAGATTTAAACAATACCAATATCTTCTTGCCACCTAACCAAAAAACGACCTTACAAAAAAGTTTCACCTTCAATAAGCAAACCCGTATCGCCATGCTTTTTAGTCATGCGCACCAATTGATGTCGGAGTTTAAGGTTTTTGTTGAAGGCGGCGCCAATAATGGAAAGATGATTTATTACGCCGACGATTGGGAGCACCCGCCTATCTTGTCCTTCAATGATCCGTTGATTTTAGAAGCGGGTACGAAATTAAGGTTGGAAGCCACGTACAACAATAATACGAACCAAGCCGTTTCTTTTGGTCTGACCGCCGATGACGAGATGATGATTTTGTTTGGGTATTATTATTAAGTAAAACAAATTGTATATCTAAGAATGAAAATAACTGCCTCCCTAATTGGAATCCTTATATGCCTCACAACGATACTTTGGGCACAAGATGCCAAAGAATTTAGCGGAAGTGGGCGATATGACACCGTCACGGGACTGCCACGCGCCATTTATACCGAACACTTCAAGACAAAGTCATGGGATCCGGAAACGCAAGCTCGCGAATATCTGATGCATCATGCCTTGCGCTTGTTTGGGACAAGGACATTGACAGGAGATGCCCTTAGGTACGTAGGCAGAACTGAACTACCTTTTGGAAAGGTGGTGCGTTTTCAGCAGGTATTTCAAGGATTACCGGTTGAAAGGAGTGAAGTTGCGGTTACGATTGGTCGCACGGGAGAAGTCATTTTTGTCACCTCATCATTTCATCCGATGCAGGGTATAGACAACACCGCAACAAGATCCACAAAAAAACTGTTTCGGGAAGAAGCATTGGCCCGAAGAGCGATTTTTCGGGATGAAACCGAGGTGATATCGGGTTTTCCGGATCGTCCTACATCCGTTTGGACACAGAATGAAGCAGGGCAATGGGTGGAAGCGCGTCGGGTAGAAGTGTATCATCCCGAGCACCAACATTACTGGGCTGTTTGGTTGGATACACATTCTGGAAGCGTAATTCGTAAAGAATCACTTGCCATAAAATGTAAACATACGCATGAACCAATTTTAGAAGAAAATCCAAGTAAAACAGAATTTCTCACCCCTTTTGAACCGTTGTCTTCAGCCTCTTTTTTTCCCGGCCAGAAAAACACAATTGCCGAAGGCGTTGGGAAGATTTTTGATCCGGATCCATTGACCTCGGCCAAGAAAGAATATGGCGCTACGGGTCTCCTTGATAATAGCGATGCGGATTCTCCGGAGTTAAGTGCACAGCTCAAAGAGGTGGTTTTAAAAGATCTTTCTCAGGAAAATGGACAATTTTATCTACGGGGTAAATATGCATGGATTGCCGATACAGGCGCTCCTTTTAAAGGCTTGTTTGAACAAATTGGTACTGATTTTTCTGCCACTCGCTCAAATGATTTGTTCGAGGCTGTCAATGCGTATTACCATATAGACCTAAACCTGCGTTATGTGGCCGAAACCTTGGGCTTTTCTATCCCAAACAGGCATACCCAAAATACAACTGCGCAATGGTTCGACCCCAGTGCCCTCAATGGTGCGGACAATTCACAGTACGACCCTTCAACCGGATATCTTGTTTTTGGTGAAGGCGGGGTTGATGATGCTGAGGATGCTGGCGTGATTTGGCATGAAGCCGCACATGCCTTACACGATCGGATGACCTTGGGCAGTATCTCCAATGCTACAAACGACGGGCTTGCCGAAGGTTTTGCGGATTATTGGGCACAATCTTACCTCTGGACCGTTCAGCAGTGGAACTCTACCGATGCTCCCTATCATTACGTTTTTCGGTGGGATGGGCACAATCCGTTCTGGGGGGGGCGTACCACCAAATACCCCAATAAATTTCCGGATGGAATTGTAACGTCGGGTGGATCGCTTCGCGAACGAAATGGGCAAATTTTGGCATCCACTTTAATGGAAATCTGGCCTATATTAGGTAGAACCATGACCGATCGGGCGGCGCTTTCAGCGGTCGGTATGACGAATGCTGAATCCAATCAAAATGACTATTTTAATGCGTTTTATCAGACGCTTCGACAGTTGGGTGCGCCCACCGGACAAGTGGAACAGGTGTATCAGATCATCACACTACGGGGTTATACCTTACCAGCAAAAGGGTTGAGTATTGGCCTTGAATCCGATCTCCCTCAGCTAACAATGGAGTCGGATGCAACGCTTCGGGTGGAGATCAATAACAACAGTGCCTTCGACAAAACCGATGTATCCGTAACAGCACAATTACCTGCTGGGATGGTTTATCAACCGAATAGTGCAACCTGTCCAGTGAATCTAAATAATAGTAGTCTGGTCTTTTCCATTGGGAATTTACCTGCTTTTGGGTTTAAAACCTGTACCTTTATCGTTAGATTGTCTCACCTGACGGGTAAAAAATACTTTAGCGACGATTTTGAACAGGGGCTAAGTCAATGGGTAGCTCCGAAAGATGCTCAAAATTTTGCATGGACCTCCAGTATGATGCAGCCTCATCAGGGAAAAACGAGTGCGTTTGTACAAAACCAAGGCCTGCCCTCGGACCTAACCTTGACGCTTGCAAAAGCCGTATCATTGCAAGCCGGAACACCTGTACTTAGTTTTTGGCATTTTTATAATACCGAATTCTTTAGTGATGGTGGTGTGGTAGAAATATCAACGGATGCGGGAAGTACTTGGCAGGATTTGGAGACAAAGTGGATTATGAATGCGTATAATGGTAGAATTTCCTCGACCTTTTCCACGCCATTAACCTCGCGTAAAGCGTTTACGGGTTCTTCTCAAAAGTATATCAATAGCATTGCAGACCTGAGCGCTTTTGTCAATCAATCGGTTTTGGTGCGCTTTAGGTTTGCCAGTGATGCGGTAACCAATGGAACGGGCTGGTTTGTGGATGATGTCTTGGTTGCTGACCAGACCTCCCTCGATTCGGAAGTTTGTATGACTTCCGGAGAAGGGGATCAGCATTGCACAAAGGAGCGGTTTATGGTTTTGTTTAGTACACCCGTAGAATCTGAAAAGCCTGTTTTACCCATCACACACGAAATAGAAGGAATTTGGCCGAATCCATTTGCTGGTGAGGCAACGCTGCGGCTGCGGGTGGCCAAACCGCAAGGTGTCAGGATAGCCATTCACGATCTTTTGGGGCGTAAAGTAGGTGAAGTGTTTGATGGTGTGTTGGCCGCTGGCGAATGGCGTACTTTTACATTAGACGGAATCCATTTGCCAAACGGTGTTTACTTTTGCCGCATAGCAGGTGAGACATTTTCTGAGGTACAAAAAATAATCCTTCTACGATAGCACATTTGCTCTTCATCTTCTCTACAACACAACCGGAAGGGCTTTTGGTATCTTCCGGTTTATTTGTCTGTCCCCTGTAACCTATGATAAGAGATCCTTATAAGCACTTGCCGAAAGACATTCGTAAAACCTCGGCACTTATGATGTACCGTCAATTGGTCACCCCACGCCTCATCGAAGAGAAAATGCTTCGCCTGATCCGTCAGGGCCGTTTAGCCAAGTGGTTTAGCGGATATGGTCAGGAAGCCATTGCGGTCGGTTGTACTATCGCCTTGGAGGATGAGGATATTATCCTCCCCATGCACCGTAACTTAGGTGTTTTCACGACACGCGGCATTGCTCTTAAACCCTTGTTTTCCCAATTGATGGGTAAGGAAGGTGGCTTCACAAAAGGACGTGACCGGACCTTTCACTTTGGGAAAATGGATCATCGGATAGTGGGCATGATCTCGCACTTGGCAGCGATGTTGCCCGTTGCGTGTGGTTTTGGCTTGGCCTCCCAATTGGAGAAATCACATAAGGTGGCATTGGCTTTTGTAGGCGAAGGAGCTACTCGTGAAGGTGACTTTCACGAAGCCCTAAGCTTGGCCGCTGCTTGGAAATTGCCCGTTATTTTTGTGATCGAAAACAATGGCTACGGTCTTTCTACACCCACCAAAGACGTTATTCCCGTAGAAAACTTGGCCGATGCTGCCGCTGGTTATGGAATGCCTGGCCTTGCGGTGGATGGAAATGACCTGCTGGCGGTTATCAGGGCCGTGCAGAAAGCAGCAAAAGAAGCACGAGAGGGCAACGGACCCACTCTATTGGAAATGAAAACCTTTCGGATGCGGGGCCACGAAGAAGCTTCAGGGGTGAAATATGTACCAGCCCACTTGTTTGAAGAATGGGCCGGTAAAGACCCCATTCAACGCTTCAAAACGTGGATTTTGGGTATTAAAGGCGTTTCGGAAAACGATATAGAATCAATTGACCAAGAACTGATTGCCGAAATTGAAACCGCTGTTCAATTTGCCTTAAGCCAACCAGAAGTTACAAGTACTTTAGATAAAGAATTGGCTGATGTGTATGCGCCGGCACTCGTGCGAGAAGAACCTGTCCTGATGCCCAATGCACCCGAAAAGCGCTTTATTGATGGTGTAACAGATGCACTACGACTTGCCATGCAGAAGGATGAAAAAGTACTTTTGATGGGACAAGACATTGCAGCGTATGGTGGTGTCTTCAAGGTGACAGATGGGTTTCTGGAGGCTTTTGGGGCAGAACGGATCCGTAATACGCCTATTATGGAAAGTGGCGTGGTCGGGGCCGCTCTGGGGTTAGCGTTAGAGGGTTTTAAACCTGTGGTCGAGCTACAGTATGCAGATTTTATTACATGTGGTTTTAATCAGATTGTAAATAACCTCGCAACCACCCATTATCGCTGGGGAGCACCTGTAAATGTGACTATTCGTGCCCCATTTGGCGGGTATATCGGTGCTGGCCCATTTCATAGCCAATCACCTGAAGCGTGGTTTTGTCATGCCCCCGGCCTAAAAGTTGTGGTTCCGGCATCGCCCGCAGAGGCAAAAGGCTTGTTAATGGCGGCCATCGAAGAACCCAACCCGGTATTGGTTTTTGAGCATAAGTTTTTGTATCGAAATCAAAAAGGAATGCTCCCAGAAGGCGAATATTATACACCAATTGGCAAAGCACGTATAGTGTATTCTGGGGATGCCATTACGCTGGTTACTTGGGGACTGGGTGTACGTTGGGGCATGGAGGAGTGGGAGTATTGGCAAAAACAAGGGGTGAAATTAGAAATCATAGACCTTAGAACCCTTGTTCCTTGGGATCGGGAAACGGTTTTACATTCCATCCAAAAAACCAATCGGTTGTTGGTTTTGCACGAGGCCCAAGGTGCTGGCGGATTTGGTGCAGAAGTGACTGCTGCCGTCATCGAGGTTGCTTTCGCCCATTTAGATGCCCCGCCTAAACGGGTGGCTGGTGCAAACTTCCCAATTGCATTTTCCACCCAAATTGAACAAGAGGTGTATGCTGCCAAAGCGCGTCTTCGAAATGCCATTAACGAATTGTTACAGTATTAGGGCAAGAGGGTATGTTTCGCTTAAACCAAATCGTAGTCGCCAGAACCGCTTTTGTTCCGATTCGTCAGTTCGGCGGCGATCACGCGGAAATGGTCAATCAAATGCTGCTGGGTGAAACCGCCCGTGTCTTGGCAGTGCGCGATTCGATGTGGCTGGAGGTGGAAACCCACACCGATCGTTATAAGGGTTTTGTAAGTGTGCTAATGGTTTTACCGGCTCCTGAAAAATGGCCCATCACAACCAATAACCGCATTCAAAACCGATTTGTGGATGGCACCGCTGAAGGCCGTGAGGTGCGTGTTCCGATGGCGGGGGTCCTGGTGCAAGAGGGGAACGATTGGTTTCTACCAGATGGGCGACGGTTTATACCGAACCAAGAACCCAAAATGGCCTCTAACCCCATGTACTTTGTTGAAAGTGTCATACAACAAGCCGAAAAACTTTTGGATGTTCCTTACCTGTGGGGAGGAAGAAGTGTTTATGGGGTGGATTGCTCTGGCTTAACTCATACGGCGGCTTTGCTTAGCGGCTTGCCTTTACCACGAGATTCTTACATGCAAGCACGATTTGGGGCAGCGATTCCGCCGGAAATCGGGATGTTGGAACGAGGCGATTGGCTCTTCTTTAGCAACAATCCAGAAGGACGCATTACCCATGTTGCACTGTACGAAGGGGAGGGTATGTTTATCCATGCTTCTGGATTTGTAAGAAAGAATAGTCTAATACCGGGAACGTCCCTTTTCTCGGAACGACAAAAAGAACAATTTGTCTTCGCCAGAAGGATACGCCCCAAATCATCAAACCCGTCTTCATGACGTATTTTAACAATCAAGACATCAAAAAGACAAAAAAGGGGAACGATTTATGGATTTTTAGGTGCTTGCTTTCAAAATACCCTAACTTCACATAAGCATACCCCTATAACAAACATAGACCCATGAAACTTCCTTTTTTTCTCGCTTCCCGTTTTGTGGCTGGCGAAACCTTGGATGCGGCACTTCCGCAGGTCCGTTCATTAAACCAAAAAGGCTTACATGCTACCTTGGATTTGCTCGGTGAATATGTAAGCGACCGTAAGGTTGCTGCTCGTTTTACCGAGGTCTATTTGCAACTCCTACAACAGATAGGTCAAACACCCGGCATAGATTGTAATATCTCGATGAAATTATCCATGATTGGGCAAAAAATAGATCGGGAATTTTGCTTAGATAACCTGCATAAAATACTAACTGTTGCAAAAGAACAAAATATTTTTGTACGATTAGACATGGAAGGGTCGGATATTACACAATCTACTTTAGACTTGTTTGAGAAAGTATATCCCAAATACCCCGATCACGTGGGCGTGGTGTTACAGGCATATTTACACCGAACGCAAGAAGATGTGGCGAGAATGTGCGACTTGAAGGCCCGTGTACGCTTGTGTAAAGGCGCTTACCGAGAACCTGCTCAGATAGCTTACCAAGATATGCCAAACATCCGGGAACGCTATTTGGCATACATGGCGCAATTAATCAATGAAGCACGGTATCCGGGTATTGCTACGCACGATGATTACTTGATCAATGAAACCAAAAAGTATGTGGCCGAACACAACATTGGGAAGGATCGTTTTGAGTTCCAAATGCTGTATGGCATCCGGCCAGAAACGCAGGAACAAATTGGTAAAGTGTATAATATGCGGGTTTATGTACCCTATGGAACCGAATGGTTGCCCTATTATTCCCGTCGTCTTCGGGAGCGTAAAGAAAATATATGGTTTATCCTGAAAAACTTACTTCGAGGATAAAACCTATCCTTTATGCTTGATAATTGATCAGTTGATTAATGTCTGAATATCCTGATTTTTTAGCAAACCTCCAAGAACTAAACCATAAAATGACTTTTTCAGAAATTGTACATTACCGCCGCTCGGTAAGGCTTTATCAGCAAGTTCCTTTAGAGCCAGATAGGGTGAAAATGTGTTTAGAATTGGCTGTTCTTGCCCCGAATAGCTCCAACATGCAACTCTGGGAATTTTTTCATATAACTGACAAAGAAATACTTGAAAAACTTGCTCATGCGTGTTTAGACCAAACGGCTGCAAGCACGGCTCCGCAAATGGTTGTTTTTGTTACCAGGCAAGATTTGTTTCGTAGCCGGACAAAGCAGATGATTGCATTAGAAACACAAAATGTACTTAAGAATAGCCCAAAGGAAAAACAAGAAAAAAGAGTTAAACGTTGGCATTTATATTATGGAAGAATAATTCCTTTTCTATATACAAAAGGATTCGGGATTATAGGACTATTAAGGAAGATTATCGTTCATTTAATTGGTCTTTTCCGTCCCATTTTTTATCAAGTTTCTGAAAGTGATATTAGAGTAGTGGTACATAAAACATGTGGTCTTGCTGCACAAACATTTATGCTCGCTATGGCCAGCGAAGGTTATGACACATGTCCTATGGAAGGCTTCGATAGCAGAAAGGTCAAAAAAATTCTAAAATTGCCATTTGGCGCTGAAGTTAATATGATAATCTCTTGTGGCATACGAGCTGAAGGAGGCGTTTGGGGAGATCGGATGAGAATCCCATTTGAGGAGGTGTATCACAGACGATAAACAAATTCTTTGCGTATTCTAAATTTATATAAAACAAATAAATAGACAATAAATTCGGATGGGCTAAAGGTAGTTTGCTCGTTCACAAACAACTACCAAGATCCTAGAATCCTTCTCGGATAAAGTACGGCCTCTATGGTACTAAAGGAGGATTGACGACACCCTTTTATCATTATTGTCCATACAACCGATTGAAACAACTTTCTGGAATTCTGGAAAAAGATGTAGTAGGGGTTCTTGTTCGTAGGGAAAACGCAGACGGATTTGATATATTAACGGAAGCGATCTATTGCGGGCGCTTTACAAAACAAACCCTATTGATGGGGTTGATCTTTTTATACAAACTTGTTACACAAACCAAATGCAAGAACA
Source organism: Bacteroidetes bacterium UBA2364 (assembly GCA_002344075.1). GTDB lineage: Bacteria > Bacteroidota > Rhodothermia > Rhodothermales > UBA2364 > UBA2364. Next base: position 81,786 of record DDTM01000058.1, read on the forward strand.
ACAAAATCATGATGAAGGCTTGAATATCGAATTGGATGAACAAACCGCTGAAGGCATTTATTCCAATCTTGTTATGATTGCCCACTCGCCTGAAGAGTTTATTCTCGATTTTATTCGGATGATGCCAGGCGTATCTAAGGCTAAGGTGAAAAGTCGGATCATAATGACACCCCAACATGCCAAACGATTTTTGAGTGCGGTTGAGGAGAATATTGAAAAATATGAATCTGTTTATGGCCCAATCTCCGAAGGTCATCAATTTGATGGTGAAATCCATTTTCAGTTTCCCGGAGGCGAGGCATAAAAAGAACATTCATTGGGTAGTGGCGGATGTAGCGCAGGTTGTCTCTGCTTGGCTTTTTGGGAATTACCGCATAAAACACTTGTATTTCCACATAAGAATTTGATTCTGTTGAGGCTAAACCGTAATTTGACCCTAAAGCCATGTGTCGTATAAGGTGTAAACCAAAAATGTGGCGGCGACCTCCCCATGCGACCTTGGCATAGATATCCGTTTAACTCCAAACTGAATTATTTATGGCTACGCGCAGAGTTGTGGTGACTGGAATGGGTGCTTTAACCCCCATTGGGCTGTCTGTAGAACAATTTTGGCAAGGTATGATGCAAGGTAAAAGCGGTGCGGCCCCTATAACCTACTTTGATACCACCCTGTTTGAAACAAAATTTGCCTGTGAACTCAAGGGGTTCGATCCCTCGATGTACTTAGACCGGAAAGAAGCACGGCGTCTTGACAAATATTCCCAATATGGTATCAGTGCTTCGGTGATGGCTTTGGCCGATGCGGGCATTGTACCAGCGGAACTGACCGAAGAAGAAAAAGACCGTATCGGTGTGATTGTAGGAAGTGGAATTGGTGGTTTACAGACATTCGAGGACCAGGTCGTAACGATGGAAAAAGACGGCCCACGACGGATTTCTCCTTTCTTTATTCCAATGATGATTGCGGATATCTGTGCCGGACTAATTTCAATCCGTTTTGGCTTTAGAGGCCCTAATTATGCCGCTGTTTCCGCTTGTTCTACGGCTAATCATAACATTATGGATGCGATGAATGCCATTCAACGGGACATGGCGGACATAATGGTGACCGGAGGCGCAGAAGCTGCCGTCACACGAACTGGTGTTGGTGGGTTTAATGCTGCCAAGGCGCTCTCTACCAATAACGACGAAGCAGAGACGGCGAGCCGCCCGTTTGATAAACGTCGGGATGGATTTGTGTTGGGTGAAGGGGCTGGAATTTTGATTTTAGAGGAATTGGAACATGCAAAGGCAAGGGGAGCCAAAATATACGCTGAAATCTTGGGTATAGGAATGAGTGCTGATGCTTATCATATGACGGCGCCAGATCCTAACGGACGGGGTGCTGCACTTTCTATGAAAATGGCGCTTCGTGATGCAGGCCTAAATCTGGATCAGGTAGATTACCTCAACATGCATGGCACTTCAACCCCTTTAGGAGATCTGGCCGAAACAAAAGCCATTAAACAGGTTTTTGGCGATCATGCCTATAAAATGAATGTATCTTCTACTAAGTCCATGACGGGACACTTACTTGGTGCGGCTGGTGCAGCAGAAGCTATTGCAGCGATTCTGGCAATCCAAAACAACGTCATTCCGCCTACGATCAATTTTGTGGAAGCAGAACCTGAATGTGACTTAAATTATACGTTTAATACACCTCAGGAGCGCCCTGTGAATGTCGCAGCTAGCAATGTCTTTGGTTTTGGTGGACACAACACAACGGTTTTATTTGGACGTTTTAATGGTTGAAACAAATTGAATGTAAAAAGGGGCTTTATGCCCCTTTTTTGTTTGGTGAATATTTTTGTGTAGAAATTTGGAAAGGTTTTTCTGGATTAAAATCATAAAGATCATGTATAATCTTGCTTTGATTTTGGCTTTTGTATTTCTTTTGGCGGGTTGTTCTGCTCCAAGTGTTACGGTTTCTGGGAAGTCCGACACCAATACGACTTTTGCCATTGCCATTCATGGCGGGGCTGGTGTTATTTCTAAGGCGCAACTTTCTCCTGAGCGGGAGGCTGCAATCCGTAATGACTTGGAGCGAGCACTTAAGGCTGGACAAGCCATCTTGACAAAAGGTGGAACCAGTATGGATGCTGTTGTTGCTGCGGTGAATATTTTGGAAGATTCACCTTATTTTAATGCTGGGAAAGGAGCCGTCTTGACCTCGGAGGGTCATTCAGAGTTAGACGCTGCCATTATGGATGGTAAGACACTGGGTGCGGGAGCTGTAACAGGATTGCGACAGGTGAAAAACCCTATAAATTTGGCGCGTGCGGTGATGGAGAAGTCACCGCACGTCATGCTTTCGGGGAATGGTGCGGAAGTATTTGCACGTAGTGCGGGGATCGAGATGGTTGCGCCGTCTTATTTTGTAACCCCGGAGCGCCAACGTGCCCTCGAAGCAGCAAAAAGGAAAGAAAACGCATCAGGTATGAATCAGGGTGAAATGCGTAAGCTTAATTACGGAACGGTAGGTGCGGTTGCATTGGATCGTAATGGTAATCTTGCTGCGGCTACGTCTACTGGTGGTATGACCAATAAAAAATGGGGACGGGTGGGAGATGCCCCCATTATCGGCGCCGGAACCTATGCGAATAATGCATCGGCTGCGATATCTGCGACCGGATGGGGAGAGTTTTTTATCCGTTCGGTTGTTGCACACGATATTGCTGCTTTAATTGAATACAAGGGGCTAAAAACGGAAGTTGCTGCACAAACGGTGATAGACAAAGTAGGACAATTGGGAGGGGATGGAGGCGTCATCGTGATGGACCGTAAAGGGCAAATTGCCATGCCATTTAATTCCGAAGGCATGTATCGGGGGTGGGCAAACGGCAACCTTAAGCCGGAGACACGTATTTTTAAAGAGAAATAGATGTCACATGACGCATTAGTTGCCCTAAAGAACCCAGGTTTTAGACGTATCGCACTTACCTCTCTATTGGTAACCCTCGCTCTGTTGATGCAAGATGTGGTCTTGGGGTACGAATTGTATAATCGTACTCGTGACCCGTTAGTACTGGGTTGGATGGGACTTGCAGAAGCGCTTCCTTATATGGCATTGTCCTTAATTGGTGGGCATTGGGCAGATCGTTATAACAAACGCACTTTATGGTTGACGGGACATGGCCTTATGATTGTGTCGGCGGTTTGGCTTTGGTTGGTTTTTGAAGACGTTCCTGTTACTTTTACCCTACAGGAAAAAATTTGGTGGGTATATGGTGTCAACTTTATGAATGGGTTAACCCGGGCAATTACAGGACCTGCCTTGCATTCTTGGATTCCCCTCTTAATTCCGCCGACACAATATGGGAATTCGAGTGCTTGGACGAGTGCCTCGTGGCAAACGGGTGCCATTTTAGGCCCGCTAATTGGTGGTTTTGTGTATGCTTTAGCAGGACTTTCCTGGGCATTAGGAATCATACTCGTACTCTTGGTGCTGGGTGGTGTCTTGATCGGATTGAATGCCGCTCCCTACGCACAACCAACCGTCATAGAAAGACCTTCTGTTCGCGAAAGTTTGCGGGAAGGCATTCAGTTTGTATGGCAAAATCCGACCATTTTATACTCAATCACACTCGATATGGTGGCCGTTTTATTTGGCGGTGTCGTGGCTATTTTGCCTGTTTTCGCAACGGAAGTCTTGATGATTGGTGCCGATGGCTTGGGTATTTTAAGGAGTGCGGCTGCACTTGGAGCCATTCTTACGACCATTTTACTTACATTTTTTTCTCCCATGAGCCAGCCATGGCGAAATCTTTTGTGGGCTGTTTTTGCATTTGGAATTGCTACGTTGGTTTTTGCACTCTCCGAGCATTTTTTCCTGTCGTGCTTGGCATTATTCCTAACGGGTGCGTTCGATAGTGTAAGTGTGGTGATTCGTGAAACCCTAATGCAAACGCTTACACCGCCCGAAATGCGAGGTAGGGTCTCTGCGGTCAATGGAATATTTATTAAAGCGTCAAACGAATTAGGTGCTTTTGAGTCCGGTTTGGCAGCTAAACTAATGGGTGCTGTGCCTTCTGTTGTCATGGGAGCCACCGTAGCATTGATAACAGTCGCCGTGATCGCGAAGAAATCTCGGCGACTGTTAAGGCATTCAGGTGCTTTGGCTACTTGAGTGTTAGTAGTAGTGCTACGAGCAACCGTCAAAACCGAAAGAAATTACTTTGACGACTTCTTTAGATCCTTCAAGCCCCATTCCGACATACTATCAATAATCGGTAAAAGTGTCTGCCCATAACCTGTGATTTTATATTCTACTCTTGGTGGAATTTCAGCATAAATAATCCTTTCCAGAATACTATCATCTTCCATTTCACGAAGTTGATTAACCAACATTTGCTTGCTGATTTCAGGAATTGCCTTTTGCAACATTGAGAATCGGTTGCAATCTTTTCGTATCAAATGAATAATGACAGGTTTCCATTTTCCCCCAATTTTGTTCAAACAGTGAGTTACGGGACAATCATTGGGATTGAAATCCTTGTTTTTGCGTTTATTTTCCATTAGTCTGTATTTTTATACTATTACGATATTTATTGACTATAATTGTTTATTTGACAAAGATAGTAACTTTGTATCGTTGTTTAACTCAAAGCTCAAAA
>DDTM01000058.1:86590-86755 GCA_002344075.1 Bacteroidetes bacterium UBA2364
AGCAAACGGACACGAAGACGCTTATAAGCAAGGTAGAAAAAAAGAAGTTATCCAAAATGCAATAGCAAGATGGAGAACGGATTTAAAACAAGCTTTAACCGCTGAACAAGCACAGAAATTGAGAATTTAATGAAGAAAATCATTGTAGGATTTCTTGCTATCCTT
>DDTM01000004.1 GCA_002344075.1 Bacteroidetes bacterium UBA2364
TTAATGCTTTATATTTTACATTTCATGCCTTAAGAACTCGGAGGTGATTCACCACTTAGTATCAAAGAACAAATTTTCTTCAAAGGAAAAATCTAACCTTGCACCAGATCAAGTTTATGGTTAGATTATTTTTATCACACTAAAACTTGACGCGTCATGAAAAAGTTATTCTTAGCCCTGTTGCTCCTCCCTTCATTTGCTATTGCCCAACGTGGTGGTGATAGTGCCCCCGTTGCAGATGGAAAAAGGCTGGGGGTTGGCTTGGACTCCTACGGCCTTTCGGCTATCTACGATATCAACCGCAATGTATCGGTACATGCCACTCTTGGTTCAGGCTGGTGGGGAACCGATGTCACAGCTGCTGGCTGGTATCGTCTGGGAAACCACAAACGATCAGACTCCTATGTCTATGCGAAAGCTTATATCGGAGATGACAGCGCAGTTGGGGTGGGCGCCGGATTGGAATGGAGTTGGGGTAAAATACTTCAGTCGGAAGCACCCTTGCTCAAGCGCCTTTATGGAAATTGGGATATTGGCGTAGCAACTTCAGGGCGTGGGTTTGAAACATCTGGCGGAATCCGTATTCGTTTTGGTCGTTGAACCCAATCAGAGTCACAAAACCATTACAGCCACCTCAATCTTAAGTTGGAGTGGCTGTATTTCATTTGTCTGAAGGATTTTTCCGTGACCTAAACACTTTGTACAACTTAAGGTTCATAAGCCGCTTTACGGCAAGCGAATATTTTCAATAGATGGATGGTAGCGTAAAAAACACAAATAATGGCTTCGGATTCCCTTTTCACCGTACCATTACTTTCTGCACCGTTTGCTGATCGCCATAGCGGGCTTCTACCAAATACATCCCTGCTGGCAGACGCCGGCCTGTTGCATCGGCGGCGTCCCAGCCAAGTTGGAGTTTTCCACTGGCAACGGTGGTATCCGTCAATAAGCGTACTTGTTTACCCAATAGATCCAGGACCCGAACTTGTAGTTTTCCTGGTGCCGGAACCGTCAATTCAAGGGTGGTGTGGTTATCAAACGGATTGGGATAAGAAGAGGTAATCTGGAAAATTTCGGTGGGTAAAGTTTCTTCTTGTACCTCAACCGAGCCTTCATTTTGCGCTCCAGTGATAGAGAAAGTGGTTTCTTCAGCAAAAGCAGAACCAGCGAATCCACTATCCATGGCCTGTACACTCCAATAATATATGCCATTTTTTAGACCTCTTATCGTCAGGCTTCGACGATGGCCTGCGTTTCCATGAGCCGTCAGGCGTCGAAGGCCCGTAGTCAGGTTGGCCATGGCCGAAAGGATTTGCTGCCCACCTGTGGTTGTACCAATACGCGCATTATACATCAGTCCTTTTTCGGGCGTAAGCAAGTCTAACGAAGCATCCCAAGAGAGCGTAACGGTATTGCCGCTTACCTCCGTTTTTAAGTTTTTAGGGGCCGTCGGGAGTAGGTTTAGGTTAGGCGTATCATTACGAAAATAGGAGGCAGCTCCTGTTACACCATTATAACCTTGGATCATCACATCCGAGTCTGCATCTCCATCAATATCCCCAATGCCCACAGCGGCAAGCATGGCACCAATCAGGTTTACTGCCGGACGGAAGTTTCCACCACCAAGGTTCTGCATCACACGGGCACGTGGATTTGTGATGGCAGTGTCGCCACCAATCAACAAAACGTCCAAATCGCCGTCGTTGTCAAAATCCGTCCAAGCGGTTTTACCTGAGAATGCGCCTGGAAAGTTCACGGCCATTTCGGTTAGGGAACCTGCATCATTTCGGTATAGCTTCGTAACGCCTGTAAGCAAGCCTGGGCCGTATTTACCGCCCGAAATCACCAAGTCATCATCGCCATCATGATCGAAATCACCCCAATCTAAAGAACTAAACACAAGGGGTACGAGATTGAACCCCATATCCGTAAACCGACCATCGGTATTTCGATAGACGCGGGTATGGGACGATGTAGTGGTTGCACCAGAAACCGTAAGATCCAGATCGCCGTCGTTATCAATATCGTTCCATGCCACATCACAAAATGCGACGCCTATCAAACCTGCACCAATGTCTTTAAAGGTAGGGGCTCCGGTCGGAAACGTGGGCCAGTCGTTCCGGAAGATTTTGGTGCTATATACCCCTTCTGCCGATGCACCACATTGTGCCAAATCCAACCTACCGTCATTATCAAAATCGCCAAAGGCAAGGTCACCACTATAAAGAGGGTCTATATAAGTACCCAGCTTGCGAATGCCGGAGGTCAGTAAATTGGTAAAAATGCCGGCTGTTGTGGTATAAGGTGCTTGTGTATTGGTTGCCCCAGACGCCGCAAAGTCCAAATCTCCATCGTTATCCACATCACCAAGTGCGATTGTCCCAAATACCATTTTAGGCATGTCGGAACCAGGCCGAAGGTCTTGTAACAACTGGGTAATGGTAACTCCGGAAAGATCTACGGTAACCTGGACACCTTGATTTCGGAAAATCGTCCCATCGGGTATATTTGACCAAAAGCCAGTCGTAACATAATCCATACGGCCATCATTGTTCATGTCGCCTGTTGCAAGCGTGCCATTTTGAATAATGGGCATTTGGTGATTAATGAACTGGTAAGTAAACGGTTGTGCATGAATAGGCGAACCAAAAGCACAAAGCGCAGCACAAAAAAGAATAAGGCGTTTCATAAAGCGTGGAGTAAGAAAAAGATGCGATGAATATACCACAAAATACGCCTTGAAACGGTTCATATGTTTGTTTGACCCCAAAATCATCATGAAACGCCCTCGTGCTCGGCTTGTTCAACCAAGTCTTGTGCCAACTCGCGTCCTAAGTATTGGTCTATGGCCCAATGCACGGCATAAATAATGGGTGTAATCAGAATGGCAATAACAAACTTATACCCATAATTGAACAAGGTGATGGCCAATATGGTTTGGAACGTGAATCCGGGTTGTCCGCTGAAGGCAATGGTCAGCACTAAAAAAGTATCCAAGAATTGCGAGCCAAATGTGGAACCCGTTGCCCGTAGCCACAAGTGTTTTCCATCCGTGAGTTTCCGCAACCAGAAAAAGAGGCTAATATCCACCAATTGTCCAACCAGGTATGCGGTCAAACTCCCCAAAATCACCCGTCCAGCCATGCCAAATACGGCATTAAACTGATCCGCTTTAGCCGGCGAGATCGGATCGGTGGGCATCTGAATGGCAAGGGAAATCAGGATAAACTCAAATACAATCATCCCCATCCCCACCATGGTCACAAAGCGAATGCCTTTCCGTCCAAAATATTCATTGATGATGTCGGTCATGATAAAGGTGATTGGAAAGGCCAACACACCAGCTGTCATCGTAACCCGATCAAAGGTCTGGCCCAAAATCTGGATGCTAACGGGTAAATGAAAGGCAGTAAAAAACTTGCCGGCTGTGGCTTCTGCCACAATAAGAGCCGTAAGAAAAACGGAGGCACAAACCACATAGAGCTTTTGTGGTCGGCTGAGGGTGTACAGGACTTTTGACATGACGTTGTGTATTCGGATTTTGTGAAAAAACACGGTTCAATAACGCCAATTTACAATGACTTGGCCCAGATCCATCGTGGAATACGATTAAGGCC
>DDTM01000055.1 GCA_002344075.1 Bacteroidetes bacterium UBA2364
TCTGTATATTGTGCAAAATCTATGGCATCTTGTGCCACATATTGTTGCAAAACATTAATATTTATTGACATTTTTAAATTTATTTTTAATTAAGTTATTAAAATTATTACTTTATAATATTAGATAGGTTAGTGATGCTCAAGTTCAAGAATTATTTTTTATTTTAATATTATCTAAATATCAAAACTTAATGTACAATTAATAAACTATCATTTTAAATAAAGATAAAACGAAACAAAAGCAATTGATTTAACAATTTTTGTCATGGTTCTTTTTCCATTTTCTGGAGATTGGATTTTAAGGTGCTTAGGCCCAATTCATTTATCGTCTTCACACCATCGCCTTTATTGTTTTTATACTATAGCTTTTCAGTACATAGATTTTGCGAATAGCGCTTTTCCTAACTTCTCGACAAAGTAAAGCATTCAAGCGAGGAACACCATATGCTCCACTTGCATAACTGCCCCGATTTCACCAGACATAATCCAGACAAGCCTTTCTAAAGGCCAAAAAACCAGTTTGGCCGCTTTTCCAAGACCCTAAGACCACTAAGGCTTATATGCACCCTAAAGGCTATCGGAGGCTATAAATTGGTGTGGTACGAACTTTATAGACCCCATGTTTCTCTTCATCAACCCATCACCATCAAGGCTTCAATTTTTATTTTAGTTGGTCACATTCTTGATCCATTCTTTTCTACTTTTCCTTATATTGCTTGTCTGAGGTTGTTTCCTCTCCATACTTACACAACCTTTATTTTCCCCTAAATGGAATACTTATTATGAACGGAACTGCAATGCCGGAAATCCTTACGCGCCGCAAAACCGAACAACAACGCCGCTCCGACCCCCTCGGAAGGTTAGAACAATTCTATCATGCCGCAAAAAAGGGTGAATGGAGTATCAAAGACTTGCCTTGGGAAAACGCGGATCCCGTACCCCGTGTTGAAAGCGAACGGTGGCGGATCGTTTGGGCCAGTGTGGTGGCGCAACAACTTCAGGCCGACATCATTGCCGTAGAAGCGGCCTCCAACTTACTTGTGGATGTGACCGAGTTTGAAGCCCGCATGTATTATTCCACTATGGTAAGTGACGAAGCCCGGCATTGTGAGGCATGGACCAAATTAGCTCATATGCTGGATCCCGTAGAGGCCCATAACCCTTATCTGGCTGAAATGGGCGATATTTTCCGGGAAGAAAAAGGGCTTGAAAACCGTGTATTGGCTTTCCAAGTCTGTTTTGAAGGGGCAGCCATTTATGCCTTCAAAGAAATATCCGCTGCCGCACATCAAACCATTTTAGGGGATATGGCGACACGCCTAATTCGAGACGACAGCATCCACCACAATTCTGGCGTGGCTTACGCCGCATACTTGCTTTCCAAAGTATCCGAATCCCAGAAAAAAGACCTGCACAAAACCCTGAAGCGCTATGCACCACTTTATGTGGAAAGTACCCTATGGAAACCCAAAGCACGGCAATGGGTGGCACGGTTTACGGCGCAGCGCGATCGCGAACTGCTACATCGTAATCAGGTTCTTATCAATAAAGCTGTTTTAGGCTTGGGCTTAGGACCGGTTTTCGACATCTGATTTGTGACAAACTGGGTTTACATGGCCTCCATTCCTGTTTAGGATAGGAGGCTTTTTTGGTGGAAATTCGAGCGTCAGCAGAGGAGCCTCACTCATGACATCTGCATCATTTTCACTTGCGGAGGGCGGTAATATTTATTTATCTTGTTACTACAAGTCATTACATGATTTTACTTTTCTTATTCTTATATGTTGGGGTTAAACAATGGTTCAATATCTTACCGGCGACTTATTGGCTTTGCTGATTGGCCTATCTTTAGGGCTTATTGGTGGGGGCGGCTCCATTCTGACCGTTCCCGTTTTGGTGTATGTCATGGGAATCAATCCGGTCATTTCGACAGCTTATTCGCTGTTTATTGTGGGTAGCACGTCGTTGGTTGGCGCAGCGAATTATGCCAGAAAGGATCTCATTGACTTTAGAACAGCCGCGGTTTTTGCGCTACCTTCTTTTTTGGCTGTTTTTCTGGTCCGAAAGTTTGTGGTGCCCGCCATTCCTGATGTTTTGTTCAACATTCAGGGTTTTGTACTGACCCGCGAAATCGGGCTAATGGTTCTTTTTGCAGTGATTATGCTGGGTGCCGCCACCTCCATGATTTATAGCCGCACTTCTTCCGTAGAGCAGACGGGAAGCCTCGCCTTTAATTACCCGATGATCATGTTAGAGGGCTTAGTAGTAGGGGCAGTCACGGGTTTGGTAGGGGCTGGTGGGGGTTTTCTGATTATCCCAGCTTTGGTATTATTGGCCAATTTACCCATCAAAAAAGCAGTTGGAACGTCTTTGCTCATCATAGCCGTAAAATCGCTATTTGGATTTTTAGGAGATGTGATGAACATGCCCACCATTGACTGGAAATTACTGCTCAACTTCACGCTATTTGCCACTATTGGTATTTTCGCGGGAAGCTACCTGTCCAAATACGTGGCTCCGGCATCCCTCAAAAAAGGATTTGGCTGGTTTTTGGTGGTCATGGCAGGGTATATCCTGGCCAAAGAACTCTGGCTCAATTAATCCATTGATTCCATGGGGTACACGCTCAGAATGCCTTATCCAAGTCGTCCAAACGCTTCCTAATATCTTTTTGGCGGGTCGTATATAGTGCAAGAGAACGCCCCTCCAGTTCAAGGAGCGCATCAAACTCATCAAAATTTGCATCAATACGGTCTTTGAGAGTATTGATATATGAATTGAGGCGTTGATGTACCTCTTTTTCTAATTGGGTGCGGCCCTTTGCCACCTCCTCCCGAAACTCGTCCATGATACGCCTCCGTTTAAGCCCCACTGTTACCCCTGCAAAAAGCAAGCCCATCGTGGTGAGCAACCCGCCCGTAATGTCCAGAATGGCTCCTTGTGTTACAGTTGCCAGAATCACCCCAATGATGGCCAATCCACTTCCAGTTGCGATATTGGGAGAAAACGAGGCATTCTGGTCCCCGAGGCCATCGGCACGGAAGTTCTCGGAGCGGCTTAAGAAGGTGGTAAACGTACTCTGTAGGTCTGCCAATACGGTACTCCTTCGTTCGGCGATGTCGCTAAAAATCTCGTGATTATTTTTTAGAATGGTTTGGCTGTTTTTGATTTTCATATCTACTAGGCGAGCCATCGTCTGAATCTGGTCCGCGATATCCCCCACTCCTTCTTCTAATTTCCGGCGCATTTCAGATTGCAGGTCTTGTTCAAAGTGGTGGCTCAGTTGTTTGATCCATGCCTGAGGCGATGCACCTGAATCAAAGATCGAAGAGACAGAGCGTTTGAGGAGTGTAAAAAAGGACAGCCCTTCTTCCAATGTGTGTTCTACCCGGCGCGTAATTTGGTCGTATCCAGCCAATAGGTTTTCTGATAGCACCGCCACCTGCTTAATGGATTTTCGCGATTGGCTCTCCAGTGTTTCCCTGATATCTGCACGAAAGACCACATCGGCTTCGTACTGTTGAACACGAACGGCAAGTGCCGCTGCGATTTTATCGTTTATATTTTGCGACGTGCTGATGTTGTTTCGCAGTTTCAGATAAGGAGCTTTTCCACCTGTGATGTTTTCGCGGATATAGGCCCGGATTTCGGCGAACCCACTCTCTTCCACAAGTCCTTCTTGCTCCTGCTTGGCCGAGGCCGTAAAAACCACAGGCTGCACAATCCCTTTTTTGGCAGCATAATCCACCACCCCTTGTTTGTTGATCGTCAAATCTGCCTCATTCATCAGGTCTTTTTGCTGTAAAACGAAAATAATTTTCTTTCGCCAGTCGGAATGGATGAAATCAAAAAAATCCCAAGCGGATTGGCGATATGGGTTTTTTGATTCAAATACAAAGACGATCAGGTCCGAAGCAGGAATAAATCGTTCCGTAATTTCCTGATGATGGGCTACGATGGTGTTCGTCCCCGGCGTATCCACAATGGCAATTTCTTGGAGAATAGGCTCTGGAGTAAAGATTTTTTTAAGGTGCTCATTAACCACCACCACTTCTTCCCGTTCACCAAATAATATCTGTTGAACGGTATCAGTACAGGGAGAGGGCGCCACCTTGCAGACATCACGCTTGGCCTCAAGTAGGGCATTGATAAAACTACTTTTTCCGGCTTTTACCTCGCCCACAATCACAAACATAAATGGCTCATGAATGCGGTTACGAAGGTCACTCACGGTCTGGCGTAAATCGTGATAGCCAATATCTGAGGCCAAATTATGGAGGTCTTTGACGATTTCTTCTATATGGGTGCGGTGTGCCTGGAATTTCTGATCTACAAACAAAGCCATAATTTTGAGGATTTATAAATGGAACTCATAATATAAGGCCATTTTATGCATGGATGATGAAGCACTAAATGTAGTCTCAACGAAGCAAGATACGTAGAAGGCTGCCTCTTTTTAGAAGAAACAGCCTTGGTTGAACTTAACGAAAGGACAAAGGATCAAAAATAGATATCCACGTAGTCCACCACATTATTACCTTCACAATTTTCCATTTCTTGGAGCCGCCAATATTTCCGGGTTCCCGTAGCTTTAAACGTAAAAACCCCATCTTTCACACAAGGTACGCCCCCGTTTATGTAACTCGTTTTGGTGACAATTTGGCCTTTGAATTTAAATTCCCGCGCATTAACCATCTGAAGCACGGCACCATTGATGGTGACATAATCGTCGGTTGTACGACTACGGTGTTCACCACGAATCTTCAGGGTACCCATTTCATTGGTTACTTTTGCCGTTCCAAAGTAGTCGTGGCTTACCCATTGCAAAGACATTTTACGGTTACCTATCAGTTTTGCTTTATGCGCTGTGCTTCCGATGGTTTTTTGTGCCAAGGCAGCAGCCGGAGCCAATAAGAATAATAGTAAAAGAACCCCTATAGAACGTTTCATAAATGGCCATTTTTATTTGATTAAGGATTAACGCTTTTTAAACAAAACATCGTTGGGACGAATGCTACCCCGATCCACCACCAGTTTCTGATACCCCATGCTTCGGCTGCTCAGAACAATGTCGTCGTCGTCCGGACCGTTACTTTTCACATCTCCCCGATAGCGCTCGTAGAGGTATTGGCTTAATTCAAACGAAGAGACATTGCCATCGCCATCTTCGTCTGCATTGGTTTGTAACAAGGCATCTGCAAAGAACTTGGCCAAGTACCCCCCTGCCTGAAATTTAAAGGCAACCCCAGAGGTTACATCTTCTTCCGATGAAAAGAGTCCCATTCTTCCCGGTTTCGAGATCACATCTTTAGAAAAACCACCACTAAAACAGGAATCCAAAATGACCAAGGTTGTTTTTGCTTTCACTTGGTCTAATAAAAGACTCATTTCATCGTCGAGAATTTCGGCATCGTAGAGTTCGATAGACTCGTCTCGTTGGTCGGGATCGCTGGATTGCCAGTTTTGGCGTGCATAACGTCCACCATGACCCGAATAGAATAGTACAAACATGTCTTGCGGGCCTACTTTTGTAGCAAGTCGCCGTAATTCGGACTTAAAGTTAGCAACCGTCGCTTGCGCATCGGTCAGTACTACCCCATTCATTTGGGGCATATTGGCTCCACGCACCAAGGCATCCTTGGCAGTTCGGGCATCCTGAGCAGTATAACGCAGGTTGCTTTGTCGGCCATTATAGTCACTAATCCCTACAAAAAGGCCATAAATAGAAGGCCCAGATGTAGGACGATCTGGCTGAGGGTTGGTACGCGGCTGAGGATTCGGACGACTAGGCTCCTGACGGCCAATCGGCGGACTCGTCCCCCGAAGCAGTTTCATATTATACGTCCCTATATCATTTTTAGAATAGGCTGTGGCCGTAATACGGTAACGACCTGTTCCGGGCAATGTCAGCTCAATACGACTTTTACGGTTACTTCCTTCCCAGTCATCATTGGTAATGTCGCTACCATCTGGCAAGATCAGTTCGAGAAATGGATCAAATGCAGAGGTGGCGAGCTCTATTACCACATTTTCACCTTTTCGTCCTTCAAATGCATAATAATCGCAAAAGGCGCCATCTTCCGAGGTCGCATCGCCATTCTCTAATTTCCCTTGTTTAGTTTGCCCAATGGTCATGACAACCACATCGCGCTGTTCTTGTTGTGTGGCCCCTGTTCCTTCATTGGTGGCTCCAATCGTAACGGAATAGGTTCCAGTTTCTCCTTTACCATAAGCCGTAACATAGATTTTGTAGGTTCCATTTTCTGTCAGGTTTAGGTCTAATGCTGCGCGGTCTTTGTCTTCGCCCGCATCATCATTTTCATGTTGTTTTCCACTCGGCGTTTTGATGATCAGATAAGGGTCAAAATCTGTCGAAACTAATGTTACTTTAAGCTTTTGCCCCGGAACGCCTTCCACTTCGTAGGTATCAAAAAATTCTCCGGTAGTCAGTTTAGTATCCGTGGTAGCAAGCGCTCCCGTGAGCGAGCGGTTTGTGGCACCCGCAAGTGCAGCACTCCGGTTCGTAACCGTTAAGAGGTATCGCCCTTTTTGGTTGGGTCGGGAGGATGTAATACGAACCGTAATCTTACCAGACTTTTGTGCCGAAAAAATAATCTGGGATTTGGAGTTACTCCCATCATGGTCATCATTATCCTGTTGTTGGCCGCCTTCCGGAAGCACGATCAGGTAGGGATCAAATTCCCGCGACAGGAGGTCAAAAACAAGCGTCTGACCTCGCATCGCTTCTATTATATATTCGTCATAAAATTCTCCGGACTTGAGTTTTTTATCTCCGGTTTGGAGCATTCCCCGAAATTCTTCCGGGTCTTCGTCTTGAGAGAAGATGGAGGATGCAAGACCCAACCACAAAAAACAGAATAAAAAAAAGAAACGCATGGTGGATTTGGTTTGATGTTTGCGAATAAAGGCTTACATGAGCGGTATCGAAACCAAAATGGTTTGGTTGCTAAACGAAAAGAAACGGCCAAATCGTTTAATTGGAAACTTTTTCACGGTTGCAGCAGTCAGGTTGGAAATTAATGAACTTTTCCGCATTCCCAAAACAAAATCCCCAGATAAAATGTCAACCCGTCTTCAAATAAAGACCCTTCTTTGGTTTTGCTGGATTGTAGTGACTGTACAAATGACAGTTGCCCAAGGGAATATCGAAAAATACCAATTGGCAGACAGTTATTTGCGTTCCAACCAGACCGATAAGGCCATTCCCTTACTGGAGGATGTCTTGGCAGCAAACCCAAGAGAGTATGCTTTCTACGACCGCCTACGCGAAGCTTACGCCACTGCCAAACGCTATGAAGATGCCCTCCGAATCATTGATCAGCGGTTGGGATGGGATACCAGCCCAAACATTATGGCCGATAAAGCCGCCATTCTGTTTAAACAAGGCAAAGAACTATTGGCCATGAACACCTGGGAGCAGGCCATTGAACGTGCCCCCAACGACCAAAACACGTACCGGATGGTTTTCTACTCGCTGTACAGAGAGCGATTATTCGACCAAGCAACGGCTTTTTTGGAAAAAGCACGAACGAAGTTTAATGATGCCAAACTCTTTAATATGGAGATGGCCTATGGTTATGGCTTTGCCGGAAAATTTGAAAAAGCCATTTCTGAATACTTGATTCTGGTCCTCGAAAACCCAGCCATGATTTCGTTTGTCAAGGCCCAATTGGCCCAGATGAACGAACAACAAGGCGCTTTAGCAGCTTTTACCACCGCCGTAGATCGAGCAGTACGACAAGAACCCCTCAACAAAACATATCGGGAGCTTGCCGCTTGGTTATACCTCGAAGCGGGTGACTACCAAAAGGCTTTGCAAACAAATGTGGCCTTAGACCGTTTAGAGAATATGAATGGGGCCAATATCTATAATTTTGCCCAAACTGCCGCCGATGCCGGATATTTTGAGGTGGCCGAAGAGGCATACAAAATGATTCTGAGCCAATATGCGACCTCGCCCATGGCACCAAACGCGCAATTGGCTTTGGCCACCATGCTCCGTAAACGTGCCGAGACCTTGATGGAAAAAGCCCTTTCTCCGGCAGGATTGCCCCTCTCTGCGCCCAACTATGAGGCCGCCAAACAGGCTTATCAGCAATTTGCGGATGCCTACCCGCAGCACCCCCTCACCCCACAAATGCTTTTTGAATTGGCCGAACTATACCAGACTGTTTTTTTCGATCTGGCTAATGCCGAAGCCACCCATCGCCGGATTGAAGAGCGGTTTTTTGGAACCGAATATTATTGGAAATCCCAATATGAACTTGGGCAGTTGGCGGTTCTCCAAAACAACTTAGAACAAGCCAATACCTATTACAACAAAGTACATGTTTCACTCCGTACAGGCGAATTGGCGGAAAAGGCCCAATTTCAAAAAGCACTCATCGCATTTTATCAAGGACACTTTGAAATGGCCAAGTCCACCACCGAGATCATCAACCAAAACACTACCACCGATGTCACCAACGATGCCATAGAACTCAAGGTGATCATCCGCGAAAACACCGAACAAGATACCGTTTGGGTTCCGATGAACTTGTTTGCCAAAGCCCGATTGTTCGAACGGCAACGCAAATTTGGAGATGCTTTGAATAAGTTAGACTCGCTTATTGTCCACTTTAAAGACCACACACTCATTGACGAAGCCCGTTTTGCCCGTGCAGGGGTGCTAAGTGCTTTAGGACAGTTCCCCGAAGCCATCGAGGCTTATAAAACCGTCCAGAAAGACTACCCAAAAACTTACTTGGCAGACCGTGCGCTTTTTGCAATTGCAGAAATTCTGGAGCAAAGCGATCTCGATAAACGCAAAGCCATAGACCAATATGCCGAAGTACTTATGAAGTATCCAGGCTCCCTCCTTGCCCCCGAAGTCCGTTCACGCATTCGAAAGTTGCGGGGCGATAAAATATCTTCATGAGATGTACACCCGCGATACCGTCCTCCGCCTTGTCGAACAATATGCCCGTGTCATTGCGCAGGCATTGGGCTTGGCACGGGAAAACAAGCAGACCGAGGCCGAGCAAGCCTTGGATGAAGCCTTGCAAGAACTCACGGGACTTCCTCCCAACGCCTTGCTTACCCACGATCGGACGTATTTAGCGGATTGGTTGAAGGAGGAACGGGGTTGGGTAACAGACCACTTTGAAACCTTGGGCGATGTGTTCGTGGCCCGCGCCGAAGTAGCGGAAACCGGAAATCAGTTTAAACTTGCGCTCATGTGTTACCAAACGGCATCCGACATGTATCAGACAGCCCAAAGAGTAAACCCCAAAATATTCTCACTCCCATTACAACGTAAAATCCAATTTGTGTCTGAATGCATCGCAGCATTTTCCATCCAAGACCACAACCAACCATGAAAACACGGCGTTTATACATTTTTTTGGTACTTTTGATGGCCTCCGCCCTGCCAAGCCGCACCCAAAGCCTTCTCATTCCGATGGACGAGGTGCAAACCGACCATCTTAAAGCCTATGGCTTAGTTTATTGGACATTGGCACAAGGCATGGATGTGGATTGGCTCCTGAATTATCGGGGAGGTTCGTTTATGGCGGCATATAGTACTGCCGTAGAAAAGGAATTGCTCATTCGTGGTATTTTGTTTGAACGGGTAAGTGACGGAACCGCGCAATCCATTCTCAATGAGGTACAAAGCCCCTCCAATAATATGGATGTGGTAAAACTCGAAAAACAGCCACGAATCGCAGTCTATGCACCCAAACAGGTTTTACCTTGGGATGACGCCGTTCTGATGGCCTTGACGTATGCCGAAGTGCCATACACCCAGATTTATGACAAAGAAATCATCTCCGGTGAGCTACAAAACTACGATTGGCTACACCTCCACCACGAAGACTTTACCGGACAGTACGGTAAATTCTACGCCCAATACCGCAATGCCCCGTGGTACATTGAACAACAACGAACAGCGGAAGCAGAAGCCCGAAACTTAGGGTTCCGGAAAGTCAGTCAACTAAAACTTGCCGTTGCACAAACCATTCGGCAATATGTGATGAACGGTGGCTTTATGTTTGCCATGTGCTCTGGCTCCGACACCTTCGATATTGCACTTGCCGCACATAAAACCGATATCGCCGCCTCCGTTTTTGATGGGGATGCAATCTCGACCAATGCCCAAAACGAATTGGATTTTGATGTGACAATGGCCTTCCAGAGCTTTCAGGTGAGTATGAATCCAATGGAATATGAACATTCCGACATAGATGTAATGCCGCCTCCGCATCTACAAGATCCCTCCACCGACTTCTTTACCCTTTTTGAGTTTAGTGCCAAGTGGGACCCAGTGCCCACGATGTTAACCCAAAACCATGTAGCCACACTACGCGGATTTATGGGCCAAGCCACCCAATACCGCAAAGAAAAAATTAAGCCAACCGTCACGATTTTGGGCGAATCCCCTGGACGTGAAACAGTTCGCTATTTGTATGGACCAGTCGGAAAGGGGTTCTTTGCCTTCTACGGCGGCCACGACCCGGAAGACTACCGGCACTACGTTGGAGACCCACCTACCGATTTGGCCCTACATAAAAGTTCTCCCGGCTACCGTCTGATCTTGAACAATGTGCTGTTCCCTGCTGCCAAGAAAAAACCGCACAAAACCTGACTTTCACGGTTTTAACAGGCAATTTATCCCCGAAACCGTACCTTGCCCAAAAACAAAATGGCAGATGTAAAAATAGAACCCAGTTGGAAAGCCGTTCTGGCACCTGAATTTGAGAAACTTTATTTTCAAAACATCCGCACCGTCCTCCACGGGGCCAAAGCCGCCGGAAAAATCCTGTATCCGCCCGGCCCGCTGATATTCAATGCCTTCAACAAGGTCCCTTTCGAGGAGGTAAAAGTGGTGATATTAGGCCAAGACCCCTATCACCAACCCGGCCAGGCAATGGGCCTTTCTTTCTCCGTTCCAAAAGGCATTCGCATACCGCCTTCCTTGATCAATATCTATAAGGAACTGCACCGAGACCTATCCGGATTTGTGATTCCGCCACATGGCGACCTTAGTGAATGGGCCGCTCAAGGCGTTTTTTTACTTAATGCAATGCTCTCCGTAGAAAAAGGCGTAGCAGGTTCTCACGCAAAAATTGGATGGCAAGACTTCACCAATGCCGTGATTCATACCCTTTCCGAACGCCGAAACGGCTTGGTCTTCATGCTTTGGGGGAATTTTGCCAAACAGAAAAAACAACTCATCCACCCCACCAAACACCTGATCTTGGAAGCTGCACACCCCTCGCCCTTAGCCGGAAATGCCTTTAGCGGGTGCGCCCATTTTTCCAAGGCCAACCATTATTTACAATCCATCGGAAAAACAGCAATAGACTGGCGAATCGCTCCCTGATATGGCTTTTAAACGCAACCTGCCCCGCCTTGTAAAACGGGTTTTCTTTACGTGGCAACTACACCGTATCACAAATAAATTTGCATACTTATTTGAGTGGGTGGCAGCCATTTCACAACTTTCGACATGGATTTCCCAAAACCGAAACCTTGCCTATAACGACTTCCCCCAACGCAATTTCGACTATAACAACCGATACCAACTCTATGATTGGTTAATCCAAAACCGTATCCCAGACACCCCACTTACATACATAGAATTTGGTGTCGCTGCCGGAAAATCGTTTACTTGGTGGGTGGAACACCTCCAACATCCCGAAACACGATTTTATGGCTTTGATACCTTTACCGGACTCCCCGAAGACTGGGGGCCGTTCAAAGCCGGAGATATGTCCAATCATAATAAACCACCCGAATTAAACGACCAACGAGTTCTTTTTTTCCAGGGTTTATTCCAAAAAACATTGCCCGAATTTCTGCAAAAAAATCACTTACATGGCCCTAAAATCATTCATCTGGATGCTGATTTATACAGCGCCACACTCTTTGTTTTGGCCACAATCTACCCCTATCTAGAAAAAGGTGATATCCTGATCTTCGACGAGTTTAACGTCCCCACCCATGAATTTGCCGCTCTCAAAGACTTCCAACGAGCGTTTTATACCGACCTAAAACCCATTGCAGCGGTTAATAATTATTATCAAACCGCCTTTGAGGTTTCACGTAACCAAACATTAAGTTTATTTTAAAAGGGGTGTATTTAAAAAATACCAATAGAAATACAATACACTTAGATCAGATTACAATCTTTGCCTACCGATGAGGAAGTTGTGACATGCACCAGATGATCTTTACGGCAACAAAACTACCTTAAAAAGCCCCGGAGTGGCATCGTACCAGAACCCACCTGGCCAACAGAAAATGTGAAAGAGGTATTCACGTGGCAATTTGGGAAGTTATGAAATACACCCCTTCGCGACGACATCATTGACTACATCAGCACTTTGGAAGTGGGTAAGGCACTCAGCGAACATGAAACAAAAGACGGCTACCAAAATTTCAAGGAAGCAAAAATTGCCACACGATTAGCCTATATAGCGCAGCAACATGGCTTGGAGATACTACATTGCAACAATTTACCGATGCCATCATTAGCCGAATGATTTTTGATGATGACAAAACAAGTAAACTCTTTAAATCTTTGGATTTCGGCTGAAAAAAACGCACTAAAAGAGAATTGGCATTGATGGGCGAATTGACTCCTATTTTAAAAAAGAAAGCCGAAGGGCGTGAAATTAGTGGGTTAAAGGCGCATGAGTAAGGGTTGGATGTACATATTAGAATGTGCCGATGGAAGCTACTATACTGGCAGTACTAATAATTTAGAACTGAGACTGGCGCAGCATCAGGCAGGCGAGGGAGCAAACCATACCCAAAAAAAGGCTGCCTGTAAAGTTGGTGTATTTTGAAGCGTTTCAACGATTGGATGAAGCTTTTTACCGTGAAAAACAAGTGCAGGGATGGAGCCGGAAGAAGAAAGAAGCATTAATAAATGGATTGCCTCAGGAACTACACCAACTGGCTGCATGCTTGAATCAAACTAGTCATGTTCACTATAAAGCGGACATTGAGCAAAGTCGAAATGCCGACATTGGTGGTTTAGACTCCCCTTTTTAATATACCAAAGGTGCCTGAGCGTAGCCGAAGGCGCCGCCACAAAAAAGCTTATGAGCGAGAAATAAGTGCAAAAGGTTTGATGATGTTTTGTTCATCAACGCCTTTGACCACTTTCAAAAGGACAAACGACAACACAGTTTACTACCTGAAAATATTGAAAAGATGGTAAGCGCCTAAAAAAACCGAAAAGAGGAAATCCGTTACGCTTGTAGAGTAATAATGGACGAAATTGCGAAAAACGATTTCAACTTGAATATATCAAGGTACGTAAGCACTTCGAAATAGGAGGAACGCATTGACTTGAATGAAGTAAACAAAAAGCTCGTTAACCTTGTCAAGGACATTGCAAAAGCAAGAAAGACTCATAATAAGTTTTTTAAAAGGAATTGGGACTTCCACCAATATAACAAGATGCAATGCCCACGCTATTTGAAAGCAATTACTCACGATTTGTCTATTTCTCATGGTGTTCGTGAACCGCAAGAGAAAATAAATTTGTAAAAATGCCCCGCTGCACGACAAAAGAATCGAGTAGGAGAAAGTTAACC
>DDTM01000111.1:0-49522 GCA_002344075.1 Bacteroidetes bacterium UBA2364
GGCAGTCATGGGTTTATTCATCTCCGGAGGAGCGGTATTGTATCTCCTTATGGGGCATTGTTGCACGAACCAGCTCGCCTTGCTTTATAGACTGATTTATACAAGCATAGACAACAGGTCTGTAAAATTTGGTAGATTCTATTTTTTTCAGCTTCTTTTTTCTGATATGGATTTGGTGTATCTTTCCCCAAACTTTATCCGCTTCCGCAATAGAGCATGCCAATCATAACCCTAACCACCGATTACGGCACCCGCGATCCGTATGTTGCCGCCCTTAAAGGAGTACTTGTTACGATGGCTCCCTCGGCCCTTGTGTTTGATTTATCGCACGAGATTGCCCCACAAGACTTGATGGAAGCGGCCTTTTTCCTGAGAAATACCTATCCTTATTATCCCAAAGACACCATTCATGTAGCGGTTGTGGACCCAGGTGTTGGAACCGTCCGCCGAGCTGTTGCTCTACGGGCGAACGGACATTTTTTTGTAGGCCCGGATAATGGCATGTTTTCGCTGATGCTCGATGGAGACGCTATAGATGAACTGGTGGAACTCAATATTCCAGCCTTTTGGCGGACGCCCCATCCTTGCGATACGTTCCACGGGCGAGATATTTTTGCACCCATCGCTGCTACACTTGCACAGGGTATTCCGTTACACCAACTCGGACGGCCTCTGGATTCCCTAAAACCTCTGTATTGGGCACTTCCTATTGCCGACCCACAAGGCATCCGTGGCTGGATTACCCACATAGATCGGTTTGGTAATTGTATTAGCAACATTCACCAAAACCTATTTCTGCAACATCATCAAAGCCGAAAACCCAAGTGTTATGTCGGTTCTGCCATTATTAATGGACTTCACAAGACCTATGGGCAGGTAGATTCCGGCGAAATTGTTATGCTCTTTGGGAGTCACGGATTTTTAGAAATTGCCATCAACGAAGGTCGTGCAGCCGAGTTATTGGGGATTGTTAAGGGGACGCCCTTGTCATTGGTTTTTATGGAACAAAAAAGGTATGTTCCAGAACTTGAAGCCCTGGGGTCATGATGTCCATTTCCAATGCAGAAAAAAGTACCTTTGCTGAATTACTGGCACCCGATACAACGACTGCCCAGCGTTTTTTGACACACCTGCAAGAGAGGGAATGGGAAAAGGACCGGACAAGTGCCTGTAAACAACTGATTAGGGCTTGGTTTTTGTTTGACCCAAATGGTCGTTCCGAATCAGGCCGCTTTTGGGATCCGGCCCTGATGGGATTTCTGTTGCATTACATGAAACTCCCCATTCATGAAATAGCGGCTTGTCTGGGGGTGGCAACCGTAACAGTGGAACGATACCTTGAACAAAACCCTCCCTTAGATTGGGTCCCAGATACATCCCACCAAACCGCAACGAAGGACGCACCGCTCTCTTTCACTTGGAATGGAAAACCCATTGTCGAAAAACCAGCCCGAACAGGTGGTTTTAGAAAAGTTGCGACGGGATTCTTGCTCGTGTGCATTGCCACCATATTGGCCGTGGTCTTCCAAGCCTTCTTGGGGAAAGCAGTCGTTCAAAACAGCCTCATTCACCAGATTGCCACCCAAGAGCCGCGTATTTTACTTGCCAATGGCCCGCCGGAACAGATAGCCGAAAAATTAAAATCGGAATTTGGCTTCTCTGCCGATGTACCGATCCTCGAAGGTGATACGAGCACTGGGTTGGCGCGAACCACTGTGGAGGGCTTACCACCTCTTGCTACCTTTCTCTTGGGCGGAATGGGGGGGGCTCGTATAAGAGTTGTTGTTATTGGCTACCAACACCTTGATATAGTGATCGAAAATGGCCTGAGCAGCAATGTACTCTCCGGCCTGGCCGAAAAGGAAGGCCGCCCAATGCTCTTGGATCACCAATGGAACCAAAAAGGATGTGTGATCTGGCGGTGGCGAGACGATTTGTATTTTGCTTTTCTACCACCCAATCAGGTAAAAGAATTTATTAGCAAACTCATCCGTTTCTAAGCAGGCAGCCCCAACCTCCCACCTCATATTTCTATACTCGGCAGGGTTCCTTCCATATATCAGGGCAAGGGCGTACCATTCAGGTCAGAAGTGTATTTGATCCCATTTGGTGGCTTGTTAGGAAGCACCGTTATGTATCGGTGAAGGCACCAAAGGCAAATATCCTGTATCCGTCATCTTTCCTTTGGTTTCGGCAAAAGAATCCGGAAGGTGGTTCCTTCTCCTAACTTCGAGGTATGCACCCAGATTTTGCCTCGGTGATTTTCGGTAATGATCCGACGTGCCAAGCTCAGGCCAAGCCCCCATCCGCGCTTTTTGGTACTAAACCCCGGCTCAAAGACCCTTCGTTGTGTTTTCCGATCCATACCCTTGCCATTGTCTTGCACCTCAATTTCGATATTCCGCTCCTTTTCCGTTGCCGCCACTCGAATCCAGCCCTTGTCTTTGTCCATAGCATCCATCGCATTTTTAATCAGGTTTTCCAAAACCCACTCAAACAGTTCCGGAGCTAAAGGAGCCTGTAAATCTGGCGGAACCGCCACCTCTAAGCGGATCTGGCGCTTGCCCTGCTGAGGAATGCGCCGCTGCATATAGTTCGTAACACCTTGTATAGCCGAGCCTAAGCTTGTCGGAATTAGTTGTACCGTAGAACCTATTTTGGAGAAACGGTTGGCCACACGTTCCAGACGGTGAATGTCTTTTTCCAATTCATCGGCCAGTTCCCGCTCCGTTTCCGGCGGCATTTCACCCGCCCTCATCAGCTCCACCCAGCCCATTAGACTTGTGGTAGGTGTGCCCAATTGGTGGGCGGCCTCTTTGGCCATCCCCACCCACATCTTGCTTTGTTCACTCCGGCGGAGGTACGAGAGTCCGATGTACCCCACCAAAAAGAACAACATCACAAAGGCCAATTGCACAAAGGGAAACCATCGCAAATCGCCAATTACTTTTGACTCACCGTAGTGGATGAATTGCTTGAGGGTTCCAAATCCTACTACCGAAATGTTCACCTCGATGGGTTTAAAGCGTCCATCCAATTTTTGGATCTCATTCCGTAATCGTTCTTGGATTTGTTGCTCAGAAAGCCCTGTAGAATCTACCTCCACATTTGCATAATGGCTGATATACTGCATTGATTCGTCCGAGACTATGGCGGGAACCGTTTTACTGCTTTGCTCCCAAACACGGCGCATATAGGCCAGCGGTTCTCCCGGTGGCATCGTTATCCCCCACTCCAATGCCGCTTCAAACGTCGCTTTCTGATCTGCCGGAAGGTCTTTCCGAGAGGAAATGTACGATTTTAGCGCTTCATATTGCTCCAAGTGTGGATTAAAATACGGCTGTGCAGTTTGCGCCAAGGCCTCCGCGCCCAGTTCTAAGTTTCGGACTTCCCGCTCTTGTAGCTGATTCGCCAAGCGATTGGTGTAATAAAGCGATGCAACGGCAATAAAGAGCGCTAATACAATCAATACCGCCCTCAATTTTACCGAGAATGAATAGGTTTTCACCGTTCTATGGTCTTGTTAAAGAATAAGATTAAGATAATAGTATCTGGAATCGTTCTATTAAATTTTCGTCTCAAATAGACATTCAGTAAATGCAGAATTTCCTCCCTTATTGGCGGGTGCATTTCACAACTTCCTCAAGTACCTCATAAATACCTCTTTCTATCCCCATAGGTTCGCGTATGATGTCGCCCCTACGGGACTTGTACAGGGTGGTTTTGCTTCTTTTTCTATTGAGATATCGCCCCTACGGGGCTTTTGTATGTGTTGCTGCTTCTGTAAGATACATCTGGCGCATGCCCCAACTTTCGTAGCAGTAGGTAAAGATGTTTTTCGCATACTACCTAATCTAAGTGTACCGTATGTCTCTACTGATATTTTTGAAATCCACCCAACTGTAAACATGATCAATATAGCAATTCTGTCCCCATTCTACTATTCTCAACCTGCCGATTTATATTTCTTATTAACGTACATTTGTATCTAAAAAAACTTCAGCTGCCACGTTTTGAGGGGTTTGTTATTAACTCCTGCAAGGAGATGGAGGCCGTGTGCGGTATTTATCCAGTGAAGGTCCCTGATTTCTAACGGAGCATAAAATCCGCTTTCCACCGAAGATACAGGTTCGAACATCAGATTCCCCTTCCCCAATAGAATGAGTCCATGAAAGGCGTCCTGATACCCCGTTTGGGCACGCTCGTGGTAATTATTGCCCCCAATAATGAGATCGGGATGGCCGTCTTTGTTGAGATCTTTCACCAAAAACGTATTGATTGGTGCAAATTGCGCCTCTATCGGCAATGGGTGCGCGGTAAATTGTCCCTTGCCGTCATTTACAAAAAGCGTTGATTCAAAAGTATAAACCGTTTTTTTCTGTGCTTTTCCTATCTGTTCTGTACTCAGAAAATCTTGAACAGTGGCATTAGAGTAGGAGGCAAAACTGGTAAAAAACCGCCGGAGAGGTGCCAACTGATCCAAGAGTTCATCGCGAGAAGGTAACGGATAACTTTTTCCTTGGATGTAATAACTAATAATCGGGTCTATGCTACCGTTTTCGTCGTAGTCTCCGGCCAACAACGTCATGGGTTCTTTTATAGAAGGCTTCATTTGGTTATTCAGCCCCTGGTTTCCGGCTAAGAGATCAAGATCGCCATCGCCATCCACATCCACCGCCTCCAAGGTATTCCACCATCCATTGGTTTGAGCAAGTCCACTTTGTTCGGATATTTCCACCACTTTCCAATGGTCTTCCACTTTAAACACGCGGATCGGCATCCACTCTCCAGCAACAATCAATTCCAGTTTGGAGTCGCCCTGCACATCCATCCAGACCGCAGAAGTAGCCATTCCAACATATTTTAGCCCTTCCGGCGTAACGTCCACCAATTGGCCCTGCTGGTTTTCGAGCAAAAAGCTACGCGGAACGGTCGGAAAACGCCCCGAAAACGAATGACCAGTTCTAAAAACATCAAAGTCACCATCGTCATCCACATCGGCAACGGCCACTTTTCCGCCGCAACTTTGTATCACAGGCAACGCAGATTTAGTTAGATTGCCTTTCCCATCATTCAAGTATAGTCGGTCTTGATAAGCGGGATTAAAGCCGCTTTCTTCTGCATTGGCATCGTTTCCACCAGAGACCACGTATAAGTCAGCATCACCGTCACTGTCTATATCAAAAAAGAGTGCATCCACATCTTCAAAATCGGCATCTTGCGAGAAAACATCTTGCGGTTTTTCTACAAAGGTTCCATCGGGCTGTTGTAAATAAATCGCACTCACTTGCCCTTTTGCCCCTCCTACATACACATCGTCCAGACCATCTTTATTCACATCGGCGGTAGCAAGGGTCGGCCCCATTTTAGACAACTTTTTGGGAAGTAGGACTTCTCGCTTAAAGTCATTAAAATCATCTTCTGCATGGATAAAGTCTATCCCCCGTTCCACTTCCGTAAACAAGAATGGCTGGGGTGATGTAGGGTTTGCTGCCTGTGATTTCTCGGCATTTGCTTGTTTGAGGGTTATGGTTTGGTTGGTTGACACATTTGGCAAGAATTGCTTTTCCCCCGTTGGCCAAGTCACTTCCAGATGCACTTGTTCTAAATCTCCCAGTCCAAAATACAAAACAGGTTCTACAGCGGATTGATAACCCCGTTCTACATAGTTTTCTTTTACAAAAAGTTGATATTTTTGGGTTCCTTTGATGGTTACTCTGGCTCCAATACCAAACAAATTACCATCAGTGCCTTCAAGCCTCACCTTGAGGAAGCCACCTAACCCTTGTTCTTCGGCTTGGTTCTGATAGACAAAAGCCACTTGGTTAATGTTATTCACCACCAAATCGAGGTCCCCATCATTATCTAAGTCTGCATATGCTGCACCGCTCGAAACCGAAACCTGATCCAGTCCCCATGTTTCCCGCCTGTTTTGGAAAGTCAGGTTCCCCATATTTTGATACAGATAATTTTTCACGCCAGACGATGGAATTTCTTTAACCAACGCAAACAAGTCCACTTCTTGTCCTGCCAATTGCGCCTTTCTCCGCGCCTCACCA
Organism: Bacteroidetes bacterium UBA2364; assembly: GCA_002344075.1. GTDB lineage: Bacteria > Bacteroidota > Rhodothermia > Rhodothermales > UBA2364 > UBA2364. The sequence continues at coordinate 6,060 of DDTM01000111.1, forward strand.
TATTTATACCGAAGAAAGTCAAGATCTGTATAATCCCGTAAATACCCATTAGTGATATACAAGTCTTGTCGGCCATCTCGATCAAAATCAGCAAAAAGCGGTGCCCACGACCAATCTGTGTTCGAGATCCCGGCCAATTGCCCAATTTCCTGAAACTCGCCACGCCCATTGTTTAACTGTAGCATGTTGCGCATGTACTGGGGATGATATCCGTGCGAAAGTAGCATTTGTACAAAATCGTACATATCCGGTCCTTTTAACAATTTTTGGCGTCGGTTGTCTTCGGGCAACATATCCACCGCAAAAAAATCTGGGTACCCATCGTTGTTTACGTCTCCTACATCACTACCCATCGAGTTTTTGGTGGTATGGCCAAGTCGCGCCCTGAGTTCTTCCTTAAAGGTTCCGTCTTTTTGGTTGATATAAAGATAGTCGTCCTCGTCGTAGTCATTGCAGACGTACAAATCTGGCCAGCCATCCATATTAAAATCCGAAACAGCGGCACTTAGCCCTGCACCAATCGGGTTTGCAATTATTCCCGCGAAGTCACTCACATCGGTAAATTTCCCGTTGTCGTTCCGATAAAGCCGGTCTCCGGCAAGTGGATCTTTGGCACGCTTCATGTAGGCCACGTCAAAGTACTGATAGTTTTTTACCATCTGGTTCAGTACAAAAACATCCACATCGCCATCTCGGTCATAGTCAAAAAAATAGGCTTGCGTGCCATGACCAATATCGTCAATTCCAAATTGGGCCGCTTTTTCGCTAAAGGTTAGGTTTTTGTTATTGATATAGAGTTCATTCCTGCGTAGAGGCTCATCCACATCTGCCCCATAACTCACATAAATATCCAGCCAGCCATCATTATTAACATCGGCCAAGGTAACCCCTGCCTTCCAGCCGCGCTTTCCTTCAACCCCAGCCACTTTTGTGATGTCCGTAAATGCAAGATTTCCCTTATTCAGATAGAGTTTGTTCTGCCCCATATTTGCGGTAAAGAACACTTCCGGCAAGCCATCGTTGTTCAGGTCTCCCACAGCCACGCCAGCCCCATTATAAAAAGTGGCGATTTCCATGATGTTGAGCCCGGGTTTTTCCACCAAGGTATTTTGAAATGTGATACCGGTTTTCTCTGGTGGTAAAAGCTTAAATAAAGGGGATTGTGCCCATGCTGCTACCGTAAACCAGCAACTACCAAAGAATAGCAATGCGTATTTCATATTTTATGCCCTGATATTAAGATTTATTTCGTTTTTTTGTATCCACTTTTTCAATTGAGCCATCAACATTTTTGTATTGAAAGCACTATTCAACTACGCTTGTGTTTATCGGGTATGACGCGCCTCTTGGTCTAAGTTAGTGGGAAGTTACAAAATCTAACCTGTTTGAACGGCGTCGCGTTCCATAAACCACGTTTTTCACCCAATAAAAAAAGCCAAAGGCAGTAAAAATGGCCCTTGGCTCTTCATATCTTTCACAAAAAAATACCTTATTCCTGATACATGGAGGCAATTACATCTCCGTATTTTTCTTGAATCACCCGCCGCTTCATCGAGAGTTTCGGTGTCAATTCGCCCCCTTCAATGCTGAAAGGTTCTCTGAGCAACCGGAAGTCTTTAATTTGCTCCCAGTGTGGCAAGTTCCGGTTGCAAGACTTGATTACCCTCATCAGATGTGCACGGACTTCCGGGTGATCCCAAACTTGGTCTTCGGTAAGGCTATGTCCTGCCTCTTTTATTTCATGCAGTAGCGCCGGCACATTCAAAACCAACAAAGCGGAACAGAATTTTTGCCCATTCCCAATTACAATCGCTTGTTCAATTTCAGGTGTAAGTACCAATTCATTTTCGATGGGCGCAGGAGCAATGTACTTACCTGTCGAAAGTTTAAGCAGCTCTTTTTTGCGATCGGTGATAAACAGATTGCCCGTTTGATCTAACCGGCCGATGTCTCCGGTATAGAACCAGCCGTCTTCGGAGAGCACCTCGGCCGTTTCTTTTGGTTTTTTATAATACCCTTTCATGATATTTGGGCCACGTACCACAATTTCTCCTTCGTCTCCACTACCGCCTTCTACGGGGATTAGTTTTAATTCTACTCCTTTAAGGACTACCCCTGCGGAACCAGCCACCAATCGGTCTTTATTATAAATGGTCAGAACCGGACTGGTTTCGGTAAGTCCATACCCTTGTGCTGTCGGAATGCCAATTCCATTCATAAAACTCATGATTTTAGAAGGTAGAGCCGCCCCGCCACTGGTGATGCCAACCAGATTTCCTCCAAACAGGTCCCTAAATTTTGACAAGACCAATTTATCTGCCAATTTCCAGCCGAGTCCAGTTTTAGGCGTCCCTACTTCATAGCTATTGGCTTTATTAAATGCCCACCGTGCTAATTTACCCTTAGCGCCCGGCGCCGCCTCCACTTTGGTTTGAATTCCAGTATAAACTTTTTCCAACAAGCGAGGAACGGTGGTAAAGTGGACAGGCTTTACTTCCTGAATGTCTGTCGTAAACGTGTCTATATTCGGAATAAAGTACATCGGGAACCCACTGCTAATCGCCAGAAATGTCATACAGCGTTCAAAAATATGCGAGAGTGGTAAATAAGACAACAATTTCCCACCTCCATGTTCCTCGGTATTGATAAAGAAGCCATGTTCTTTAACTGCAATCACATTGGAAACAATGTTCCAATGGGTCAACATTACCCCTTTAGGCATCCCTGTTGTCCCCGATGTATAAATGAGTGTTGCAAGGTCTTCTGGTTCAACAGCCGCCACCATTGCAGGATAAATGGCTTCCTCCGAGTTCAGAAGGGCCTTTCCATCTGTCATAACTTCATCGAGGGTTTTCATTCGATCATGAAACTGTCCTAAGATGCCGACTAATTGCAGGTTTGGTAATTCGTCCACATAGGGTGCAAACGCCTGAAACAGTTTTTGTGAAGAAGTAATATGGACTTTGGCCTCGGAGTCTTCCAAAATGTACCTAATTTGCTCGCCTGGCTGCGTGGCATAAATTGGAACAGTAACGGCTCCGAGAGATAGAATGGCTAAGTCACACAAGATCCATTCGGTACAATTTTCGCTATGAAGCCCAACCCGATCCCCTTTCCGAATACCCAGGCCGTACAGCCCCATCGCAAAGCGGGCTACTTTTTTCCGGAAATCCTCAATGGGGGTTTCAACCCATTGCCCGTCGCGTTTTACGGCCATACAAACACCCGTCTTATTTAAGGGGTATCCTTCTTCGACTAATTGCAAGAGCGTCTTTTGCATGAGACTTTTGTTTTGGTTAAAGGGTGCTTTAGTTTTATTAAGGGGGGGTTATTGACTTTGCAACCACAAATCCTGTCATCTTTTTAAGTACTGCCACGCCTTGGGCTTCCTCATTTTTTTTTAGTGCTTTTAAAGCCTTCTCCATCTGCTGAATACTTTCCGAATACTCATAGGTCTTACGGTATTGTTCCAAAAACTCAACCTCTTGGAACGCCACCCTTCCCCCCATTTCCGAGACGTGATAAAACACTTCGGATTTGACGAACTCTAATTCAGCTTCTAAGCGTGCTATCTCCGATTTTAATTCAAGATAACGCCGAAAGGCAAATTCATGCTCCATTCTAATTGCTTTCTAACCCGATGAAACAGTTTCTTAGCGATTTCGGCCATACTGTTCGTGGCTCGAAACCCAGTCGGAAGACGAAATGGCCGAGCCAAGGCTTAATTCCCCAGCAAGTACCACACCCGCAATGATTTCCGCCAACTTGTACACGCCATTTCGGCCATAGCAACCCATAATCTCAAGAGATTCGCGTTGCGTCGCCAAACCGGTCCCGCCACCATAAGTGGCAATAATCAATGAAGGAATGGTAATAGAGATGTACAAGTCCCCTTCTTTCGTGACTTCACTAAACAAGATGCCCGCTGAAGACTCCGAAACATTGGCTACATCTTGCCCGGTTGCAATAAAAATAGCCGTAATCCCATTGGCAGAATGACAACCATTGTTGTTTGCACCCGATAGGATCGAGCCAATATTGGCCACTTGGCTATGATAAACCAATTGCTCCGGTTCCACGCGCATCACTTGCTGTAAAACACTCCGCTTCACCACACACTCGGCTGTAACACGCTTGCCCCGCGTCCGCATGATGTTGATCTGGGAGGCTTTTTTATCGGTAGCAAAGTTTGACTCCAAATAAAAATGGGCGATGTGGTGGTCTTTATAGGTATCTAAAATCCAGCTACAGGCTGCAAAGGTGGCTCTTCCCACCATGTTTTGGCCTGCGGCGTCACCCGTTCGATAGTTAAACCGGAGATACGCAAATTTATTGGACAAATAAGCATCAATTTCTTTTAGCTTGGCAACACTACTGGTGGCCTCGGCATGTTCGGCAATTTCGGAAAAGTGATCCTGCACCCACGATACAAAATGACGAGCACCCCGTGCGTCGTCAAACACAAAAACGGGCGCCCGTTGCATGGCATCTTGAACCACCGTACATTTAACTCCCCCCGACAAGTTCATGAGTTTAATACCTCGGTTATAGGACGCAACCAAAGTCCCTTCCGTCGTGGCCATCGGAACCAGAAATTCGCCCTGGGCATATTCCCCATTCACCAAAATCGGGCCAGCTAAACCAATCGGAATTTGGGCAACACCCGTAAAATGCTCGATATTGCCTGCGGTGATATGAGGATCAAACGAATAGTGGTTGATGTGTTCGATTTTATGGCCGGTTTGTTCAAAAACAAATTGTTGGCGGCTCTTAATGGCGGCTTCGCTGTAATCGTCGCGGTCGTCCCGCGGGATTTTCACCTCTTGCTTCTCTTCTCCAAGCCCATCCTCCACTTTTAGTTTTAACTTACCAAACGGCTTAGACTCAAAAACCACTTCGATCTGGTGTTTTCCGGGTGCAAGATGGGGCACTTGGGCCACAACCAGTAAAGTATCTCGGAGCGGCAACACGATAGGATTTTCTTTACTAATATCAGATGGGTGTAGAGAAACTCCGTCTGACCTAACCAGAGACACTTGCGGAAGCGGGACTTCTTTCCCTTCTAATGAAACACTTAGAATTTTTACGATTTCAGCATCACTTAGTCGGTTCTTAATCTGAAATGCAACACCTTGGATTGTATTTTTCAGGCTTCCAAAAGTATAGAGCTGTTTAAGCAGCAGGCTTGGTACAAACATGTATGCTGGGGCTTATAATGAAAAATGACGGATATTATTGACTTTGAATATACTGTCAAAAGCGCTTTCAACAATGGCTGAATCCGAAAAAATTAAACTTTGTCTTGCCAAGTAATCTCATTATATGATATATACCCTTTATTTAACACCTCTTAATAATGTTAACATGCTAATCTAATAAATAAAGATGAGTTACCCAGCCTCGTAACAGCACGCCAATCAATAAACGGATCTACTCTGCGTTTTTGCTTACAAATACATTTCCCATCCTTGTAGGTGTTTTCTAGGGCACAGAAGTTGTATCTTTGGGAAAACACTCGACCACATGAAGATCATGATCTACCGCAGCCTTTTAATGGGAATGTTCTTGGCCACTTTCATGGGAATGTTACTGGCTACACCGGGCTTCGGGCAGTCTCTCCGCAGGGATGCCGTCTTGGAGAGTCGCCTACAAGCGCTGGCAAAGCCTTTTAATGGGACGGTGGGAATTTACGTACAAAACCTCAGAACGGGCCGCTTTGCCGCCGTAAACCCTGACAGCCTCTTCCCAACAGCCAGCATGATAAAAGTACCTATCATGGCCGGCCTTTTCGACAAGATCCAAAAAGGGGAAATTAAGTACCACGACTCGTGGACCTATAAAGACTCTTTGCTATATGCCGGAGAAGACTTATTAGGTTCGTTTAAAGATGGAGAAAAAATAAGTGTTAGCAAGGTAGCCATGCTCATGATCACCACCAGTGACAATACGGCTTCCCTTTGGTGTCAGTTGATGGCTGGGACAGGGACCGCGATTAATGCCCTTATGCAACAAAGTGGTTTTGAACATACCCGCGTTAACTCAAGGACACCAGGCCGAGAAGCCATGCGCCGTATATATGGCTGGGGCGTCACCACACCACGCGAGATGACACAACTGATGATCCGAATTCGCCAAGGAAACCTTATTAGCCCTGCCGTCAGTGAAGAAATGTACCGAAACCTTACCCGAATATACTGGAACGACGAAGCACTTTCTCAAATTCCGCCCACTATCCAGGTAGCATCAAAACAAGGTGCGGTGGATCGTTCCCGCTCGGAGACGGTATTGGTAAATGCACCTTCTGGAGATTATGCCTTTACCGTAATTACAAAAAACCAAGCCGATACGCGGTGGGTGTACGCGAATGAAGGATTTGTATTGTTAAGACAGGTCTCGGCTCTGTTGTGGCGTTATTTTGAACCGAAGCATCCGTGGAAACCCTCCGAAGGCATGAAATTGTTTTGGGATTGATCCTTGTGGAAACCAATTGTTTGACTGATGTAGCATTTCAACAATAAACCTTTTGAAAAGCGTAGCATTACTTTTTCGTATTGCTGTCTGTATCACTGTTACATTATAGTCCTTTATTTTCCAAAGCACCCTCTGTAACATCTCTTTCAGGTAACAGAGCCAAAATTTATACAAAAAAAACAACTCCCCCACAAACCCTTTTGATCCGCCTCTCATTTTTGTAAATTCGCATTCATCCTAAACAAACCCTATCACCTACCCCCCTGTTTCATAGCGCCTTCGGTACACCTTTATTTTCTTCTTTTCCGAAACCTTAACACTGAGCGCGATGAAACAGCTTATTTATTTATTTTTATTCATCCATTTGAGTGGATGTACCCAAATGATGGGACTTCAAGACGAGAAAACTCCCATTTTTGACACACCTGCTGCCCCACGGCCACTTATTGCCTCCATCCAACTATATGCCGGAACCGATCAGACTCAAGCCCCGATCATCCGACTAAACAGTGATGAATTCCTCCAACTACATTTTGATGTACTTTCGCATGATGCAAGGCCCCTATCGGTTTATTTTTTCCACGAAGATGTAACAGGAAAGCGAGATTTGCAACCCATAGAATACATGCGTCTGGCGCGGGAGGATGTGGTTTTAGAAACACAGCCCTCGAATCACGCCCGCACGCCTTATACCCACTATCGGTATGTTTTCCCTAATGAAAAGATACAATTTCGGGTGAGCGGACGTTATACGATTCGGGCTACAGAACAAGGAAGGCCAGAAGACATTCGGTTTGAGCGAACATTTTTTGTGCATGAAAATATGGCCCAACTCTCGAACGAAGCGAAATTTATTCAGGGAAAGCGAAGAGGAGGATTTGACTTTTGGCCGGAACTGGTGGTCGCATTGCCCGATCATTTTGCGGCAAATGTGCATGACTTAACCGTCTGTGGGTATGAGCATACGCTTAAACATCCTACAATATGTTATAAAGAACCTCGACTGAATTTTTTCCCCCGGATCACCTATGGTCCAAACCGCAATGAAGCTTTTGCAGTCACGTGGGATCGACGGGTTTTAGATCTACGACGCCTCCAGAATGGGGGGAAAATTGAACAGGTGAATCGCTCGCTTTCGCCATTTAAGGTAAAACTTATAGCAGAAGACTACAACCAAGATCTATATAGTGATGGCGGACGAACCTACGGGAATCCCATCTATGGGGCACATGATGTGCCAACCGGAGCGGAAACGCTGCAAGCAGAATATGTGGACGTTGAATTTCGGTTTATTCCTGTGTTAAAAACAGCATTGCCTTCTCCTGTGTTTCTTCTGGGAGATTTTAACGAATGGCAAAAGGATGATACATATAAAATGACTTGGTCAGTAGAAGAACAGGTTTATACCATAGTGCTACGGCTTAAACAAGGACTGTTTGAATACCGCTATCATATAGACGATCCAGCGTTTGATCCAAGACAGATATCTCCGTGGTTCAATCACGCCTTGCGTTGGCAAACACTTGTTTTTTTTAGAGATGCTTTTTTGGGTAGTGATCGTTTATTAGGGGTAGAGCAACGAATTTGGGAATAACGATTCGTTATCAAATATTCTTCCTAAGATCGGTTTGCAAAAAGATTAATCCTCATACACAGATTGATCAGATGAAATCATTCACTTTGGATTTCCGATAATAGGACATTGATTCCCTTACATGGCTTTTGTTGCCCTATCCGAAAGTTTACCCAACCTTACACCAATTTAGAAAATCGTTATGACAAACAGAGCCACAACACACCCATCCAATGCGTTTTCCAGACATGTTGGGCTTGGTATTTTACTTACGGGGCTGTTGATATGCCTATTCGCTGCCTTGGGGTATGGCCCCCATGCACCAATGTTCTCACTGGTTGTAGGAATTGGAGGTGCGACTTTCGGGGCTATTTGGTACATTTTGGCTACTTACCTGCATACTTGGCCCGGTATCAAGAACAATTACGTGATGCAAAACACGTTTACGGCACGTGGAGTGGGTGGATGGTTTTTGGGGTTTTTACTCACGGGTTTTTATGTATTGCTGTATTGGTTTCCGGAATATCTTAAAAACGTAGTGGCCATCACCGAGCCTTTAAGCCAATGGATGCGTGGCGCTGCTGCTGATCAGTGGTTTTTGTATGGTTTGTTTTACACCCTGTGCGTTTTAGTTATGGGAATCCGGATGTTCTATAAATATCGGCATAACCGCTATCAAATTTTCCGGACACTTTCCGTCATGTTGTTCCAAACCTTGTTTGCCTTTATCATTCCGGCTGTGCTAAAACTGATGAACAAGCCGGAATTTTATTTCCATTATTTTTGGCCATTGGACTATGACTATTTATTTCCATCAACCGTTCAATGGCTTTCCAGTGGGGCTTCAGTCGCTTTTTTTGCCTTGATTGTGGGTATAGTCATGAGCTTTATTATTACACCTCTGCTCACTTATTTTTTTGGAAAACGGTGGTATTGTTCTTGGGTTTGTGGTTGCGGTGGATTGGCGGAAACCCTCGGCGATCCATTCCGGCAATTATCTGACAAATCGCTTCGAGCATGGAAAATAGAACGTTGGATGATACATACGGTCCTTGTATTCATTGTCGTGCTTACGGCATTGCTATGGCTTAATTCATGGCAACAAGGTGCGTTTCTTGGGGCATTTTCGCAAACATATGCCAAGTGGTATGGATTCTGGATTGGTTCTGTATTTTCGGGGGTTATTGGAGTGGGATTTTACCCGATTATGGGTTCGCGGGTATGGTGTCGTTTTGGCTGCCCCATGGCCGCACTAATGGGGCTACAGCAAAAGTGGTTTTCTCGTTTCAGGATTACCACCAATGGCGGCCAGTGTATTTCTTGCGGGAATTGTTCCGCCTATTGTGAAATGGGGATTGACGTTCGGTGGTATGCACAACGCGGCCAAAACATCGTTCGCGCTTCTTGTGTAGGATGTGGCGTTTGCGCCGCCGTATGTCCAAGAGGAGTATTAAAATTAGAAAATGGTGCCCCAGACCGGAACGAACGCTATGGCAAAGCGGTTATGATACATGCCGATGAAGTGAATATTTTACCTTAAATGTAACGGAAATAACCATGTATAAGTATTTATTCTTTATCTCTTTACTACTGGGTTGTCATCAAGACAAGACGCCTATAACGAACCCTGTATCACCAAAAGTAAAAGCGGATAGAGAAACCGCAAATACAACCTCGCCGCAATGGAATGCCCACTGGTTTGACGGTAAGGCGGAATTAACGGCTTACCACTTGGAACAAGCACGGTATGGCGAAATCAGGCAAGGTGAAGCCGTTACTATCTTTGTTACCGAAGATTTTTCCGCCCGTAAACAAGTAAAATTAGACCATCCAGAAGCAGTAGGCACAGACCGTATTCCCGTTTTAAAAATGAACCTTACCAAAAAATTCCAAACCGGAATTTATCCATATAGCCTGATGACGTCGGTTTTCACCCCTCTTCAAGGCACATCCAGCCTAAAAGTTACCACCAGTGTGCAGGAGTGGTGCGGCCATGTATTTATGCAGTATAACTTAAAAAATGGTCAGTATTCCTTTCAAGGGCTTTCCTACTTTGAGTCCGAAGGAGATGAAACCGGAACCTTGCCCAAAGTTTTGCTGGAAGATGAAATATGGACAAAACTCCGGCTAAATCCAGAGCAACTACCAACTGGTAGTATACAGGTCATTCCGGCTACTTTATTTTCTCGGCTGCACCACCACCCACAAAAGGCTGTCCCTGCAGTTGCCGAGTGGGAAACAGCCTCAGATGACGTATTTGGTAAAACACCCATGCGTGTTTATAAGCTGACCTATACCGATCCAGAGCCGAGAACCCTTCGCATTGCCATCGAGCCAAACATGCCTTATAACATTCTTGGCTGGACGGAAACCTACCAAGATGGATTTGGGAAATCGGTTCCACTTCTCACCAAGGCTGTCCGAAAACAAACCACCCGCTTAGCCTATTGGAGCAAAAACAGCAATTCAGACTTACCACTCCGTAAATTATTGGAATAAACCGATTACACATGGCGCTCCGGTTGCCAAGACAACATGTAAGCAGAATCTTCCAAAAGAAGTGCAGCTTTGGTCAATCGAAGCGGACGGAAGGTATCCACCATGACCGCCCATTCACGTGTTTCCTTTTTTCCAATGCTGGCTTCTATAGTTCCTGGGTGAGGCCCGTGGGCAATTCCGCCCGGATGCAGGGTAAACGACCCCCGATTGATCCCCCGGCGGCTCATAAAATCCCCATCCACATAAAACAGCACTTCGTCAGAATCTATATTGGAGTGGTTATAAGGTGCTGGAATGGCCTCTGGATGATAGTCGAATAAGCGGGGGACAAACGAACAAATTACAAAATGATGCCCCTCGAAATGTTGATGTACTGGCGGCGGTTGATGAATCCGGCCTGTAATTGGCTCAAAATCGCGAATGGACGTAGCATATGGATACATATATCCATCCCAACCTACCACATCGAAGGGATGATAACGATAAATCAACCGGCTTAAAAAGCCATTTTTGCGTATTTGTACCTCGAACGCTCCTGTTTTGTCATGGCAAACGAGGTCTTTAGGTACCCGAATATCCCGCTCGCAAAACGGACTGTGCTCCAATAATTGCCCAAACTTATTCCGATATCGTCGTGGGAAGTTGATTTCTCCAAACCCCTCGATGATCAAAAGCCTTGGCTGAGTACCAGCATCAAACAAAAACCGATGGGTGATGGTACGTGGAATGTGGACGTAATCCCCCGTTTTGAACGCCAATTTGCCGAACATACTTTCCAAAACCCCACTTCCCTCATGAACGAAAACCACTTCATCGGCCTCTGCATTTCGGTAAAACACCTTCATTTCTTCGGTTGGAGCCGCAAGCGCCAGCCTTACGTCGGTGTTTCCCATGATGTATTCTCGGCCTGTCAGATAATCCCCATGCGGTTGGAAGTCATGGCCTTTGATGTGTCTGTGCTTTAAGGCCGGATCATCTATATATTCCACTTTTGCCACAAGGGGTGGTAAGACGGCATCCACAAGTGTTGGTGGATACAGGTGATAGGCAATGGATGAAATCCCGCTAAAGCCTTCTGCACCGATCACCTCTTCTTGGTATAAAGTACCATCGGGTTTGCGAAACTGCACATGTCTTTTGGAAGGCAAATCCCCCAAACGATAATAAAAGGGCATAAAATTAACCTATTTCGATTGGATTAAAGGTTGCCACGTAAGGATTGTTCACGTTCTATGGCCTCAAAAAGGGCTTTAAAATTGCCTTTTCCAAAAGAACGCGCTCCTTTCCGTTGAATAATTTCATAAAAAACCGTCGGACGATCTTCTACGGGCTTGGTAAAAATTTGTAATAAATACCCTTCGTCATCACGATCCACCAAAATACCCAGTTCACGCAAAGGGGTTATGTCTTCATCAATTTGCCCTACCCGGTCCAGTACTTCATCATAATAAGCCTCCGGAACCTGTAAAAACGAAATTCCTCGGCTCCGCATAGCTGTTACCGTCTCGATGATATTATCGGTTGCAAGCGCAATATGCTGAACACCGGCTCCTTTATAAAATATCAAATATTCCTCAATTTGACTTTTTTTCAGGCCTTCTGCGGGTTCATTAATCGGCAATTTGATACGCTCGTTCCCATTCGACATTACCTTAGACATCAAAGCGGTATATTCAGTGGAAATGTCTTTGTCATCAAAAGAGACCAACTGTCTAAAACCCAATACATTTGCATAAAATTGCGCATAGGTATTCATCTCGCCCAATTCAAGGTTACAAACCACGTGATCAACGTATTTTAAACCGATGGATGTTGGGGCAAAATGTGGATTTTGGTACGCCACAAATCCCGGCATAAAGGGGCCTGTATAATGGTTACGTTCGACAAAAGTATGGATGGTATCTCCATAGGTACGTATGGCAGAGGTAACAACCGTACCAAATTCGTCCTGAAAGGTAATGGGTTCGTGAACCGGAATCGCCCCACGCTCCACTGTAGCGGCAAAGGAATACGTGGCGTCATCCACCCAAAACGCCACATCTCGGACTCCATCCCCATGCAAATGGGCATGTTTCGCCACAAAATGATCCGGATCAAGGGCTGTTGTAAAAAGGAAACGAATCTTATCTTGGCGCAGTACATACGTCACGGATTCACGGTGGCCGGTTTCGGGGCCACGATATGCTTCCATCTGAAAACCAAGTGCGGTTTGATAATAATGCGCAGCCTGCTTTGCATTGCCCACATAAAACTCCACGTAGTCGGTGCCATTAATGGGCAAAAAGTCGGTTTGGGTCGCCTCGACAGGATGGATCAAACGGTCCATAAGAGATTGGGGTTAAGGTTAAAGAGTGTCTCTATACAGTCCAAAATAACCGGATTTTGTGCGCCCTGCATCCAAAACGAAATGTATTCGGAAATTCGGATAAATCCCGATTTAGGTTGGACAATATAACGGACTACAAAATTTTATTTGGCCATTGTTTGGTAATTTAAACATATAACAGAATATTACATGCCTCAATTTGAATTAAACCTGATGCAGCCTAAGCCCTTCCGTGGCCTTGTCCGCGCCAGATCAAAACAAGAAGCACTCGTGTCATATTTGCCCACAAACGAGGCGCCATTCCCTGAAATACAAGAACCCACCGATCTTCAAGGCTGGCAGGCAATCACCTTAGATCAGGAAATTATTGGTTTTATTCGCGACCATAACCGGATGCGGTTCAGAAGAGACTAAAACCAATGGAACACATTAAGGCCTTACAAGACGCATGGACGCTACTCGAACAGAAATATTGGTACGAGTCTAAACACGGCAACCTCCGGCAAGACCATGTTCGACTACCAAACGGTGTAGAAATTTTGGATTATATGTTGATGGAATATGCAGACTGGAGCGGTGTATTGTGCATAACAGAGGAAGGCAACGTTCTTACTGTCACCCAGTACCGGCATGGAGCAGCTTTGAGCAGTATCGAATTCCCGGCAGGAATGGTGGACGAGGGCGAAACCCCATTAGAAGCTGCCAAACGAGAATTGCTCGAAGAAACGGGATATGTGGCAGAGGGATGGCAACCGCTAATGGTCTGTTTTCCTGAACCTGTGAAACAAACCAATAAAGGCCATTTATTTGTAGCCCATAGGGCAAAAAAGGTATCGGAGCCACGAACCGAATCAACAGAGTCCTTACACATCCATGCCTTTGCACCTGAAATTATTTTCAAATGGGCAATGGAGGGTAAAGTGATTCATGCGGTATATCAGGCTGCTATTTTCAAGGCAAAATTAATGGGCATCATCTGAATATTTTCCTACTCACTGCCTTCTTTAGTACAAAAAAAGCCTAATAAGCAGTCGCCTTTAACCCGCCTTAAATTAATGATGGTATCATACCGATTGGCAGGGATAAAGGATATTTTTCATCCCAACTCAACTTCGTGCCCAAAGAGTTCTTTTTTATTCTGAAAGCACGTTTTTTGTAAATCTAACATAATAGGGCGCCACAATTTTAGGGGGTACTATCATATCGAATATTTTTTCGCATTCGCCAACGGAAAAGGCCAAAACCAGCCACCAACAACGCCGGGACCAGAATCGCAAACCACTTGATCGCACCCTTTGCCCCATCACTTACTTGGTTTAATGGACGAGGAGCAAGTTGTTTACTTCTGATAGATGCCAACGTTTGATCCTGTAAAAGCCAATCTATGGTATTCATGGCAAAAATCAGGCTGCCATCGGGCGGCTGCCCCACAATCCCTTCATTCATAAAATCCCCGTCTCCAACAGCCAAAAGGCGCGTAGGCTTGCCTATCTTTCCGGCAATAACAGCACTCAGAAAGCGGCCTTCATAGGCAGCAGCAAGTACATAAGGCCCACCAGTTAATACAGGATTGGAGGTTGCGTTCGGATCTGGTTGAATATTAAATACATTTTTTTGAACTGAGCTGTTCGCAGAAGAGAACAGCAGCGGCGTAGCCTGAATACCTTTCCCCTTTTTGCCCAAATCAATCGTGCTAACAAAAGGCAATAGCATTTCACGTACCCCTTCTGTTACGGGATGAGCATTAAATTTGGTGACGATGGGCAAAAATGTATAAGGAATCTGCATGGTAAATGGACCGTTTTGTGCGGAAATCGGAGCACTTTGACGATCCTGTACCAAATTCGGTTGGAGCCCAATACCATATTTTTCGAAGAGATTTTCTAATCCAGATTCAAATGGATTAGCCACTCCTGTCTGAATACTGGCATTGATGCGGTTCAGAAAGAAACCTACTTTCCCTCCTTGCATGATAAAGTCATCGAGGGCATTTATGGCTGCCTCAGGCAGTGGTGATGTGGGCGCGACGACCATCAAAACATCAGGCTTTTCGGATAGTTGTCCTGTAGAATCAACCTGAACCTGAAGGGTGGTATAGCTTTTATCCAACCCTTGTTTCCAAAAACGCATCACGTCATCCGGATTGGGTTCGCCGTGCCCAGTTAGGAAGCCAATTTTTGGAAGGTTTTCAGAGGATAATTTTCGGATGGCCGTAGAAAGGTCATACTCCAAATTGGACAAATCCTGAATCACGGGCAAAACTTCCTTTTTCCCCCCATATGAAATGGTTAAGCCCATGTACGCATTTTTGATTTGGAGTGCGTCGTTCTCCATTACCTGCACCTGAACGGGCGGAACCCCTGCTTCGTTGGCGACCTTTTTGTCCTTTTCATTATCGGGGCTATGAAACTGATATTGGAATTTTTGTCCGCCGTATGCCCGATATTCATTCAATTTATCCCGTAATAACCGCCGATTGGCGCTATACGGTGCGGGTAGATTATCGGTAAAATACACCTTGACGGTTACAGGATCTTTTAGCTTTTGAACCAACGATACCGATGAAGGCGCAAGGGTAAAAACCTGATCATCTGTCAAATCCAGACGCCCAAACCAATTTACACCAATTAGGTTTACCACCACCAAAATAGCACCTACCAATAACAAGGAGATTTTAGAAGTAAGGTTTTGCATTATTTTCAACATAGGACAACCAATTTATGCGTCTCTTTTTCCAATATTATGAGCGGTCAACAGACCAAAGAGTAAAATAAGAGAGGTGTAGTATAAAAGATCGCGGGTATCCAGAACCCCGCGTAAAAGGTTGTTATAATGATAATCTGATCCAAGATATTCTACGACATTTCCTAGCCACGCAGGTAATAATGGTGCAGATTTATCCAATAAAAACAAGGCCAGAATAATTACAAAACCTAATAAATAGGCCACGATTTGGTTGCGGGTGAGGCTGGATGCATAAATGCCAATTGCCGAACATAACAGGCCATAGAGCGCCATACCAATATAACCCGCAGTTGTTGCCCCTGCATCCATATTGCCCAATGCGGAAACAATTAGGACGTACAAAAGCGTTAGGGAAATGGCAATTAGACACAAGACCGTCGCCGTTAGTAATTTGGCCAGAATCACCTGCCAGTCATGGATGGGCATCGTTAGCAACAACTCCAAGGTCCCGCTCCGGCGCTCTTCGGCAAAAGTACCCATTGTAAGGGCCGGAACAAAAAACATGAACAAGAGCGGGGTCATGTCAAATACTTGTTGTACAGATGCTATATTATTTAAAAACAAACTGTTACCAAAAAACCAACCAGTAATTAGTAAAAAAAAGCCCAATACCACATAACCTGTTACGCCATCAAAATAGGCTTTTAGTTCACGACGGGTAATGAGCCAACTTTGGGAAACTTTTTGAATCATAGCCATTTAAATTCATGATTAAAGGGTAGTGACCTGCCGGAAAACGTCTTCTAAGTTTACCTTTTCACGATACAACTCAGTCAATATCCATTCTTGATCTACGGCCAGTCTAAAGAGCTCGGGGCGTATTTCGGCTTCCAATTCATACGCAAGCGTCAAGAAGAGGGTATCCCCCTGCCAATCCGTCTCTTGCACCGTTAATCCTGCGAAGGTACCGAGGATGGGCAATACCTTTTCTATAGTCCCATTCAAAATACCCAACCGAATGCGCTGACCACCTGAGAATGCCGTTTTTAATTCCGCCATGCTGCCATCTGCCACCAGTTTACCACCAGAAATGATTAGGGCACGTTCGCAAATCGCTTCTACTTCCGAAAGAATATGCGTAGAGAGGATCACCGTTTTTTCATCACCCAAATGCCGGATCAAGTCTAAGATTTCGCCTTTTTGATTGGGGTCAAGGCCAGATGTCGGCTCGTCCAGAATAAGCACCGCTGGATCGTGTAGGAGCGCCTGCGCCAACCCAACCCGTTGTTTAAAGCCCTTGGAAAGAGTCCCAATTTGTTTATGGAGTACCTCTTTTAGCCCACATTTTCCAGCATATTCAATAACACGACTTCGTAACACGGTTTTCTCGACACCCCGCATCTGGGCTGTATAGTGGAGGTAATCAAACACATTCATGTCTTCATATAGCGGATTTTGCTCTGGCAAATACCCGATTTGCTGTCGAATTTCCAACCCGTGTTCCAGTATGCTTAGTCCGTTTATCTGGGCACTCCCAGAAGTAGGTGGTAAAAAACAGGTAAGCATTTTCATGGTTGTGGTTTTTCCCGCTCCGTTAGGTCCCAAAAAACCCAGAATTTGGCCTTTGGGAATCGTAAAAGAAAGGTCTTGCACAGCCAAATCGCTGCCATACCGTTTTGATAGCGACAGAACTTCGATCATAAGCTTTTGAAAAGATGGACGACTAATGCATAATAACCAAACTGGTTTGGGCTTTTGGAGGCCATCCATTACCCGAAAACCTGTATATTATAAGGTACACATTTTGACGGGCCGTAATGTCCGAAAATCCATGAAATCAATACCCTTAAGATGTGATAAAATGGTAAAGCAATCTTGATGGTGTGGTTGGAGATTTTTTGCCGTATTATTCTGTTCTTGCAAAACATACTACAAATACGGAGGGCTGCATGAACGGGCATGTGTTGATCTTAAATCAGGATTATCGCCCCATTGGGGTAAGCAGTGTTCAACGGGCAGTTACCCTTGTTTTGTTAGAAAAAGCGGAATTGGTCACTGAAAAACCAACGCGGCAAATTCGCGCCTCGGACTTTGTCTTCCCCTACCCCAGCATTATTCGCTTGCGGAAGTATGTTTCGGTACCATACCGAAATGTCATTTTATCCCGTAAGAATGTGCTGAGGAGGGATGGTTTTCGTTGCCAATATTGTGGCGCAACCCATCGGCTTACCATAGACCATGTCCTTCCACGTTCAAGGGGTGGTCAAGATTTATGGGAAAATTTGGTTGCCGCGTGCATGCCGTGTAACAACCGCAAAGGCAATCGAACGCCGGAAGAGGCTGGGCTGCTTTTGCGTAACAAGCCCTTTCGGCCAAGCCATGTGCTGTTTATCCGCGATTTTGTAGGGCAATTAGAGGAAGAATGGAAACCTTTTCTTTTTTTGGGATAAATGTAACCAAATCCAGTTTACAACCGTTAATTGGGATATTACCATTCATTCTAAAACCCAACCTACATGAATCTGCGATTGTTTTTAAACAGTTTATTATTTGCCCTTCTTTTGTCTGCAAATTTTGCTTCAGCACAAAATAATACTTGGGTAACCGACAAACGAAACCATCAAGGCTTTAATGCCATTTCTGTTGAAACAGCCGGCGATGTCTATATTTACCTAAGTAATCATTTTAGCGTGGAAGTGGAAGGAAACCCTGAAACCATAGCTAAAATCACAACAGAAGTCTCTAATAAAACCCTGTTCGTTCGCAATAAACAACAGTATTTTACATGGAACTCCAAAAATAATCCGCTCAAAATCCGAATTCATCTCCCGCTTTTGGAAAAACTTGACCTGAGCGGCTCTGGAGATGTTGAAGTAAAAGGTCTTATCCGAAATCCACGGTTTGATGTCAACCTTTCCGGATCGTCAGATGTACGCATCGAAAAAATTGCCGTCCGCGACCTACAAACCAAGCTTTCAGGTTCTGGTGATATCCAGTTCGGAAGTGGTAATGCAGATTCCGGTGACCTCCACCTTTCCGGGTCGGGTGCCATTACGGCCCGAAACCTCCAAATCACCGATGGCCGTGCCAACCTTTCCGGCTCAGGGAAAATAGAAATCTGGGCCAAACGGTATTTGGATATTGATTTGGGCGGATCAGGAACCATCGCATACAGGGGGAATCCGCAAATTGCTAAAGAAGTGAACGGATCGGGTTCGGTTAGGCGTCTTCAATGAGAAGCGTATGAAGGCAGAACCGTAGTTTTTTAAGAGCGTTTGGACTTTTTCATCCGAACGCTCTTTTTATGACAAAGTTTACTAAATATTTCTGGTTGATTCCGGGGGCACTTTTTGCCTTGTTGGTGCATCAATCCTACATTGCCCTCAGCATGAAGAATACGCTTGACAAGGGTTTTTCTACGATGGCAAAAGTGCGAAATTTAGAGGTCAAAGACATGGTGGCCCAATCTCATGGATTGGTAGAATTGGAGGTTCCACTAAAAGAGGGAGGGACTTTGGTTAAAAAAATGACCATTCCTGCCGCTTGGGTATATACACTTGGCAAAAGAACCTTAAACGAAATGCCCGTCCATGTTTTACCCGGCACGGGCGAAGAAGTGATCATGGATGACATCGCACGGGTCCAGATGCGAACCCTGATGATTAATATTGCCATCTTAATCTTGTTTATTCTGATGACTACTGGCGGCGTGCTGGCTTGGTTGCGATACCTCAAAAAAAATGGGGACCCTGCCGAACGTCATATCCCAGATGCAATACCCGTATAAGAACGATTGGGAACAAAAACGACAAATGACCATACCAAACTAAAAGCGGCCTGCTTTCATGGTGGCTTTCATACACCACTCTACCATTAACTTATTACGACTATGCGTGACGATAGAAGTTCAACCGGAACAGCTTTGATGGTTCTTTCTGCCTTCATTGGTGGCATTGGCCTCGGAATGCTGTTGGCCCCTCGTTCAGGGGAAGAAATCCGGCGCACCATTGGCAACGAAGTGCGGAAACAACGTGAATTGGCAGCCCGTCAAGCACGTCACTTAGCGGATGAGACCGCACGCAAATATGTTCCTCTACACGATGAAGATGAAGCGGAATGGGCCAATATTGGCAAAGGTCTTTCCAAAGAATTATCTCGATTATAATCCTTTTTCCAGACACTCAAACCCTGTTTCAGACACATAATCTTTATGCCTTACCCCGAATATTTGCTCGTACCCATGCGGGAAGAACTCACCCGCCTTGGTGTTGAAGAACTGAAAACCGCTGATGCGGTTGACGAGGCCATGGATGCCGCACAAGAAGGAACCACCCTCTTTATCGTAAACTCCGTCTGTGGCTGTGCTGCCGCAAATGCACGACCCGCAGTGGCCTTGGCGACTCAGTCGGAGGTACAACCCGACCGGATCTATACCGTCTTTGCTGGACAAGATTTGGATGCAACTGCCCAATTCCGTTCGTATTTGCCTGGCGTACCGCCCTCGTCCCCTTCCATGTTTCTTTTTAAGAATGGGGAACCTATTTTCTTGATTGAACGCCGTTTTATCGAAGGCCGCTCGGCACAGGCGATCGGGATGGATCTCGTAAATGCCTATCGAAAATACGTAGGCACCGATGAAATGCCTGATGTGCCAGAATTACCGAACGCCCCATTGCCTGCATTTGCGATGGGCGGACGTCCTTCCTCCTTCCGTTCCATCATGTAATAACCTTGCTTCTTTACGCAAAAAAGCCCCTATTCATCATGGAAAGGGGCTTTTTTGCTCAGCCGAACGTCAATAAACCGTTCTTCAAGTTTATCCAGCCTGCTGAAATGCTTCGCGTAGCCAGCCAAGCAATTCTTCGTCCACTTCATCGGCTGAGGTCATTTTAACATTATATTGGCACATCTTCCCAGGTGGCAGGGCTATCAACCGGTCTGTGCCATCAACACCTTTCATATTAATTCCCACATCCACACGGCTTTTACTGCCCGGGCCAATCATGGCAAACTGTTTTTTACGGCGTAGGCTCACATACCCTTTTTTAGGAGCCACCTCAAAAGTGCCAAAATCCGCTAAGGCCACCATCAAACGGTCGTGAATGGGTCGTAAATCTGCTTTAGTACCTGTATAAATACTGGTCAAGATCGCTTCTTCATCTAAGCCATCAGCCATGGAAGCCCCATCCGTCTTACGCAAGATATGCACCAACGTATTGGCATCTCCATGCCCCAGCCCCATTTCTTTGATAAAATAATCCCGCAATTCCCCGTGTTTGGTCAAACCAGTGGCCAGCATTTGTGCTTCTAATTCATGGAGGGCCTTGCCTGTTTTCGCCTGAATGTTTTGAAGTTGAGTCGCAATGGCTTTATCTACTTCCGACATGGTTGTGTTAATTTGGTGAAGTGGACACTGGTTTGGCTGACACACAAAAACAATGCAAAAAACTCGCGATCTGGCGGGTTGTATTGCGGAGAGGGAGGGATTCGAACCCCCGGTACCCTTACGAGTACATCGGTTTTCGAGACCGACCTGTTCAACCACTCCAGCACCTCTCCGTGTTATAACAAAGCATATAATATACAACCCACACAATGATTTACAACGCTACTCTTTGCCAAATTGAGGTGAATCCGAATAGAGTGCCCCAAGCATTTTTTTCTTATCTTGTACATCCAAAACTTTATCTTTAACTTATTGCGAACTTGTTTTTATTTAACCAAGAAATCCATGCATCCGTTTATAAAATTTATTGACTTACACGAAGGCGAAGAATCAAAAGCCATTGTCCTTGAAAATGTCAAAGCCAACATTTCATTTAGAGGATCAAATTTTTGGATTCTAATTGGTGCTATTATTATCGCCTCTATTGGATTAAATGTCAACTCAACAGCTGTTATTATTGGTGCAATGCTAATTTCACCCCTTATGGGGCCAATCGTTGGAGCCGGGTTTGGGTTGGGAACACAAGACTTTGTATTATTAAGACGTTCATTGAAAAATTTATTTGTTTCAACTTTTGCGAGTTTAATAACAGCTACACTTTATTTCTACTTTAGCCCTTTCAAAGACGTTCAATCGGAATTACTGGCTCGCACATCTCCGAATATCTACGATGTGCTCATTGCATTCTTTGGTGGACTTGTAGGGGTTATCGCGACCACAAGGGTTGAAAAGGGGAATCCGATTCCGGGGGTCGCCATCGCTACGGCCTTAATGCCCCCCCTATGCACGGCTGGTTTTGGGCTTGCAATCGGTAATCTATCGTTTTTTGCCGGAGCATTTTATTTATACATCATTAATTGTGTCTTTATTTGTATTTCAACTCTTGTTATTGTTAAGTATTTAAAATATCCATCAAAAGAGCATTTAGACGATAAAAGTAGACAAAAAATACGTTATAGCATAACTCTAATTATTATTATTCTCGTAATACCCAGTATTTACTTAGCTTTCAACCTTTGGAATGAACGCAATATACAATTACGAATAGAACGTTTTATTGAAGAAGAGTTTTCATCTAAAGGTCATACAATTATATACAAAAAAATTGATACCCAATCGTCACCTAACAAAATTGATCTTGCATTTTTAGATAAACGTTTCTCCGATTTAGAAATAGATCAATACAAAAATAAATTATCTAATTATCAATTAGGTAATACTGATTTAATGATTCGACAAGACACAACCAATCTTAAGAACTTAATTACCCAAGAATTGAATAACAGAGGAAATACTCTTATGCAGAAAAAACAGCTAAATGAGTGGCGGCGTTACGTACAAGATGAGGCTTACGACCCCACAATCCTTTTAGCTGAACTTAAAACACTTTTTCCTGAAATGGAGGCGCTTTCAATTGCCAATCATACGCTACCCGATAGCAGCAAAAGCATTGTTGTTGCACCTGTAATGGTGTATTATGCTTCCACACCCTTAGGCTCTGAAGCCGAGAAACGGCTTAAAAACTGGCTAATGCAACGATTTCAAAAAAAGTAAGCCCTTGTGGTACGCGCCTCACTCCCCTAACGGCCAAGGATTGAAATTTGCTTTTATTTCGTGTCTATTGAAGCAATGCTACCTTGTAAGTTTATTTTCATCGTTAGGCTTCTTCAATTCAGGGTTAATTGCAAAAATTGGTAGTGCTAAATAACCCAAGTTGCTAGGCTTGGAAAAGGTTCGGTGATTTGTTTCGTTTTTTTACGCGGGATAAATATTGTATCTTACTGAAAGCGGTTCCACAAACTGCCCCCTGCAACCTTTCATCACTGATATGTTTTCATTTGGAAAAGACCGCCTTAGTGTCGGTTTTGTTCTTGATTTATTAAAAAAGCCAGATTTGGGCATTCTTTCAGAAGCAGTCGTCCATAAAATCACCCAAAATGCTGGCCATGTCTCCAAAATGGCTTCTGGCGATGCGCCCGTTTATGGGATCAACACGGGATTTGGCCCTCTCTGTGACACCTTAATTTCTCCGGAGCAAACCGCAGAACTCCAACACAATTTGCTAATTAGTCATAGCGTGGGCGTGGGTGATCCCATTTCCGAGACTATGGCCCGTACCATGCTTATCTGCAAAGTACATGCCTTGGCACAAGGCTTTTCTGGTGTACAACCTCAAACCATTGCCTTCCTTCTAACAATGGTCCGAGAAGGCATCACCCCCATTGTTCCTGAAAAAGGTTCTGTAGGGGCCTCCGGCGATCTGGCACCATTGGCCCATCTTTTTTTACCTCTTTTGGGTTTAGGGGAAGTTTTTTTTCAGGGAAAACGCCAGTCTGCTCGTGGAGTTTTGGAAAAATTAGGGCTTTCTCCAATCCAACTGGGACCTAAAGAAGGCTTGGCATTAATCAATGGTACCCAATTTATGCTTGCTCATGCCGTACATGGCGTGGCGCGGTTGCATCATCATCTCGAATGGGCCGATGTCATAGGCGCGCTTTCCATTGAGGCATTGATGGGTTCCGTCAAGCCATTCGAGTCCCGTTTGCATGACCTTCGCCCTTTCCGAGGCAATCAGTTGGTGGCCCAGCGGCTTCGTAAATTGATAAACGGCTCCGAAGTATTGGCTTCCCATGCAGAATGTGGCCGTGTCCAAGACCCCTATTCCTTGCGCTGTATGCCCCAAGTACATGGCGCATCGAGAAACGCTTGGCTTCACCTAAAGGAGGTAACAGAGATAGAACTTAATGCCGTTACCGATAATCCCGTTGTTTTAGGGCCAGAAGAGGCCCTAAGTGGTGGTAATTTCCACGGACAACCGATTGCACTCCCGTTAGATTATGCCACTGTAGCTGCGGCGGAATTAGGAAATATCGCCGATAGACGATGTTATTTAATGCTTGAAGGACGATATGGTCTTCCGAGACTCCTGCTTCAGGATACGGGGCTAAATTCCGGTTTTATGATCCCACAATACACCACAGCCGCTTTGGTCAGTGAAAACAAGTCTCTGTGCTTCCCTGCCTCTGCCGATAGTATTCCTACCTCGCTTGGTCAGGAAGACCATGTTTCGATGGGTTCTATTAGTGGGCGGAAACTACACATAGTTTTAGATAATTTGGCTTATATTCAGGCCATCGAATTGCTATATGCAACCCAAGCCATTGCTTTCAGACGACCATTAAAATCTAGTCCCATTATTGAAGAAATAATTGGATTGGTGCGTAAAAAAGTGAATTTTGCTACCCAAGACAAAGTATTATCTTCAGACATATACGCCTTGCATCAACTCATTCTTTCCGACACCCTGACACAAACATTAGCCGCTCATGAAGACCTCAACGATGGATTTGAATCTTTCGGACTTTATTAAGACATATGCTGCACATCCGATTTACCGTGCACCAAGAGGACAGCAACTACACGCAAAATCGTGGCAGACAGAAGCACCTTTGCGGATGTTATTAAATAACTTAGATGCAGATGTTGCCGAAAACCCAGACGAACTTGTGGTTTACGGGGGCATAGGACAAGCAGCCCGTAACCGCTCGGCACTCGAAAAAATCATTGCCTTGCTTTTGGAATTAGATGAAAATCATTCCCTTTTAGTCCAATCAGGAAAGCCCGTTGGAATCGTCCGCACGCACCCCGAAGCCCCTCGTGTACTCATCGCAAACAGCAATTTGGTTCCACATTGGGCCAATTGGAAACATTTTAATGAACTACGCGAAAGAGGGTTGATAATGTATGGTCAGATGACTGCCGGAAGTTGGATCTACATAGGTTCTCAAGGCATCCTTCAGGGAACATACGAAACCTTTATGGAATGTGGCCGGCAGCATTTTGGCGGTAATTTGCGCGGGAAACTCTTGGTTTCAGGTGGCTTGGGTGGCATGGGTGGTGCGCAACCCTTGGCCGCAACGATGGCTGGCGCAACTTTTCTGGGCGTGGACATAGACCCCACCCGCATCCAAAAGCGCTTAGAGACACACTATATAGACCGCATGACGGATTCTTTTAGCGAGGCTATACTTTGGATTCAAACAGCCATCAGCAAGGGTGAAAGCCTCTCGGTGGGGCTGATAGGTGATATTGGCGATGTATTGGAAAAACTATTGGCAGCAGGCATTACACCCGATATTCTGACCGACCAAACATCCGCCCACGATCCTTTGAATGGTTATGTGCCACATGGGTTTACACTCGAAGAGGCCATTAAATTACGAAAGACCGATCCAGCCCATTATCAGGACTGTGCATTGAAAAGCATGGCCCGCCATGTCGGCTTCATGTTGCAACACCTATCAAATGGCGCTGTTGTATTTGATTATGGCAACAATTTGCGGGAATTTGCGCGCCAGGGCGGTGAACCCCATGCCTATAATTTTCCTGGGTTTACGCCTGCTTATATACGTCCGCTTTTCTGTGAGGGAAAAGGCCCATTTCGGTGGGTGGCGCTTTCCGGTGATCCAGAAGACATTTTCACCACCGATCGTGCCTTATTAGAACTTTTTCCCGAAAACACGGGCCTCGCCACATGGATTCGGGGCGCACAAGAAAAAGTAGCTTTTCAGGGGCTTCCGGCACGAATCTGCTGGCTTGGAATGGGTGAACGTGAACAAGCGGGCTTGCTCTTTAATGAACTGGTGCGTTCCGGAAAAGTGAAGGCTCCGATAGTTATTGGCCGAGACCATTTAGATTGTGGCTCGGTGGCTTCTCCGAACCGAGAAACCGAATCTATGAAAGACGGAACAGATGCCGTTTCCGACTGGGCCTTGCTCAATCTGATGTCCAATACTGCGGGAGGCGCCACTTGGGTCTCCTTTCACCATGGTGGCGGCGTAGGTATGGGGTTTTCTCAGCACGCAGGTATGGTTGTGGTAGCCGACGGCACAGAACGGGCGGCGGCTTGTATTCGCCGGGTGTTACACAACGATCCAGCATTGGGCGTTTTTCGTCATGCAGATGCCGGATACGACAAGGCGCAAGAATGGGCAAAACGTTTTGACTTAGATGTTTAGGACTAAAACAGGTGATTGCATGAACCAGTCCGTATTGATTGGCCCTTTTACCCAGATTCTTCCCTTGGATGCTTTACCTGTTAAAGGTGCTCTGACCGATGATCGGTTACATCTTATAGAGGCAGGGGGAATTTTAGTTGAGGCAGGTAAAATTAAAGCCATTGGCCAATTTGATGATTTATATAGGCAATTTCCACAGTCTTCCATTCAAGAAATTACACAAAAAGCGGTGGTACTACCTGGCTTTGTCGATGCACATACCCATGCGTGTTTTGCTGGCAGCCGTGCCCTTGATTTTGCGGCCCGAAATTCAGGAAAAAGCTATCTGGAAATTGCCGCAAGTGGCGGTGGCATCTGGCGAACCGTTGCTGCAACCCGCGAAGCCACCGAAGCAGAGCTTCTTAGTAAAACATTAGATCATATCAATGCCTTTCTACGTCAAGGTGTCACCACCATCGAAGTCAAAAGTGGGTATGGCTTATCTGTTGATGCAGAACTACACATGCTACGGGCAATCCGACGTGCCGCGCATGAAAGTACCGCCACCATCATTTCTACTTGTCTTGCGGCTCATATGCTGCCTCGTGATTTTACGGGGGACCACCAAAGCTATTTGACCTATATTGAACACGAACTTTGGCCCCTTATCCAGAAGGAAAAATTAAGTAAACGTATAGATATTTTTATTGAACGTTCAGCATTTTCTTCTGAAACAAGTCTTATTTACCTGCAAAAAGCACGACAGGCCGGATTCTCGGTCTGCGTTCATGCAGACCAGTTCACTACAGGCGGCTCAGCGGTTGCAGTAAAAACGGGGGCTGCTTCAGCAGATCACCTCGAAGCCAGCGGGCAAAAAGAAATAGAACATATAGCGGCGTCCAAGACCGTTGCCATTGCTTTACCGGGTGCTTCCATGGGACTCGGTGAACCATTTGCCCCTGCACGGGCTTTATTAGATGCAGGTGCTACTGTTGCCATCGCCAGTGACTTCAACCCTGGGTCGGCCCCAATGGGACATCTATTGTTGCAGGCCTCCGTTTTGGCCACTTATCAAAAACTGAGTACCGCCGAAGTGTTTGCGGGCTTAACGTTTCGTGCTGCTAAGGCACTGGAATTATACGATATAGGATCATTACAGACGGGATATGTAGGCGACTTTCAGGCGTATCCTACATATGATTACCGCGAAATTTTGTATTCTCAAGGGAGAATGGAACCTTTTTGCGTTTGGAAACGCGGCCAACCCCATAACATCAGATAATTATGTACCAAAATCCAGACCATACACATTGGTATGGCCGAATAGATGGAGAAACGCCTGAATACTGGCGTTGGCACCAAGCCATAAAAACATGTTCCTTATCAGACCCAAAACCAGCCCCTTCCGGAAGAGCAGTGGCACTGTTGGGTTTTGCCTGCGACGAAGGAGTTCGGCGGAACCAAGGCAGAATAGGCGCATCTCTAGGCCCAGCCTCTTTACGAGATGCCTGTAGAAACCTCCCTTGGCACTTTCCCGACTCTGTAACCATATTTGATGCTGGAGATATCGTCTGCATAGGGACACAATTAGAAGAGGCCCAGTTGCATCTTAGCGACGCCATTCATCAACTTCAGCGCAATCAGTATTTTACGGTGGTTATGGGCGGAGGACACGAGGTGTTATATGGCCACTATAAAGGATTGCGCAAAACCTTCCCCGACGCAAACATTGGCATTATAAACTTCGATGCACATTTTGACCTACGTGCCGTTGATCCAGACATTGGCCCCACGTCGGGAACAGGGTTTTGGCAAATTGCCCAAGAAGAACCTCTTCGTTATCTGGCACTTGGCATACAAAGAAACGGTAACACAAAGGCCCTTTTTGAGCAAGCCCGCGTACTGAATGTAACCTTGGTACAAGCAGACGATTTCCAAACGGGCTACCGTAAAGGAATCCTCGATACCATACATACCTTCATTGCAAGCATGGATATGCTGTACCTTACGATTTGCTTAGATGTTTTTGCGACAGCATTTGCGCCCGGCGTAAGTGCACCGACCGCTTTGGGCCTGCATCCAGATGCAATATTCCGAGATGCTCTTAGACCCATCATTTCTTCCCCCAAACTGGCCTCAATGGACATTGCGGAACTAAATCCAAACTACGACGAAGACAACCGTACAGCCAAATTAGCAGCGCACTTAATATCCGATATCATTTTCACCCAAACACTTAATACATAACTGCTTGCATACCATAACTACACCACTCGCCCCCATACCCGCCGGACACTACAGTCAAGCCATAGTTCATGCAGGATTGGTTTACGTGGCTGGCCAGTTACCCACCGTTCTTGGACAAGCCCATGTTGTTGGCAGCATTGAAGAACAAACCAGACAAGTACTACACAATGTTTCGGTGATTTTGGACGCCGCAGGGAGCAGCCTGAGCAACCTCATCAAAGTGACCATCTATGTTTCGGATATGGCACTTTGGGGCCGCGTAAATGCCATTTACAGCGAAGTCTTGGGAGACCACAAGCCAGCCCGTGCCGTCGTGCCTGTAAACCCCTTACATCATGGCTTTCAAATCGAAATAGAAGCAATAGCAGCCCTCCTTCCCTGAGTATTAGCGAGTGCTTTCGATTCGGAAAGGCAACCGCATGGTTTCCCAAGACAATGCTGCAACTGCACTATTTTCCGTTAATTGATCAAAGGAAAACGTCATCCATTCTACCGAAGGAATTTGTTCTGGCCTAATATTCAGACGGAGGGCGTCATCATTTTTATTATAATTAAAAGCACCCCATTGGTCAGATTTACGGTTGAAAATCAAGATCCATTCTGTTTCTGTAGGAATTACAAACAAGGCATATATTCCTTTTTTGAGCAATTGACCATTCACCAGTACATCATCTGGCGTAGAAAAAACGGTAGATTCATTGGCACCTGTTCGCCAAACCTCGCCATAGGCTTCTAAACCTCCAAAAATCTTTCGACCTTTTACCCCCGGACGCCCATAGGAAATGGTAATGACCGTTTTGCCCACATTTTGTGCAATCATGGCATTCGGGCTCATCCGGGCGTCGCTATTGTCTCGTGGTGGTATTTTTGCGGTTTCTCCGGAATTCGATTTCTTGTCCGGCTGAGAAAGCGCCGGAGAGTCGGTTGAATTTGTACAGGCCGAAAAGAGGACAAAATATGCCCAACAAATGGTCAGTGCTACATAGGGTTTCATAACGGACGAATATGGGTGAGGAAAAATGGGCAAGTAAAATGCGTCATTTTTTTCTCAAATGCAAATAAAGGATAATTTCCGGCATAAATTTTATGAATACAAAGCACCAAGAATATAAGATTATATTTCAATCTATTTATTTAGGATGGATCAAAGTGTCTAACAATGGTTTTATTTGCTGTATTCGGTCTTCGATTCCTCCTGAAACAACCGTATAAGGCATCTTAAGCTCATCTAAGGTCTGGCGAAAAATAGCCTGCAATGCTGCCCTTACGGCTGGTCCATCTCGTTGGATTCCATCTGCTTCCCAGGAAATATCGTCGTCTGCCAATACTACGAGGTCATAACGATGTCGTGTAGCCAATTCCCAAAGAGACATATCGCACGAACCAAAGTAATAACGGGCATATATAGCAGTTGTTAAAGGCGTTGTATCACAAAAAAGTATCCGATTGGCCTTGCCTTCCGCTTCGGCCTCCCGTTTAATTTGTTGTTGAGCAATGTACAACATCTCTTCCGATTTGGGCAAGCGTTGGTATTCATCCACAAAAATACGTCCGTATTCAGGAACCCATATGGTTTGGTATTCTTCTGCCAACCGTTTTGCCAACGTAGTTTTTCCGGTACTTTCCGCCCCCAAAATAGCCACCCGAAGCGCATAAAACTTCTTGACAGGTTCTGGCAAAAAGAACCAATGTGTAAAAGGATTTTCTCGAATTTGCGATCCAGAAATAGGAAATGTCTCGCGCTTTTGGTCAATACAAATATGTGTGGCCCTCAGACACTCGGCTAATGGTGTTCCATAGTTTTCGGAGGTAAAAACGACATCTGGACCACTGGGAACCAATGCCCGTATGCTATTGATCCAAAGTTCCCAAAAGTCTGGGTGCTCATGCGGATAGGAAGGGTTTTCAGCCGTATGGTGCAAGACCTCCACCCCAGGACACAATGCCCTCATCCATTCATATCGAAGGGTGCCAAGAATCGGTTCTGAAACTAAAGTACAGACCAAAACAGTAAGTCGTTCCACTTTTTTTTGTGCTGATTCAATCAGGTATAAATGCCCTAAATGTGGTGGCAAGAACTTCCCGATGATCAAGCCGTGGCGGAAGCGGGACTTATCATTGACTTTTTCCATTCTCGAAGCCCAAGGATACACAATGCAATAAAAAGGGCATACAACAGTGCTGTCAGATACAATTCTTTAACGATGAACAATGTTACATAGATTACATCTGCCATTATCCATAAATGCCAATTCTCATAAATCTTACGGGCAAGCATCATCTGAGCCACAACACTCATCATAGTAGGCAGTGCATCAAAGTAGGGTACATTGGTTTGCGGGATTCCCGGCCAGATATCATGAATATGGGCAAAAAAATAACCCATCAAAAGCCATCCAATGAATATAAACCCCGTTGCCAATACCCATAGCTTTGGTGTTGCACGAGAGACATGTAGAATACTTTTATGTTCACCGCCATATAGCCACTCGTACCACCCATAGAGGGAAGAGCCAAGGAAAATAAATTGGAGGCAAAAATCGCCATACAACTGAAAATTAAAAAATAGCAACATCGAAAACACAATGCCCACCATCCCAATAGGCCAAGCCCAAACATTTTCTTTGGTATTCAGATAGACACAAACAAGATTAAAGATAAAGGCAATGAACTCGAACCATGTCAATGGGTAATTCCAGATTTCAACCAGGGTCTGCATGATAATAATTAAAATTCATAGGTTTTATTCCCAATCACCATTCGTTTCACGGCCGCACGTCCGTCTGGTGTAACAGCCACAATCATACGGGTTTGTTCGCGTTTTTTCTGGACTTCCTTTTCAATTTCAAAGCGTCGGGCTTCTGGAATAAAATAAGCTTCAATGCCATACCGTATAGATCCATCGCGATAGGTTCCGGTAAATTGGCGCTCATTGGAGGTTAGGCTTTCTTGTTTCTCTTTGGCAAAACGCGAAAGCCGAAAAGTCCCCACAGAATCTCGTTTTACGACTGCCCAAACCGTCTGACCATTCTCAAAATTTAATTTATCCCATTGTGTCAAATCTGGGCGCGAAATATCGTAATTCAAGATTACATAATACCCGCTCCACATATCATATGGATCTATAGGGGCCAGCGGTAAAGAAACTTCTTCCCCGACTGCCCTTGTCACCAAGGTTCGTGCAGGGACTAATGCCAAGATTAGCACTTGAAGGGCGATCATACCCAAAAATGGAATGTACTTTTTCATGTGGTGACCTCCTTTGTTTGCTTGGCCTTCAGGTGTTTTTCGAATCGGAATGTCGCTATAATTAGGCTGATACCAAGTAAAATGAATACAACTGCTTTTAGCGTGAGATCTTCGGTGTATTCAAAGAATCGGCTCCCAATAATCATAAATAGATAAACCAAACCAAACCAAAACGAACCTCTTCGTAATCCAGTATATCCGATATAGAGCATTACCCCTCCAAGGACAAAAGATGCGATATTGTTGATTGACATGAACAACACGTAATTTTCTGCACTCATCGCTCGCAAATACAAGAGGGCGACCGCCATCCCCAAGCCAATCAGCCCCATCAGGCTCAACTGGACGGCTTTTTGGTGCTCGGTACCCGCTTCTTTACGGTAAAAAGGCCAAGCAGTTAATGGCAATAGAAGGGCCAAAGCCGATAATCCGTAAGTTAATGCCTTTTTACTGTCGTACATGTCTTTGGCCAATTCCCGAAATCCGAACAAGTAGAAAAACATCAGCAAAGTAATTAAGGCAAAAACTACCCCTGCAAGGCGATAACCATCTATTTTTTGCCACGCCCCCAAAACCAAGCCTGCTATTAAGACTACTTGTAACGCAATTAAGAAGAGCGACATTCCGTCGGTAAAAGATGGATTCATATGCGAAATAGCAAGTACGACATATGATACCCAAGTGATGCCAACTAAGGTAAAAAAGGCCACCGATTTGTCCCAAACCACCAAGGGTACAAAGACCAGCGGAATGCCAAGCAACATCCAATGTGCTATGCTTTCGTGGTCTTCGTACAAGCCCAGCCCATATACAAAGGCGCATATCAGGGCAAATACACCGTTTGGGATGCTCCGAAAGGCGTAAGCAGCAGCCAATGCACCAACCGCCGATGCACCAAAACCATTGTACCAATTGCCTCGAATATGAAAGATTTGTGCAATCAGACCAATGTTTGCCGCAAAAATCAGCGTACCCAATAACAGGAGGGCATGTCCTAATCGAGGGGCTTTTCCATTTATTTTCCAGAAATAGAACCCTAGTCCGTGTGCAGTAAACATGGCCGCAAAAAGCATCGCCAGTTTAAAAGCCGCAGGAATGGCCTCCCAATTTGCAGCCACAAATGTAATGACTCCCATGCCCACAATAAGCGCCCCCATGGCATATACCGACATTAGGAATCGGTTGGTTCCATCATCCCTTATTTCAGTGAGTTGGTAGCGTGCCTGTATTTTCTCGGCGATATCGGGCGGGAACCAGCCTTCTTCCTGCCATTTTTGCATTTCCTGCGCTAACCAGCGCTTTTGAGGAACAGACATAAATTAAAAGGTATGAGTGTATAGAATGGCGTTAAGGGGTTGATTTACCAAAGGCATCCAACGCATGGTAAAAAGCAAGATACGCCAAAAATCCGCCTTTGATATCCCACACATCGGTAAATCCTGCGTCTAAAAGCAATTTTGTGGCTTCGCGAGACCTTCCACCCGACTTACAATGCACCACCACCCGTTTGTTTCGGTATTGCATTAACTCATCCAACCTGTTTGTTAACTGTCCGGAGGGGATTAGGTGCCCACCCATATTTCCAGCGGCATATTCTTCCGGTTCACGCACATCCAACATAAAATAGTCTATTCCTTCTATCTTCCAATCATGCAACTCGGCAGGCGTCACCACTTTAGCAATCTGTTCTGGTATGCCACAAAAAGCTTCGTAATTTTCTAATAGATCAAATATTTCGGGTGCTTCGCCACAAAGCAGGCAGGCCGTATTTTTTGAAAATACAAACTTCGCGAATCGAAAAGTCTTTAAATCCACCTGTAACAATTCGCCCCCTTTGGGTGCATGAAGTCCCAATAAAAAGCGTAAGGTTTCTGTAGCCATGAGTCCACCAATGACGCCCGCCACCGCTCCCAAGACGCCTTCCTCGGCACAATTTGCCACCAAGCCCGGTGTTGGTGGTTTAGGGTATAAACATCGGTAACAAGGCCCATCAGGCAAACCCAGCAACACTACCTGTCCCTCGAAACGATGAACCGCTCCGCTGATAAATGGCTTTCCTAGAAGCACACAAGCATCATTTACCAAATAGCGGGTGGGGAAGTTGTCGCTCCCATCCACCACTATATCATAAGATTGGACCAAGGTGTAGGCATTTTTTATGGAGAAACGCTCGTTGTAGTGTTGGATTTCGACATCGGGATTCAGTCGGTTCAACACCGCCTTGGCAATGGCTCCTTTGGATTGCCCTATATCCTGATGGGTAAACAAGATTTGACGGTGCAAATTAGAGCCTTCGACCACATCAGCCTCCACCAGTCCAATTTTTCCAACCCCCGCCGCAACCAAGTATTGTAATAAGCTCCCACCAAGCCCTCCTGCACCGATAACCAAAACAGTTGAACTACGGATTTTTTCTTGCCCTTCCACCCCAACTTCCGGCATGATGATTTGGCGTTGATATCGTTCTGATGTAAACACACTGGTTATTATTGGGTTCAAAAAAAAGCCTCTGTCCGAAAACCGAGGCCCAAAATACTAAATATATCGTTTCAAAACCTACCTCACGCCCGGAAAGGCCTGTTTTAATCCGGCTGTCAAGACTCCATCATCGTATCCAGGGACGAATACCGCAACACCACCCAAGCCATTTTGTTTGATAAACTGATATTTTTTGGCAAGACTTACCTGATCTTCAAACCATCCCTGAAACCAACCATTGGCCGTTTGAAAGGTATAGTAGGGCGAGCCACTCACTACATCTCGTTTTAAACCAAATTTGGCTGCCCGCTCTTTTGCAGCATACCGAATGGTACTGGCATAACGTGCCCCCCGACTGGAATAGGAGATGGTCTCACCAGGACCACGAGTAGTTGATCCAAGTTCCCCTGTTGCAGTAGGCCATTCATAACCATAGAACGGAACGGACAACACAAGCTTTTTGCGGGAAACACCCAGGGCATCATAGCGGGCGAGGATGTTTTTCCAGTTCCGTTGCCCCCACCCAGAAACAGGTGCAATAGGCCCTGCATCGGGGCCGGTTTTCCAGTGTAAATCAAAACCTTGCACCACCAATTTGTCTGCATGTCGTGCAATTGCCGCTTCATCATAGGCATCAGCAGGATCTAAGGCCAATGTAAAAACCACCAATTCTTTACCCCATTTCCATTGATTTAGTAGCGTGCGAATATCTTTAATAAATCGGGTGTAATTTGCCTTAGCAGTAGCAGAAATGGGTTCAAACATTTCAAAGTCCAAATGAACCCCATCGGCATTGGCCACACGCGCCGCATTCATCACATTGGTTTTAAGCCGGGCAATAGCCGCAGGATCCGAAAACAAACGATTCACTTTTTGTGCTTCGAGTAGGGTAAACGAAGGAACCACCCGTGCTTTTTTTTCTCTTGCTGTCAGCACCAAATCTGCCCACGTCATGGGCCAACCATTTAGGCTACGAAAATTACCGTCTTCTTCCACATAAAGGGCAAAGAAAACCACATGGTCATACATGTCTAAATCGTATTGTTTCCAATTATCCTTCATCCAATACGGATGATAACCTACAATGGTATATTGATTACGTACATGGGTTTCGCCCGATCCAAGCAGAAAAAAACATGCGAGAAACAGAACGGAGCGGGTGGCGTACTTTAGCAGTTGCATGGTATAACGCGAAGGTTAAACGAGAAAAATATTGAATAATGAATTCTATCGTCGAAGAAAAACTTAAACACTTACCCACATCTCCGGGGGTGTATCAGCATAAAGATGCTTCCGGAAAAACCTTATATGTCGGCAAGGCCAAAAACTTGCGTAATCGGGTTCGGTCTTATTTCCAAAAAGGCGGGCCGGCGGATGGCAGAATTCGCATTATGGTGGAAAAAGTGGCTGATATCGAGATTATCCTAACCGATACGGAGGCGGAAGCATTGATTTTAGAAAACAACCTGATCAAAACGCTTAAACCTCGTTATAATGTCAATTTACGAGACGACAAAACGTATCCTTATATCTGCATCAAAAACGAGAGGTTCCCCCGAATTTTTCCGACCAGGCGCGTGATTCGTGATGGTTCCAAGTACTTTGGGCCTTATACCGATGTCCGGAATATGCATCAAATTCTTGAAACCATTCGCTCCGTTTTCAAGCTCCGAAACTGCAACCTTCACCTAAGCGAAGCCAATATCCGAAACAACAAATTTAATGCCTGTTTACAATTCCATATCAAGAAGTGTGCCGCTCCTTGCATAGGATTGCAAGAGGAGGGGCATTATACAGAATCTTTGTCTCAAATCCGTCAACTCCTTAGCGGGAAAACGGGCGCTTTAATTGCTCAGTTAAAACAGGAGATGCGCAATGCCGCCGAAAATCGTCGTTTTGAACAGGCAGCAGAACTCCGTGATAAAATTTTGGCCTTAGAACAATTTTCTGCAAAACAAAAAATAGTCACCGAGAGCGAGGTAAACCGAGACCTTTTTAGTCTCTACGTGGAACGAGACGAGGACGTGGCCTGTGGCGTAGTTTTTCAGGTGCGCGAAGGCAAGATCGTGGGTAGAAGACATAAATATCTCACCCAATTGGGCGAGGTGCCAGACGATGCCTTGCTCCAGTCCTTTGTGGAAGATTACTATGCCGAGGCCGTATTTTTTCCGGACGAGGTCTTTCTGGCAACAGAACTCCCCAATCCGGAACCTATACTGGAACTGTTACGAAATGCAACTGGAAAAAAAGTACCACTACATACCCCACAACGTGGCGAAAAGGCAGAATTGATGCGTATGGTGGAAGCCAATGCAAAATTACTAACTGGCGAGTTTCTCCAAGCCAAAGCCAAGCGCCACGAAGAGGCCATCCCGCGCTCGGTACAGTCCCTCCAACGCGATTTACACCTGCCTCGTCTTCCCAAACGCATCGAATGTTTTGACATTTCCCACCTTTCCGGCACAGGAACAGTGGCTTCTTGCGTCGTGTTTATTGATGGAAAGCCCGCAAAAAATGAATACCGGAAGTTCAAAATCCGAAGTACAGAAGGCAAACCAGATGATTTTCTATCCATGCACGAGGTCATTACACGCCGTTTCACCCGTGTCCTGCAAGAAAAATTAGAAATTCCGGATCTTATTATCATTGATGGTGGAAAAGGCCAACTCTCACACGCAGTAGAAGCACTTAAGGAGATTGGTTTCTATGGAAAAGCGCCTGTCGTGAGCTTGGCCAAACGTATGGAAGAAGTATTTTTTCCAGAAGACCAAAAATCGGTGATGATCCCACGCACCAGTTCAGCCCTAAAGCTGATGCAACAACTCCGTGACGAAGCCCACCGGTTTGCCATTACCTTCCAGCGCCAACAACGCAAAAACGCACAACTTCGCTCCGAACTAATGGAGATTCCAGGTATCGGCGCTAAAACCGTTGAAAAACTACTCAAAACATTTGGCTCTGTAAAAAAAATAAAAGAAGCCAACCCCAACGCCTTGACAAATACCATCGGACTTAAAATGGCTTTAGCCCTGATGAAGTTTTTTGAGACAAAAGAGGATGAAGCCTCTCTGGGTGATAAATAACACTATCGCCCCCTCCATGCCGGAAAAACCCCGTCATACGATGTAGGAAAAAGCGGATATTGCGCCGATGTTCAGATGCCTAACTTGCAACAGCATGGCAAAACGGGTACTCCCGACCCTGTCAAGCAGTTATTCACCCGGTAAACCTCCAGACATTATGCAAAAGATATTAACTTCGGGCATTGCCGTCGGAATCGTGCTCCTGATTGTGAGTTATGGCCTTCTGACCCTGACTCCCACCCTGCTTCCTGCCCTCACAGATGAATATTTTAATCCGGCTATTTTTCAAACCGGAAATGATCGGATTGTCTTGTATTTCCTACACCCTTTTATACTAAGCTTTGCATTGGCTTGGTTCTGGGAACGATTTAAAGGGCTTTTTCACTCGTCTTCTTTTATTTGGCGCGGCATCGAGTTAGGGCTGGTATATGGCTTGGTCGCTACGCTTCCTACCATGTGGATTACGTTTAGCTCCATGAATGTGAGCATGATGATGATATTATCATGGCTGGCCTATGGAGTTGTACAAGCCATCGTGGCAGGCATTATTAATGCAAAACTGAATCCGTAAAGGTTCAATTTGTTTGGTATGAAGCGCCGAAGTCCTCAAAATGGGCCTCGGCGTTTTTATTGCGGCCTTCATCCTTCTACACTTTTTAGGAGGGAAACTGTAACGTAGCTTTCTTATTTTGTACCAATCATAAACTTCTACGGCCTCTATAGCGCGTGTTTACACCAAATAAACCCCACCAAACAGCCTTGCTGCTTTTTGCCCAGACCGATCGCCAAGAATCGGTTTGCAAGCCTTTGTTTGGAAAAACTGCGCTTAAACGAAATCAGGCTTTTTATCGGACGCTAAACCAATGGTCCCACCGCGTGGCCAAACAAACCGGATTACCCCTTTTCCATATTTCGGAGACGGCACAAACAGGTGCAACTTTTGGGGAACGGTTCATTAATGCGCTTCAACAGGTTTTTGATCAGGGATATGCGCGTGTGATCGTTATTGGAAACGATACACCTGGCCTTAGAACGCGCCATATCATGGCCGTAGTACATGCGCTTGATTCGTCAGACTGGGTGGTAGGACCGGCCACAGACGGGGGAATTTATGTTCTGGGAACCAAACAATCGGCGTTTAATCCAGAATGGTTGACCCAATTGCCTTGGCGTACACCAGAATTGTTTTACTGTTTTGTACAAAAACACTCGATTCATGTATTAGAGGATCGCCTAGGAGACATAGACCAATATTCGGATCTTCTACGGCTAAAATGCAATACCGCGCTCCCTCTTGGGCTGATAAGACAAATAGAAGCCCTCCAAGCACCCATTCCAGCCTATAATTACCCCGCACCACCCGTACTGGGCTACAAAGTTGGCGCCATTTCCATGAGAGGCCCTCCTTTCGTCTAATCTCTCTTCTTCCATTTTCCTTTTAACCCCTCTTTCAAAGCAGCGGGTCATTCGCTTATTTACAAAATAATATCATGAAATCACGTTTATATTCTATACTTTTAATAATTTTTGCCCCACTAATTGCATTTTCACAAGCAGAGGTAGAAGTGGTGGTATTCAATGCAGAAACCAATGCACCGGCTGTTAATGTGGTTGTCCGTTTGGTCAATTCCGACATCGGATTCTCGGCTGCAAAAACCACCCAATCACAGGGAAAGGTGCAATTTATCGGCCTTTCAACCGCTGGAACGTACCATGTTTCCACCGATAAAGGCGTAACATATGAGGCAACCCTTTCAGCTTCTTTCACCCTGCGTAATACCGAAAAAAGAAGCGTTTTGCTCTATGTTATTCCTTCCATTCAAAGTGCAGGTACGGTAGAGGTGCGGGCGAGTAGTATTGCTACCCTCAATACCCGCAATGCAGAAGTAGCCTCTTCACTCAGCTTGGCAGAAGTCCAAGCACTTCCAGTAGAAGGCCGCGACCTCACGAGGGCCTTATTTCGTTTGCCAAATGTGGTACAATCCACTGGTTTTTATCCAGAAGCACCCAATGTAAGCATTAATGGTGCCAATGGCTTGTTTACGAATTACCTCGTGGATGGTATGGACAATAATGAAAACTTTTTGGGCGGCCAAAAGTTTGCCATCCCAATTGGTGCGGTACAAGATGTAACGGTTTTGACCAATAATTACTCGGCAGAATTTGGACGGACGGGAAATGGTGTTTTTAATGTCACAACCAAATCGGGCGCAAATACATTTACGGGAGAGGGGTTTTATGTGGTTCGCCCCGGCCCAGCACTCGACGCCACAAGCCCGTATGTACAACGTGACCTTTCGGGCAACCAAGTCAAAGATGGATTTCAGCGCCACCAGTTAGGTTTTGGCATCGGAGGAGCATTGCGTAAAGACCAAACTTTTTACTATTTGAACGCAGAGCGCACCTTAGATTTGAAGGACAATTTGCTCAACTCACCACAACTCGGCGTCAATGAAACGGTACGGGGACGCAATGATTTCAGCTATATTACCACTCGATTCGATCAAAAATGGAGCCATGCTTTTCGGTCGGCTTTGCGGATAAACCTCGGCAATGTAGCCGTTGACCGACAAGGCGGCGGCTTAGAAGGAGGGTTAGAGTTTCCGTCGGCGGGTAATCAACAAGTTCGACAATCGGCCTTGGTTGCATTACAAAATACCTATGTTGGCAGCGATTTGGTGTATGAGGGGCATATACAATTTAGCCGATTTTTATGGGATTATGCTCAGGTCAACGACCTTCGTAAACCTCGCGTTAATGTGCTGGACACACAAGAACAATTTATTGCCGGCTTAGGCAGCCCTGGCTATATCTTCAAAGACATTGAAAACACCATTCAGGTTCAGCAAAAAGCAAGCCTGTTCCGCCGGAACCACACCATTAAACTCGGCATAGATGCCTTAACATCACGCTTTGACCTCTATGGCGGGGGCAATGAAGCAGGATCTTACACCATAAAACTGACAAAAGCCCAATTAGACGCCCTAAAAGCAAAAAAACTTGGGAGAAATTTAGACATCAACGATATTCCTTCCGACGCACAAGTATTGAACTATAGCATTGAATTGCGTCCAGAGTCTTTTGGAGCACGGCAAAACCAAATGGGTTTGTATGTAGAAGACCAAATTTCGGTCGCCAGCCGCTTAAACCTGACGGCAGGGCTTCGTTGGGATTATGACAACCTCTCCAAAGGAGG
Source organism: Bacteroidetes bacterium UBA2364 (assembly GCA_002344075.1). Taxonomy (GTDB): domain Bacteria; phylum Bacteroidota; class Rhodothermia; order Rhodothermales; family UBA2364; genus UBA2364. The sequence goes on from DDTM01000111.1 coordinate 46,310, forward strand.
GAGTACAGGCAACGGGGACTTAAATAACCTCGCACCCCGCTTTAATTTCAATTATTTGCTCGATGCCAAAAGTGTAATCAGGGGCGGATACGGCATGTTCTATGATAAAATTGTGTATGCCATTTATTCCGATGCCTTGCAGCAAAACTCGACCGCAGCAGGATATAAAACCCAACTCCAAGCCTTGATTGATAAGGGCATTCTGCCCAAAGACACGGATTTGAACCAAATCACCTTCGCCGGTAATGTGACCGCAGATGGAACCAATGCTACCACAGGCTACTTAAAAGGGCCTTCGGCAACACAATTACAGACCCAGCGCGAAAACCTTTTTGCAGGTGAACGACGAATTCTGAATCCCAATGGGTACCAAAATCCTGTCACGCATCAGTTTTCATTAGGATACCAACGCCAGCTTTATCGTATGTATTTGTTCTATTTAGACTTGGTACATACAAAATCTTATAACCTGATGCGGCTCAGAGACCTAAACAGCCCGTCAGCCTATGTAATAAACCCAGCCAATGTGGTTGTTCGAACCCAAGAGCAAGCCGATGCCACCCGCCCTGTCCCTATTTTTACCGATGCCCAAGGCGTCTATGCTTGGATCAATGGCCAAAAAGTACGGAATGGCATTGCACGCACCATCACGATGACCGAAACAGCAGGGAGGGCGGAATACAGCGCTGCTTCCTTCAATATCCTGAAAGACCGTGGCATAGATAAATATGGTTTTCGTATCTCTTACACCTTATCTCGCCTGCTTAACGATACCGATGACATTAATTTTAAAGCCCAAGATGCCAATCAATACACCACAGAATGGGGACCATCTGTCAATGATCGCACCCACGTAATCAGTGCCGTAGGTTCTTGGTATCCAATTAAAAACCTTACACTAACCTTTGCCGGGCTATTCCAAAGTGGCCAACCAATAAACCGCATACCCGATGCAACCCTTTATGGCACAACCGACCTCAACGGTGATGGGCGTTCATTTGGGGCAAGTTATGTGGGCAACTCAGACAGGCAGCCAGGCGAAGCCCGTAATTCCGGCAGATTGCCATGGGCAAATGTGATGGACGTAAGCCTGCGTTATCGCTTGGGCGCTGGCAAAAACCAAGTTGAAGTAAGTGCAGATATTTTCAATGTCTTAAACGCAGAGGTCTTAAGTGGCTATGCAAATAATGCAACCCAGAGCAATCAAATTCAGGTTGGTGCCAGAACAAATCCTTTGGTCAAGAAGAATGCTGGTCCCCCACGCCAATTTCAGTTTGGTATCCGCTTTTTAATTTAACAGGCATCATTTCCGACAAATCGTAAGGGTTAAAGCTAAAAAACGTAGCATTAACCCTTTTTTGTTGATGTATTATGGATAAAGGTGCCACAATAAAATGGCTTTAATGGCCAATAACGGATTATAAACGATGGGCCAAGTTCGCACCTTATACCCCTCTCATTTAAGATTTCATACCATATTTCATTCCCTTCTTTATGAAACGCACCGCCTTAATGTGTCTCTTGGAATAACTTTCTGAAAAATTTTTCCACTAAAAAGTTGCTTTCTTACCTTTGAACCTGTTATCTTGTAGTAGGTAAAACTACCTTAATATTTGCAATAAACCATGACGGCACCGACGATACAAACAGAGCAAATCGTACACAAAGGAGAGGCACGTATCGCATTGCTCTTTCCTTACGAAGCGCAGTTGGTGGCACAGGTACGCCCGTTGCCAGGTGTGCGCTGGAGCCGAAGCCGCAAGTGTTGGCATCTGCCCGCTACCGAGGAAGCGATCGGCGTATTAACAAATCGTTTCGCCGATACCATCGCATGGTCTGGATCCCTGAAACCATTCTTCCGCACCGGACTACCCCCCGTATCGTTCGACAAAGCGGACATCCATCCTCATTCAACTGCTGCTCAAGGGAGGCCGAGGCACAAGGTTGACATAACGCCCCTTCCCAACTTGGGGCGTGTACAGGTTTTGTGGATTGGCGGCAAATTGGCGGTGGCATTGCCTTATAATGCCGATGATGTAGCCTTTTTGAAGACATTAGCCCAGTCGTTTTGGCACAAAGAACAGCGTTGCTGGGTAATGAAAGCCTGCAAAAGGAATGCCGAGCAACTGGAAGCACGGTTCGGGAATTGTATTCCTGATAACATCCGTCCTTTGTTGGCAGCGAAAGCCCAGTCCATCCAAAACGAAAGCGAATTGGCCGATTTGTGCGAGTGCAAAACCGACGGGCAATGGTTGCAATTGCGATTTCCCTGGAAGGCAGACACCTTAGCCGTGGTAAAGCAAGTTACTGGTCGGCGATTTTCAAAAAATGCAGGTTGTTGGATGATACCCAATGACGAAGTCTTGGTTCATGAGCTGGCAAGCCGTCTTGAGCCATTGAACATCAAACTTGTTTTCAATGGACAAAGACTGAACCAGCCCCTAAAACGACAGGATTGGCGTAGCAGGCAAAAACACTTACTGAAAAATACGGAAACTGCTCTGGAAAACCTGTTGTACGCTTATACAGACCTAATGATCGGTATGCGGTACAGTTGGGCCACCATCAAAGGTTATACCCATTGTTTTCGGGTATTCGCCGAACATTTTGGGGTGAATACGGTGGAAACAATTTCCAAAAGTGAGGTTCAGCGCTACTGCAACAATTTGTCAAAGGGTGACATTGCGCTATCCACATTGAACCAGCACATCAATGCCATTAAGTTCTACTACGAGAAGGTGTTGGGACAACCTCGGACCGTGTACGACCTGAAGCGCCCACGTAAGGAAGAAAAACTTCCCTCCGTACTCTCGACAGGTGAACTGCGCCGATTGTTTGGGCAGATTACCAACCTCAAGCACCAGTGTATGGTATATATCGCCTATAGTGCAGGTCTACGGGTGAGCGAAGTCTGTAACCTGCGTGTATCCGATATAGACTCAGAACGGATGCTGATACATATTGCATGTAGCAAAGGCCGTAAAGACCGAATGGTCCCCTTGAGTAAATCACTATTAGGGCTGCTACGACAGTACTATCTGAGCTACAAACCCGAAAAATGGCTTTTTGAAGGACAGTTCTCAGGAGAGCCTTATGCCGTAAGAAGCCTCCAGACGATTTTTTGTCGCGCCAAAGAACAGGCAGGGATTCGGAAAGCCGTAAGTTTCCATACGCTACGGCATAGCTATGCCACCCACTTACTGGAGTCTGGTA
>DDTM01000111.1:49580-50583 GCA_002344075.1 Bacteroidetes bacterium UBA2364
TACGACAAAAAACGCGAAAAGGGCAGATATAAATAAGTTATGGGCAACTCTATGAGACGAGCACGAAACGGACGGGAACCACCAGACGACTGACTTTTTAAGCCAGTTGACAAGCCAATGGACAACTTTAAAACCATTGCACAAAAACAATTTTCAAACTTTAAAATCAAATAAATAAAAATGGACAATTCAACAACACAATCAAAATGGTATGACAAGACTTGGCTTGTTATCGTTCTCTGCATTATTTTCTTTCCAATAGGACTTTATGCTCTATGGAAAAATCAATCAATCTCAAAAGGTTGGAAAATCGGTGTGACAGTAGTAATAGCTTTAATAGTTCTTGCTCAACTTGGCAAAGACGATAAAGGCGGTTCTTCAACCGCAGACAATTCATCATCAAGCTCAAACGAAAAGACTGAACAAAAAACCGAAGCCCCAAAAGGAGTTGGAATTGGCGAAGTTCTGCACACTGACTACTTTGACATAACAGTAAACAAAGTAAGTTTAGAAGACCGTGTAAATACAGGAAATGAATTTGCCGACCTTAAACCTGAACAAGGAAATTTGTATTTAATCATTAACGCATCATTCAAAAATACCGACAGCGAAAGTCGTATGCTTATGGATGGTTCTGTTTGGATTAACTACAATGGTAAAAACTATGAGTTCGACAAAGCTGAAACTGTTATGCTTGAAGGTTGGGGACTTCTTCTTGACCAAATCAATCCATTAACAACTAAGACAACTAATTTGGTTTACAAAATTCCTGCTGAAATTAAAGGTAACGCCTATTGGCAACCTGGACGTGCAGACAGCGACCAAAAAATCTTGCTTGGAAACTTAGAGTAAATCGGACAAAAGAAGAGCAGCCCATAACAGCGGTTTTGCGTCAGGCGGGGCTTCGTGCTTCGTCTGACGCTTTTCTGCTAAAACAAACTTTTGTGCTTCGTATGAACATTTGTGCTAGAAATCCCGCCCGAACGCAAAGCCGCAAAACGTT
>DDTM01000123.1:0-6831 GCA_002344075.1 Bacteroidetes bacterium UBA2364
TTTATTCCGCTTCGCTCCATGAGTCGGCTTCGCCTCGTGTGGCGCACGGTACTATGCCTCTGGCATCGGGCGCTGCTTGTCAGTGGACCCGCTGGCGGAGAACTACCCAAGCTGGTCGCCGTATAATTACGTAGGAAATTCTCCACTAAATGCCATAGACCCAGATGGGCGGGATTGGTATCGTGATAATGAAGGGGCGATTAGGTTCAATCCAGACTTGAAAACAGACAATGCCAATAGTATTTTGAAAGAAGGAGAAACCTATTTGTGGGCAGAACATTCAGAGCGAAAGGGACGGATACGATATAAAAGTGACGGGGCTGTGTTTTTTGCAAATGAGCAAGATGCATTTGCTTATATGACAGCAATCAATGACAAGGAGCGTTTTGGCGTTTTTCTTAAAACAGGTGTTTTGGTATTACCGGACTACAAGAATAGTGACAGTGATGCAAAGATTTATGAATATAACTATACTATTGAAGAAAACAAGATATCCAATAAAGATGCGGGCTGGGAGGCTGAGGTGCTGGGAAGCATCCATACACACCCAAAAGAGCAATTTGCAATACCCTCAGGCGTAGTTGAAGGTCTTTATTATGGTGATAGGAGAGCTTTTGAAACTTATTTTCCCCAATCATTGCATTTGGTATTAGGTTTAAAAAACAATAGCCAAATGTATGCCTCCGTTTGGTATGCTCAAGAATATGGAGCATTCTATTCAGTAAAACTTCCCGAGTCAATTAATAAACCTTATAATGGAGATGTTTTTTATATTCCACTTAAAAATTACCATAGTATTATTGAAAATATTATCCCTAAGCTAAAATCAAATAAGTAATGAAATATAACTATATAATTTTATTTTTCACACTGTTGCTATCAACATCTTGTGTAGATAATTCAAAAGAAAAAGATGATTTTTTTATTGAAATTCATGATGAGAAACTACGTAACATACTCAATGACTTTGCCTCTAATTGTGGAGCTGGTGACCGACCTATCAGAGTGGAAGTAATGATAACTTCATTTAACTATGATGAAATGGAGCTTGTATTAACCATAGTTTCCAATTCAGTTAATGATTTTCTTACTATACCAAGCCCAATTGCCTCTTATGCAACAGTAATAAATGAGCGGCTATTCATGATTTATTCTGGAATAGATATGTTAAAAAATGGGATGTATCAAAAAGATCATTTAAATCTACCTAAGAGAAATGGAAATGATTCTCTTCGCCTAACAGTGAAGTCTAAAGTTTTACCTTATCTTTCTAAGATAGATCCCCCTATGTTTGATGATAGGCAATATAACTGCTTTCCTACTCTTGTCAAAATTCAAGGCGATAAGGTCACGATTACCCCAAAGGTGGCAAATCCATTTTTGAAACCTGCAAAACAAACTGTAAGGTTTGTACCTTGACAGTAAAAATATATCTAAAATTTCTCTTTCCGCCATTTCTTTTGCAAAATTTTGAATAGGCTGTTTGCGGCTGGGTACATTTCAAAACTTCCTGTAATTAGCCTCACATGTGCCATTCACCTTATGCTTTGTTAGAGAGTACACGTGTTGTTTTAAACGCAGATGGTAGCCATAGCGAAGCGTATGATTATTATGCTTATGGTCTTATGCTGCCTGGTCGCAGTGTGGTAAGCCATGGAGGAACGCCAAGCTTTACAGGGAAAGAACAAGACCCGCTCACGCAGTACCACTACTTTATTCCGCTTCGCTCCATGAGTCGGCTTCGCCTCGTTTGGCGCGCGCTACTACGCCTCTGGCATCGGGCGGTGGTTGTCAGTGGATCCGCTGGCGGAGAAGTACCCAAGCTGGTCGCCGTATAATAATGTTTTTACAAAAACGGTTTCAATTTTGTAATTTATGGTCATTGACCTAATTTCATCCCCCTCATAAGGGGAAATACATGACTCAATCCCAAAAATCCGATTATTTTGTACTCTTCGCCCTGTGGCTGATGGTCTTTTCTTCGTCGAGTCAGATGATGATTATCGCTCCTATTCTACCCGATATTGGGCGGGAACTGGAGATTGATCCTGCCTTACAAGGTACTCTTATCACTTCGTTTGTCCTTTCTCTGGCTGTGGTGGCCTTGTTCATTGGACCCGTTTCCGACAAAGTGGGGCGGCGATGGGTGATCCTGATGGGTTGCGGGGCACTATCGCTCTCCCTTTTGTTACACGCCTTGGCCTTTGATTATTTTTCATTTTTAGTAGTACGTATTTTAGCAGGAATGAGCGGCGGGCTTTTAAGTGGATCTGCCGTTTCGTATGTTGGAGATTATTTCCCTTATGAACGTCGAGGCTGGGCCAATGGAGTCGTTATGAGTGGCATTGCTATCGGGCAAGTGCTGGGTATCCCGCTTGGTGTTACCTTAGCTGGATTGTGGGGATATAAAGCCCCTTTTGTTTTCTTTGCCTTGCCAATGTCGCTTGCATTCCTATTCACGTATTTCAAAGTACCGCAGCCGCAAGTCGCCCGCTCCGAAAACCCCTTGAACCTACAACACATTGTGGGAGGATATGGGCGCCTTTTGCAGCAGAAACCCATCCAGATCGCAGTAGTAACGTATTTTCTGCAATTTTTTAGCCTGATGTTGTTTATCGTTTTTCTGCCTACTTGGCTGGAAGAGACCTTGGGGCTGAACAAATACCACATTGCTTCGATGTATTTTGCTGGCGGGATTGCCAATGTAACGATGGGGCCGCAGATGGGGAAATGGTCGGATAAAATCGGACGAAAACCCTTGATTATCGCATCGAGTTTGGGGATGGCTCTATTAATGGCCTTAACTTCCCTCTTGTTAACCACCCTCTGGCTGGGCTATATCTTATATTTTTTAGCCATGACCTTTGTAGCCATGCGGATGACGCCCCTACAGGCGCTACTCACCGCTATGGTTCCCGGAGATCGCCGAGGAACCCTGTTAAGCCTGACGGTGGGTGTCGGACAACTGGGAAGTGGTCTTGGAAGCGCTTTTGCAGGTGCTTTGTATGGCACTTTTGGCTTTCTGGGAAATTCATTGTTGGCGGCTTCGGCCACGCTACTGATGGGCTTGCTGGTTTGGAGATTTTTACCAGAACCTCAACAACCGACCTCTTTACTGACTCCAGAGCCACGTGTGATGCCGGAGCAATCAAACTAATCCCCTCTTTACATCATGAGACGAATCGGAATATGGCTTGTTATTTGGCTTCCAACCGCACTCGCCGGAGTATCGGCACAAGCCGTTCATGAATTCACGGAAACATTGGTTCCCCTTAAAGCCCCTTTTTTGAAGTCCGAAAGAGGTGATATTCAGTTTATTCGGGAAAGCGGGACTATTTCTTCATCGTTTAATGGCGTTTTATTAGATGGTTTTGCTACCAACCCAAGCGCTGCCGCCATCATCCGATTTTGGGAAAACGATCAATGGAGCACTCCAGAACCTTTAATGGTATGGTTTCCGATCAGTGGTAACGCCTTTACGATGGCATATCGGAGCGATAAAATCCGATCTGATACCAGATTTCAGGTTACGGTGCAGACCACACTTGGCACCTACGTACAACTCCGAACCGCAGGGGTTTTCCTCAACAACACCGATGAAGAACGTATCCTTCATGGAACCGCCAGCGCCGCAACAATCGTACCTTCGGGTCGTTTTAAGGCGCCTCGTCTCATCCGCCGTTCTGAATGGAATGCCCGTGCTTATGCGTGTACCAATCCCGACCCTCAGCCTTATTATACCTATCTGACGTTACATCATACGGCATGGCCAGTGGCCCAAAACGATGCCGCTTCCTATAAGAACATGAAAGATATTCAGGATTTTCATATCACCGGACGCGGGTGGTGTGACATTGGGTATCAGTTCTTAATGGATCAGCGTGGAAGCTTGTTTCAAGGCCGCCCCTTTATGAACGAACAAACACCCCTGAAAGATGGCCCACAGTTGGTGATCGGTTCGCATGTTGGTAATGGCAATACAGGCAATATCGGGCTTTCGTTGATGGGCTGCTTTCATCCACCCGAAAACACCGGCTCACTGTCCTGTCTCGATAAGCCTAATAGTGCGCTCTTAGATTCTGTTGTAACCTGGTTTACCTTCATGGCAGACACCTACAAGGTCAATCCGGATAATTTTCGTGGGCACCGCGACTTCAGCAGCACGTCTTGCCCCGGTGACAACAACTATGTATTACTGAACGAAATCCGGACACGGGTAAAAGCCAATCTCGCCAAGCCTCCAGCAGCCGTTTTTGCGGGCTTACGTGCCCTATTGGCTGAGAATAGCCGTATAGAAGCCCAAATTTCGTGGTCGGTTTCTTCCGAACAAGTTGGAACCACCTATCGTATCCTTCGGAAAGACAGCGACGGCGCCACCATGCAAGTAGGAAGTGTCTCCGCTAATAGCGCCCAAACGTATCAGTTTAAGGACGAAATTAACTCCTGTGCGGAGACCGTCACCTATTCGGTTGTTGCCACAGGAACTGGCACTACCGACGCCAGCGTAACCACAACTGCGATTATCCGCCCCGTCATTGCCGAGGGAGCAATCTCGGCGCGTGTCACCCCTGGCGGTTTGGTGGACGTGGACTGGGGCTTTTCCAAAGATACCGGACTACATGAGGTGGAAATCCTGCGGGTGGTACCGGGCGGCGAAAACCCGATCACCGACCCCGCTTTTTCCGCAACATCCATCCACCGCGCAGCCAGTAAGCCATTAGGCAGCATGATTGACCGGACTTTCGTGCCTACTGCCGGACTTCGCTACCGATTGGACGCTTTGGATAAAAATGGTTGCCGCCAAGCCTTGGCCGAGCGAGAAGCCACTTTTGAATTTGCAGATCGCCCCCTATTGGCTCCGGCCTATCCCAACCCATTTTATCCGTCCACCACGTTCCGATTTTTTGTCAAAGACCCCTCAAATGTGGAATTGTCCATTTTCGACCTACAAGGCCGCAAAGTCGCTATCCTCGCTTCCGGTAGTTTCCCCGCAAACAGTTGGAATCGTGCCATTTGGGAGGGCAGCAAAGCCCCTGCTGGTAATTACCTTGCAGTGTTAGTCATTACAACGAACGGGAAAACCCTCCGAAAAACGCAGAAGATTACCTTAATCAAATAGCTTCGATGCTGCTCTCCGAGTTAGTTTGCTACTTCACGGACATTGACATAAAACAAATCCGTCCGCACTTGTACAGCATTTTTCGGGGCATTGGTTAACGTTTTCCAGTGGTTGGTCGCTATAAGCCGTCGTACCTTACCATTTACTATCAGTTCTACGGGCATCCGGAAGTCCTTTACCTCCGTCACCCAGCGGTATTGAATATTTCTTCCGTGATACTTTAGCTCCAATGTCGGGATTTGTGGATAACGCAGGTATTGATCAAAAATCGGGGTTAGATTTTGCTTAAACTGCTCATTAAAAAAGGCAATTACTTGTTCTGCATGGATGTTTTGGTATTTAAAACGGCGGTTGTATTCACGCCAAAGACTCCACCAACGGGTGTCGTTACGGAGCACATGGCGTAGGGTATTAAAAACCAAAGTCCCTTTAAAATACATGTCGCCACCTGCACCCGGCTTTGATACGCCATAAGGCCCAATTATAGGCTCCTTATGGACCACTTTCGGCGCATAACCATTAACATAGCGTATCGCATCTTCATAGTTCCACATACACTCCACATAAACCGCCTCCGCATATGTATCCAGCGCCTCGTGGATCCACATATCGGCACGATCCGCTGCGGAAACACTGTTCCCAAACCACTCATGACCGCTCTCGTGGATAATGATAAAATCGAACCGAGGAGAAATGCCCACACCCGTCCAGTCCCGCTCCAGATACCCATTGGCAAAACGGTTGCCATACGTCACAGCCGATTGATGCTCCATCCCAGAATACGGCACTTCGATCAGTTTAAAGCCATCTTTCGGGAACGGATACGGCCCAAAGTGTTTCTCGAAACACCCCATCATGGGTTTTACCTGACTAAACTGCACCCTCGCCTTTTCTAAGTTAGGTTCCAACACATAATAATCCAGCGTCAGATCGTCATGTTTTTCACCAAAATGAACATACTTTCCCACATTCACCGAGACATTATAATTGTTGATGGGGTAGTGTACCACATAATCAAACTCGGTATAGCCATCGCCCAAGTCTTTTGTAGCCATCAAACGGCCATTAGAGACATTTGTTAGGCCATTGGGAACCGCCACCCGCAATCGCATCCCTTCCGGCTCGTCTTTCCATTGTTCCTTGTTAGGCCACCACACCTGTGCCCCCACATCCTCGCAGGAAGAGTAAATCCACGGGTTTCCAGCAGGATCTTTACCAAAAACAAACCCCCCAAAGCGGCTGGTGGCCTTGGGTTTGCCACGATAATGTACCTTGATAACCTGTTCCGAGCCTTTGGGGAGCAGGCGAGGGAATGTGACAAAAAAAGCATTTCCGTCGCGAATGTATGAAACTTCCTGATTGGCATATTCTACTTTTTCGATTGTCAGGTTTTCGTAGAGGTCTAATTGAATGCGGTTATCCGCAGCCAACATCCGGAACCGGATGGCATTACTGCCGGAAATTTGCTCGGCCACAGGGTCTATCCGAATTTGGAGATCGTAGTACAATAAATCGTTATTGGCACGAAACCGGCCATAATTTCCCCGCAACGAGTCGGCTTTAGTAAACGTTTGGGCCTCGGAAAAGACCGGAGATAACACAAGAAGAAACAAACTAAACAGTCTCATAATCGGGTGGATTAAGGTTGAAATGGATTTTGCAACCACATCATACGCAAACAAGCTCCTGAAGGCAAGAGACGGGTACAAATC
>DDTM01000123.1:6983-35545 GCA_002344075.1 Bacteroidetes bacterium UBA2364
CTACCTTTCATTCTACTGTTTAATGTCGCCTACTTTACCAAACATCCCCACATAGAAAAGCGTCTGAAGCCCTGACGGATGCTGTGTTATGGCCTTTTGGGGCCACTGTGTGATTCTGAAGGTGCTTTATTACATTATGAATTTATTCAGTTCCAAGCCAACTCTTGGCGGATCTTGTGTATTTTTATATAGTTCTTTGTATTTGCATAACAGGTTCCGGTATTTGCCGGATGAAAAGGGAATTCAGTCTAATGCTGGAGCTGTACCCGCAACTGTAGGTTGTATGCTTTCGAGCATCCTTCGAACGTGGCTCCGACGGTCACTGTGGAAACATGGGAAGGCCGTCGTAGGGTTCAAAAGGGTTTATACAACAAGCCAGGAGACCTGCCTGTGATGCTTCACCTCGTCCGAAAATCGGACTACCTTCGGGATTAAGGGTAGGGAGGCACGTATTAGGCAGTTCCGGGTGTTGACGGAATTGTTATGCCGTGTACCCTGTCCTTTTAAATTTAAGGTCAGGTTTTTTTATGCTTCACACATGCTTTAGCCGTTCGTATCTACGGCAGTTTTTTGTTCTTTTTATTCTTGTTCTTACAGGACTTACACCACTTTTTTCACAAGATACCTTACAGGTTACGATCACCGCCGCACGGGTTGCCCTCCCCGTCGCTGTCGTTCCGTTACGCATCACCCGGATAGAAACCACTTCCTTGTCCAAACAGCCATTTGCTTCTTTGTCGGAGGTTTTGGCACGTTACGGCGGCTTTGATGTGCGGACCTATGGTGCAACAGGCAGCGCTGGGATTTCTATGCGCGGTACTACGGCTGCGCAAACGTTGGTGTTATTGGATGGGTTCTCGTTGAACCATGCCCAACTGGGTCAGACGGATTTATCGCTGATTCCCGTTTCAGCGCTGGCTTCCATAGAAGTCTTACATGGTGCGGCCAGTGCCCTGTATGGCTCTTCGGCCATGGGAGGAACCGTTTATCTAAACTCGACAGCAGCGGGATTGGATGGATGGGCAGCCGATTTGTCCAGTGGCCTCGCTGCGTTTGGAGAGCGAGCCGGACGAATTCAGGTGGCCCATAATGGTGCAAAACACAAGGCACGGGTTGCCTTCCAGCGCTTTCACACCAATGGAGATTTTCCTTATACCAGCACCAACAATACCCAACAAAAGCGCGTCGGATCGGTTCGAGATGATGCCGGACTAATGGCCTCGATAGGTGGAGTATTGGGAAAGCATCATCTACAACTCAATGCCTGGCACACGACAAGTGATCGGGGGTTACCCTCGCCCGTGGGACAAGCGGCGATGAACGAGTCGCAAGAGGATGTATCGCAACGAGTTTGGCTTACCAATCGCGTACAAGTGGGGCAATCTAAAATACAAATGGGGCTTATGGCGCATGAAACACAAATCCGCTATCAAAACCCAACCTATCAAATAGACGATTTGGGCATCACACGTGCGTTAGAAGGTCGTCTTTTAGGTGAGCAAGCCCTTTCTTCCCGCATCCTGATCTTTGCAGGCATCGAGGGCAAACATGGTACAGCCAATCATCCTAATTTAGCGCCCAATGGCCACGAAAAAGCCCTTGCGATATTCCTCAGTGGGTTGATGAAAGTTGGACAGACTACATTTTTTCCGGCCTTACGTTTAGACCGTGCTACAATGAATAGCGAAACAGCAACGGCTTTCACCCATTCGCTCGGCCTAAATAGTCCTATCATCAAGCTAAATGGTGAATGGCTTCGGGCCAAAGCATCTTGGGGAACCGTTTTCCGAATGCCTACTTTCAACGACCGATTCTGGGCCTTTGGCGGTAATCCAGCCCTAAATCCCGAACAAGGCTGGCAAACAGATGCCGGACTGGTATGGGAGAAGCGGCAAATAATTATAGAACTGACGGGTTTTGTACACCAAATCCGGGATCAGATTGCATGGGCACCCAATGAATCGGGCGATTGGCAACCACAGAATATCGCACGGGTACACGCAAAAGGCGTAGAAGCAAGCGGACAAACGATGTTTACACTGACGCCCAAACTCATAGCTCACTTGGGAGGACATTATACCTATACCCAAAGTACCGACGCGTCCGATCCTGTGGCAACTTCCTATAAAAAACAACTTCGGTATGTCCCGCTTCATCAGGCACGTTTCCAGATGGGCCTTCAGCGCGGTGTATGGGAACTCTTTATTGGACACGGCTATACCGGCGAGCGTTTTACCACCACCGATGGATCACGGTCGCTGCCAGCCTTTGGCATCACAGACCTACACCTCCGGCACACCATCGAGCGAAAAAACAGCCGCCTTTTGCTACAGATGACCTTGGAAAATGCAACCAATACCACATATAACATCATAGAACACTACCCCATGCCGCCACGCTCTTTGCGGTTCTCGGCACAGCTACACCTTAACCAAACCTCGAACTGATAACGAACCCCGAAAAACCGATGAAAACATGCATCACCCGCTGTGTTTGTTTTCGGCAACCCTTTGACCGCCTGAAAGCCATTGCCAAAGCGCAAGGCATTCAGACGGTCGAGGTCCTTCAAGAAGTGGTTTTGTTTGGTGAAAATTGCGGCCTCTGCAAGCCCTATGTCGCCCAGATGCTGCGTACTGGCCAAACCGTCTTTACCGAATTGCTTACAGACAACACCTCTGAACAGGCCTAATAGGCGCTCTAAATACAATGGTTACACGCCTCGCTGGTTGGATTCATTATACTGACTAACCATCCTCAGCACCCGTATGCGTCCGATGTTCTCTCCTTGCGAATATGATTTTGCTCTTACGCAACTTTTTGAGGGATGAGAAGCAAATTTTGACCTCATAGAGCGAAGTTAAATGACATCGTTTTTATGGCGCATCATAGCGTTTCTGCTTGGGTTTATCAGGTGCTTGCCATATTGCAACCAATAGTTATCAAGTGGTTTTTCGGTAGTTCAACACAGCAAAGGCATTCAGGGCTATCACGAATCCGGTCATTTTAAGGAAGAATGGCCATAAATCCATAAACCCACTGCCTTTCAGCAAGACCAAGCGCAAGACCTGAACCATATACGAAACGGGATTAAACCATGTGAGGACTTGTGCCCACTGAGGCATACTCTCTATGGGCGTAAAAACACCACCCATCAACAGAAAAACCAACATAAAAAACCAAGAGATGAACATGGCTTGTTGCTGGGTTTCGGAGAAGGTGGACAGGAAAAGCCCAAACCCCAGAATGGCCAAGAGGAAAAGACCCGCAAAGCCAAACAAAGCCATCATATTTCCGGTTGTAGGTAGCCCAAAAACCAATTTTGCAAATCCTAAACCCAAGGCCAAGTCAAAAAGCCCAATGATCCAAAAAGGGATTAATTTGCCGATGATGAATTGGTATTTACGAATGGGGGTTACGTTTATTTGTTCAATCGTGCCGATTTCGCGTTCACGGACAATGTTTAGGCTTGCCAACATAGATCCAATCACTGTAATCAGCACCGCCAAAATTCCGGGGACAAAGAAATTTTTATAGCTTCGACTTGGGTTGAACCATTCGGTTGGGACGATCTCTATTTGTCCGGCCTGAGCGGCAGGTACGATGGGCATGGCCCGGAGCCGGATATTCATGTTATAATCGGCGATAATACTCGCGGCATAGTTCATTCCCACCCCCGCTTTTACGCTATTGATTGCATTTGCCCCCAAATAAACCTGCGTATTTTGCAAGGAAACCAGGTCTTTCTCGAAGCCAATCGGAATTTCAAGCGTCATATCGGTTTGGTCGGCCTGCATGTGCTGGGCGGCTAAGTGCGCGGCATTGTCGTAATACACCACCACAAAGCGCTCGGAAGCATCCAATTGCTGGGTGAGTTGACGAGAAAAAGTGGATCGGTCGCGGTCCACAATGTGTAACCGCAGGTTATTGATTTCATAATTGGCCGCAAATGCCAGAATCATCGTCTGCATAATCGGCATCACAAAAATAATCGGCAACATTGCCTTATTTCGGATGATTTGCAGGAATTCTTTTTGCAACAGTAATTGGATGGTACGCATGGCTTTGGGCAATTAGGCGAGGCGGGATTTGAAGTTCCGGATACTGATGGCCAATAAAACAACGGTCATTCCGGCAAGAATCAGCACATATTTCCAGATAAACTCAAGTCCAATTCCTTTAATCATTACATCTTTAATAACAATATTAAACCATTTGGCAGGGATGAGACTGGAAAAAATTTGGAGCGGCAAAGGCATACTTTCGATTGGAAAAATAAAGCCAGAAAGTAAAACTGTGGGCATCATCAAACCAGTCGCCGAGATCATCATGGCGGCTTGCATGGTTTTGACTTTGGTGGAGATTAGGATACCAAGCGCCAAGGCCGTAAAAATATAGAGCAGACAAATGGCCAAAAGAAGTGGTAAACTCCCATTAAACGGCATTCCAAATACAAATTTGGCCAGCCACAGAATGGTGAGTGTATTGATAAAGGACAATGCCATATATGGAATAACCTTCCCCACAATAATGAGCGGCGGGTTCAGTGGCGAAACCAGTAAAATTTCCATGGTTCCGGTTTCTTTTTCACGCGCAATGGTGATAGAGGTGAGCATGGCCGAAACCAACATCAGGATTAACGTAATCACCCCTGGCACAAACATGTACACCCCGCGCATCTCCGGATTGTACGTCATGCGATTTTCCACCTGAATGGTCATCGGAGGTGGGGCCATGTTTTTTTCGAGTTGGTAAGACCGAATGATGGCGCTGGCGTAGGCTACCAAGGTGTTCGCCGTATTGGGATCCGAGGCATCGGCAATGAGCTGAATTTGGGCCTTGCCGCTGTGCATTCGTGCATCGTTCAAAAGAGGGGGGAATACAATCCCCATTTTAATGTCGCCCCGCCGGAAGGCTGCCTCCATCTCTGCTTGGCTATGTACCTGCCGGGTTACTTTAAAATAGCCAGAGGATGTAAGGCGCTGAATCACTTCCTGCGAGGCCTGATCATTTGCCCGATCCAGCACCACCATTTGGGCATCTCGGATTTCATTGGTGATCGCAAAACCAAACAGGATAATCTGAATAACCGGTAAACCAAATAAAATCAACAATGTCCGACGATCTCGAAGGATGTGGAACAGTTCTTTTTTAACAAAGGCAAGAAATGGTTTCATGGTTTTAGGCTTCTTTAAACTGGCTGTTTCGGGCAAGTCGGAGGAATACATCGTCCATTGTTTCTACTCGAAAGTGGTTTTTGAGAGATTTTGGGGTGTCCAATGCATCTATCCGGCCATCCACCATAATGGAAACACGGTTACAATACTCTGCCTCGTCCATGTAATGTGTAGTGACAAAAACCGTAATACCGCGATCTGCCGCTTCATAGATCATATCCCAAAATTGCCGCCGGGTAATGGGATCTACCCCGCCCGTAGGTTCATCCAAAAAAACAATTTTCGGATCGTGCAAAATGGCCAAGGAGAACGATAGCTTTTGCTTCCAACCCAAAGGCAGCGATCCCACCAAAGCATTGGCCTCTTGATGTAGGCTCAGGCGCTCGAACAGGGCAACGGCTTTTTTACGGATTTTTGCTGCCGAAAGCCCATAAATCCCCCCAAAAAATCGGATATTTTCCCATACAGTCAAGTCTTCATACAGTGAAAATTTCTGGCTCATGTATCCAATATTCCGTTTGATTTGTTCGGTCTGGCGATAGACATCAAAACCTGCAACTGTGGCCTCGCCAGAAGTGGGACGCGAAAGGCCAATGAGCATCTTCATGGCCGTCGTTTTACCCGCTCCGTTTGCACCGAGAAACCCGAAAATCTCGCCCTGCGCTACTTCAAAGTTGATGGCATTTACGGCGGTGAAATCGCCAAAACGCTTGGTGAGTGCCCTTACTTCGATTGCTTTCATGGGGTTTTTTGTGTTTCCATCAGACCAATAAAGCAGTCTTCGATGGTTGGGGTGATTGGGAATATCTCGATGTTTTGATGGTTTTTAGCACCTAAATCGGCGAATAAATCCTCTGGATAAAAGCTATGCTTAACCGTAATGTGTACCGTATCGCCAAAGGCATAAGCTGTTTTAATGGTTGGATGTGTCCGTAAATCTTGGATCAAGCGGTACATTTCATCGGATGTAACCGCCCACAAGGGCTGATCGAACCGCGAAACAATACCTGCGGGCGTGTCAATTTGTAACAGTTCCCCATTTTGGATCAGTCCTACGCGGTTGCAACGGGTGGCCTCATCCATATAAGGCGTTGAGACCAAAATTGTCATCCCTTTTTGTTTGAGCATGGCCAGAATGTCCCAAAACTCTTTGCGCGAGACGGGGTCCACGCCGGTGGTGGGTTCATCCAAAAAGAGGACCTCTGGGCTGTGAATGAGGGCACAACAGAGGGCCAATTTTTGCTTCATCCCACCAGATAATTTTCCCGCACGACGGTCTTTGAACGGAGCCAATTGCTCGTAAATAGGTCGGATGTTTTCGTAATTTGCTTCGATGGTAGTACCAAAAATGGTGGCAAAGAAAGCGAGGTTTTCCGCAATTGTTAGGTCTTGATAGAGTGAAAAACGTCCGGGCATATACCCGATTTCGGCCCGAAGGGCTTTGTAGTTGGCCACCACATCGCGCCCATTTACCCGCGCAGTGCCTTCGTCTGGGAGCAGCAAGGTGGTAAGTATCCTGAAAAGCGTGGTTTTACCTGCACCGTCCGGCCCAATTAGGCCAAAAATCTCGCCGGGATTAACCTCGAAGCTCACTTGTCGGAGGGCTTCAATGGCTCCGTATCGCTTGGAAACTTGGTTTACACGAATCATGAGCGGAATCCGGTTTAAGTTCAGAATTTTACTTCACCGGGCATACCAATCTTTAGCTCGCCTTTTTCATTCGGAACCTGTACCTTGATGGCATATACCAACGTAGCCCGTTCTTCCCGTGTTTGAACGGTTTTGGGCGTAAACTCGGCCTTGCCTGCAATCCATGAAACCGATCCATCGTGCGACCGAAGTTTTCCATCTGGGCCATCGGTCATTACCTTAACCCGTTGTCCAATCTTGACGGTCGAGAGCTGGCCGCCCGTGATGTAGGCACGCAAGGTGAGCGTAGAGAGGTCTGCAATTTTATACAAGGGCTTGCCAAAGTTCACAATCTCGCCCTTTGTAGCATACTTACTGAGAATAGTGCCTTGAACCGGATTTTGGATGGTGGTGCGGGCAATTTGGTCATCCAATTGGGCTATGCGACGCCCCAAAGGAGCTGCTTCAGAGAGGATACCTCGGTTTTGGGTTCCGATGTTTGCACGGGTGGCTTCTACCTGCCGCTTAAGCACGGCCACTTGCTGGTTTTGGGAAAGCACTTGTTGTTTTTGTACCTCCAATTGTCGTTGAAACACCGCAATTTGGCCAGTAATATCGTCTAATTGCTTTTGGGTTGCCGCATTTTCACGAATCAGATTTTGTACGCGGTTTTTCTCGCGCTCTAAGTTGGTAATTTGTTGGCGGGTAACGCCCAGTTGTTCTTCGGTAGCTTGTACCTGATTTTGAGCGGCCACCATTTGTTGTTCCAAAACCGCTACTTGTGGCTCGGGATCACCTTGTTTTTCGTTGAGTGCCTCTAAACTCGCTTCCAATTGTGACTTTTGGAGTTCGAGGTTTGTCGGGTCTATACTCCCCACTACCTGTTGCTCCGCCAGTGTTTGCCCTTCCTCTACCTCAAAGGAAAGTAACTTTCCGGTGGCCTCGGCAGAAACAAGCGTTTCTTGGGCTTCAAAATTGCCATAGGCATCGGGCATTTCCTCGCCGGAGCGACAACCCATAAGGGCGGCAAAGAAAAAGAAAAGGTATTTTTTCATGATCCTGTCTGTTTGATCTTGTTAGTACGATGTGCCAAGTGCATGTTCGTAATTAATAAGGGCTTGTAACCGCTGAATTTCTCGTAGGGCCTTGTTTTCTTTGGCCTGCGTTTCATTGTTCAATTCGGTCAGGTACTCATTTGCGGTGACCACTCCCTCGGTCAATTGAACGGAAAGAGTCTGTCGAATTTTGCTTCTTAAACCAATCAGGGCTTCATCTTGCGCCAAAAGTGCATCATATCTCGCAATTTCATTTTGCAGTTGTTTGGTCTGGATCGTCCAGTTTTGCTGGAATAAATCTCGGTTTCGTGCTACCATTTCGGCCTGTACCGCTACTACTTTCCGCTCGTAGCGGGTGGCATTAAAGTCCCAAAGGGTCCAATTGAACCGCAGCCCTACCATACCAAACGGCTGAAAACCAGACTTAAACATGTTCAACCCCGGCTGACCATAGCCGCCCTGCGCGTAGGCCTGTACTTTGGGCAACACTTTGACGGAGAGTACCGCCTGCTGCAATTGAAAAGCCGTTGCCTGTGCAGAGAAAACGCGGTCTTCCGTGCGGTTATGCATGTGCACTCCTGGCAACTTTGGGGGCACAGGTAAATCAAATCCGGTATTTTCCGGAATAGATTCACCAACGAGGATCCCCAATACCGAAACGGCGGTTTTGCGCTGCCAAGCCAATTCAATGATCCGCTGGTTGAGCCGAATGTCTTCCGTCCGCAATACATCCAATGATACCGGGTTTCCAACCCCATTCCGAAGCATACCTTCCATTTGGGAATGTTTACGGTTCAGTTCTTCTTTTGCTAGTGTCAATACATTGTTTTGTGCATCCAACATTAAAATCTGGAAATACACCTGATTTACGCGCTCCACCACCCGGTCTCGCTCCACGTCCAATTGGGCACGTTGTGTTTGGAATTGCGCCGATTGTAGGTTGGATTGCCGTTTGACTGCTCCGCCGTCATACAATACCTGAGAAACCTCGAGCACCGCACGATACTGGTCTTTATCCGGTGTCGGGATGGTGATACCCGGAACGCTCAGGCTTACTTTCGTGACATCACTTTGGTAACTGGCTTGCCCCGATAGCTGTACCTTTGGGAGGCGGCCCGTATGGATTCCAGCCAAAGCATAAGACTCGGCCTGCATCAAGAGGTTTTTTTGGGACACCAACGGCGAATGTGCAAGTGCTTTGGTACGTAGCGTGACCAAGTCGTATTGAGCTTGTACAGATGCCGATACTAAAAAGCCTACTGCAAGGGTAAGGATAAGGCGAATATTCATATCAACTGTTCGGTTTAATCTTTTGGTTAAAGCCAAATCAAAAAAATTAAGGTCGTAAAGACTGTATCACAAAATCTGCCACTGACTTTTTACGGGTTTCAATCATTTCTTGATAGGTGAGATCATCTATCAGCATAACGCCTTGAATCATGTTCCGCGCCAAAACAGGAAAGACACACATAGAAATAATGTTCAGAATTAAGTCCATGGGATGCACAGGCCGTATGAGACCTGCTTGAACCCCAAGCATCACCTCCATCATCATTTTATCTTTTGGCGGCTTAAACCCCATTTTTCGGATCATTCCCGCTTTTTCAGGATTAATTGTAAGTTCATGTAAGATAAGGCTTGGGACGTAAGGGTTTTCAGCAACAAACGAAATATACCGGTGTACAAAACGCTCAATTTTTTCGAGGATATTCCCCTCGCCTTCCCAAACACCGAACAACTCGGGCAAAAATTTGCCAATGGCTTCTTCCAGAATGCGCTCAAATAATTTGTCTTTAGACCGGAAGTAGTAGTGAAGCAACGCCTTATTAATACCTGCTTCATCGGCAATTTCCTGCATTCGTGCCCCTGCAAGCCCCTTCTGCTGAAAAATGCTTCTGGCTGCGGTCAAGATACGGCCTTCGGTGGTGAGGTCTTTTTCCATGAACCAAATTGTTTAACTGTATGGTTAAATGTAAAAACATTCCCCTCTTTAATCCTAACGTCACAGTCAAATATGTAAGAAATTCACATTCCTATAACGTGTAAAAAGTGTAAGGGACACATAAAAAGGGATATGGATGGCGCAAATCGTTGCGGATGCGCTTTGGGAAAAGGTTGGCTACAAACGGGAACTGAATGGGAGCAATAGATAAAATACCACGTGGTGCTCAAACCGCAACTCAGTTAAAAACATAACCCAAATTAGATTGGATACAGAAGCGATTGAACGTCTTTCTTCATAACGACCTTCCGTAGCTGCCCTTATTCGGATGCCTTCATGCCACGAATCCAGTTTCGAATCAACGCTACCCCTTCTTGATCGACCATTTTCCGACCCAACTCCGGCATCATCACCCCCGGATCAAGGCTTTGCATTCGGTACACTAAAATGGAAGACTCTGGCTTGCCCGGCAGAATGGAAAACTGGAGGTTCCCGGCGCCCTTTCCGGCGGCGATAGGCGCTTTAAATACGCCCAATTTGGCAGGATCGGTCTCACTGGTATCCAAAAAAAGCCCTGAGGTGCTTCCGGGACCTTTGGGATTATGACAGTGCGCACAGTTGCCATCCAAATACGCACGGGCACGATCGGCGAGGGGTAAATTAGTATTACGATAATCGGCAAGTTTCGGGAGGTCGGTGGGCGAAGGCAGTTCCCGAAGCCAGCCAGCGGAAGCCCATCCAGCGAGTTGGTTTTGTCCGTCGGGACCACTGAGGTTGAGTTGTTTTGCCGAAGGGCCTATCGGGGTAATGCGCAATTCCGACTCGTGACAGCCTTTACATTGGTTCATGTTAGGAACCACATAGTTCAGGTTTTGGGTGGTTCCATCTGGTTGTGTCCAAGAAATATCCAAACGCCCACCAGCCACTTCCAGTACGGCATCGGTTTGATCCACATTCCAAATGTATGGGAGGGCTTTCCACCCATTCGCCTCATGAACCAGCAGACGTGTCTCTAAAATCCGGCGCTTTTCCGTAGGTTTACGGGAATCGGCGGGGTAATAAAAATTTTTGATCAACACTGTACCAATGGGAAAAGCCAATGGTCCATTTGACTGATAGCCGATGGTTGTATTTTCTGGTAAACGGATAAAGCGGCTTTTATGCGCGTAATCGGTAAACAACGGTGCATTTAGTTCGTAAGGAAATACGCGGTCAGTAGGCTTTAAATTGGCCATTGGACCTTCAAAAAAACCATATTCCGAGAGCTTGATCTTGGGTGGAACGGCGTCTGGGGTATGATTTCTGAACGCAAGAAGGCAAAAAAGCAACAAGAGACCCGCAAGGTATTTTTTAGTCATAAGGCATGAAGAATTTTGTTGTGCAGCATTGGATGTTAAGATAATGCACTCACCAATGCAAGCGGGGTCTTCAAAGTCATGAAGCATTTGTTTTGCTTCATCGAACGGGTGTATTTCAAAAATGCCACCCTAAGGGGTCTCTGTTGACACGCATGTGACGGAAGCTGTAAGGTATAAAAGCCCCGTAGGGGTGGCATCCTGCTAAAAAACGCCGTCAAATACCCTTCCACAAGCCCCATCGGGGCGACATAAAATCAATAGATTTAGATTATATCGCTACTAAGGAACTGAAAAGTTTCTCATAACCGTCATCTTGCGAGGATGATCTTGCTCCTAAGGAGCTGTCGTTTCGCCTGCCGGGAAGTTTTGAAATGCCCCCATCGAACAAAATAATCCGCTCATCTAATTTCCAAAAAAACTCTTCTGTAAGTAGAGAAGAGTACCTCTTTTATTTTGCCTTTGCCATAAAATAATCCCAGGCCACTCTTGCTATATCCGCAATTATTTTTTCATTTGTTGTTGCATTTTCTTTCGAATTTGTCACAAAAACACTTATAAAGAAATATTTACCATTGGGTAGAAATACAATTCCAATATCATTAACAGCACTGGTAATGCCATCTTTGTTGGTTCCGGACGAACCTGTTTTATGGGCTATAATGACATCTTTGGGTAATTGACCTCTCAAACGGTTCAAGCCTGTTTCAGTCGCTTTCATGGCATCCCAAATGAATTGGTAGCTTTTTTTAGAAAGCAAATTTTTCTTGTTATAATAAAATCGGGAGAGTGTTTCATTAGCAGCTTGGGGCGTGGTCCAGTTTTGAAACGACAATTCTGGATTTGCATTAGCCTGCTCTTCATTATATTTAATAGATACGTTTTTAATGTTATTTTTCTCAAAATAGCTTTCCACAACCCGTGGCCCTCCAACAAGCCTTAGCAGGGCATCACATGCCACATTATCGCTTACTGAAACCGCATATTCTATTAAGGTAGAGATTGGGAAACTTCCGCCTTCTGGGTTTTCTTCCCTTAGCGGACTCCATAAATCGGGCAATAGATCTTTTTTTTGGATCTCAATTTTCTGATCTAAGGTGAATTTTCCCTGGTCTATCTGAGATAATACAACCAATGAGATATGAAATTTAAATACACTTTGCATAGGGAATCGTTTATCTGCATTCAGATAAACAACATCTTTCCCATTATGCCCCATTATGGATACCCCAACCATCGCTTGCTTGCCTGAAACAATCTGTTTGATTTTATTTTTCATGGTCTCAACCGATTGTGCATGGGATAGGCCGCTGATGGTGAAGGCCAAAAATGCGATAAACTGCAATAATTTTGTCATTTTCTGCTTATGTTTAGGTGAATTCTGACTTAAAATGAGTGTGTATTATCTTTTATGACAAAAAATATCTTACTGCTATACACCGCGCTGGATTGAGTTACAGTCACAATGATTAAATATAAGTTAGTCACTTCAAAAGATAGAAAAAAATATTTAAAATTAAATAATTTACAACAAAATGTATTTCAAAATTTCTTCAATTATAGGATAAACATATCCTTCAGGTGCTATTTAATATGTGTGAGCAATTTTAGGATAGATATTTTTGAAATACATCCGGTTTTCAGATAAAAAAACACAACCCTGTAGGAATAAAATAATAGAGCAAAGACGGCACTATCGCCTATTTAGCTTGAAAGGAGCGATATTGTTTCTCCTTATCGAAGCGGATTCATTTTATTCCGCTGTTATAGGCTCTATTATGATATAGCACTTACGGGGTTTTTATGTTTTTCTTTTTCTGTCAACCCGTAAAGTTCATAGAGGGCGTTTCAAAACTTCTATAAGTGTAGGGCGCAGGTACCTTTCACATACTATCTTAATCTATGTGCGTAGTATGCAAGTTGGGGTGGCTTATTATGTAAAGCGGTTGTGCCCCCATTAATTTATCGCCTCATTTTTGGGTTGCGGCCAGATCCGATGTGACCATTTCTGCGATCATCTCTTCCAAAGAAGATACTGGTTGCCAGCCCAATTTCTCCTTCGCCTTGCTGTAATCGCCCAAGAGTAAATCCACCTCTGTGGGTCGGAAATAACGTGGATCCACCTCTATCACCACATCACCCGTGTGGGCATTTCGGCCTTTTTCGGTCACCCCTTCGCCTTCCCAGACCAGCGGAATATCCAGATGCGCAAAAGCTTGTTCGCAGAAATAACGGACGGTATGGGTTTTTCCGGTGGCCAATACAAAGTCTTCCGGCTCGTGGTGTTGCAATATTCGCCACATGCCTTCCACATAATCACGGGCATGACCCCAGTCGCGCTTGGCATCCAGATTACCCAGAAAAAGCTTTTGCTCAATGCCCAATTTGATACGTGCGGCGGCACGGGTAATTTTCCGTGTAACAAAAGTTTCGCCGCGTACCGGACTTTCATGGTTGAACAAAATACCATTACAGGCATATATTTGATATGCTTCGCGATAATTTACCGTGATCCAATAAGCGTATAATTTTGCAACGGCATAAGGACTGCGTGGATAGAAAGGCGTGCGCTCGGTTTGCGGTGTTTCCTGCACTTTCCCGTAGAGTTCACTGGTGGAGGCTTGGTAGAAGCGCGTTTTATTTGTAAGACCCAAAATGCGAATGGCTTCCAAAAGCCGCAGCGTTCCGATTGCGTCCGAGTTTGCGGTGTACTCCGGCGTTTCAAAACTCACTTGAACATGGCTTTGGGCGGCAAGGTTATAAACCTCATCGGGTTGCACTTCTTGTACAATTCGGATCAAATTCGTGGCGTCGGTTAGGTCGCCATAGTGTAGAAACAGGTTGGCGGTATCGGTATGCGGGTCTTCGTAAAGGTGATCTATCCGTTGGGTATTAAAGAGGCTGGACCGCCTTTTGATGCCATGTACCTCGTACCCTTTTCCGAGTAAGAGTTCTGTCAGATACGATCCGTCCTGACCCGTAATGCCTGTAATAAGGGCTTTTTTTCGATTGCTCATAGATGGTTTTGTTGTTTATACCACTCATAGACATGCCGAATCCCATCTTCAAGCGAGATTTTCGGCCTCCAGCCTAAGTGCTGAATTTTTGTAGTATCCAGTAATTTTCGGGGCGTGCCATCCGGTTTGGATGTATCCCAGATCATGTCGCTGTTGCCACCTACAATTCGGTTGACGAGTTCTGCGAGTGCCCGAATGGTAAGATCCGTTCCGGTTCCCACGTTCAGGAGTCGTTCCGGTGCTACATACTCAATATCAGCAACCGGAGTTTCCAATACCTGTACACATGCCCTTCCTAAGTCTTCGCTGTGCAAAAACTCGCGCAAAACGGTTCCCGTTCCCCAGAGGGTTACAGGTGAATGGTTCTTGCGGGCTTCGTGGAACTTCCGGATCAGGGCTGGTAAAACATGGCTGTTCTGAAGATCGAAATTATCCCCGGGGCCATACAAATTAGTGGGCATCAGGCTGATAAAATCATCGCCATACTGGTGGTGATAGGCTTGGCAGAGTTTAATTCCGGCTATTTTAGCAACAGCATACCATTCATTCGTCGGCTCAAGCGGCCCTGTAAGCAAATATTCCTCTTTTAGTGGTTGCGGAGCATGTTTGGGGTAAATACATGAACTACCCAAAAAGAGCAGGCGCTTAACGCCAGTCTCGTGTGCGGCACGGATCAGGTTGTTTTGGATTTCGAGGTTTTCGCCAATGAACATGGCCGGATAGGTGCTATTTGCCACAATTCCCCCCACCTTTGCAGCAGCAACAACCACGTACTCCGGTCGGACTTTCTCGAAAAAGGCGAACACCTGCGATTGTTTGGTCAGGTCTAAGGTAGCACGTGTGCGTCCGATCACCTGATGATAGCCTTTGTTTTGAAGTTCACGTGTGATGGCGGAACCCACCAAGCCATGGTGACCGGCTACATATATTTTACTGTCTGAATGGTTCAGGTGCATGTAAATGTCGTCAACTGTTCTTCCGAATTTGGGCGATGGTATCGTCTAACAGGTCAAAAGCATCCAGCAGGTATTCTGCAAATGAACGGAAAGCACCCTCGCCGCCCCGCACAGGCGTCACAAACCCAACTTCTTCCTGTACATATTGCGGGGCATTAGGGACTGTTCCCGACCAGCCTACCGCCTTCAATAGGTTTAGGTCCATGACATCATCTCCAATATAGGCGATCTCAGACCACATAAGCCCTCTTTCCAAACGAAGTTCATCTGCTATGGCCAATTTGTTCCGGACACCCGTTCGTATCAGCCCAATCTTTAATCTCTCGGCACGGGACAGCATCACCGGATTGTCGTCTCCAGAAAGAAGACCCACTTCTATGCCATTCATCTGCAAGGCCAATACCCCAAAACTATCATAAGTATGGAATTTTTTGGCTGGTTGGACGTCTTGTATGTAATACAAGCCACCATCGGTCCAGACGCCGTCAATGTCGGTCAGAACCAACCGGATGCGAGGGATCATGATCTGGGTGTTTTCGATCTGGTTTTTTCCGAATATACACATTCTCATTGGGCTTGCACCACCGTTTTTCGGGTGCGGCCATAAACAGTACAAGGGTGTATGCCGGAGGTCGTGAGGCTTAGAGGCGGTATTAAAGCCTTTACTCCTCTTTATGAATGGGTTGCCAGGTATAGCTTTTATGCATAATTCTCCATTTTCCTTCGTATTTTAATAATAAGAAGTAGTCGGTAAATACGCGCCAGTTAGGAATAACGATCTCCACTTTGGCGGTTGCAGCATCTTTTTCATAATCAATAGCTACGATCCGTCCCAGACGGTTCACTTTCACGCCTTCCTTAAACCCCATAATGTAGGCTTCTCCAGACCGAACGCGGAGGCTGTCTTGCTCGGTGACGGTGTACAGTTTAAAATCCGGATGAAACGCTCGTCGCAGCCGAAGCCGGTCTCCGGTGGCTGTCCCTTCGATGTAGTCCATCAAAGTTTCGGAAATCTGCATGAGATCCGATGGGACATTGGGGTTTTGTGCAAAGACCCTTTCCCCGAGTACAGGTACGACAAACAAGAGAAACAGAAGGTATGTTTTCATAGGTGTAGTTTTTGATAAAGTGGAACAAGGGCGATGTTAAACCGACGTTGGGAGGGTTTTTAGGTTACATCAGGCGACCTAAAGCCCCTTTAAAAAAAGAAACGCCCGCCCCACCGAAGTGGAACGAGCATTTCTCAAGGTCCCCTTTAACCTTTTCCGGTGCCAAACGTGCAGCTATTTCGGGAGAATCCCGCGGAACCAGTGCCGACGTTTGTATCCGCAAACTTAGCGGATAAAGAGCATTTCTTGATAGGTGGGCAATGGCCAGATGTCATCCGCCACAAACGCTTCGAGGCTATCTGCAAGGGTACGGATTTCAGCCATTTTTGGCAAGACGGCCTCTTTCAGATGCGTGGCATGTTCCAGCGTTTCGCCCTCTACCTCATGGTTAAGTAAAGCCTCCAACTCATTGAGGTTGTCTTGCAATAATTTAACCGAGAGGGTCATTTTATCCAGCGTTACGGTGTCAAAAGTGATGCCCACTACTTTCAGATCGGCACAGGTGGAAGCCAACTCCCGTTGGTATCGAATGGCTGCAGGGAATATCTGCGTCCGTCCGACTTTTAGCACCATCTTGGCTTCCATTTCGAGGGTTTTTACGTATTGTTCGAGTGCGATTTCTTTACGGCTTTCAAGTTCTGCCGAAGAAAGTACCCCAAAGCGCTCAAAAACCTCTACAGTTTCGGTAGATGTAAGTGTCGGCAGCGCATCTACGGTTGTGCGCAGGTTAGGCAAGCCCCGACGTTCCGCTTCCTGATGCCATTCCTCGCTATAACCGTTGCCATCAAAGATAATAGGTGCTACTTCTTTTGCAATTTCCGAAAGTACCGCCACCACGTTGGTGTCAAAATCACCTTCCATTGCTTCCAACTTCGTCGAGATGTAGTCTAATGAGTCGGCCACAATGGTATTCAGTACCGTAAGAGGCATGGCAATGGCTTGACTGGAGCCAACTGCACGGAACTCGAATTTATTGCCCGTAAAAGCAAATGGGCTTGTGCGGTTACGGTCTCCGGCGTGTGCCGGAAGTACAGGCAACACATCCGCACCCAAGTTCAGGAACGAGGCTTCCAGCGATGACGTGAGTTCTCCTCCTTTCAGTTGCTCGAATACATCAGAAAGTTGCTCGCCGAGGTACACCGACATAATGGCCGGCGGGGCTTCGTTTGCCCCAAGGCGATGGTCGTTGCTTGCTGAGGCAATAGCGGCCCGCATAACGGGTGCATATTTATAAACCCCGCGAATAACAGCCGTAGAAAAAGTGAGAAATTGCAGATTCTCGTGCGGTGTTTTCCCTGGTTCCAATAAGTTACCTTGTGTACTGTTTCCGAGTGAAAAGTTCACGTGTTTACCAGAGCCATTGATACCCGCAAACGGCTTTTCGTGCAAGGTACAGAACAAACCATGACGGTCGGCCACACGGGTGAGCAGGTTCATAATCAATTGCTGGTGATCGTGTGCAACATTGGCAAATTCATAAACGGGTGCCACTTCGTACTGGCCGGGCGCTACTTCGTTATGACGGGTTTTAACCGGAACGCCCAGTTTGTACAATTCTCGCTCCACGTCGAGCATAAAGGCTTTTACCCTCGTGGGTATCAGGCCAAAATACTGGTCTTCAAATTCTTGGCCTTTGGGCGGTGCGGCACCAAACAGGGTGCGCCCGGTGATGTAGAGATCGGGACGGGAAACCGCAAAGTTTTTGTCCACCAAAAAATATTCCTGTTCCGCACCAGCAGTGGCCGAGACCATACTCACATGGTCATGTCCAAATAGTTTTAGCAAACGCCGCGCCTGCACATCCAACACCTGTTTTGAACGCAAAAGAGGTGTTTTGTTGTCTAACGCCTCTCCGGTCCAAGAAACAAAGGCCGTTGGGATACAAAGCGTAACCCCGTTGGGTGTTTCGAGGACATATGCCGGGCTTGTCGGGTCCCAAGCGGTATAGCCGCGTGCCTGATGAGTGGCCCGTAAGCCGCCACTTGGGAAGGAGGATGCATCCGGCTCCTGACGCAACAAGGTAGCCCCCGTAAATTCTACAATCTTTCCATATCCGTCTGGCTCAAAGAACGAATCGTGTTTTTCAGCAGTACGGCCTGTGAGCGGATAAAAGATGTGGGCATAATGGCTCGCGCCTTTGGAAAGTGCCCAGTCCTTCATGGCGGAGGCCACGGCGTCGGCGGTGGACATATCCAGCGGCTTGCCATCCCGAATGGTATCCATGAGGGAACGATATACCTGCTTCGGCAACACGTTCTTCATCACATCCGGACTAAAGACATTGGTTCCATAGAGCGCCCCACTCGGCTCATTCATATAATCGAACGAGTCAGAAACAGGGTCTGCATTGATGATGGTAGAGATCGCATTAAAGCGTTTGGAAGCACCCATTGTTATGGTATTTATAAGTTGTTAAATAATGAACGGTTTAACGTCAGTCTATATCCTGAAACGGTAGCGTCATCGGTTCTACGGGTAATTCCCGCGTTTCTTTGTAGGTAGTCAATACAACACTGGTGGAGGTCCCGTGTACATGCGGCCAAGACTGAATCCGAGAGAGCAGCTGCTCCAACGTGGTGGTATTTTTAGTCCGAATTTTAAGAATGTGTGAACCTTCTCCAGTAATCGAGTGAATTTCCAGTACCTCTGGTAGTTTGAGGGCATGGTCAATAAATGGCTTATAGTGCGCAGAGCCATCCACGGTAACACGGATATAGGCGGTGATGTCCATGTTCACCCGCTTGGCATCTATAACTGCATGATAGCCGCGGATGACGCCTTTTTCTTCCAACTTCCGCATACGCTCACTGACAGAGGGCACCGAAAGGCCCACTTTTTCGGCAATATCATTGCGTTTCATGCGACCATTTGCCTGTAACAGGTTAAGAATCAGAACATCGGTATAGTCAATTTTGTCCATATAAGGTTAAAGGGTAGGTTTGATAAAGGGGATGGGAGAAAATAAACAATTCAATTCTCTTAAAAAATTAAGTTTTATTTAAATAATAGCCTTTTTTCTTAAGGAAAGCGTTTCCTAAGCCAAAAAAGCGTTTTCATGGAAAGTTAGGGCAAAAAAAACGGGGCCTCGAAAGACCCCGCACGGATAAACGTGTTTACCCCTATTAAATATGTTCTTTTTTTCCATAGGATTCCGGGATCCCCCGAATCATCCATGCCAGTAGGAAGCTTGGTATAGTAGCGACCATTACCCAAAGAAAGAAGTACTGATAGCCCAATATCTCCTGAAGTTTGCCGCTCCACATACCAGGAATCATCATCCCAAGCGCCATCAATCCGGTTCCAAATGCATAGTGCGCGGTTTTATGCTCGCCCTGCGATATATACATCATATAGAGCATATACGCTGTAAATCCAAAGCCGTACCCCAGTTGTTCGGTCACGACTGCCGCCGTTACCACAAAGAAATCATTGGTTGGGAAAAAAGAGAGCAATACATAAACCAAATTGGGCAGGTTGATGGCAGCAGCCATTGGAATGATCCACTTACGCAATCCACCTTTTGCAGCGACAATGCCTCCTACAATGCCCCCAATGGTAAGGCCCAATATGCCAAACGTACCATATATCAAGCCTACATCCGAAGTAAGAAACCCAAGTCCTCCCTTTTCAGGGGTGTCCAATAAAAAAGGAGACGCCATTTTCACCAATTGCGACTCGGCAAACCGGTAGAAGAGTAAATACAACGTTGCCACCAACATGCCTGGCTTGGAGAAAAATGTGACGAAGGTTTCCACAAACGTAGCCACCACCCCTTTTTCGGGATTGACGGCCGGTACATCAGTCGCCGGACGCGGTAGCGCCCACAGATGATATACACCGAAAAGCAAGAAAATCACAGCAATCGCCCCGAAGGAAAGACTCCACGACATCACGAAGTCATTGTTATTGGCCTCCGCAATCTTACCCGCCGCATACACAAAGACGCCTTGCCCTAAAATCATGGCAGCACGGTATAGGGTGCTACGGATGCCGACATATAAGGATTGGTCACCTTCCGAGAGGGCGAGCATATAAAAACCATCGGCGGCAATATCGTGCGTGGCCGAGCTAAAGGCCATCAACCAGAAAAAGGCCAAGGTTATCTGAAAAAAGAAAGACGTAGGGATGGTAAAAGCGACGCCTGCCAAGGCCACACCAATCAAAAACTGCATGGCAACAATCCACCAGCGCTTGGTCCGGAAAATATCCACCAACGGACTCCAGAATGGCTTGATTACCCAGGGCAGGTACAACCAACTGGTATAAAGCGCCAACTCGGTATTGGAGATATTGAGGTTTTTGTACATAATGGTCGAGACCGTCATCACCATTACATAGGGAAGACCTTCAGCAAAATAGAGACTAGGAACCCACCACGTGGGGTGCTTGGGAGTCGTTTCGGATTTCACGGATTCTAAGGTTTTGCAGGTTAAAAGCAGTGCGTACATCAAAATCCCATCTAAACCTAAATAGGACGCGCACCCATTCTTCCAAGATACACTTTCCTTCATCTAAAAGCCACAGGCCAAAGCGGCGAAAATCACCCCGTGTCGCCTATTGGGTTTGTATATTAACATACATAGTTGGCAATCAATAAAGGAGCTTGGGTATGCGTACACGTTCTGTTTCCGGCTTTTATGCCTTTTTGGGTATTGCATACCTGATTGGGCTGGGCTGGCCAGCACTTTCATGGCTCCTTGTGCTCATTAAACCCTTACTGATACCAACCCTTATGGTCTTGGTGGTGAGGAATGTCAGTCGGCCCATTTCAACCTTTTACTACAAAACCCTTCTAGCCCTCTTTTTTGGCTGGCTGGGGGACCTTGCCCTCATGCTCACGGATAAGGGCGAACTTTGGTTCTTACTGGGTCTGGGGTGCTTTCTGGTCGGACACCTCTTTTATATAGCTGTTTTTTTACAAACTCCGAAGCCACCCGATTATCTGCGGCGTCATCCTGCTTCAGCATGGCCCATTCTGACATTGGCCGTCCTATTATTGGTACTGCTCGTCCCTAAATCCGGAACATTGTGGCTTCCTGTAACCGTATATGCACTTGTCATTATGACAATGGTTCTATTTGCCCTGAACCGAAAGGCGCAGGTGGCCGAAACCAGTTTTCTATTCGTAATGGCGGGTGCTGTCTTGTTTATGCTCTCGGATAGCCTGATTGCCATTAACAAATTTGTTATGGATCTGCCAGCGGCCTCTTTTTTGATCATGTCCACATATATTGCGGCTCAATATCTGATTACAGCCGGATTGATTCGGCAGACGATCAAATCCTTTTAATTCGGACTATCCATTCAAGTCTTTTCATGGATTTCATCAAGGCATCATGGGAAAATCGGCTTTTCGATCCTGTGAAGCCCCTATTTTAAATTTTCCCCAAAAAACACCCCTGCCAAATCCTTTCCATACCCATTTTTACAACCATCATGAAGCCAATCACGTTTTTGGTGAACGATACCTTCCGAAAAAAAACCGAACCTTTGGTCGTCCCTCAACGCCTTTTACTGGGACCTGGGCCATCCAACGCCCATCCCCGTATCCTTGAGGCCCTACAGAACACATTGGTTGGGCATTTAGACCCTGTGTTCATTGAAATTATGAACGAGGTACAAGACTTACTTCGGTACACTTGGCAAACAAGCAATCTACTTACTGTGCCGGTAAGTGGTACAGGAAGTGCCGCAATGGAAGCAACCCTTGCTAATGCCGTAGAGCCTGGGGACAAAGTCCTGATCGGTGTAAACGGGTATTTTGGCAATCGCCTGGTGGATATGGCTGGCCGCTATGGTGCCGATGTCGAGACCCTGCGCAAGCCCTGGGGACAGGTCTTTGGCTTGGAAGAACTGGACGCTGCACTCAAAAAACACCAGCCCGCAATTCTGGCCTTGGTTCATGCAGAAACCTCTACTGGTGCATGTCAACCGATGGAAGGCGTGGGTGAGCTTTGCCGTAAATACAATTGCCTCTTGCTCTTGGATACCGTTACCAGTTTGGGCGGCGTTCCCTTGTTCTTAGACGAATGGGGCGTGGACTTGGCGTACAGCGGAACCCAAAAATGCCTGAGTTGCCCGCCCGGCCTTGCACCCTTCACGATGAACGAACGAGCCATCGAGAAACTAAACCGCCGACATGGAAAGGTCCCGAACTGGTATTTAGACATGTCTATGGTGGCTTCTTACTGGGGAAGTGAACGCACGTATCACCATACCGCGCCGATCAGCATGAACTATGCCCTGCGCGAGGCACTCCGATTGGTCGCCGAGGAAGGTCTCGAAGCCCGATGGACACGCCACCGAAAAAATGCAGAACTTTTCTGGGAAGGAATAGAAGCACTGGGCCTTTCCTGTCACGTAGAAGAAGCATACCGCTTACCCAGTCTCACCACCGTCCGTGTACCCAAAGACGTGGATGCCAAAAGCGTTAGCCAACGGCTATTGCGCGAGTACAACATCGAGATGCCGGGCGGCTTAGGTGAACTGGCCGGAAAAGTATGGCGTGTGGGACTGATGGGCTATAACAGTCGCCCCGAAAATGTCCAAACCTTGCTCAATGCCTTGAAAAACGTGCTATAAAATCCGTTTGATGAAAGGGTGGGGTATTTGTGTTCCACATGGTTTGTCCTTGTCAAATCCTCTACTTGAATTAAAAACGGTTTCGGACTTTGCATTCGTAGGCTATGGTATTAAACGTGCCCAAGGTTTGCATAGAAGCACAATGCTCCCAAGTTTGCACATGATAAACTGAGTTTGTCGAAGCCCTCGCCCCATCTAAGGCAAAACCCGTGCTAGCGCATTGTTTCTATCTATGTCAATTTATGTTTTTAATATCCTCTATTATTTCTTCAGAAATTTGAATTAATCTATGTTCAATTTGTTTTGTTAATTTGTCTAAATTGTTAAAATTTGGTTTGTCAACTATAACCGCTTCAAGAATGGAGTACTTTGGTTTTGTTATTCTGCCTTTGTTCCACTTTGTTGTTTTGAAATACTGCCAATATCTTTCCTGAATTGGAGTTGTTTGTCCTAAAAGCCAAATTTCAAATTGCATTTTCTCATGGTTTAATACAAATCCCATTTTCAATTTTCTCTTTTTCAGGAACTCGTTAGTATAATAGAAATATGTAAAATCCATGTAGCCATGGAAAATTTTTCCAAATGAAAAACTATCTGAATGACTGTTTGATAGAGATGTAGCAACCCTCGTTACATACTTAACAAGCGCAACGTATGCTTCTCTAATGTCGCCTTTGTCTAATTGTTCTTTGTATTCTTCAACGTAATAATTTAGGTTTTTCATTTTAAAGTACTCTGTCTGGAAAGTTCTTTATTTTATCCTGTTTTCGGTCTGCCTAACTTATGCCCAACGACCGAAGCTATATGCAGATAGCGGGTTATGGGGCATATTACTTTCTAATTACACCTGAGTTTGAATGTATATTTACCACTTATACCCTTATATCGTACACTCCTTGTGAGCGGCTCTCATTTTGCTATTCTATTCACCATTTGGTAATTGAAATGGTTGGTCGAAGAGAATATTTTCCATAGCGATGATTATTTGTTGTTCTATTTCTAAATTTTTGGGTTGATTACATAAAGAAATAATTGAATATCCACTGTCCAAATAAATTGAATTATAAGTAGAGTAGCCAGGCCAGCTTCCACCGTGATATACAATTTTTCCTAATTTTGCATCATTATTAATTATCCAACCCATTCCATATTCAATTTTCTTGTTATTTATAATTTGGGTATTTGAAAGCATAAGATCAACCAAATTTTCATCGAGATTGGTTTTGTTTAAAATTTCATTATTCCATTTCAATAGGTCTGATATTGTAGAATGTACTGTTCCATCACCTTGAATCCCATCTAAATAGAATACAGCATTGTAATCAGCGATATTGTCTGGTGACTCAAAAATATTTTTTGCCTCATTGTACACCATCCCATATGCGTAATTATTAATTTCTTTCGGTTTAAACCGTCTATTATACACAAATGAACTTTGCATATGAATCGGATTGAAAATATTATTATCAATAAATTCAGCGAATGAAATTCCACTTATGGTTTCAATCAAAGATGCTAACAATACATAACCTGTATTTGAATATTCCCATTTTTCATTTGGGAAGAAATAAACTTTGGGTTTTATTTTTATTATTAAATCCAAAACATCTTTGTTGCAAGCTATTTTATTTTGATCCCAATTTTCGCTTAGTAATTGAAAATAATCAGGAATCCCTGAAGTATGATTTAATAAATTTCTTGTCGTAATATCTTCATAAGGAAGATTGGGAATAAATACCCTAATATCATTGTCAATATCTTCTTTGGCAGTTTTGAAAGCAGAGAGTGTTGCATATGCCGTAAACTGTTTAGAAACAGAAGCTAACTCAAAAATCGTATCAGCGTTGATTAAGTTGTTCTGCTTACTATCATTGGTAAAACCAAAAGAAGCTTGATAAATGATGACTTCTTTATGGGCCACCAAAATATTTCCATTGAATAAATTATTATGCCTTATATGTCTGTCAAGGCTTTCAAAATTTGTTTTCATTCATTTAATGATGTTGTTCTATGATAGTCAATTAATGCATAACTTGTGTTAGCGATTAGCATGGATTTTTTGGGATGCATTTTAATATAGGTGAAAATACAGTTCCATAGAAGCAAAATAACAATAAGATAATGATTGTTAGGTTTGGATCATATGGCTCCTGTAGAGCTATCGAAAAATTTCTTATAATAGACTAAAAATGATAGCCTATATTGATTAATATTTGCCTTTTTTGCAGTGCATAAGTGGACTCATGGGTGTAGAAATCGCTTATGGTATAGATGGAATAAAGTTTCTCGTTCAGGATATTGTTTAATGCAATGTCAATATTCCAATCTTTGTTCTGTGGTGGACGAATTCTTATTTGTGTGTCAAATAATATATGTTTATTAATTTTATTTTTCGTATTAGGGTTAAAGTAATTGATATTGCTATTGATGCTGATAAATTTTATAGGGCTCAACAAAACGTTAAAATTTGTTTTTAAACTGACATGTTGCTGGGTAAGCTGGTTGTTTTTAACGCGGTTTATATTGGGTTGAATATAAGATTTAAGAAACAGCTTGTCTTTGAAGCCTTTTGAGATTAAGAATTTAACCCGTGCGGACGTGTATTCATTTTGCCGAAGAGCAGAATTGTTTAGCCGGTTGTTTGATGTATTCCATGACATTGAGGGCTCTATCTTGCATAATAAGCGAAAACGCGGAACGTAACGATCATAATTGCCTCCTATTATAAAACTTTCATTACCTTGTCCGTAATAAAGTGTGTTGTAGAAGTTTTTCCCTATGCTTTCTAATGCACTTATAAGACTTTGTTCATTTTTATTGTAGAGAAGATATAATAATCCAGAACGATTTGCTAAAGGGTCTAAAGAAATAAATGTGGCCGAAATTGATTGGTGTTTTATTCCTGTAGGAGGATTTTGATAACGTAATAAATTTTGGTAATCATTTATGTAGTATGAAGTTGTGTACTCTGGTAAAATAGGTTTTTTTATATTTTGTGCCCATCCTAATCGCAAGCTCTGGGTTTTGTTTAAATGATAATTTATATTTACGCGAGGCAAAAGAATCCATTTCTTATATGTTAAATTTTGTGAATTGTGAGCATTAATGTTTAATTGTTTGATCTGTAGATTGTTTTGGAATTCCCATTTATTATGGGATAAAATATTTTGGTAAGAGCCTTCTAACTCTTGATATTGCCATGATGTTGTATTTTTTAAAACTGGATTTACGTCAAAATACCCTAAATGTTCTAAGTGTGTAAACAATTCGGCATTTTCCCGAAGACCTTGTATTTGGATAATATGTTTGAAATTCATTTTTTGGGAAATCACTAAATCACCGCCTATTAAAGTGCGTTTCTCATGCGAGTTAGCCAATTGAGAGGCGGGTACAATCGAATTTTGTTGTAGCCTATACGTTTCTTTCGATGACGTGCTTTGTTGAGCCATAAAAAAACGTAAAATAGTGCTCTTTTTGAATTTTGTTGTTAGTACTCCGTTTTGTGCCCACCCATAATCATTAAAATCTAGCCTTTCGCTTTGCATTGTTTCAGAATTATACATTCCTGCTTTATCAGCTTGTTGTGTACTTTGTCCAAATTGTCCGTAATATTTAAAATCTTGTTTTAATCCTGCATAATGCAACGTTGTCCCAATGTCATACCATTTAGGCGATTGGTTAAGTCGAGTGTTGCTATAATAAACGATTGGGTTTGATAAATCGAATAGATACTTTTCTGTTGAACTATGATCTTTATAAGCATAGTCGCTACTTGCATTGACCGTTGTATTAATATCCCACAGATTATTAAAGCGATGAATATAATTACCATTTACTGTTTTGAATTGATTAAAACGGTATTGTTTTTCAGGAATAGAAAGTGTTGGAATAGCGAGTTCCGCAAAATGCATAACCCCTGTCAATACATTTACTTCGGATATGGTACTTCCTTCACTTGCAGCATTAGAAAGGGTTACATCCCCTATGTTATTCAGTGCCGACATTGCAAATAATTTATTTTTTTTAAACAAAGCAAACATATTTATATTTACGTTATAATGTTTGCTATAACCATATCCGGCCAGTGCGTCGCCTGAAAAATTCCCTTTAAAATTTTCTTCTACTTTCAGGTCTAATACAGTCTCATCGGATTTAACTACACTGCCGAGTACTTTGTTGTCTGAATAGTTTTGAATAACATGTATCTTATCAATTACGCGGGCATTGATGGTTTTTGTCCCTTTTGTGTAATTTGGTCCCAATAAATCATCGCCTTCCATCAAAACTTTGGTAACTTTTTTGCCATTAAAGCTAATCGTACCATCTTCTGCAACGTGAATCCCAGGCAGTTTTTGTAGCACATCTTCTACCACCCGCTCTGAACCAGTCTTGAATGCATTTGCTTTATAAATTGTGGTATCGCCTTTTACAATAATCGGGTATGCTTGTGCCACGATTTCAATTTTATGATTACCTATAACATCTTCTTGTAAAACAAAATCAATTTGAAAAGTGGTTTGCAATGCACCTTCTCGATTAATTTGTTTACGTTGTTTCTCGAAGCCTAGCATTCGAGCGTACAGATAGAAAGCCGAAACATCTTGTTTTATATTAAGTGCATAAAACCCTTTTTCGTTTGTGCTGGAAAAGGCTAAAAAGCTGACGGTATCTTTTTGTGCAACAACGTGTGCGCCTACAATAGGCATGCCTGTTGAGTCTCTGACGAAACCTTCTACTTTGATGAACTGTGCCATTGTAGTAGGCGCATAACACAATAAAATTAGATAAGATACGAGGAAAAAATAGCGCATAACGCCAATTGATTTAAAATAATATCGTTTAAAAGTCTTTCTCAATCGTGAAAAAATTAGTTGAGGTACTGACTACGGTTCCGCCCCCTTCTTGTATCTTATTGATTAGAAATTGTTGTATTCTATCATTCAGCAACTTGATTTGCATTTTGTATTGATTATACGTCATCCGTTTTGCGTCAGGAGTGTAGGGCAAAGTGATTTCTTCATTCGATTTCGGCGGCATCTCAATAACTTCGAACAAGAATTTGACCTCGCCAGTATCATCTTGGGCTTCTAAAATTGCTCCGGGCAAGCCCCATAACTTCCATGGGCCTATGCCTACAGGAATATCAGGCGCAAACCATGCTTCATAATTACGCCCTTTGAATGTACCTGTTGCATTAAGACAGAGCAGGCTACCGCACATTTTCTGCGATTCCCCTAATTTCCAAGAAATGATTTCTAAGGAATCTTCGATATATGCCGCTTGGTTTCTTGAATCGGGTAAAGTGATTTTCATTGTAAGGCGTTTTTCTCTAATATTTGTTAAATAACGCTCTCCTTCTTCCCGTCCTAAGGTTATAGATGCTCCGAATATGTTTCCTCCTTCTTGAAGGCTTTGGCTTGGTTTTTGCGCTCCTGAAATACTTAACGAAGCATGATTATTAAAATAAAGTGATTCCATATCAAGCTTTGATCCCAAATAGGTTTTATAGCGTATGTAACCTATGGCCTGTTGGGCGGATACTGCTTGTATTGTGAATAAAATGCCAATACAAAATCCAAAGATTAGACTATTGAAATGTTTAAACATGGAAATTTTGGTTGTGGAATGTGATGATGTTTTGTGTAATGAAAATCATGCTAAATAAGGATGTTAAAGAATTTTATGAATCACTAACCAATCATGTCTTTTACAGACGGACAAAAGAACCTGCATAAAGATATAA
>DDTM01000079.1 GCA_002344075.1 Bacteroidetes bacterium UBA2364
GTGGTATCCAAAATCCTCGATTAAAACTGGTTGAAATGACTTTTGGAGGGGTGAGGTAAATTTCACCCCTTTTTTTATGGTTTAGCGCTTCGTCTTTCAATCTATGCTATGGTTGATATGAATGGAGGACAATTTTCGGGGACGCCAACGTTCAGTGACGGGCGCCTGTTGCTTGTATGCGGAGATCGTAGCTCAGCCATAACGAGTACGGTAGGGGCGCAATAGCACCAAATTGTACGCCTTATGCAAGGGGTATGGATCCTGCTTTAAGGACGGTCCAGCAGGTAGAGGGTCAAGAATAAGATGGTTTGTTGTAAAGAAACGAAAAAATTGTAATTTGCGTTTGGTGTGTTATAGGATATAAGCGGCTAACGTCTTATATTAACATTCTGCATAAAAATACCTACCGGCGTAGTATAAGGGTAGTACAGCGGTCTCCAAAACCGTTAGTGTGGGTTCGAATCCTGCCGCCGGTGCTACACCAAAATATGTTATCAGTTATGGAGCGCATACGCACCTATTTGCAAGAAGTATTAAAAGAACTTCAAAAAGTTAGCTGGCCAACACGTGAACAACTTATTGAGAGCACCATTGTGGTAACCGTTGCCATATTGTTGGTTTCTTTTTTAACGTTTGCAGCAGACTCGGTCATTAGCTTGATCTTAGAAAACTTTTATAAGTTTTTCTCCTGAATTCCGCAAGACACCCTGTTTAGTAGATTGCCTCCCACAAGCGCAAAGAATTCTCCTGTATGAAAGAATCCGCATCGAATATAAGCCGAAAGTGGTACGTTGTACGCACGTTTTCAGGTCACGAGAAGAAGGTGAAAGAAAACTTACTTTCCGAACTTCGGCGCTTGGGTATTGAAGACCGTGTTGGAGATGTGTTGATCCCAAATGAGACCATTTTCGAGATGCGGGCGGGTAAAAAACGTACTCGCGAGAAAACCCTTTTTCCGGGTTATATATTCATCGAGGCGATTCTAGATAATGACCTGATTCACGTCATTACGGGTCTTGCATCGGTGGTTGGATTTCCAAACGTAGGGAAAGAGCCGACTCCTTTACGGCCTGAAGAGGTTTCTCGGATTTTAGGTAAAATGAAAGAGGTGCGCGAAGCGGGAGAACAGCCCGAAATTCCCTTTAAAGCCGGGGATGCAGTAAAGGTAATAGATGGTCCCTTTAATAATTTCAGCGGCTTTGTGGAAGAAGTACACCCAGATAAAATGAAAGTGCGGGTTATGGTTTCTATTTTTGGCCGTAAAACGCCTCTTGAATTGGACTATCTTCAAATTGAACATGAAGCATAGACTTCCTTAATAACGGGGGAAACCCCATACCAATCACATTAAATCGGGAGCCTTAACAGGCGTTTGTACCGAAGTTGCACTATGGCAAAAAAAATTGACGGCTACATTAAGCTGCAAGTAGCAGCCGGAAAAGCGAACCCAGCCCCACCTATCGGCCCTGCCCTCGGTCAAAAAGGGGTAAATATCATGGAATTCTGTAAACAGTTTAATGCTGCTACACAGGACAAAGTGGGCTACGTGATTCCTGTTGTGATCACGGTGTTCAGTGACAAGTCTTTTACCTTTATTCTGAAAAGCCCTCCTGCACCTGTTCTGATTAAGAAGGCGGCAGGCATTGACTCGGGTGCTGCAGATCCACTGCGTAATAAAGTAGGTACGATTACTTGGGAACAATGTCTCGAAATCGCCAAAACCAAAGAAAAAGACATGGGTGGCTCTAGCTTAGAAGCAAAAGCCAGACAGGTTGCGGGCACTGCCCGTTCGATGGGGGTGAATGTATCAGGTGTTCCGGAATAAGTATTGGTTTTATTCACTTGCGGGAGCCTAAATGCAATATGCAGGAGGCGCAAGAACCGCATAACCTGTCAAAAAAATGGCAAAAAAAGGAAAACGTTATCAAAAAGCCTTGGAAGTGCTGGGTAACGTAGCAATGCCGGTTGGTCTAGAAAAGGCCATAGAACTGGTGAAACAAACGGCAACCGCCAAGTTCGACGAATCTATTCGGGTGGATATTCGGTTGGGCGTTGACCCGCGCCATGCAGATCAAATGGTACGTGGCTCGGTCATGTTGCCGCATGGAACAGGGAAGACTGTTCGCATTCTCGTCTTGACCAAAGAAGGACTTTGGAACGATGCTAAAAATGCAGGTGCAGACTTTGTAG
Source organism: Bacteroidetes bacterium UBA2364 (assembly GCA_002344075.1). GTDB lineage: Bacteria > Bacteroidota > Rhodothermia > Rhodothermales > UBA2364 > UBA2364. The sequence continues at coordinate 2,191 of DDTM01000079.1, forward strand.
GATTGGATGAGTACATCCAGAAAATCCAGGAAGGGTGGACGGATGTGGATGTAGTGATTGCGACGCCCGACGTTATGCCACAATTGGGGCGGATTGCACGGATTTTGGGTCCAAGAGGCTTGATGCCCTCTCCTCGAACCGGAACCGTGACCAATGACGTGGTGGGTGCAGTTCAAGCTGCTAAAGCTGGTAAGGTTGACTTTCGGGTGGATAAATTTGGAAATTTGCACACAGGGATCGGTAAAAAATCGTTCTCAAATGCTGCGCTGAAAGAAAATGCAGAAGCCTTTATCCGAGAAGTGATCCGCTTGCGTCCATCATCTTCCAAAGGCACTTACGTAAAGTCGGTAACGCTTTCTTCTACGATGGGTCCCGGTGTTGCGATAGACCGTAACGAAGCCGTCAACACCATCCGTTAATGTTAACCTGATCAACCGAGGAATTCAACTATGAAAAAGGAACATAAAGCGGTCGTCATCGAGGAAATCACCGAGCGTCTAAAGAACTCGAATGCGGTTTACCTTACGAGTTTTCAGGGAATGACCGTTTCCCAATCCAATGATTTGCGGGATAAATTTCGCGCTGCTGGCATCGAATTTAAGGTGCTAAAAAATACTTTTGTACGGCGTGCCATGGACAGTTTGGGCGGATACGAAGGGGTTTATACTTTCCTGAATGGCACAACGGCTGTCGCATTTACATCCGACCCTGCGGCTCCTGCACGTGTTTTAAAGGACTTCATCAAAACCAATGATAAGCTTCAATTTAAGGTCGCTTATGTAGATGGCGCGGTTTTTGAGAGTTCACATCTCGATGCCTTGACTACGCTCAAGTCGAAAGACGAGTTGATCGGTGAAATTGTTGGCTTATTGCTCTCGCCAATCACCAACGTGGTAGGTGCGTTGCAGTCGGGTGGCTCGAACATCATGGGCATCCTGAAAACGATTTCCGAAAAAGAAAACTAACCAACGGGACGGGTTCGCCTGTCCTAATTATAACCTTATAAACCTTAATTTGCCGGGTAGCGAAAGCAAAGACCCCGGCAGGAGAAAGAAAATGGCAGATTTAAAAGCCTTGGCTGAGCAGTTAGTCAGCCTTACAATCAAAGAAGCGAACGAACTTGCTCAGATTCTGGAAGCAGACTATGGCATTAAGCCAGCAGCAGCAGCGGTTGCGGTTGCGGGTCCTGCTGTTGCAGCCGAAGCAGCACCAGTAGAAGAACAAACGGAATTTGATGTGATCCTCACGGGTCTCAAGCCAGATGCTAAGAAGGTTGAAGTGATCAAAGTTGTTCGTGGCGCGGTTAGCGGCCTCGGTCTGGCAGAAGCGAAAGCGTTGGTAGATCAAACCCCAAGCACGCTCAAGAGTGCCATCTCTAAAGGCGAAGCCGAAGAGCTGAAGAAAACCCTTGAAGCAGCAGGTGGTGTTGTTGAATTGAAATAAGGCATATGATTTGATACAGGATATTTTCGTACGTTCTTTATCAGCATAAGCTTCAGGCCGGCTCTGTTGTGGAGGAGAATTCTATCCCGCGGAGTCGGCTTTTCCTGCGTAATACACCTGTTTAGGCGGAATGCCCGTCTTAAACAACACGATATCCTATTCATGGCATTGGTGTCCTGCAATCACAGGTTATCAAAAATAGGGAGATGTTATCAATGGCAGAAAACTCAACCATGTCGTTGAACGGTTTGAACACCCCCAAACGAAAGACGTTTGCACGGGTTCGGAATATTTTGGAATATCCGGACTTTTTGGATGTGCAGTTTCGCTCGTTCGAAGAGTTTGTTCAGGCTGATTGTGCCCCGGAAGACCGCAAGAATGCGGGTTTGCAGAAAGTGTTCCTTGAGCACTTTCCGATTCAAGACAGCCGGGAGCGCTCCATTTTGGAATTTATCCACTATTCATTAGACCCGCCCAAGCACACCATCGAGGAATGTATTGAGCAGGGTCTCACCTATGCGGTTCCGCTGAAGGCCCGCTTGCGCCTGTCTTCCAATGAAGACGAAGACGAAGACGAGGCAGAAGAAGCCATCGAGTCTGAAGTGTATTTAGGCAATTTGCCTGCAATGACAAACCGCGCAACATTTATTATCAATGGCGCGGAGCGGGTTATTGTATCACAATTGCACCGCTCTCCGGGTGTATTCTTTGGCCAGTCTCAACACCCGAATGGAACTACTTTATATTCTGCCAGGGTCATCCCGTTTCGTGGATCGTGGGTAGAATTTACCACCGACGTGTCTAACCTGTTATGGGCATACATAGACCGTAAGAAAAAATTACCTGTTACGACGTTGTTACGGGCGCTGGGATTTTCGTCGGATGCCTCCATTCTTCGCTTGTTCGATCTTGCAGACGAAGTGTTATTGACCGACATGGCCTCTTTCTCCTCCTGTGTTGGGCGAATGCTGGCTGCTGATATTGCTGTAGAAGGGAAAATCGAGGTGATAGACGAGGATACAGGAGAGGTGGTCTCGGAGAAAATTGAGCGCAGTATCTTAATTCCGGCGGATACGCAGTTGAAGGACAGCGATTTTGATGTGATCCGGAATTATGATATAGACCGAATTTACCTCCTGAAAGAGGATCAGTCTGAAGAAATTGATAAATCTTCTTTGCTGAAGACCTTGCGCAAAGATCCTACCACGAATGAAAAGCAAGCGCTGGAATACATCTATGAACAATTGCGTGGCAGCGAGGCGCCAGATGAGGAAGCTGCCCGGACTGTTTTGGAGCGGTTATTCTTTTCTGAAAAGCGGTATGATTTGGGAGAAGTGGGTCGTTACCGGATCAATAGCCGTTTGAAGCAAGACATAGATCCCGATACGCTGGTACTGACTAAGGAAGATATTGTCTCGATCATACGAGAATTGTTGAATTTACAAAACAATCGTTCATCGGTGGATGACATTGACCACCTCGGCAATCGCCGTGTGCGAACGGTTGGTGAGCAATTGGCAGCACAGTTTTCTTTGGGTCTTGCGCGGATGGCGCGGACCATAAAAGAGCGTATGAACTTGCGTGATGCCGAGAATTTTACCCCTCAAGATTTGGTGAATGCCCGGACGGTATCGAGTGTGATCAATACTTTCTTTGGGACAAACCAGCTGAGTCAGTTTATGGATCAGACCAATCCGCTGTCCGAACTGACGCACAAGCGGCGGATGTCGGCATTAGGCCCTGGTGGTCTGACGCGGGAACGTGCTGGTTTTGAGGTTCGTGATGTTCATTACACCCACTATGGCCGTTTGTGTCCGATTGAGACGCCTGAAGGTCCGAATATTGGTTTGATTTCTTCACTTTGTGTTCATGCACGGGTGAATGATTTTGGTTTTATCGAGACGCCGTATCGGATTGTTCGGGATGGGGTGGTTTCCGACGATATTGTGTATTTGACTGCTGAGCAAGAAGATAACGCCGTTATTGCTCAGGCCAATGCGCAAATTGATGAGACTGGTAACTTCTTGACAGAGTTTGTGAAGTGCCGGAAGTCGGGTGACTTTCCACTGGAGCGACCAGCGGATATACAATACATGGATGTTGCGCCGAATCAGATTGTATCGCCTGCGGCGAGTTTGATTCCATTTTTGGAGCATGACGATGCGAACCGTGCCTTGATGGGCTCGAACATGCAACGTCAGGCCGTACCTTTGCTCCGACCTAATTCTCCGATTGTAGGAACGGGCTTGGAAGAGCGAGTTGCGCGGGACTCGCGTGCTGTGATTGTGGCGGAAGGCAAAGGGGTTGTGAAGTTTGTGGATGCCACCCGCATTGTGGTGACGTATGAGCGAGAAGAAGAGGATGAGCAGGTTTCGTTCGAGAATTCGGATAAAACGTATCACCTCATCAAGTTTCTACGCACGAACCAAGACACCTGTCTAAACCAGCGTCCGATTGTGAAGGCGGGCCAATCGGTAGTCAAAGGGACGATCTTGGCGGATACCCAGTCAACCCAAAAGGGTGAATTGGCACTGGGCCAGAATGTTGTGGTAGCGTTCATGCCGTGGCGGGGTTATAACTTTGAAGACGCCATTGTGATATCGGAAAAAGTGGTTAGAGACGATATTTATACCTCTATTCACATTGAGCAGTTTGAATTGCAGGTTCGGGACACGAAGCGCGGCGAGGAAGAGCTTACCCGTGAAATTCCGAATATCTCGGAAGAAGCGACCAAAGATTTGGACGAACGCGGTATCATCCGCGTGGGCGCCGAGGTTAAAGCGGGGGATATTGTGGTGGGTAAGATTACCCCAAAAGGAGAGACCGACCCGACGCCCGAAGAAAAATTGTTGCGTGCCATTTTTGGTGATAAGGCGGGCGATGTAAAAGACGCCTCGCTGAAGGCCAGCCCTGGTATGAACGGTGTGGTCATCAGCACCAATCTGTTTTCACGTCGTAAAGCTGCCGACGCAGTGGCCAAGAAGACAGAGCAGCAGCAGTTGGAAAAAATTGACACCCAAATGGATCGTGACCTAAGGAAACTGCAAAGTTCTTTCTTTAGTAAACTTTCTAAGTTGGTGGATGGAAAGACCTCTGGTGGGATTGAGCGCAAGACGGGTGAAGTTATCATTCCCAAAGGCGGACGCATTAGTATGTCGTCTCTGATGAATGAGGAACCGATGAACCTGAATACCCAGCGCGGTTTTACCGATGATCCGAAGGTAAATCAGTTGGTCCGTCAATTAATTTGGAATTACCAAATTAAACTGAACGACATTACGGGTGATGCGAAGCGAGAGAAACACCGTATTCAGATGGGGGATGAACTTCCACCGGGTATTGTGCAACTTGCAAAAGTATATGTCGCCAAGAAGCGTAAACTTCAGGTTGGTGATAAGATGGCGGGCCGGCATGGTAATAAAGGGATTGTGTCTAAAATCCTGCCTCAGGAAGACATGCCATTCCTCGAAGATGGAACCCCTGTAGATATTGTCTTGAATCCATTGGGGGTTCCCAGTCGGATGAACTTGGGGCAGATTCTGGAAACGATGTTGGGATGGGCAGGCAAAAAGATGGGCATTAAATACGCAACCCCCATTTTTGATGGCGCTAAGTTGGAAGATGTGGTATCGGAATTGGATCTGGCCAAGTTACCGAATGACAGTCGTGTACAGCTCTACGATGGTTTAACCGGAGAGCCTTTCGATCAAAAGACCACGGTTGGGGTGATCTATATGCTGAAACTCTCGCACTTGGTAGATGATAAGATTCACGCCCGCAGCATTGGGCCTTATAGCCTGATTACCCAACAACCACTGGGAGGTAAGGCGCAATTTGGGGGCCAACGTTTTGGAGAAATGGAAGTATGGGCATTATACGCCTATGGTGCTGCCAACGTGCTACAGGAAATGCTTACCGTAAAATCCGATGACGTTCAAGGCCGTTCTAAGGTCTATGAAGCCATTGTGAAAGGTGAGAATATGCCCGAACCCAATGTGCCCGAATCCTTCAATGTATTGGTTCGAGAGTTACAGGGATTGGGATTGGAAATTGATATTGATTGAGCGCTTCGACCGGTGCAATGAAATCCATTGTACCGGTTGGTTTCACTAAAAGCTGGACGCTAAAATCGGGGTTCCGAATATGGCTTATACCAAGCAACAAAAACTCAAAAAGAGCTTTAACACGATGACCGTCAGCCTTTCGTCGCCAGAAAGCATTCTGGAACGAAGCTATGGAGAAGTCTTAAAGCCGGAAACCATCAACTATCGCTCGTTCAAGCCGGAAAAAGACGGTTTGTTTTGCGAAAAGATTTTTGGTCCAATCAAGGACTGGGAATGTCATTGTGGTAAATACAAGCGTATTCGCTACAAAGGCATCATCTGTGACCGATGCGGGGTTGAGGTAACCCAGAAGGCAGTTCGTCGTGAACGAATGGGACACATCCAACTCAGTGTGCCGGTCGTTCATATTTGGTACTTCCGCAGTTTGCCGAATAAAATCGGGAATTTATTGGGGATCAAGACCAAAGATTTGGATAAGGTCATTTATTACGAAAATTACATCGTGATACAGGCTGGTTCTGCACGGGAGTTTGGTATTGATAACAATCAATTACTCTCGGAGGACGACTACTTTGACCTTCAGTACAAAGTGCCCGAAGACAACCACTTGTTGGAAGATTCGGATCCGCGCAAATTCATAGCCAAAATTGGTGGGGATGCCGTAGAGCATTTGCTCAGAATGGTGGACTTAGACAAAATGGTGGTTGAATTAAAAACGGAGGCACGGGAAGAAACGAGCCAGCAGCGCAAGCAAGAGGCATTAAAGCGGCTAAAAGTGGCTCAGTTTTTCCGTGAAGCCAATAAAAAGCGGGAAAACCGTCCGGAATGGATGGTAATGCGGGCGATTCCGGTCATTCCGCCGGAACTTCGGCCTTTGGTACCGCTTGAGGGAGGACGTTTTGCCACCTCCGATTTGAACGACTTATATCGCAGGGTGATTATTCGCAATAATCGCTTGAAGCGCTTGATTGAAATCAAGGCGCCTGAAGTCATTTTGCGGAATGAAAAGAGAATGCTGCAAGAGGCCGTAGATTCACTTTTCGATAATTCGCGCAAGGCAAATGCTGTTCGGAGTGATTCCAACCGCGCCCTGAAATCACTTTCGGATATGCTGAAAGGGAAAAGTGGGCGTTTCCGCCAGAACCTACTCGGTAAGCGTGTGGATTACTCTGGCCGTTCTGTTATTGTGGTTGGTCCGGAATTGCAGTTGCATGAATGTGGCCTTCCAAAAGAAATGGCTGTAGAGTTGTTCAAGCCTTTTGTTATTCGACGTCTGATTGAACGTGGGATCGTAAAAACGGTGAAAAGTGCCAAAAAAGTGGTAGATCGCCGCACGCCGGATGTGTGGGACATTCTGGAAAAGGTGATTGATGGCCATCCGGTGATGTTGAACCGTGCCCCCACGCTACACCGTTTGGGTATCCAAGCATTCCAGCCAACGTTGATTGAAGGAAAGGCGATTCGATTGCACCCATTGGTTTGTACGGCTTTTAATGCAGACTTCGACGGTGACCAGATGGCGGTTCACGTACCGCTTTCGCACGATGCTTGCCTTGAGGCAATGACACTGATGCTTTCCTCGCACAATATTCTTAGCCCAGCACACGGTGGTCCCATTGCCGTACCGAGCCAAGACATGGTGTTGGGGATGTATTACATGACCAAGTTACTTCCGGGCGAAGTGGGCGAAGGTATGACGTTCTCGGACACGAAAGAAGTGGTACAAGCATTTGATCATGGGGTGGTTAAATTGCATACAAAGATTTCGCTTCGGCTTGGGCCGGGTAAATTTATTGATACCACCGTTGGACGTGCCCTCTTTAATCAGATCGTTCCTACGGAATTGGGGTATGTGAACGAGGTTCTTACAAAAAAGAATCTCCGGAACATCATTGGTCGGGTATTTGCGTCAACCGGATTTAAGGGCACCGCTAACTTCCTCGACAATGTGAAGAACATGGGATTCCACCGTGCGATGCGTGGAGGGCTTTCATTCTCAATTTCAGACATTGTAATTCCGAATCTGAAACATGAATTGATTGACAAGGCCCACGACGAGGTTTCTGAGGTGCGCGGCCAGTATGAAATGGGATTCATTACTGATAATGAACGGTACAACAAGGTGATTGACATCTGGACCAGAACAAACAATAAGGTTTCGGAAGTCTTGTATGAAACCTTGGAAAAAGATCGTTACGGGTTTAATGCTATTTATATGATGGCCCACTCGGGCGCACGGGGTTCTCAAGAGCAGATTCGACAATTGGGTGGTATGCGTGGCCTTATGGCCAAGCCACAAAAAAATCTTTCTGGCGGTGCTGGTGAAATTATCGAAAACCCAATTGTTTCCAACTTCAAGGAAGGTCTTTCAGTATTGGAATACTTCATCTCTACGCACGGTGCGCGGAAGGGTCTGGCGGATACAGCCCTTAAAACAGCAGATGCTGGTTATCTGACCCGCCGCCTGGTGGATGTTGCACAGGATGTAACGATTACCCACCATGACTGTGGAACCTTACGTGGTATTCCGATTTCGGCGATCAAGGACAATGAAGATATTATTGAAAAACTCGAAGATCGGATTGTTGGACGTGTCTCGGTGCATGATGTGGAAGATCCGCTTACGGGCAATCTCTTGGTGCGTGCCAATGAAATGATCAATGAGCAGGCCGCTGCCCTAATTGGAAATACCTCTATTGAGACGGTTGAAATCCGTTCTGTGTTGACTTGCGAGTCGCGCCGTGGGGTGTGTGCCCTATGCTACGGGCGGAATTTGTCTTCTGGACGATTGGCGGAAACAGGGGAAGCCGTAGGGGTTGTGGCTGCACAATCTGTAGGGGAACCAGGAACCCAGCTAACACTCCGAACCTTCCATATTGGGGGGGCAGCAAGACGTATTGCAGCCGAGAGTGCCCTTTCTGCGCGTTTTAGCGGGAAAGTAGAGTTCGAGAATATGCGTAGTGTGGAGTATGATGACGGCAATGGCCCGCGAATGATTGTTCTGGGTCGTTCTGCCGAAATCCGGATTGTGGATGAAGGTGGAAGACAACTAATGTCCAGCTTGATCCCATATGGTTCCGAACTATTGGTTGAAAACGGGCAGATGGTCGAAAAAGGTCAGATCCTTGCGCAATGGGATGCCTTTAATAGCCTAATTATCTCGGAAACAAACGGGATTGTGGCCTATCAAGACCTGATTGACGGTACAACCTATAAGGTAGAGTCGGATGAACAAACGGGAAACAGCGACATTATTGTAACGGAAGGGCGCGAACGAAACCTCACCCCGGCCGTTAATGTGACGGCAGAAGATGGCAAATTGCGTGAGTATTCGATGCCTGTCCGTGCCCGTATTCAGGTTCGAGAAGGTGAATTTGTACAGTCTGGGCAAGTATTGGCCAAGATTTTCCGTCAAACAGCACGGACGGGGGATATCACGGGTGGTCTTCCTCGGGTAACGGAACTTGTTGAAGCGCGTCAGCCTACAGATGGTGCGGTCGTTTCTGAAATTGATGGTGAAGTAACTTTTGGCCAACGGAAACGTGGGGCGCAGGAAGTGATCATCACCAGCCGTGATGGTTCTATTTCGCGCCCATATTTGGTACCATTGTCTAAGCACCTTTTGGTCTTTGAGAATGACTATGTACATGCCGGCGACCCGCTCTCGGATGGTCAGGTCTCACCACAAGACATCTTGCGTATCAAAGGCTCTTTCGCTGTGCAGTCGTACTTGGTGAACGAAATTCAGGAAGTGTATCGTTTGCAAGGGGTAACCATCAGCGACAAACATATCGAAGTCATTGTGCGTCAGATGATGCAAAAGGTGACTATTGTAGATCCGGGTGATACCGATTTCTTGGACGAGGATTTGGTAGACCGCTTCGAACTGGAAGAAGTGAACAACCACTTGTTTGATAAATTTGTGGTAGAAGAACCTGGAGATACCTTACTTAAGATTGGTGAAATCATAGATCGAAAGCGGCTACGTGAGCATACTTCCGAAATGAAGCGCCTTGATAAGCAATTGCCTATTGTTCGAGAAGCCCGTCAGGCGGTGGCAACACCAACATTGCTGGGTATTACTCAGGCGTCATTGACCACCGATTCCTTTATCTCGGCGGCTTCTTTCCAAGAAACCACAAAGGTGTTGACTCTTGCGGCTGTTCAGGCCAAGACCGACCACCTGCGCGGCCTTAAAGAAAACGTAATTGTAGGACATTTGGTACCTGCTGGTACAGGCGTCCGCAAGTATCGGGACCTGGTAGTTTCGTCAAAAGCCGAAACCGAAACGGTACGCTCGACCGAACTGATCGGCTAAGGTACACGGCCCAAAACTGGGAAAGTGTCGCTTCTTCACCGAGGCGGCACTTTTTTTGTCTTTTTGGTAGATTTTTTATAACAAAATGGAATAATAGAGAAGATTAAATTGGTGTATTTTGCTATTCCTTTTGGAATAAATCAATAAAACCCATTAACGAAATGCAAGGATTAATAGATTGGTTGTCTCAACCATGGCCTTGGTATGTGTCGGGCTTCATGATTGCCCTCTTGATACCGCTATTGGCGCTTTATGAAGGGAAGCCTTTTGGGGTTTCTCGAAACTTCAGGCATATTTGTGCGGCCATTCTACCTGGTAAAGACGCATATTTACGGTACGACTGGAAGCAAGAAGGGCTATGGAATCTGACGATTCTGTTGGGTGCGGTATTGGGTGGATGGGTGGCATCGGTATATTTCAACCCGCATCAAGTACAACTTTCGGCTGGAGCAACCCAATTAATAGCGCATTGGGGCATAAAAACCGGAAACGAACTTAGTCCTGCTTTTTTGCTTGAAACGGATTTTTTGTTTTCAATAAAAGGCGTACTGGTTTTAGTGTTGGGCGGTTTTTTAATTGGTTTTGGCACACGGTATGCCAATGGTTGTACTTCAGGTCATGCCATTGCTGGTTTGTCTAACTTTCAGTTGCCTTCTCTTGTGGCTGTTGTTGGTTTTTTTATCGGCGGTCTTTTAGGGTCGTGGTTTGTTTTACCTATTTTATTCAAGTTTTGATATGTGGTATAAGTCGTCTGTTTTTCGCTGGGTATATTATCTTTTGGTTGGCGTGTGGTTTGGTATCGTGATGACCAAAAGTGAAGCAGTTTCTTGGTTTCGGATTCAGGAGATGTTCCATTTTCAATCTTTCCATATGTATGGCATTATAGGAACGGCGGTTGGTTTTGGGGCCTTATTTACGTTTTTGATGAAACGATTTAAGGCAAAAGATGTATTTGGAAATGTGGTAGTGCCCGAACAGAAAGTGCGTCATGGGAGGTTCAATGCCCGTTATTTAATAGGCGGGACACTTTTCGGGTTAGGCTGGGCGTTAACAGGAGCTTGTCCAGGGCCGGTTTTTGTTTTAGTGGGGCATGGCATATGGTCCATGACTATTGTGATTGTGTCTGCACTTATCGGAACGAAGGTCTTTGCACGGTTCCATGGCCAGTTGGTGGGAGGTTAATTTCTTACAAGGGCTCCCGTCCGATAAACCGTTCTTGTCCCAAAAGGAACCGGATTGCCCTTTTTACATTTCTACTCACACTTTCTTCCGATTTTAGGGCTGCAATATAGCGTATGATCTCTTTTTTTCGGGAGGTTGATAGCTGGTTGAAAACCAATTTAGCCGCAGGGTTTTCGTCTAAAGCCGCTATAAATTCTGGATGCGGGAGAACAGATCGGTCGTTGGGGTCATAGGAAATGGTAATATGAACGATTTCGCCAATACGCTGAGGAGATTTTAGAAGCATCGTTTCATTGATGTAGAGCCGCCAGTCGCCTTGGTAGCGTACCAAGGTTTGCAGAAAGGGTTTTCCATTAATGGTTCCACAAATGGGAATCGGGCCTTTGTGCTTACCTGCTTGAACAAATAATTCGAGAAGGATTGTCTCTGGCACCGGGACATATGGATTGGCGCCTATGATGTCTAATGCTACTTCAAATACAAGCATAGATTGTTTTTCTGATGATTAAGTTGCACCTATAAGTTACTTTGAAGTTGTAGGATGAAATTACGGGTGGGCGCCAAAATGGCTGGACGTTCCATATAATAATATTCACCAGCATTTTTGACCAATAGCGATACTTGTATTTTACCAAAATCGTAGCGGAGGCGAGTATCCCATACCTTTGTAGGAAGGTGTAGGGTGGCGTCCGGAATGAAATTACCAAAATCGGAATCTACCCGTTCAAAAGTAGAAGCATATCGGAAATCTACACCTACTTCTAACCGCCGAAGGGGCGAAACCGAGATGGAGGCTTGGAGCAAGTGCTTGGAACGATAATTCAGTGGCAAAACATTGTTTGGATCAGATCGGTCTTTGCCGTCTAAGAATAAATAAGCGAGGTTAAATAACAAACGCCCATCTTTTCGCCCTGCGCTCACCGAGACATCTAAGCCATTGATTTGCCCTTTGGTTAGGTTAACAAATTGGAAGGCCCGGGCATTATTTTGAAATTTAGGCTCTACCAAATCTGTGTATTGATTACTAAAAGCCGCTACATCGTATTGTCCGGCCCAATCCTCTATAGGCAACACAAAAAAGCCCTTTAAACCTGCCTCGTAGCCATTGGATATTTCAGGGCGCAATTGGGTGTTGGGAATCACAGGCAAGAATTCGCTGTTGTTTACATATCGTTCGGTGATTCCCGGCACTCGAAAGCCATAACCCCAAGCCACACGAAGATTAAGCGCTGGATTTAAGGTGTAGGACACATTTAATTTAGGACTGAACCGTTGGACTACCTCGTTAGATGAAATCTCGTAGTGATCTAATCTAAAACCAGCCACGAGGTTGATTTTTTTAAAAAGTTGTTGTTCGTACTGCCCGAATGCAGCCCACTCCGGTTGGGCGAAATTGGTGTCATCACCCCCGAAAAAACGTTTTGAATTGGTGGCATTTTGATCGAAACCCGCTCCCAAGATGAGGTATCGTTTCGCCTTGAGGTCTATGTTGACTTGGAGTTCGCTCCCAAAACGTGCACCCGTTGTCCATTGATCTCGCTCCACCAGTGCGCCATTCCATATAGGGATTGTGGTTCCGCCATAAAAACGGTTTTTGAGCGAGATAAAAACAGATGGATTCACTAAAAAGGTGAAAACGGGTAGGATGGCCAAGCGCCGAACTTCATTGTCGGAACTTCCATTGAGCAGGCTGGTTTTGGCGACCCGTAGGGCATCACGCCCACTGGCCCAATAGACAAAGCCGTTTTTATGGGTGAGGCTACTGGTGATGAGGGTCTCCATTTTGAGTTGGCTACTAAATTGGTAGCCCAACTTGGCCGCGAGATACCCTTCGTAGCCGTCCGAATTTTGGAAATAACCTTCGGTTTGGGTGTAGTTCGCATTCATCCAATAGCCCAATTTCGGGGTGACTTGTTCGGAACGACTGATGTTCGCACCCCAAAAATAGCGGTTTCGCTGGCTACCTGCCCAGTTTTGTTTCCATTCCGTGTATCGCACGGGAGGGTGAACGCCTACATAACTTCTGAAAGATGTTTCGGGCTTTTCTGGAAAATCTTTGGTAATTACGTTGATTACACCACCCAAAGCCCCGCCTCCATAGAGGGCAGATCCTGGCCCTTTGATTACTTCGACCTGTTTTATTTGGGCTGTAGGAACAAGGTTAAATGCAATACCACCTGTATCGGCATTGAGCATCGGTACGCCATCCACCAAAAACTGGATGCGGCTGCCTACACCATACGAAAAACCGGTGGAGCCGCGCACGTTGACTTGGTTATCCGATAGCTGAACACCGGGTGTGTAGCGAAGGGCATCATCTAATTGGACAATATTTCGTACCTCGATGTCCTTTGCACCGAGTACGGCAATACTCACGGGGGCTTCAGAGTTAAGCTGTTCGCGACGGGCTGCTGTGATGACTACTTCGTCGGTTTGCAAGGCTTCTTCCCGTAAACGGTAGGTACGGACCAAGGCTTCCCCTGCTTTTAGTGAGATGGTCTCTTTTTGGGTAAGATATCCCACCGAAGAAACCAAGACCTGATACACACTGGGTGGAACCGATTTTACGGTAAATTGGCCGTTTATATCAGAGACAGCTCCATATCCGGTGCCGGACAGCCGGATTGTGGCGCCGGGAAAGGGTTTCCCATCTTCTGTCTGAACGGTCCCGGAAAAAGTGGCTGATTGTGCAATAAGGGGAGTATGACTAAAACACATAGCTCCGAAGAACACCAAAAAAAGGAGACGTAAGTTCATGTTGTTTGGGGTTTTATGGGGAGCAGGAAGCGGGTGGAAAGGGCGGTAACTGATCAAAATCTACCGTAAGGTCAATCTCGGTGGTTTGGCCAGAAGACACGATGAAGGCGCCGTTGTTCTCCGAAAATACCCCTACTGGTTTAATCTCCAAAACCGTTGGGCCATATTGCAAATAAACCCCAGAATATACATAGACAGCGGGGTTTACATCGCTAATGCTAAAAGTGGCTTCTTCGATACCTGTTCCCGACGCGTTCAGGTCGTTACTGAGAGCAACTTCACTAAAACGTGCCACAATATCATCTACGGAACAAGGAGTAAATGGCGCGGCGCCAAAATACAACGCACGAACTTCTTCTGCCGGGGGCCATTTCCCCTTGAAAATAATGGTTCCGGAAATTTTTCCTCGCTCCGGTGGTTCAAAACCGTGGTCGCAGCCGGAAATAACGGCGAATAAAATCAGTAAAACGAGGTGAATTCGGTTCATGACAATTCCTTCATGATTAGAGGAGGCTTAAACGGCCAAAATTCAAAAACCATGATCCGTTTTAAGTTCAGCTTGAAGTTATATTCTTGGCGTCCCATTAGCAAGTTTTTCCTTTAAAAGGCTTTCTTTTTGCGTAGTTGGCGAACCATACCCCATGAAATTATCACAATTTACCTTTGATTACCCCAAATCTCTCATTGCACGTCATCCGGCTTCACCGCGAGATAGTGCCCGTTTGATGGTGGTTCACCGGAAAGACCGCAAGGTCGAACACCGGCATGTTGCTGACCTGCCACAGTATTTTTCGAGCGGAGATGTGATGGTGGTAAATAATACCAAAGTATTTCCGGCGCGACTGCTCGGCGAAAATGAGCGTGGGGCCAAAATCGAAATATTCCTCTTACGGCCCATTAATCCAGCGGCACACCTTTGGGATGTATTGGCCGCTCCGGCGAAAAAAGTACAATTGGGTGAAAAACTTCGGTTTGAAGCAGGTCTAATTGCCGAGGTTATAGACAAGCCCACAGACCGCAGCCGTACCGTCCGCTTTTTGTTTGAGGGGGATGCGATGGCATTGAATGGCTTGATAGACCAAATAGGACATGTTCCTATTCCACCATACCTTAAGCGACCAGATGAAGAGAGTGATAAATCGGACTATCAGACCATCTTTGCTTCGGAGCGTGGCGCGGTGGCTGCTCCCACTGCCGGATTACATTTTACGCCAGATTTGCTACAGGCATTAAAGGTAAAAGGGGTGATTACCGCTCCTTTGACCCTACATGTGGGTATCGGAACCTTTCGTTCGGTGATGGTGGACAATGTAGAAGAACACCAGATGGATGCCGAGATGTTTATCATCAGTCCGGAGACAGCAGACACCGTGAACGATGCCTTGCAAAATCTAACACGAACGGTTACGGTGATTGGAACAACCGCTGTTCGGGCGGTAGAATCTAATATCTCACCAGATAGGTTGCTAAAATCAGGTATGGGGTGGACCGATAAATTTATCTATCCACCGTATCAATTTGCCGTCACCCAACGGTTGATGACCAATTTTCACATGCCGGAGTCCACGCTGCTGATGTTGGTTTCGGCGTTGGCAGGAGATGTGGATTTTATGTTGTATTGTTATAAAACTGCCGTAAAAGAGTCTTATCGCCTCTTTTCCTATGGCGATGCCATGTTAATTGTATGATGGATTTGCTCGTACCTTCAGTCTCGGTAGTGATTCCGGCGGGTGGACGTGGAACACGCATGGGCGGTCTTAGGAAGCAATATCGTTTGTTGGGGAATGCTCCGTTATTGGTGAGGACTATTCAAGTGTTTGAGGCCTGCCATGAAGTGGGGGAGGTGATATTGGTTTGTCCGCAAGGAGAAGAACGTGTGGTGGAGGCTTGGCAGGAAGAATATGGCCTGTTTAAAATTAAAAAGATCGTTTCTGGCGGTCTTACGCGCCAAGAAAGTGTGCAAAATGGGCTTCAAGTGATTGATGAAGCATCGAAGGTGGTGCTGGTGCATGATGGTGTCCGTCCGTTTATACAACCAGAGGAAGTGAGCCTTCTTGTCCAACGTGTAATGGCAGATGGTGCGGCGTCTTTGGCGATTCCGGTTGCAGACACCTTGCGCAAGGTTGAAGGAAGCGAATTTGCCGATACCGTTCCGCGAGACGGACTTTTCCGGATGCAAACACCACAAGGCTTTTTAATATCCATTTTTAGGCATGCGCATCAATTGGCCACCGAGCAAGGCTGGGACGAAACCGACGACGTGGCACTGGTACAACGGGCAGGCTATTCGATTAAGTTGGAAAAAGGTAGTGCATGGAACCTCAAAATCACTACACCTGAAGACTGGGCATTTGCGGAAGTGGTTTGGCCCATATGGCAGCAAATGATTAAAAGCAAAAAATTAGGGCTGTAAAAACAAGGATTTATGAGAATAGGATATGGATATGATGTTCACCGCCTGGTGGAGGGCCGTCCATTAGTATTGGGTGGTGTAGAGATTCCTTTTGAAAAAGGCTTGCTTGGCCATTCGGATGCCGATGTGTTGCTTCATGCGATTACCGACGCCTTGTTAGGTGCAGCCGCATTAGGCGATATTGGTGCCCACTTCCCCGATAATGATCCGAACTGGAAGGGGGCCAATAGCCGCTACCTGTTGCGGGTGGTTGCAAACCTTATCCACGATGCTGGATATAAAGTGGGCAACGTGGATGCGACGGTCGTAATGGAACGTCCTAAACTCCGCCCTTTAATAGACCAAATGCGGGCGCATATCGCCGAGGATTTGTCTATAACAGTAGGTCAGGTTTCGGTAAAAGCCACAACCAACGAGAGAATGAGTTTTGTGGGGCGGGAAGAAGGCGTGGCCTGCCATGCGGTATGTTTATTGTTGCAGCGCTAATATCCCGATACGTGTTGCTTCAAAAGCCCAAGTGGTACACATGCCCGTAATTTTCTGGATGGCATAATAGATATTTTTTGATTAAAGCTTTTCTTTTATTTCTGTGAGAAGCGTTTCTGATTCTTGTAGGTCTTGGGCCACAATTGGTTTGGTAGCTTTGCGAATCGAAATGGCTTTTTCCACAGCTTGCAGGGCCTGGGCGTATTGCTTGTTTTTGGTATAAGCCTTGGCCATATTATGCCAAAGGTATCCAACAAATGGATGGCCCGGTGGAAGGCGTTTGGTTGCAATGTTCGCCGCTTCTTTAAAATACTGGATAGACGCGGAGAATGCTTGTTGGTCGGATTTCAAGGTGGCCAGGCTGTTCAACTGGAAGGCCACGTAAGGGTGTTCACTGCCCACACTTCGCTTTAAAATCCCCAATGATTCTACATAGGCTGCTTCGGCTTCATTATATCGCTTTTTATCGTGCAAAAAATTACCAAGTGTATTGAGATTGCTGGCAAAATTCTGTGTCTCGGTGGTGTCTGCCAGCCTTCGGCGGATGGAAACCACCTTTTGGATCAAGGAAAAGGCGCGGTCGGTTTGTCCTTTTTCTCCTGCAAAAATTGCAAGGCCATTTAGTAAAGTTGCTGTTTGTTTATTTGGAACGGGATGATGAGATTGATGGATCTGATAGGCTGTTTCATAAGAAACAATGGCTTTGTCCAATTGTCCCATTCGGAAATTGGCGTCTCCTTTAATTTTTAAGGCATCAATATATGCTTCCGAACGGGTGTTCAGTGATTGAAACTGCCGTATTGCTGCCTGGGCGAGTGAGTCGGAGGTGTTGAATTGACCCATTCCATTATAAACATCCGCCAGAACTGTTAAAACTTCGGCGCGGAGTTCAGGCTGGTTGCTAAGTTCGGTTTTGAGACGGTTGGTTCCTTGCTGTAATATAGCACGGACTGGAACTTCGCCTTCGGGATATTTGGTGGGGTCGCTGGCTTTGAATAAATCCGTTAGGAAGACACCCACTTCCTTGGCTTTGTCGCGTTCTTTTTCAGCGAGGTTCAGGGCTTCACGGATGCGATTGTTTTGCCAGATCATGGTGGTTGTAAAGGCAAGGAGCAAAACCAAAAAAGCGGCGGCCCCTCCTACAGCCCACTTATTGCGGCGTACAAATTTGGTTACGCGGTATGAAAATGTATCTGGTAATGCAAGAACAGGCTTGCCTTCCAAATAACGCCCAATGTCTTCACTAAGTTGTCCTGCTGAATCGTAGCGACGCTCCGGCTCTTTCCTTAACGATTTTAGAACGATATTGTCCATATCGCCCCGCAATTTACGGATGAGTTGGGTTTGGGAAGTATTTCGGGTAGTGCTAATGATTTGGGGATCTAATGTTCGGGTATTTCCTTGTCCGATATAAACTTCCCGAATTTCTTGGATGGCGGTGCTGGGTTTGTTCGGTTCCTCTTCTAGAACCACCCGAATTAATTCTGCCTGAATGCGGGTGGCAATGGGGAACGGACGTGAACCCGTGAGCAATTCAAATAGCAAAACCCCCAAGCTATAGACGTCGCTGGCAGTCGTTAGGTTGAGACCTTTAATTTGCTCCGGACTGGCATAGGCTGGGGTTAAAACGCGCAATTCTGGAACCGTATGCAATGATTCTACGGCCAATTGATCCGGATTCAGAACCTTTGCAATGCCAAAGTCCAAAAGTTTAACTTGTTGGTCTGGCGTCACCAAAATGTTGGTCGGTTTTAGGTCTCTATGTACGACTAAGTTTTGGTGAGCAAATTGTACTGCACTACACACTTCCCGGAAGAGCCTGAGGCGTTCCTCGATGGTGAGCCGATGATCGTCACAATATTGAAGAAAAGGAATCCCTTCAATAAACTCCATCACAAAAAAAGGCATACCTGTCTCGGTGGCACCACCGTCTAACAAACGGGCAATATTGGGATGATTAAGTTGTGCGAGAATTTGCCGTTCGGTACGGAATCTGGCCAAAATGTCTTCACTGTCCATGCCTTTTCGGATCAGTTTGAGGGCCACACGCTGATGAAAATCGGCGGTTTGTCGTTCGGCCAACCAAACTTCACCCATACCGCCCTGTCCTATTTGATGGAGTAAGACATAGCCCCCTACTTTTTCACCGGCATTGTATTGTGCCGTGGGTTCCGCAGGAGGTGGTGCAACGGCATCAAAGATGTGTTCTATTCGGTCTTCTTCTTCTTCCGCTAGCAGGCTTTTTAACTCATCGTGTATATCCGGGTTTTGTTGTTCTACTTTTAGCAGGTATATGCGCTTATCCGATGCATTCAGATCTAACAGTACGTCTAAATGTTTCTGAATTTCAAGCCAGCGTTCGGGAGTCATACTAAAAAGGGTTTATGCTTGCACGAAAGAAGAAAGTGGGGTGATAATCTCGTTTACGACAACGTGGTGCTCAAAATGCACTCGAGATTTTAAGGAGAAACGCCGGAAAAAGACAAAGAAATGATCTTGCTATTCAAAAAATCATCCCAATAAGGAGGTTCGCAAGGAACGTCCCAGCCAGAGTTTGGCAGCATTCCAAGACCGACGGACGGTAATATTCGAGATCTCCATGATAGCGGCAATTTCTTCGTAACTCAATCCGCCATAAAACCGATAAACCACCACATTGTACCCACGTTCATCAAAGGATTTGAGTTGTTCTAAAGCCTCGTCTAATGCTAAGATTTCCTCACTTTGCGTATCTGTCAGCCATTCGGCAACTTCATCTATATCCACATTACGTTGGTTTCCACCTCGTTTTTGGGCGTGTTTTTTCTCGGCATTGTTCAGGATAATCCGGCGCATGGCTTGTGCGGCGATCGCAAAAAAATGATTCCGGTTTTGCCAATTGGCTGCTTTCTGGTCTGCTAATTTAAAGTAGGCTTCGTGTACCAAAGCTGTCGTATTGAGGGTTGCACCCGATGATTCCCAGCGGAGTTTGGCATGGGCAATGCGCCTTAACTCTTCATAGATGATAGGAATCAGTTCGTTCATGGCCTGATTATCATTTTCATTGATGCGGGAAAGTAGTTGCGTTACTTCGGGAGAATGGGCCATTGTAATAGGGTATTTTATATGATAAAAAACATTTATGATTACTTGTAATGTACTTTTATTGCATTGGTGACCTCTTTAACGCTCCTAATCTACGCCGTAGCCCCATTTATTTCAACGGGAATTTGGTTTATTTGGTCTCAAAAAGAAGGCAAAATGTAAAATATGTTCCGGATCTACATTGGAAAATTTTACGCAGAAAGCACGAGGCCAGCCATTGGCCAAAGTGGCACCGATAGAGGTTTCCGGAGAGGCGTATTTCAAAAATACCAATCAGACATACGACGCACCTTAGATTCGGTGACATCTTTGACTATCGTTGAGCAAAGCCCCGTAGGAGCGACATCATAATAGAACCTGTAGCGACGATATCGCGCAATAGCAAACGAGCACAACCATCTTAAGAGGTATCGTCTGATTGCTGGCGTAAACAACCTGTTCGATGTTAACTATTATGGGCATGTGAGTTGCTCGATCGGTGGCATCGCCCTACGTTCTGTGTTTATGCTAGGTCGGAATCTTTTTGTTTCGCTGCGTTTAGATTTTCGATAAGCTCTGGAGAACATCCCCCAAAAAGCGGATAACAGCAGGTTCGAGTTCCCTCTGACTTGTTGCTTGCTGTTTTGTAAGGTTCATAAAAGATAAAACAAAAAAACATTTT
>DDTM01000099.1 GCA_002344075.1 Bacteroidetes bacterium UBA2364
TTACACAGCATTGACTCACCCATACAACAGATGAATCATTCACAGCACACCTTGGCGCAGTGGCGGATTTCGGA
The DNA here is from genome assembly GCA_002344075.1 of Bacteroidetes bacterium UBA2364. Taxonomy (GTDB): domain Bacteria; phylum Bacteroidota; class Rhodothermia; order Rhodothermales; family UBA2364; genus UBA2364. The sequence goes on from DDTM01000099.1 coordinate 75, forward strand.
GCTCAAAACTGTCAATATTCACTAACGCTAAATAGAAGCACGAACTTTCAATTTTGCACGTCTCCCCCCATTGCGCCAAACGCATGTTATCGGTTCGGCTTTCTTGTCTACACATTTTTGTGCAGTTCTATTTCGGGCATTTCGTCCCAAGTTTTGCCTTCCAAAAGTCGTCCAGTTTTCTTTTTGTTTGTCCCGCCCCATTGTTTGAAAAAGAAAGCAACGTCTGCGTCCAGACATTGATTTTTTATGTCTGTAACCCATTCTTCTTTCATAGGTCTTGGCTTTCGTCCGCTTTCACCACCCACAATTACCCAATCTATTCCTGTTAAGTTCATATTGGGAATTGCACCAATTAAAGGCTCACAAGAAAGGAATTTAACTCTTGCACCTGTCTCACGAAGCAAGTCAATTCTTTTGGTTACTTTATTGTTCTCTACTGAAACGCCCATCCAAATATTGTGTGTCCAGTCCAACCAACCTTCACTGTCATAATATCTTAGAATGTCCGCTCTCTTTGTTAAGACTTGAAAAACGTGTTGTGGATTATCTTTCATCACTTTAAAGACCTTCTTAATAAAGTCAATCGGAACGTCTTTGTGAAAAAGGTCGCTCATAGAGTTTACAAAAACGACTTTGGGTTTCTTCCAAGTATATGGCGTTTGTAGTTCGTCTTCGTGAATGGTTATTTCAAAATTGTTCTTGTATTTCTCAACGCCCATTGATTGCAAACGCTTCGACATAACTTCTGCGTAGCAGAACTTACATCCTGCTGAAATCTTGTCGCAACCCGTTGTTGGGTTCCAAGTCATTTCAGTCCATTCTATGCTTGATTGTGCCATAATTATTTTAGGTTAAAGGTAACTTTTTTATTGTCTGTCTTGAAGTAGTTGTATGCAATGTAAAATGATTTTTTCCTTGCTTTCTCACCATTTGCAGTCAAGACTTCCAAGTCGCCATTGTTTTGCCAATTGTAAAAAATTTCGTTTGTGTGCTTCGGTAAAAAGCCTTGTCTCAACGTAAATTCATAGACTTCTCCGTTATAACGCTTTTTAGATTTTAAAAAATCTTTCAGTTTAGTTTCAAGTGGATTTGTTTTGTGTTCGTGGAATAGGCTGGGCGTATTACCTCCGTAATCCCAACCTTTACCGTATTCTGTGTCAATTTCCCATTTAGCTTCTAACATTTTCTCAAATCCTTTTATGTGAGAAGTGAAAAAGAACAAACAAAAAACTGTGTTCGTGTCTTTCTGAATAGTGAATGTGTCAACAAAGAAGTTGTTTCCTAAAAAGTCTTGAAAACCTTGTTTCAATTCTGAAATAAAGCTCCAAACATTTCCTGGTCTCCACTCGCTGAAATTTGGAATTATCTCTGTAATAAAATCCTTTAACGCTTCTGGTGTCCCGTTATTTGCAAAGCGATACATAAACTGTGTCGGAAGCCATAGAAGAACTTCGGAACTTCCTTTTGACATTAAGTTTTTTATCTGACTTGCTTTGATATGTTTGTATTCGTAGGGGTCAATGAAAATAAATGCTTTTTGATTAAGTGATTTTAGTTTAGGAAGTTGAGAAAGAAGATTTTCATATTGTAGTTGATAATCTTCTGTTGAAAAATGTAAGTCGCCAAATTCGGGATAATACAATGACTTGTCTTTTAGGGACTGCTCAACTCTCTTGACTTTACTTTCTTCAATGTCATTGAAATGGCAATCAATTTTAGGTATGCCGGAAGCCTTAGCAACGTTTACAAAATGAATGTCTTTAATTTGTCGCATTGTTACAAGTGGACTTCCTTCACCACCATTTTCATAAAGTCCTTCTCCGCAGAATAAGTCGTAAATTTTAATCCGTTTTGTATAACCGTCATTACAAATAATGTTCAGGTATCTTTTTAGATACTCACCAAGAAGTCTAACTTTTGCTTCTGAGTGGTTTAGTAGATTTGTTTTTACGTCCTTTTTTGTCATAGGTGGTGTGTCTTTTTAAGCTGACCGATAACGGAAAAGGCTTGGCGAAGGCGGGGAATTAACAGCACCACACTTCAAACAAGCACAAAAGTAAATAAAAAGCACTTCACTACAAATCAGCACCTCAGCCCCGCTTTTCGCCAAGCCAATGTTGGCTGAACTTGTTATTCTTTCGGTGCGTAGTTGTCCCAATATTCTCTCGGTGTCAAGATTTTCGTGTACTCAAACTCTGTTATTGTGAAGTCAAGCGTATTGCCCGTTGTCAAATAGTCTGCTGCACTTACCGCTGCCAACTCCAAAAACTTGTTGTCGCTTGTGTCTGTCAAAACTTCAATTTTTCGGTCTGTTTGGTAAAAAGTAGCGATTTCTCGCAGTCTATTCAATACAACTTCGGCTTTGGTTTTGAAATTAGCGAATTTTGAGAACTTCTCTCTGTTCAACACTTCTACATACTCAGCCAATACTTCTTCCGAAAGGCAAATCTCTACTTTTTCAGTTAGTACCAATTCGTACAAAATTTTGCTCGGAATAGAACTTGAAATGAGTGCAGAAACGATAACATTTGTATCAAGAATGAGTTTTTGCATCTCTTACGGCTTTGATTTCAGCGTTGATTTCGTCCATTGTCATTTTAGAAAGCCCAACCTTTTCGGCTATTTCATTGCACTCCAACAACGCTTGTCGTGCGTATTCACGACTAATCAAATCTACCAAATCAGTAAACTTAATTTCACCACTCCCTAAATTATACTTTTGGAAGTCGGTTTCGCTTACTTTTATCTGAACTGTCCGCATAGTTTTATTTTTTGAGTTTTCGGTTCTTACAATTTCAGCCAACGGTTGGGCGCTTGGCGAAGAAGCGGATTTCGAAGCACTAAACTGTCTGCCAGTACTGAACTTGGTACGAAGCACAAAGCTTCATTTAAGCACTGAACCCGCTTTTTTGCCAAACGCCTGTTATAGGGCGTTTTTCTTTTGTCAGCCTGGTCCCATTCCATCTCTAAATATAATTGCTAAACTTATATGATAAAGAAAGAACGAAAGTATAAATGCAAAGATTAGTCCTACGATTACCCGATAAACCTTCTTGGTGTCGATAAGTCGCCAAACCAAAGGGATTGTCAAGATTGGTGTCCCGAACATAGCAAACCATAATATTTGTCCTAATAAGTCCATATTTTTTTAATAATTCATCATTTGAACTCTGGTATTCTCTGTTTTATAAAGCTCTCTTTAATAATTTCAGTCTGCGAAATTTCTATTGTCTGCTCGTCCCGTTCGTCAGCTTTCCACTTTGTCAGGGTATGAACAATAAATTCTTTGCAATTGCTCATTCCTGGTGGAGTCTTTGTATTATCAAAGTCAGTCCAGATTGTTATTTCAAGAACTTCCAATTTTGTCAAGTCACAATTGTGTCGAGTAAAATGGTCAGTTAGCCAGTCCAAATAATTGTTAAGCAATTCACTACTTTCTTTAGTCCTTGCGGCTGTTGGAAAAATTGTCTTGTCAATGAAGTCAAAAGTCGCTTTAGGTTCGTGCTTTAGATTATAAAGGTCAATAAGAACATTTACTGCAAGTCGCCCGCTTTTCATGTAGTCAATGCTCATGAAAGAATGTGCGAAATTATGAATTGCTGATTTGTAGTTCTTAAATTTCATTGTCTGTTGTGTCGTCCTAAAATGCCCTATAACTTATTTATATCTGCCCTTTTCGCGTTTTTTGTTGTACTTTTCGGTAAAAATAGCGTCGAGGGGGCTACGGATATGCTGTATGGTTCGCTGGCTTACGTGTGTGTAACGCAATGTCGTTTTGATATCACGATGCCCTAACAGTTCTTGGATCAGCCGTACATCCGTACCAGACTCCAGTAAGTGGGTGGTATAGCTATGTCGTAGCATATGGAAAGTTACACTGGTGCTTGAGGTTGGTAATCTGCCCAAACAATCGGCTGCCCACAATATAACAGGCTAAAAGGTAAGGCTACAACTTTTTAGGGGGATTTTTTTCAGGAAGTTATTCCAAGGTGTACATTAAGACGGTGCGTTTCAGAAAGAAGGGAATGCAATATGTTATGAAGTTCGACCGTGTGAACATATCTTTCACATTTTATGCCGAGCAGGTGTATTCTCGTATGATGTCGCCCCTACGGAGCTGTTCTCGACAGTAAGTAAAGATTTCACCGAATCTAAGGTCTATTGGTATTCTTGAAATACAGCCGCTTGTAACTCTATTGCCCAACGGCTGCGTAGCATCGGTTATTAATCCCGAAACATACGCATCCAGCACAGTTAATTAAAACGGTAAAACAGTGGTTGAAGTGCGGAATAATACTCAACACCCAACCAATGAAGTATTTCGGGCGATTTTTGGCCCGAATCTGCCGCATCTTCCAGCAACTTAATGGCTGCTACATATTGCCCGTCACCAATCAAAACCCGTGCTTCTACCACCACGGAAGCGGATTGAGCGGGCTCGGCCCAAGAGCACACCCCCAAAAAAAGAACCAAAACAATAAAAAGGCTTTTCATGTTGTGTATGATTATATCCCAAGCCCGGCTTCCCAGATCGGATGAAGTTTGCTATCAATTCTACTTTTCACTTTTTCCCAATGATCCGGATTTAAATGTCGTAAAAAGCCGGATGTTTTTTCCATGTGAAGTTTTTCCCAGTCCCTAAATCCATGCATAAAAGCATATCCCAACAATTCTGCTGCCTGATAGGGCTTAGTAGGGGCCTTATAACAGGCTGCACCAAAATACATATCGGCGTAGTCCTGCTCCTTTTCAAAAGGGCTGTCTATGTCGCGAAAAGACTTGATTAAGTTATTTGCATCCCCGGTTAAGAAGCGCATTAAGTTACTCTCGCGGTGGTCTAATTCATCATATTCAGCCGAAAACAACTGGATTTGACGGCTTACAAAATCGTTAAAGGCTCCTTCAACAGGAATCAAAATTGCCCGTCCGGCCAAAGGTTGTTTACGGTCATTGGCGGATACAAAAGTTCCAAAGATTTTTTTAATATCCGAGCGCGGAGTATTGGTGGCATAAAACAGGAAGTAGCCCGAATACGGCTGGTCTTGTTCGTCTGTACGGGTATGGAACCGAATGGAGAGCAGCATATCGTTTAGTTTAACCGCACGTCCTTTATAAAGCGCCGTAGAGGGAGTGGCCAAACGCATCATCGCAATACCATTGGGCTGAATGCAGACGGGGCGTTCAAATATTGTTTTGCGGTTGCTCGCCAGTGTATAACACAAATAACAACCCACAACGTTCTTAATTTCGGCAACCGGATGGGTCTTTTCGATCAATTCTAACTGTTCAAACAGTGCCACCGACTCCATAAAATCATCCCTATTGCCCGAGAAAAAGGGAATCAGTTCTTTTTTATCCCGGATCTTATCAAAGAAATCGGGATCCTGAAGCGAGATTTCCTTTGGTTCATAAGCCGTAAAATCATCTTGAATACCATCATACTCCTCTTTTATCCGGTATAAACGTATTCTTCCTGCCATTGGGTCCTCGCTACGCTTGCCCTTTCCGGCATAAACCCCCGTAATCACCCCTTTAGACCAAGGCGATTTCACTTCAAAACGATCTCGGAGGACAAAAAAGTATTTGTAATATTTATGCTTCTCAAAATCAGGATCTTTAAGTTCGAACGCCCCCAACAAAATCCGGCTACGAGGTACCAATTCCAAAGTGCCCTTGTAAAAACGGTCAATAGTGGTCATTTTGGAACGAATTTGTACCTTTCCTTCCTTACTCAGGAGCACGACCAATACAGATATGGTGCGGGTTTGGGGTAAGACAATGTATGCCTCGTATAAACCTGCTAATTCTGCAAAGGGATTATCATGGGTGTTTGGGATGTTTGTGATACTTCTTTCTGGTTGAACCGAAGGTAACCGACTGCTATATGATTCTGCAAACGCCTTAAAATCGGCAAAATCGAGGTATTCTGCGAGGGCATTGTATAATATTTCGGTTTCTGGTGTCACAGAAAAATGGCCTTGGGCGTTTTTCTGGCCTTCTAAAACCCGTTTATACAGCCATTCTTTGCCAAATTTGGCACCTGTCTTTTTACGAACCGACGTCGGGATGGTGGGCAACTCCTCTGCAAATGTTCCACGACCATACAACTGGCTTTTGCTTACCTTTTTATCCCCAAATTTCGACTGATACTCCTCTGACGCTTCAAAAGCACGCACCACCTGGTCGTGCAATTCTTTAAACAATGCTTCTGGGTATTTACCATCGGATGCCATAGCGGTGAGTTTTTTGTCGTGAAGCTGATATATAAAATATACCAAAAATCACATAGAAATTAAAAACTTTCGCACGCACTTGGGGCTTACGAAACTTGCGGAACCCAAAATCGTCTATTCACTATTATTTTAATATATCATTATCCTGCATGTGTCATGTGCGCACAAATAATATTTTGAATAGGGTTTGTGCATTAGACAGTGCGCACATTTTTCATCTCTTGATCCCATAATGGGGTCATACTTAGCTTTACAACAACTTCTTTTCACATTTAACCAAAACAACATGTATCACCCTGAAAACCCGTCTGCCGCAACCGAACCCTTTAATCGCCACGCCCTCCAAGACGTGAACCCGCCGATTTCTTTACACAACGATTCTGTAATGGCTTCGCTCGTGACTGTAACCGAACTGTATTGCCACAACCATGATCCGTCACCTTATTAAACAAGAGCTACCATGTTACAGTTTTCCGAAAACCTATATTACGGAAGCCGCGACATCTGGAAATACAAGATCTTTTTAGTTGTTGCAATCATCAGCCTTCCCGTCCTCCTCCCATTGGTTTTAGGATGGCTTCTCATCCAACTAATAAAGTGGGCTTATAAGACGTTCCACCCACTAAAACCCCTTCATCCAGCCTCTAAGGTTATCAAAAAAAATAATGACTTTCGTTCGCAGACTGGTAAAAAACACAAGATTGACGCAAAACCTGTCAATCAAACGACCCAGACTCCTCCATCTACCCGCCCAATAGCAGGCCCTGACGAATCTACTTTAGCGAATAAGACCATCCTCGAACAAGCAGCAACCATTCGCAAGCAAAAAGAGATTATTGAGAACCTATACAAGAACGATCTATTAATTCAAAACTTTAAGAATAAGTACATAATAAAAATTCGAGGGTATCGAGAACTGATTTATAGGCTTGAAAAACGGGTTTCCAAGCTTAGAAAACTGCAACGCAAGCGAGCCAATGCCAAAATTAGGCACCTGAAAGAGCTGCTCGAAAACGAATAGAGAACAATATGAACCTGAAGAAACAGATCGAGAGGTTTGAACGCGAAAACCTACTTGCGAAAGCAAAACAAGGTTATCGGGATGGATCACCGCTTGATCCAACGGATATTCGGATGATTCCTTCCGAAACAGATACCGCCCCCCCAGCGACACCTTAAAGCCTTCTTATTTGCCTTTCAACAGGTTTAAGCACGCCACCTTTTCAGGCTTGGGAAGGTGGCGTTTTTTTCAATGAAATTATCTGGCCTATCTATTTTTAATGTAAGGCACAAATTCCTATCTTGGAGTTAGTACACTTTCACCCTTCGGCGCACACTATCCCGGTGTCGCCACGCACCACAGAAGATCAATGAACGCCCCTCAAAGAAGTTTTTTCCTGCGTCGCCAAATTTTTTTGGTGTACCATCTCCAACATAGTCTGGGAGATCTCCAAGATCTGAATACTGCACGAGTGGTCACGAGTAAACTGAATGCCAACCGCTCGCCAGAGCAATCTATACGTGCCAGCGACCTCAGCGCCGGCGCGCTCATATTGGAATCTCTGGGTGGTATTATTACATGGTACAAACGAAAAGCCGGGCGCGACATCATGTCGGAATCTTATCAGACTCTGCGGAACCGAATAGGAGAAGCGGCCTTGCAAAAAACCTTCTTGGCATTCGTAGAACAATTCCCGCCAGAAATCGTTTTGAATGGCCAAGTAACACCTCGTCAATACATCGAAGGGCGGGAAAATGTCTTATTGGGGGAATTAACCTTATTGCGATTGGCCAACGAAAATCCTGCCTTTGCACCGCTTAAGGAGTTGTTTGACGACACGCACTTGGTCCAACATACCCCATATCTACAGGTTTGGGAAATTCTACAGACCTATTGGGCTTCCAAAGCACCCCGTGTAACCACCGACGATACGTTGGAAGATCTACGCCATGAAGAAACGGATCTATTAGAAATACTTACCCACTTATTCCGGCGTTATCCCCATTCTTTGGCCGAGCAATTGGCATATCTCCGTGGGTATTGGGGGCATCGTCTTGCGGACCTGAACCCCTCTTTTGTGGTTCGCTTCCTTCGTGGAGAAGACTATATCCGCGAAGAAACACGTCCTTTTTTCCCGATGACGCCCGATGCGCCCCCCCCCCCGTTCCCTACAAGCCACGATTGGCAGAAGGGAATGCGGGCCATTATTGAAGAAGACGGGGCAGACGAACCGGAGGCCTTTAGTGAAGACTTAGATTGGATGCCGAATGTGGTGATGATCGCAAAGTCCACATTGGTCTGGCTTTACCAACTCTCACAACAATATGGGCGTGAAATTAGCCGATTAGACCAGATTCCGGATGAAGAACTGAATAAACTCCGATCATGGGGCATTACAACACTCTGGTTTATCGGAATTTGGGAGCGCTCCAAAGCTTCGGAGCGCTTTAAGAAACGCATGGGAAACCCTGAAGCCACAGCCTCGGCATACTCGCTTTATGACTACGAAGTGGCTGCTTCGTTGGGTGGACGCGAAGCCTTTTTAAACCTGAAGGCCCGTGCATGGAAACGAGGTATCCGCATTGCCTCAGACATGGTTCCGAATCATACTGGTTTAGACGGCGACTGGGTCTTACATCACCCCGATCGGTTTATCCAATTGCCTCGATCACCATACCCATCCTATTCGTTTACACACGAAGATTTGTCGGACGACCCCCATATCGGCATTTTTATGGAGGATCATTATTATGACAGAACGGATGCGGCAGTGGTATTTAAGCGGTTAGACCGCAGAACGGGGGAAGAGCGGTATTTATATCATGGAAACGACGGAACAGGGTTGGCCTGGAATGATACTGCACAAATTAACTTTCTGAACCCGGAGGCAAAAGAAGCCGTCATCCAAACTATTTTACGTGTTGCACGGGATTTTCCGGTTATTAGACTGGATGCTGCGATGGTGTTGGCTAAACGTCATATACACCGCTTGTGGTTTCCGGAGCCGGGAAAAGGTGGAGATGTAGCAAGTCGGTCGGAACACGGGCTTACCAAAGCTGAGTTTGAAGAGGCCATGCCCGAAGAGTTCTGGCGCGAGGTGGTGGATCGGGTGGCTGCCGAAGCGCCCGATACCCTCTTGCTGGCCGAGGCCTTTTGGATGCTGGAGGGCTATTTTGTACGAACACTTGGGATGCACCGCGTCTATAACTCTGCTTTTATGCACATGCTTCGGGATGAGCGTAACGATGAGTTTCGACAACAAATTGCTTCCACCCTCGAATACGATCCGGAAATCCTGAAACGATATGTTAACTTTCTAAACAATCCGGACGAAAAAACTGCGGTCGAACAGTTTGGTAAGGGGGATAAATATTTCGGTGTCACTACCCTCATGTTAACCCTTCCCGGCTTGCCTATGATTGGACATGGGCAAATAGAAGGGTTTTCAGAAAAATATGGCATGGAGTACCGACGTTCGTATTATAATGAAACGCCAGACGTACACCTTGTCGCACGCCATGAAAAGGAAATCTTCCCGCTGGCCCATAAACGCTACCTATTCGCCGAAGTTACCAACTTCCGGCTATATGACTTTCTACAGAACGGTGAAGTCAATGAAAGTGTGCTGGCTTTCACAAACCGATCTGAAAAAGAGCGTGCTTTGGTACTCTATAATAATTCGTATCACCGAGCACAGGGGGTTTTTCGTTCATCGGTCAAGTATCGGAATAAACAACGTGAAACATCTCCCGAAAACCCGCACATCGAGACCCAACATGTAGCAGAAGCATTGGGCTTAAAAAAAGGTGCCCACTGGTTTACTATCTTTCGCGACCAAATTAGTGGATTAGAATACCTGCGCTCCAATACAGTGGTCTGGGGACGCGGCTTTCTAATGACCCTCAACGGCTATCAAAGCATGGTGTTTACGGAAATTCGGGAGGTTGAGGATACCATCGGGCTTTATAGAGATTTGCACGACAGCCTTCATGGACACGGTGTCCCCAACGTGGAAGAAGAAATTAAACTCCGACAACTTCGCCCCCTTCACGAACCGTTCGTGGAAGTCCTCAGTTCGCTTTTTGAAGCATTTGAAACCGACTCGCCCCACTATATTGTCCAACCAGAAACCTTTACCAAAACGTATGGCACCTTTATCCGAGAAGCAGCATCCCGAACGGGTGGTGTGGAGGTGGATTTTGATGGATTGGTGCGAGACATTCAGCAGTTTTCAGAATCGGTTATTGCCTATGAACACCGTCGGAACCAAGATTCTACAGTGCCCCTGTTAGACGATGCACCCGGTTGGGGGAATGAAGAGCCGATTGAGCATCCGGAGCCGGAACACCCTTATCTGGACATCAAAAAATTTCGGAATGCCACACTCGCAGGATGGTTATCGGTCAATCAGCTCGGACGCCTCACCAGCAAAAATGGTCGGAATGTGGGACATAAGAGTAGAGGATTTATTGAAGCCTGGCTTTTGGACAAACCCATGTATCGTGTATTTCGGGAGCATGGGCTTAGTGCCGAAGATGCCGGAGTGGCCGTGGTGTATGTTTGTCTGTTAACCAGTCAAAAGAATTGGTATAAGCCCAATAAAACCAACGCTATTATCTGGCAAAATGTGACGACAGATTTATTTAATGATCCGTTGGCGCTGCAATATATGGACGCTCATGAGTGGGGTGGAGTGCGCTATTTCCGCAAAGAACGGTTCGAGGAACTCTTGCATTTGTTGGGCGTTTTAGCACGAAGACAGCACCACCAACAAGGATCGGAAACGACAGCCAGAGTCCATACGCTTTTGTCCGGCTTAAGTGAATTTGCACAAAAAGCTGCCTACCGATGCGATGCAATCCTTGAAACCAACTTCTCCGGTCAAGAACCATTACCTTCCGAGATCACTCCGGACAACTCTGGATTTTCTACGGATTCTTCCATCAAACCAACCAGTACAATGGCCTACAAATTTGAAGTCTATCAAGACAAAAAAGGGGAATACCGTTTCCGATTTAAAGCGTCTAACGGCCAAGTGATGTTTGCCAGTCAAGGCTACGAACAAAAAGCATCTGCACTGAAAAGCATCGAAAGCATTCAGAAAAATGCAGGAGAAGCTGTTGTGGTAGAAGTCGAAGAAAAAAACGAAGCCTAAACTTCTGGCCTATTTTAACTTATTTTGAAAGGGAGACAGTCATCGGCTATCTTCCTTTTTTGCTTTTGTGCAGGGTATTTTTCAAGTATCAATATCCTTATGATGGATTTTTGTATGAGCCTACATCCCGAAACTCTTTTAGCCCATGCCGGAACCATCTCGGATGATGCCTCCGGTGCTCTTTTGCATGCCCCTCACTTTGTAACCACATTCCAACGTGCCGGCGACGGAACGTATCCGGGCGGATATGTTTATACCCGCTCCGGAAATCCAACACGTACACTCTTTGAGGACACCTTGGCCCGGTTAGAGGGCGGGGCGGCGTGCGCCGCCTTTTCAAGTGGTCAAGCTGCTACAATGGCTATTCTGCAAAGTTTGCCGCCTGAAAGTCATGTTTTGATTCCTGAATCTGCATACTTTGGCATTGGGGCCTTGCTGGAAACTGTATTTAGCGGAAAAAGCCTCTCCTATGATCGTGTGGACATGACAAATCTTTTTATAGTAAAAAGTAAGATTCGCTCAGAAACACAGTTAATATGGGTAGAAACACCTTCAAATCCCTTGTGCTTGATTTCAGATATTAATGCGTTGGCACAGCTTGCACACCAGAATAATGCCCTTCTGGTGGTGGACAATACCCTGGCTACGCCTCTGCTCCAAAATCCATTAAAACACGGGGCCGATCTCGTGATGCACTCTGTAACCAAATACCTGAGTGGCCACTCGGACGTTTTGGCTGGGGCAGTAGTCGCCAAAGACGAGGCCCTCTTGAGTGGCATTCGCCAAATTCAAACATTGGGAGGCGCTGTCATGGACCCGTTCAGTGCGTGGCTCGCGATGCGGGGAATGCGATCGCTTGGGGCCAGAATGCGGGTTCATCAAGAAAGTGCCCACCACGTAGCAACATTTCTCGCTGGGCACCACCGTGTTAAATGCGTGCATTATCCGGGGATCACCAGTGCAGACGTTCAAACCCTTATCTCACGCCAAATGTCGGGATATGGCGGCTTGTTCTCGTTCGAGGTTTTCGGAACGGCACAAGACGCCCTTGCCGTTACCGACCGCGTTAAGGTCTTTACCCGTGCCACCAGTTTGGGCGGAACAGAAAGCCTGATCGAGCACCGACATTCCGTTGAAAAACCTCCCACAACCACTCCGCCCACCTTACTTCGGTGCGCCATTGGCCTTGAACATCCTGATGATTTAATAGCAGACTTAGCACAAGCACTGGCAGGCTGACTGTCTATTGAAAGGTACGTATGTCCTAAATAAAGGACAACCACAAGCGCTGTATAAGATGAACAACCCGCAAAATAAGCCTCTCATGGGGCTTTTTTTATGCATGAGCTTATTTGGAATGGTTTTGGTAAAATAATTAGGTAAGCAAGGATGAAAAGGGCATCATCCGGCGTGTTTCCGAAAAACACCCGTTTTGGAAAACAACTTATAATCCGCCTGAAAGCCCGGTTTAAGTTCCTTAACAAAACCAAAAGGAGTTTCTTCAATGAAACACATGCAAAACCGTATGATGCTGTTTGGAACCCTGCTCCTGTGCCTAATGGCTTCCGCCACTCAGATTCAGGCGCAACGAGACCGCGATACACGCGGCCGTGATGACAGGGGGAGAAACGAAAATCCCCGTGACCGATACAACGACCGAAACCGTTATCGCGACCGAGACGACCGCCGTTATGGAGATGTGTATTTTCATAATGGCCGTTGGGTAGGGGAGAGCCGCTACAACCGATCAGACTGGCACGGGCGCTATGATCACTATCGTCATCACCGGAGTTGTACCGCGAGACATTGTGTACGAACCTGTCGGTATTTCGGCTGGAACTACCGGGGACACCACCCCAGTTGCCGCCACCAAAAATGTGTTCGTTCTTGCCGATATTACCGTAAACCGGGACTTCTCTTCCGGATTTTCAACTAAGAACAGCAACCACACGCCGGCAAAATCCGGCAAAATCGGGTATCGGAGGCCACAGGAAAATCATTTGAGCCATGAACCCCTTCCTGAACGGCCTCCGGAACTCCGACCCCAACCCTGAACTTCTAAATCCTAACAGCCATGACAAGCCCCCGTTACGCTTCTCTCCGATGGATACTCGCTCTGATGCTGATCGGTCTAATGGCCATGCCTGATGCCTTCGCGCAACGAGGCCGCCGTACCGATAACAACAACACACCGCGTGAGAATCCGCCTGCGCCACGCACCGAAAACAATGGTTCGCGTGGATCCCGTGGCAATAATTCAACATCCGACAACAATGATAACCGCCGAAACCGCGACGAAGCCCGACCTTCTACACCTCCTGCAACCGTAATCTACCCGCAACGTGGCAAAGATGGGCCGAACTCTAACGCCCGCAATAACGACAACCGCAATAATCGTGGGTCGCAAGATTCGGGCAATCGTGGGAATGACAGTCGTGGAACTCGTGACAACCCAAACTATGGACGGAACAACGACAACCGACCTAATAATGGAGTAGATTGGGGAGATCGTAACCGATACAACTCATCCCGTATCAACCACGATCGAGTACGTCGCCCATGGAATCCGCCGAGGTTTGACCTTTATTTTGGATACGATTACAGTCGTGTTCGTTGGCATCGCCCCATCTGGAACGACCGTAATCGCAGCAGTTGGCGCTCTAACTACGTCTATAAACAATATGTATATGTGGAAGATGGATGGGATTATAACGGTTCGGAGTTAGAAATCCGCACCAGAATTCGTCAAGAAACAGTGCGTTCTGGGTTCAGCTATGCGCGTATCACGTACACCATTACTGGAATTGATCTGTACAGAGATGGCTATCATATCGGTTCTGTACATTCTTTGCCAGGGAATTTTGGCCGCCTTTATGCTACCCTTAGCCCCAGTGGTGACATCCAGTTCGACAACATGACCTACATTATCGGTGACCCATCTTCCGGATTTGAACTGATTAATACACGCTACACCAACAGTTATTACATTGGTGCTGCCCGAAATGCCCGTGCCGCCGTGCTCGACTTCCGCGCCCGACGTGCTTATGAAGTGCAATACAGTCACTTTATTAGTGATCGCTACTATCGCGACTACACCATGGTACCACTTGTACCAGAAGACGATGAATACGGATTTGGTTATACAGTCGCAGGATTTAGCTACAACGACGATTGGTACTATGACGACAATGGCTATCGGGATGACACCCGCTACCGTTCCGACACCCGGAACCGTATTGGAACCCGCGAAAACGTAGCGCCTAGCACCACCAATTCTTTCCGGAATGGCAAAGAAAAATCCATCCGTACAGACGAGGGGACTGAAGTCCGGATGCGTCGTCGGGTAGAGATTGTAAAAGAAAACTAAGCTCCCAGTATCACACCTCCTCCTTGTGATCGCTGAAAGGCCCCCGTACGGATGTGGGAATCCTGCGGGGGCTTTCGCATATACTGAATTTCACCCAAGCCAAGCATTTATACACTTATCTAAATTCTTTCCAAAAACAGACACAATCAATTGCGCTTTGGCAGTGGTTCAATATCACAATTCAATCTGTCCTAAG
>DDTM01000081.1 GCA_002344075.1 Bacteroidetes bacterium UBA2364
CTATAGATTTCCACTACCAATTTTTGAAAGGAAATAATTCAAAAACACAAAACAGGAGTTCGGTATGAAAAATTCTATGTATTCATGGGCCTTGCTATCATTCTGGCTATTTAGTCTTACTGCATGTGACTTGGTCATTGTCCGGGAATCGTTACGATTGCCGCCGCTCGCTAAATTAGACCATACTTGGAAGGTGGTTTCTGGCTCATTGGTCATCAAAAGTGTGGGCGATCAGCAAGTAATGGACTTGGTGGGCATCCTTACGCCGGATGGTGTGGAAAATCTCAATACCGACCCCACCCCCAAAGCTTATACGCTACAAATGGAAAAGGGGCTGTCTAAACCACTTTCGATAGATTGGAAAAAAGTCCGTGCCTATTATCATTATGACGTACAACGGAAACTTGCATTGGGTGCAGTCGTTTTTGTCAATTTGGAAACTACGCAGGTCATACACTTTAATGTGGAGCGAAAAGAGCTCAAAAAAAGCGAAAAACAGCACTTATTTGCTCTTCTTGGTTTGTCCAACAATCAGCAACGTAGAGCGGTCATTTATGAAGGGGATGGATTGGCTGAATACCAAGGCTTGATGGTATCGGAAGCCCTCAAATTGTCTAAAACAGAGACAGCACTTTTTAGCCAATTTACTCCGTGTATCACTTGGTCTGCTGATAAAGCCCAGCGCGAGCCTTACTGCGGAAGTAGTGCAACGGATCCGGATCGGGTCCCGTGTCTTGCCGGAGGTGAGGGCGCCGTAAGTTGTGGGTACGGAACAGCAGGGAGTAACTGCACAATTGCTTGCGGGGATGGTCTCAATGCATGTTGTGGGGCAAAGACGGGTTCGGCGACAGTTGGGTGTAAATGCTGCGAAGTGAAAGATACCAATAATCCACCCAATGGAAGTATGAGAAAGTATTGATCGTTGGGCGTAAGTGGTGGTAGGAGTGTAAAGCAATTATCTGTGGGGCAAAGTTTTCTATGACGATGCCCCTTTTTCTATGGCGGAAAATCCTTTTGCATCCACAAGGTCGAGTGGCGTTTGGTCGTGTAAAACCTTTGAATGAAGACTTGAAGAAGGGTGTTAAAGACCGACCTTAAATAATCCTAATTTCTGCCTTCGTTTACTGAAACCCATTTTACCTAAGCTCTCATGCACCTTCAACGCTTTGTAACAGGCCCATTCCAAGAAAATACCTTTGTGATCCATGAAGGAACCGATGCCGTTTTGATAGATCCTGGTTGTGCCACCACCACCGAGCGGCGTCGTGTTTTAGATTATATCAAGGGTAATACACTCGAAATCCAGCATATTTTACTTACACACGGCCACATTGACCATATTCTGGATCTTAAGTTCTTTTGTGATCATTTTGAGATGGGTTATGAAATGCAAGTCGAAGACCTACCGATGATAACCGAAGCAGAACGAATTGCACAAAAGTATGAGATGCGGATTGCCGTCCCCGACCCGCCATTGCGCTTCCTGACCACATCAGACACCATCCAACTGGGAGCGGCGACATGGCAAATTCGCCACACACCAGGCCACTCCCCAGGCTCCGTCTGTTTTTGGGATGATAAGAACGGTTTTCTAGTGGCGGGGGATGTCCTCTTTGCTGGTTCCGTTGGGCGGACAGATTTATGGAAAGGTTCGATGCAAGTATTGACAAATAGCATCCGAACACAACTTTATACGTTGCCGCCGGAAACTATAGTTTATTGCGGACATGGCCGAGAGACCACCATTGGTGCAGAAATCAGTACCAATCCGTTCGTGCAAGGCTTATGAGGTCTTTTGGGTTATTGCACGGATTAGGTGGATTAGTGCTGTGGCAGAATGAAGTCCGGTTGGTCCTTTAGGTTCTGTAAATACTTCTTGCACGAATAAACCACGAAACCCAGTTTTGTGAAGGACGCTCAGTATTTCGGGCAGATTCAGGTCTCCTGTCCCCAATACCTTCTCTTTCCACCCAGAAGGTTGGATGATGCCGTCGCGCAGTCGTACTGATTCTGTCATGCCTGCGATTCTTTGGGTAGCTGTTTTTATGTCCTCGCCCAAGCGCATGGCGGTGTATGGACTCCATGCAGCCCGAACATTGGGATGATTGACCTGCGAAAGCAGTTCTGCAAGTTGTGTCGAGGTGGCGGAAATGCTGCCTTCTTCATTCAAAACGGCTAAAGTGGTCTGGGCCTTTGCTGCCCGATCTCCCGCCTTTTGTAGTACCTGAACAGCTTTTTTGAATGCTGTTGAACGTTCTTGCGGGGTTTCTGGTGAGGAAAAGGCCGAAACCTCGATCAGTGGGCAGTTCATCTTTTTGGTAAACGTCAGTACCTCGTCTAATAAAAAGAGATCGTTCATCCATTGTTGTGTATCAAAAACAGACGACTCAAAGAGACCGGGTGAAACCGCCATAACTGGCATTTCAGCTTCGTCGAGGTGGTGCCGGAGCCGGGGAAGGTTAAGGTGAGGCACACGTCCCTGTTCTACAGTTCTGAGCATCACCCCTTCAAGCCCCCAGAGCATGGTATAATAAAGGGCGCGTTCTGGATCTGGTGTGACGGTATCGGTCAATAAAATTGGTATCATACTGTAGGAACTGTGCTGTTGGTAAAAATGGAGGGTGTCGAAAAAGTAATGACGATTCTCTATAGGGTTAAAGTATTTGTTTTTAAAGGATTTGTGGAATTTTGATGTCTTATCCTGTAAATGGATTGAGGTATTGGTGGTCAGAATAATGGTTTTTGGAACGACAATTGCTATAGGTCTAATCAAACCGCAAAATTATTCATCAACTTATTGCCGTTTGAAGACCAATTTACAAATAGCGCTTGATGTCTTTCAAGAAATAGAGCAGAACCTCGTTCGAATCAAACGGGCGCTTTGGGTGGGAGGGATGTTTGCAATTGGAACTGCGCCTGTTTTTCTTTATATGTCTGCTGACCTTCCGACCCCGCCGCTCCGCCAGTCGGCCATTTATTTCTTGTTGGTGCTTTCTTCCTATTTAATGTACGGTAGTTTCACCTACCGAAAACTGGTTTATTTAAACCGCTATTTTCGTTTAGAACAACGGTTTCTGCACCATCATCAGGCCGAGGACGGGCTTTGGCAAACGCTTGGTAATCCGGAAAACTTATGGTCACCGAGTTATACGTTCCAGTTTCTTCGGGCAGAACTTCAGCGGTACTTACCGGATAACACTGTAGCAATGAAGCCCTCGTCTAAATGGCGGATACTTCAGCGTAAGAAAACGCCACATCCACTTTTACCCGCAGAGCACTTCGATCAGACGTTGGGGCAATTGTGCCTTCCATGGATCAATCTTTCTCTGGCATTTTGGGCGAGCATGGCTTGGATTATGTACCGGACACCTGGCCGGATTCCCGATCTGATCTGGCAAAACTACGAGGGCTGGTTTGTGGCTTCGGTATTGGTGCTGGTTTTGGCGTTTGGTTTTGAAATGTGGGGGATTTATAACCGTATCCGGCTCTATCGCTTGTTTCCTTTACTTCAGAAAGGGATGGCGGGTTTTGCAATGGATGTCTTGCAAACGGTACCCAATTTATTGCCGGACTGGTCTTCCCCATTAGATCAACTTAGGGATAAAAAAGAATTAGAAGTGCTTCATTTACAGCAAATTGGGAAGAAGAAAACCTCTGTTCCGACTCGTCGCCCAAAGCCGGAGCGCCGCCAATTACGAGTTGTGCCTACTGAAAAGAAAGCACCCATAGCAACATTCCAGCCAGAGCAAGTACCCAATCTCTTTATTCCATTGGATGTCTTGCTTACCCTGCCAACAGCAGAGGTGTCGTTGGAGCCAGAGCCGAATAGCTTTTCCGAGCATTTCACCTTATCCGTTACACCAGAGAAGACATTACAGCCAGTTCCTGAAGCCGAACCGGACACAGAGGTGCAAAATTTGGCGTTTGAAATGGATGATGAACCGGATACCATGACCGATGATTGGTTGCCTGTACCTGTATTTGGCGGGAAGCCGATGCCTATTCCACAAGTCGTTGCCGAGGAGTGGCCCCGTATTCCGGAACGCCGTTGGGGAGACAGTCTTTCCATGAAAGAACCACTTGTGCATAATGAAGCGTCTAATCCGAGAGAGGTCTTGTTTATCGGGAAATTAAGTGCCAATGCTGCTGGGCAGGCGGTGATAACCATGCAGCCTATTGGTCAGGGAGACCAGTTGGCAAATCCAATTTCCGTCTTGCCCGAAGGTGAACCCGATCTCGAAAGGCAGTTGCCTTCTTTTTCTTCGCTTGCGGATTGGGTATAGGTCTGTTTTTTGGTGAAACGGTTCCAAATGTGCAGGACTTCAGGTGTGCGTAAGGCTTACATCATTTCAAAAAACGTTTTGAGGGGTGCGTTCAGGTTTATCAATACAGTTTTTATACACTTCTTTGTATCTTGATATTCTTGACCGCATCTTCTGAAGGCGAAGGGACGTAGGGTATGTTGTTATTCAAAACCAAAACTTATACCAACATGTCGCACGCAAAAGAACGCATCAAACAATTGGAAATTAAAGGCAATGAACTGGTTTCGAAAGTAAAGGAACTTATTGAAGAAGGCAATACCCGCAAGATCATCATCAAGCGGGAAGGCAAAGTACTGATGGAAGTTCCCCTTTCCTATGGAGTAGGTGGTACGTTGATTGCC
Organism: Bacteroidetes bacterium UBA2364; assembly: GCA_002344075.1. Lineage (GTDB taxonomy): Bacteria > Bacteroidota > Rhodothermia > Rhodothermales > UBA2364 > UBA2364. The sequence continues at coordinate 4,667 of DDTM01000081.1, forward strand.
GTTGCATTTGCTCCGATCCTTGCTGCAATTGGTGCTTTGGCTGCTTTGGTGTCGGATGTAACCTTGGAGATTGTGCCAAACCAGTCGGATGATTTGCTGGAAGGGAAAAGTGATGATGGAGAAGCCAATTAAGGTTTTCTAAAGACCATCAGAATTAAGCCATATCTCTAAAGAGGTGTGGCTTTTTACGGTTCAGATTGTGGCCTTGTTTCGGATGTTGGAACCAACGATTCCTGAATTCGGAGGATGTATATAAGAACACCAATCATGATTCCTCCTCCAAACAATCCCGGCCCAATACCACCCACTTGGGCTAAAAGTATCCCGCCTAAAACCGGAGCAAAAATTCGGGTAAGGCTATCATATGAGGTACCAATGCCCAAAATTTGTCCTGTTTCGTGTGAATCAACCGATTTCGTGATGAGTGAATTAATCATCGTACCTGTCAGGCCCATTCCAATGGCAAAACATGTAATGGCCATCAACAAAGTTGGAATAGTGGTTGTAAATGCCCACCCTAATAGTCCCAGAATTAGGAAAAACGTGCCATACAATAGCAACTGCTGTTCCTTATAGCGCTTCGAGAGGAATCCAATCATGCCGCCTTGCATGATGGCTGTAGAAAGGCCAACATAAGTTAAGACATAGCCTGCATGTTGTGTGGAAAGTGAAAGGGGTTTGCCGGAAGCATATAAGGAAAAAACCGCCGGAAAGAGGCCCGCTGCCAAGGTCGTCCCTATTCTTAGCCGGAACAAGGGTCCCACCTTGGGTCTTGATAAGGTGCTCCACATGGTTTTAAACCCCAATTTAGGACGCGACGCCTTTAGAATGGCTGCTCGTTTTTCGTTGGTTAATGATTCGGGTAAGAAAAGATAAACCATCATCAGATTAAATCCGGAAACCGAAAAAGCTATCCAAGCGGGGACGGTGTATCCCCATTGACTTAAAAAACCTCCTGCGGCCGGGCCAAGAATGAAACCCAGACCAAAGGCCGCCCCCATCAGGCCTAAACCTCGTGCGCGGTTTTGCTCGTCTGTTACATCGGTTATGTAGGCTTGTGCCACCGAGATATTGCCTCCCGTCAGTCCATCTAACATTCGGCTGAGAAAAAGCAAAATCAAAATAAGCTTATGTACGCCAGTAGTGTTTTTATCTCCTAAAACAAAAAAACTGATAGGTTCTGCAAGCGCTAAAATGATAAAACCAAGTGCTGTTCCCGCCACGCTGATGAGTAAAATGGGCCTACGCCCCCGAATATCTGACCATCTTCCCAAAAGAGGAGCACCTACAAACTGCATCAGGGCATAAGAAGCCACTATTAGGCCAATCACCACTTCGCCGGCGCCATACGCCTTAGCGTAGTAGGGGAGCAAAGGCAAAATCAGGCCATAGCCTAAGACATCCACAAAAAGGATTAGAAAAATAGTTAACAGTTGACGATTTTGCATGTGGCGTGGGTTGGCACAAAAAACAAATTTAGATATTGGACATACCTAATCTACGTTCCATTTTGCCAAAAACCATACGTGGGATTGCATTATTAATACAATCCCACGTCTAATCATTCATATCTGAAAAGGGGTTTATACCCCTGGAACTGGCGTAAGCCAACCATAGGGGTCTTCTCCGCGTACCACAATATCAAAGAATTTATCCTGAATCGCGGCGGTCAGCGGGCCACGTTTACCGGAACCGATTTTGTAATGGTCCACCGAACGGATGGGGGTGATTTCGGCGGCTGTGCCCGTAAAGAACAATTCATCTGCAATGTAGAGGGCTTCGCGAGGGATTTGGCCTTCTACTACCTTCATTCCCATTTCTTGTACGATTGTGATAATGGAGTCGCGGGTGATGCCCGGCAAGATAGAAAGGCCTGTTGGGGCGGTATAAAGGATCCCGTCTCGGATGATAAATAGGTTTTCGCCACTGCCTTCGGCTACATAACCGTTCACATTCAGCATAATGCCTTCGTCAAAGCCTTTCAAGACAGCATCCATCTTTACCAATTGGGCATTCAGGTAGTTACCACCAGCCTTGGCAAGTGCCGGAAAAGTATTGGGCGCCATTCTGTTCCAGTTTGCTACCTGCACATCCACACCGTTTTCCAATGCTTCAGGGCCGAGATACGCTCCCCATTCCCACACAGCAATCATGGATTCTACCGTGTTCTTGAGGGGGTTTACGCCCAGCGAACCCATGCCGCGCCAAACCAGTGGCCGGATATAACACGCCGAGAGTTTTGCTTCTTGTATGGTTTTGACTGCGGCTGTACAAAGTTCTTCTTGTGAATATGGAATTTCCATGCGATAAATCCGTGCAGAGTCCACCAAACGCCGCATATGCTCTTCCAAGCGGAAAATGGCCGAGCCTTTCTCGGTGCGGTAGCAGCGGATTCCTTCAAAAACGGAGGAGCCATAATGCAAGGCGTGAGACAGCACATGAACAGTCGCCTTTTCATAGGGAATGAGTTCCCCATTAAACCAAATTTTGTGTTCCATTGTATTGTGTCTTAATTGTATCGCCACTAAGGAGGCAAAGATTCATTTCGAGACCAAAGGTAATGTGTAGGGGAAGCCCGATGAAAGCCGCGAAGCACACATGATTGCGTTTTTTTAAACAATTCGTCTGTTCAGAAAATTCAACACCATGTATTAATTTGAAGACAGGATGGATTTTTTCCGAGGTACTAAAAAAAAGCCTTTATGTTTATTTTTTTAAGTTTCTGGCAGCATTTTTGTATTTTAGTTGGGTGCTACCTTGTTGTAAATTAATGTTCCCCCATTCCTCCCCCCTCAGGTATTCGTTTTGCAGGATGTCGGCTTGGTGACCGACGTTACAACTTTTTGCGTATGTCCTTCATCGAAGATGATACCCTCAGTTGTCTGCAAAGTCGGCATTTTTTAATAACCTACCAAGCCGGAGCCTGCCATGGAGCGCACCTGCCCTCGTCCTGTTTTTGTTGTTCTTTTATTGCTTCTCGGTTTTAATGAAACTTTTGCCAATGTAATACCCCGTGAAACAGTTCATCGGGACGCTGAAACCCGTCTGGAAGCACGCCTCCGAGAAATGACCCTTTCTGAAAAGTTAGGTCAGTTGTTGCTCATTGATTATAATGTTGCAGCACTTCCCGGTGGATTAAAAACCCCGGATCAGGCCGTTCAGGAATTACACATTGGCGGCTTTTGGATTCAGAAGAAAATAAATCCAGACCAACTTCGGCGTGCAATTGCGCGTTTACAAAACAGCAGTTCTATCCCGCTTTTTTTTGCTGCGGATTATGAGCGAGGGGCAGGTTATAATGGCAATGTTTTAACAGAACTACCTTCCAGTATGGCGATTGGGGCCACCCGCGATCCACGACTTGCAGAACTTTCCGGACGAGTGGTGGCCAAGGAGAGCCGCGCATTGGGGGTGAATGTGGTTTTTGCCCCTGTTGCCGATGTGAATAATAATCCTCAGAACCCAATTATCAATATTCGGTCTTATGGAGAAGATCCACAATTGGTAGCGGATATGTCGGAAGCATTTGTACGGGGAGCAGAACGAGGCGGGCTATTGACCACCCTGAAACATTTCCCCGGTCATGGCAATACGGCCACCGATACCCATTCTGAGCAAACTACTGTTCCTGGCAATCGTTCGGAGCTGAACCGGACTGAGTTACGGCCCTATCACCAGATTTTGCGGTCTAAAACGCCACCTTCGTTTGTGATGACAGGTCACTTGGCGGTTCCCGGGCTTGATCCTTCGGGTGCTCCAGCCACTTTCAGTAAAACAATGCTTCAAGGGATTTTGCGGGAAGAAATGGGCTACGATGGGTTGATTATCACCGATGGCATCAACATGGGGGCCATTACAAAACACTACCCCTTCGATGAAACCATTGTTCGGCCTATTGAAGCGGGGGCCGATATTGTGCTGTTACCTACGAATCCGCGTAGAGCTATTGAGGCATTGCGGACGGCGGTGTCCTCTGGACGTCTCACGGAAGAGCGGATAGATGCATCTGTTCGCCGGATCTTACGTGCCAAAGAACGGATCGAGATCCCACGCGCCCTGACTTCTGACACGGGTTATATGGCGGGTACAATTGCGATGGAAATAGGGTCAGAAGGCCCAGAATTGGCCCAAATGATCGCCGATCGTGCAGTAACGATGCTTAAAAATGAAGAAAACACGCTGCCTCTTGCCGAGCATTCCCGTGTGGCATTGGTTCAACTTACTTTCCAGCGCACAACCAGTGGATTTGGAGACGCCATGAATGCCCTCTCGCGTGGGCTTTCAGGTGCGGGTCATACGGTTTCGGAGTGTCGAGTGATGGCGGTTTCAAAATTGTGTGACGCCAAAAATACGACTGTTTCGGGCATTATGAACCAAGTAAATGAATCGGATGTGGTGATTCTGGGCCTCTACTTACGACCGAGTGAACGTCGGGGAAATGTGGCTTTGAATGCAGATCAAGCCTCACTTGCCCGTCAAATTTTGGCATCGGGCAAAAAAGTGGTGGTTATTACATTTGGAAATCCTTACATCATGGATGAATTCCGGAATGTGGATGCACTGGTTGTAGGGTATGACCAAGCCAAGCACACCGCAAAGGCTATGGCCCGTTTGTTGACAGGCGAACTACGGGCAACGGGCAAACTCCCCGTTTCGTTGGAATATTTTGTATTTGGGACCAACTTAGGCGCCGCTTATGCGCCACGTCGTCCGCAAACTTCGGAGCCTGTGCGTCAGTGGGCTCCGGCGAAGCCTGAAACGGTACTCAGAACGTTTTGAGTCTTTTGATGGACTTTATTATTTGAGAGGCCTCCTTTTTTGCAAGAAAGGAGGCTTTTTTTATAATGTACACGTACATTCGCGCTTTATGCGCCACTCATAACCCGTTTGAGATACTCCACATTTTTTTGGACAGGGTTTGGGTCTCCAAAAACGGCACTTCCAGCAACCAAAACATTGGCACCAGCATTAATCAACATGCGGGCATTTTGTGCAGTGACACCGCCATCCACCTGTAGGTACGGGGTTAGGTGTAGGGCGTTGAGGCTATTACGGAGCCTACGGATTTTATCGGTTGTAGAAGGAATAAATTTTTGACCACCAAATCCCGGATTGACCGACATGATGAGCACCAAATCTACATAGGGTAATATTTCTTCGATAGAAAGCAAGGAGGTTGCCGGATTGAGGGTGATGCCCGCTTTTAGGCCAAGGTCTTTAATGGCATGGATGGTGCGATGAAGGTGTGGACAGGCTTCGATATGAACCGTCAGAATGTCGGCTCCGGCATCCGCAAAGTCTTTAAGGTACCGATCTGGCTGCTCAATCATCAAATGGACATCCAACAACGCCCCTGTCTCGTCTTTAAGTGTCTGTAGTGCCCGAACGATTAAAGGACCAATGGTTATATTGGGTACAAAATGGCCGTCCATCACATCCACATGGAGCCAATCCGCGCCAGCCTCTATCGCTTCCTGACAATGCGCACGGAGCCGTCCAAAATCGGCGGATAGAATGGATGGTGCGAGCAAGGGCGTGGCGTTGTTCATCTCTTAAATAGAATGGTTTTGAAATACCGTTACAAAATAACAACACATTGGTTAACTGATTTCGAGATTTCAAGAAGTCCGCCAGATGACATGATGAAAAAAATGTGGGTAACATTAATCGTCTTAAGAAGTGGCATGTCCCTTTCTTTTCCTGTATTTTGAGAAAAACTATATAATAGCCGATGTATTACTACTTTCTTGTTGCCGAGAGTGAATTAGACACTATTCGCAAAACTGGTTTAACCACTTCCCAACCTATGTTGGACAACCCCGATGTATTGGATCGGGCGACAACACCGGTATTGGTAGTGCCGAAACAGGCGGTTCCTTATGGCAGTACATTTCTTGCGCCAGATCTTTTTCTGAACCTATACCCCTACCTTCCGGCCCGAAGCGTAGTCGCAGCAGGGGGCTATGTGGTTCGGAACAAGAACCACCAGCGCGAGGTGTTGCTGATGTTTCGGCGGGGAGCTTGGGATTTGCCGAAGGGCAAGCAAGACAGTGGCGAAACCAACGAAGAAACGGCCTTGCGTGAAGTAACCGAAGAGGTGGGGGCGCAATCACTTCGTATTGTGTGTCCGCTTGGATCCACATTGCATGGTTATGTCAACCTCTTTAAACATTTTTTTGATATCAAAACGACGTATTGGTTCCTGATGACCGCAGACGATACTCCGTTAGTCGCACAAGCCGAGGAAGACATTGAAGCCCTTGAATGGGTTTCGGTATCTGAATTACCCAACCGCCTGAATTACGAGACGCTTCGTACCCATAGCCGCCAGTGGTTGAATGCGTTGTTGATGGCTCCAATAGACTGATTTGCCCTTTAAAATATATATGTCTATTAATCTGAGATTTCTATGAAACGCTTGCTTCTTATCTGTATGCTCTTGCCTGTTTTGGTGGTTGCCCAGCACTCCAAATCTTATACCCCCCCGGATGACCCATTGGTACAGGCAAAACTCGCCGAGTGGCAAGACCTGAAGTTTGGTTTGTTGATGCACTGGGGAACATACAGCCTGTGGGGAATAGTAGAATCGTGGTCGCTTTGTCCTGAAGACGAGGGCTGGACAGTTCGTCGAGGGCCATTTTCAACGAATTGGTACGAATACAAAAAAGCTTACGAAAATTTATCCACACAATTTAATCCGGTAAAGTTTGATCCAGAGAAATGGGCAGAGGCAGCAAAAGCGGCCGGAATGCGCTATGTGGTTTTTACAACCAAACACCACGATGGCTTTTCGATGTTCGATACCAAACAAGCGGATTATAAAATTACCGCACCACAGGTACCCTTTTCTTCCCATCCTCGAAGCAATGTGTCAAAAGAAATCTTCTCTGCATTCCGGCAGAAAGGGTTTATGGTGGGGGCGTATTTCTCTAAACCTGATTGGCACAACGAAAACTTCTGGTGGCCCTATTTCCCACCCAAAGACCGTCATGTAAACTACGATATTAAGCGCTATCCCGAACGCTGGGAACGCTTCAAGGATTTTACGTACAATCAAATTGAAGAACTGATGACGGACTATGGGAAGATTGATATCCTGTGGTTGGATGGTGGTTGGGTGCGGCCTCAGTCGAGTATAGATCCTGCGGTTTCTTGGCAAGCAAGTGTGCCGTTTGGGCAGGATGTGGATATGCCGCGCATTGCAACTATGGCACGTAAACATCAACCTGGACTGATCGTTGTGGATCGTTCGGTTCCAGGATTGTATGAGAATTACACCACTCCCGAACAGGAAGTGCCTCATGAACCATACGATTTTCCGTGGGAAACCTGTATGACTATGGCGGGGTCGTGGTCTTATGTGCCTAATGATACTTACAAACCAGCCCGAAAACTCATACATCTATTGGCGGATATCGTGGCCAAAGGGGGAAATTTTTTACTTAACATTGGACCAGGGCCGGATGGAACCTGGCACGACGAAGCCTATGTACGGCTACAGGAAATCGGGAGTTGGATGAAGGTGAACCAAGAAGCCATCTATGGCACAAAGCCCATTGCTCCTTATGTGGAAAATCAATGGCGGTTTACCACTAAAAGAGATGACCTATATGCCATTTATTTGGCCAAAGAGGGCGAAAAGATGCCATCATCCTTTACAATCACACATTTCTCGCCACCGAAAAACACGAAACTTTTCCTGCTGGGCTACGACAAACCCTTGAAGTGGAAGGTTACCATGAACGGAACCGCCATTACAATCCCGCCAATCTTGCAACAAAACCCACCAACAGACTGGGCATGGATCATCCGCATGAAGCGTTGATGCACGTTTAGGGGCGATGTGATGATATCGCTGTTGCTACCCTTTGAATAAAGACCCTATGAGTTTTATGGGTTGAGGGAAGCAGAAGTGCATAAAAGTCATTAGGGGTGACATAAAATGAATACGCTTCTATAAAGGGAAACAATATCGTTAATAAACCATAAATGTCATCATTCTATTATGATGCTCCGACGGAGTTGTTTCTAAAATTTTCCCTTATCCATTTTATAATTCCCTGTCGGAGGTGTAGGTTGTTTGATCTCACCTCAGCGGGGTTAATGGTTTCTTGTAATCCAGCCGACAAACCTTCGATGGGGTTGTTCTATGAGTGATGAAAATGTGTTATAGTTCGTGAAAGTGTTTATTTTTTTGGTTCTTTGATGCCCTAACATGTTGGGAATTAAGCAATTGCTAAAATTATCTCATATAGAAGCCTTTATGCATTGTGAAAAAGTTTGGTATGGGCAGCGTAAACGTTGCGCTATAAATCATACTGTTTGGTGTAGAAAAAGCATTGATTCCTGTAAAAGAAAACACTACATAAAAACATGGCTTTACGATTTTTTTAATTGGTAGAAATGCCTTATGTTTAACCAATACAGACCTTTCTCTGGTTTACACCTTAACCACCAATCATATGAACAAAATCTTTTCTCATAAATCGCTTTTACTTCTTAGTGTCCTCCTGATGTGCTCCGGCTGTGCTCTTTTGCAAGCACAGGTTTCTGGATTAAGTTATACCTTGTCGCCTTCGGGGGAATACGTTCGTTGGCATACTGAACTGGGCCTGAAAAATGCGCCTTTGCTGGGCGGGCAGGTAGGGTTTGGTTTTGGTGAATTTATTGAGCTGCGGGCTTTGTACCTGTGGAACAATAAAATAGAAACAGACTGGAAAAATGTAGCAGGTCTTGCCGCTTTCCAAAAGAACGAATTGGGAACGCAAGTACTATCATACCAAAAAGTGGGCGGCGATCTTCGCTTTAATTTACTGCGCGGGAAGGTATTCCCGTTTGTCAATCTGGGTGCGGGTGTTCAGACGTTTCGCCCATCTGGCGATAATGACCGTTCTGTCATCTACCTCAATGCGGGTGGTGGGCTGACAGTAAGTTCTATAGATCGGCTTACTTTCTCGCTTTATGCACGAAATACCGCATTTCGTCTAAACCCGATTACCACGTTTGTGGATGCACAGACCCTGAATGAATTGGGCATAGATGCTACTGCTACAGAACGGCGGAGTTTTACAAATTGGAGTGCAGGTGCTTCGTTTGCACTATACCTCGGCGGACGAAAATCTGGTCAATTGACCAAGGTGGACCGCGAGATGATGCGGCAATTCTCTGGCGGATTTTCCGGATTGAGTGTACCTGCTCATGCGTTCCTTGGCAAACTTGACTTCTCGGATAAACTGCCTTTTCGGAGCACCCGATTGGCTGGCGCAAATGCAGGACTTAACTTTGGACCTTTGATCGGGTTACGAGGGTTTTACTGGCAGAGCATGAAAGAAGCGGAATGGAAAAAGGACGACTTGCGTTTGTACGGAGGCGAGCTAAACTTTCGCCTGAACGAAGGACAAGGCATAACCCCTTATCTGGCGATGGGTGGTGGATTAATAGACGTGGGGCAAAATTATGTCGGGAAAAATGCTCAGACGACTGACGATGCACCCTTTGTAATGGGTGGAGGTGGGATTACCATTCCCCTTGGCCGGTTTGTGGAGCTGAATGGAGGTGCAAGAGTCCTGCTGGCAAGCAATCAGGCTCTGGATCGTTTGGATAAACCTGACCAACTCCAAACCAATTGGATGTATCATGCCGGAATCAACCTGATCATTGGACGAAAGCCTAATAAACCCAATGTTGTGCGGGAAGACCAGGCGGAATCCGATCGTTTATTGGCAGAACAAGCATGGCAAGCGGAGAAGAATGCTTTGCGTGCTTCCTATGGGGAAAAGATGTCTTCACTTGAAACGGCGATTGTCCGCGCAGAGGCCCGTGGCGATTCATTGGCTGCCCTACATCTCCAAAAAGCCCTTCAAGAAACCCGCGCCATGCATGACGCTGTTCCGGTGACATCTATCAAGCCAGTAGATCTGCTGCATCGTGCCCCAGCCCCTGTTTCTGTAGAAAGTCAGCCACCTCGAAAATCTGAACAAAAAGTTGACATTCGGGAAAGTGCAGATGCACGTGTGATCACCTTGCCCGTTTTGGAAGAAGGAGAAGTTTATATCCGATTTGGAAAATCGCCTGCTACAATGCGCTCTATCACCGACGGAAAAACGTTGCCCGCCGATCCTGAATTGTTGGCCAAATTGCATAAACTGGAGCGGAAAGTGGACTCTTTACAAACCTTGTTGGCCAAACGAGATACCTTACAACAGAGAATTATCATAAGCCAAGCACCTGTTATTCTACGGATGGGCGGTCCGCAGGTAACATCCACAGATGCAGCACCACCAGTTTCAGTAAAAGGCGTCGGTATGTCCAGAGAATTAGCAACAGAAAGCAGGATTGATGCAGATACAGTGGAAACGGTACTACCTGTTCTTCCTAAAAGAAATATCCAGTTTTTGGAGGGTCGTGTTTTGGCTGGTTTGGGGCTTGGTACGCACCAAAATGGTTTGCAATTGGGCACTCAAGCATGGTTTGGACTGACGGGTACATCCCTCAAAATTGTACCCGAATTGGTGTATAATACGAGTCATCGTAGTGGTATTGGCGGTTCCTTGAATGTGGTGATAGGGCTGCCTTCCTATAAAGCTCGTGCCGTTGCACCGTTTCTGGGCGTAGGATACGGCGTTCGATTCATCGAAAACACGAACGATACTGGTCGGGAATCGTTCGGTGGACTAAATTTGATGCTGGGCGGGGATTTTAAATTCCGGAAGGCAGATGTCTTTATCGAAGTTTCTACATTACGATTGTTCGACTACGCCCGAATAGCCCTTGGTTATCGGTTTGATTTCTAAGAGATGGTCGCATCCAGTCCTCTGTTTCTATACGTAGGAGATAAGGGGGCTGATGCGACAAAAGATTTTTCGTCAAAAGCCTCGCATAGGCTCCTGAATCAGGGTTTTGGTGTTTTTTCGCGAAAGAAAACCGAAAGAACCAGTAATACAAATGGAAATCCATGATAGACCAAATCAAACCAGTCTAATGCCGTCATGCCAATGGCGCCGCCAGCCACCCAGCGTAGTTTTCCCCAAAGGTGTGGTTCTGGATAAAAGGGTGCTAATCCCAAGGTGAGGCACATGACCAAAGCAATTTTCCAGTCGAGGTACTTGAAAAGGGTTTTCATAGGGTGATATTTGGTTGTAATTACTTGATAGAACAACTTGAATTCTTGTAGGTTCATTCGGTTCCAATTGATTGTTGTAAAGAAATCATGGAGCATTTTACTTTTTTTAAAGGGCGACATCTCCTATAGGCCTACAAGTACCATAGTCTTAGCAAGTATCAGCGATGTACGCGCATCCTCGGTGTGTACTTCTATCCAAGTAGGGGGCATTACACATGAAGCGACGAGATTTTTTTACACATCTTGGCATGGGATCTGCCCTTATGGCTTCGTCCGGGGCTTGGATGCCAAATAGTGGGCAAGAATCGCTTTCCCTACAGTCTTGGGAAGAGTTACGCAAACAGTTCCCGCTTCAAGACTCCCGTGTATATTTTAATACGGGTGGTATTGGTGCTGCGCCATATCCGGTCATTCAGGCGGTACAAGATGTTTTGCTTCGGTATCAGACACTTGGAGAACCGGGCCATGATGTGTTTGCAGCTACCCATGCGCCTTTGGCTGGTTTCTTGGGATGTAGTCCGGAGGATTTGGCGCTGAATCGTAATGCAACAGAAGGAAACAGCACAATTGCTTTTGGTTTGCGGCTAAAACCCGGAGATGAAGTGATTCTGGATAACGAGGCACATCCAGGTGGGGCCATCCCGTGGATGGCTTTGCAAAAGGAATATGGAATCAAGGTTAAGGTTTTTTCTCCCTCGTCCATTAGCATTTCGGAGAATATCAAGGCTGTGAAAGCATTGTGGACGCCTAAAACCAAGGTCGTACAAGTCAGCCATGTCACCTCGCCCTCCGGAATCCGGATGCCTGTTCAGGAAATTGGGGAGTGGGTACGTCAAAAAGGTATGTGGTTTCATGTGGATGGGGCGCAATCGGCGGGTATGTTTCCTTTTTCTCTTAGAGACTTGCAGTGTGACTCGTTCGCGGCCAGTGCGCATAAATGGATGTTGGCCCCCCATGGAATTGGGTTTTTGTGGATAGATCCGACTCGTCGTGATCGTGTTATTCCTACCGACATTGGAGCATATTCTAATGGGGATTATGAACTGCCGCTTACGCTCTCGTACCATCCAACGGCACAACGGTACGAAGCAGGTACACAAGACGAAACCAAAGCAGCAGGGCTTGTAGCCGCTATTACCTTTCTGAATCAGTTAGATATGCATCAGGTGGCGGAACATGGTTTTGGTCTGGCACGGTTTCTGAACCAAGAACTACGTTCCTTTTTACCAATTGAGGTACTTTCCCCTAAAAACCCACTTTTGGCCAGTTCGATCACCACGTTCCGGCACAGGGCAGGTAATACGGGTTTGTTATTGGCACATTTGTCTGAGCATGGCTTTCGTGTCCGTTCCGTTACCGAGGCCAATCTGAACGCGATCCGTGTTTCCACGCACATTTATAATAACATGGACGAGTGTATCCGGTTGCTTCAGGCCGTAAAGGCGTACCGGAAAACGTAGGGACTCAACGAGGCTCCATCGTTACTACCAGTCTTTACGCATTCTCTGAACCAAAAAACGATTCAGAACCGGAACCTGTTTCGGTGGGAAACGTTTGGTATGCCAACAACAACCAAGCCTATATCTTATGTTACCTGTATTGTTTGCAACCCTGCTTATTCTGGGTGTGGCGTTCGCCCTCATGAGTGTCCGCGTATTATTTAAAAAAGATGGCGAATTCCATGGTACTTGCGCCACGAATAATCCGATGTTGAATAAAGAAGGATTGGCCTGCGGGACCTGTGGCCGTAAACCGGAAGAATGTGACCGCAGGAAAAACAATGCAATTTCCCTTCACACAAACTAAGGCTCTTGATTATCACTTTGTTTTATCATCAACGGCTGTTATAGTCCGTTTATAGGATAGCCTTATCCCAAAAGATTGCAGAGTATCACCTAAATTGCAGGGGAGCATCTTGGAATAGCTCCCTTTTTTTGTTTCAGAGTCGTAGATGTAATGCCAAAATCGGGCATGAATTCCGTATTCGTGGCCCAGAGTCCTTTGTTTTTCCTTCCGAATGGGTATGAACCCTTTAAATAAATGGTTTGTGACAATTTTGCCATACATTATCGGGACTTGTGTAGGTACTTCTAAACCACTTTTACAACTTATTGTCGTTTTTTAGAACCAGAGACCTTTAAACGATCTAAACCCCTAAAACCATGATCATAAATCCAAATGTAGTCGTTAGAGAAGGTGGATTTGTCTTTCACGCCGAGCGCGGTGACTCTTTTTCGGTCAATCCTGTTGGAGCGGAAATTCTCCGGTTATTGCGGCAAGGCCAAACCGTTGCCGAAGTGGTACAGGAGCTTGAAAATCGGTATGATGCCGATGTTGCCACCATCGAGAAAGATGTGACTGACTTTTTTGACGTATTGCGCCACTACCAAATTTTGGAGGCATCATGAGCAAGCCTCTTTATACCATCGCTGTTACAGGCTTAAATGCCATAGACAGCCCCGGGCCGGGTATTTCCGTTATTCGGGCACTCCGTGAAAGTACTTATTTTGATGTACGTATTGTGGGATTGGCGTATGAAGCCTTGGATCCCGGAATATACATGAACGAATGGGTGGATGTGGTCTATCAAATTCCTTATCCCTCTAATGGTCATCAGGTTTTGTTAGACCGCCTTTCGGTCATACACGAGCAGGAGCAAATGGATTTGATTATCCCAACATTAGATGCCGAAATTATTGGATTTATTAAACTTAAATCTTTTCTTTCGGAGATGGGGATAAAAACGTTTTTACCAACGATAGCACAATTTGAGGAGCGATTCAAGCATCATCTGAACCAATTTGGCGAAACTCATGGGATTCTGGTTCCGCGCTCCGAAACGGTTTATTCGGTTCCAGAGTTCGTAAAAAACCTCCGGACGTTTGAATATCCTGTGGTGGTAAAGGGGAAATACTATGAAGCCTATACAGCCCACTCGGAGGCCGAGGCCATTCAGTATTATTACAAACTGGCTGCCAAATGGGGGACTCCGGTGGTGATACAAGCGCACATTACTGGCCAGGAACTAAATGTGACGGCACTTGGAGATGGAAAAGGCGCGCTGATTGGTGCGGTAGCCATGCGCAAGACCTACATCACTCAGGCTGGAAAAGCATGGGCCGGAATCTCTATCCGTGATAAAACACTGCTACAAATGGCCGAGCGGGTTATGCACAAGACAAAATGGGCAGGGGGTATGGAGTTGGAACTGATCAAAGAGGAGAAAACGGGTGAGGTGTACCTGATCGAGGTCAACCCCCGCTTTCCTGCCTGGGTATATCTTTCTGCTGCTTGTGGACAAAACCATCCTGAAGCTTTGGTTCGGCTGGCGTTTGGAGAAGATGTGACACCAATGACAGGCTATGAAGTTGGGAAAATGTTTATCCGCTATGCTTTTGATATGATCTGTGAACTTCGTGACTTTGCGGCCTTCTCTACACAAGGGACACTGGAGCATCGTCCGAAACTTCAGGCGTTTTATTGGTAACTCTCTTAGGTCTTTACCCTCGATTCTTAACTTTCAAAACAGCAATACGATGTCTAAACTAAGATATGAACGTCCGATAATCCGGATGCTCAACAGCACTATCACCCAAAAATTTGGTTCTTCTCCGGGTTTTAAGCCCTTCACCCATATAGATGGTATGTCGGTCAAAGAATTGATCGCCGATTATGGATCACCATTGTTTGTGGTTTCCGAACGAACCCTGCGCCAAACATATAAAGCAGCATATCGTGCATTTTCCACTCGGTATCCCAAAGTGCAATTTGCATGGTCCTATAAAACCAATTACTTGGGTGCGGTTTGCCAGATTTTCCATCAAGAGGGATCTTGGGCCGAAGTGGTTTCTCGGTTCGAGTTTGAGAAGGCTTTACGAAATGGCGTTGCGGGCAATAAAATCATCTTCAATGGCCCAGAAAAAACCGAAGATGACCTGAGAACGGCTGTTCAATATGGTGCTTTGATTCATATAGACCACTTCGATGAACTGAATATGTTGTCTATGGTGGCGGTTGAGCTTGGTGTAAAGCCCAAAGTGGCCATTCGTGTAAATATGGATACAGGTGTGTACCCTATATGGGATCGTTTTGGATTTAACTATGAATCGGGGCAGGCCATGGAAGCCATTCAGAAAATTATGACAGACGGCTTCTTGGAGTTGGTGGGTTTGCATTGCCATATTGGCACCTTTATGCTTTCGGCAGATGCTTACCGGATTGCAACGGAAAAGTTGTCCAAGCTTGCGCTTCATATCGCCGAGCATTTTGGACATTCGCTCTCGTATCTGGATCTGGGTGGTGGTTTTGCCACCAAGAATACGTTACGCGGAGCTTATCTGAATGGTGCGGATGCGGCGCCCTCCTTCCACGACTATGCCGAGGCCATTACGGATGTCTTGCTAAATGCTGGATTTCAGGCAGGGCAATTACCTACCTTAATTTTAGAAACTGGAAGGGCCTTGGTGGATGATGCAGGGTATCTTTTGGGGTCGGTTATTGCCAATAAACGCCTCTCGGATGGCCGCCGTGCCACTATATTAGATTTTGGTGTCAATATCCTTTTTACCGCGTTTTGGTATGAGCATACCATTTCGACGGCGCAAGCCTGTGGTCAATATGGAGAGGATGCCGTGTTGTATGGTCCTTTGTGCATGAACATTGATGTGATTCGCGAGCACATTAAACTTCCACCCCTTAATCGAGGGGATCAGGTGGTGGTGCATCGTGTTGGCGCCTACAACATGACACAATGGATGCAGTTTATCACATTGCGCCCCAATGTGGTGTTGTTAGATATGGACGGTAAACCTCACCTCATGCGTGCCGCCGAGACCTTAGATGACCTTGTCTTGAACGAGTCTATCCCAGAACACTTGATGGAATTAGTCCATTAAAAAAAGCAGGTTGTTATGCATAGAATACCCCAATTACTTTTGCTGAAAATCCGGCAACTGTGGCCGCTCTTGTTAGACAGTACCCTAAATAGCTACGGCCAACTGTTTTTCTCCCAAAACCGTGTACTTTCGGTTATGGTGATGGCGGCCTCTTTCACCAATTGGGAAGTGGGGCGATGGGGGCTTCCGGCTATTTGGCTTACACATGCTTTGGCGTGGATCGCTGGATTTGATAAGTCGCTCATTCGTGGCGGCATGTTGGGGCTTAACAGCCTGTTGGTTGTTTTTGGCTTGGCCCTTTTATTCCAAGTGAATGTTCCTTTTTTATTGTTGTTGGTGGCAGCTTGTATGTTTACGCTCGTGATAGGGATCGCACTACATTACGGCCTATCGCATTGGGGGATTCCGATACTCAGCCTGCCTTTTGTTCTGGGTATTTGGATGATGGAGGTAGCGTCGCGACAATTTGCTTTGCTGGAGTGGAGTACGGGTTCCATCTATACCCTTAATGAACTTTACAAATGGGGCGGAAGTAGCTTGGTTCAGGCTTATGAAGTCTTTTTAGGGCTGCAATTACCCAGTCTAATAGAAGGGTATTTGCGTTCTTTAGCTGCCATTTTGTTCCAGAATAATTGGTTTGCCGGACTTTTCATTGCATTGGGATTGTTGGTTGCCTCGCGTATCTTGTTTTCCCTTTCCGTTATGGGGTTTTTGCTGGGGTATGGCTCACAATGGATGTTGGGTATGGATCTGGCAACCCTAAATTACGGCGCATTAGGGTTTAATTATGTCCTGACGACCTTGGCATTGGGAGGCTATTTTTTTATTCCCAATGCGCATAGCTATGGCCTCGCTATGGCGGTCATTCCTTTGGTTATGACGTTGAATGCCGGATTCTCGGAGTTTGCAAAGGTTTTTCAGGTGCCTATATATTCGTTGCCTTTTGCATTGGCGACAGGGTTTATGATGTATGTCATTAAGTTCTCTAATCGTACCGATGTACTGGCGCCCGTTTTGTTGCAATTACGCTCTCCCGAAGAAAATTTATATGCGTATCAAAACCAAAAACAACGGTTTAAAGGTTTTGTATGGCAACAAATCCATCTGCCTTTTTATGGAACATGGCGTGTATCACAGGGGCATAACGGTGGAATTACACACCGAGAGCATTGGCAGTACGCTTGGGACTTCGACCAAACAGATGCTGAAGGGAGAACTTTCGAGTATCCCGGCACGCATCGAGAAGATTATTATTGTTACAACCTGCCGGTCTTGGCACCCACAAATGGTGTTGTTGTGGCCGTGCAAGATCATATACCCGAAAACGAAATCGGGAAAGTCAATCTTGTGCAAAACTGGGGTAATACAGTGATTATCCAGCATACAGAGGGTCTTTATTCCAAATTGAGCCACTTAAAAGGGGGGACGGTTTGTGTAAAAGTTGGCGATGTCGTACAAACTGGGCAGCGGCTCGGTGTCGTAGGTAATTCAGGACGTTCGCCAGAGCCTCATTTACATTTTCAGTTACAGACCACGCCATATATCGGGGCCGCAACCCTTCGATATCCCATTGCAGCCTATTTAACCCATACAGCAGAAGGAATAGCGCTACGACAATACTGTTATCCCGAAGAAGGGGAACAAATCTCGGCTGTGCAATCCCATGCAAGTTTAGCTGCTGCTTTCGCTTTTGTCCCGGGTCAAACGGTCTCTTTCCAACGAGAAGACAAAGATGGTGAAGTAACCCACTGGCAAGTGGAAACAGATGCTTGGAATAAAACCTGCTTCCATGAAGTTGCTACGGGTGCACGGGCCTATTTTGTGAATGATGGAACTGTTTTCTATTTTACCCATTATGAAGGCGACCGGAAAAGTGACTTATTTGCCTTTTATATGGGGTGCCATAAGGTCTTATTGGCGTTTTATCGGGGGGTTTCTGTTTTTGACGAGTTACCTCTCCACCAAATTTGGCAATCCCCAAGACGCTGGATTTCTGACTTTTGGTCCCCTTTTTATGTGGCTGGTAAGGCTACCTTTGCCGCCATAAATGAAGCGTCCGAAGAAGTATCTCAGGATATCAGCATCTGCTCTTCGGTCGAGTTATTCATCAGAAGCGATAGAAAACAACAATATGCCTTTAAAACCGAAATTGTTCAAGGACACATCACAGCGTTTTCGGGGCAATTTGGAACCATAAACCTTACCTTAAGGCGTATTTTTCCCGCATTATAAGCCGCTTAAAATACATGAAATCCATTCGATATTTCCTCTGTTTATTGTTACTATTCGCCGCTTGCAGGGGGGTAAAGGCACAAGATAAACCCTTGTCTTATCCTGAAATTTTGGATCAAACCGATGCCGCTTTTCAGAAAGCCAATTGGAAGGAAGTGGTACATATTTGCGAAAAAGCCATCGCGGAAGGTAATGATGCATTTGTGATCCGACAATATTTGGGAATTGCCTATTATCGCCAAAAGCAATACACGCAAGCCTTGCCGCACTTTCGCAAAGCCTTGGCATATTTTGGCTCAGAATCCATTACACAAGAATATCTATACTTCACGCTATTGTCGCTGGGTCGTAATCTGGAGGCGAATGCGGTAGCCAAAGAGATGGAATTGGAAGAACAAACTCGTTTAGGATTAAGGCCCAATCGAAAGTGGACGTTCATTTATCTAGAACCAGGTGCGAAGTTGAGTACCCTTGAAGGTCTTAAACCTATGATATTGACTACCTTTGGCATAGGGCATCGGCTTGGTCAAGCGATGGAAACTTATCATGCAGGGAACTATATTGCTCAGGAGAATAATGGGTTTCGTTATCAACAATACCAGTATTATCTGCTGAATCAAGGGCTCATTATGCCAAACCAAACCATAGAAACAGCCCTGCATCTGGTTGGGATGGATGGTAAAAATAATGCCTTCGGCATGGAACAAAGGGGGATTGCTTTGTATGGGGGCTGGAGGTGGACGCCTGCTAAGTGGGAAATAACCCCGCAGTTAACTTGGACCAACCTCCGGACGACACTCCAAACCAATACGGGGACTAGATTCAAGGATTCTACTGCAACAACCACCCAGTTGGGGCTGGCCTTGGGGTATTGGCCGCGAATCGGGAAAGGGCGTATATGGCTGGGCTGGCAAAATGAATTGGCATTTCATAAATACGAGACCTTACTTGAAGACAACAGCCAGACCTTCTTTTTGATGAAAGCTCGTATCTGGGCACAAATTCATCCGAAACTGAACCTTACCACCTTCTATTATGCTGGACGAGTTCCTTTGGCTGCCGAAGATAAGGGAAGTTTATTCCTCAACGCACCCGATCTGACGACTAAAAAATGGGGCTTAATGGCTGAATTCCCTTTAACTGCCAAAATTTCGCTGTATGGCGTTTATCAACAGGAAGTCAAAGAAAAGTCTAATACACCCTACCAAAACCACGTGATTATAACCGGAATTAAAATAAAACCATGAAACGCTTTAAACTTACTTCTTTCATCTGCTTAATCGGATTATTTTACTTGTTCTCATCCGTAAATAATCTTTATGCACAAGACGTTCAACAGGCTTTTAAGAGTAGTTATACCGCCGAGAATAACAAAGATTATGCATCGGCAATCACTTCACTGCGCCGGGTGTACAACAATACATACGAAATGAATCTTCGCTTGGGCTGGCTTTATTATTTAGATGGTAAATACCAAGAATCAATAGGTTATTATGAGAAATGTATCCAGCAGATGCCGATGTCCATCGAAGCCCGATTGGGCTACGTTCAGCCAGCATATGCACTTGAAAAATGGAGTGACGTGCTCAACCAATATTTGGCAATCCTTCAGATAGATCCCAATCATTCGAAAGCAAATTACCAAACGGGTGTGGCTTATTATTACCGCAAAGACTACCCGCGTGCAGAGAAGTATCTTCAAAAAGTACTCAATATGTATCCTTTTGATTATTATAGCTTACTGATGCTGGGCTGGACAAAGTTTAACCTCGGCAAAAGAAACGAAGCGAAGGTATTGTTTAATAAGGTGTTATTATATGCGCCTGATGATGCTTCTGCTAAAGAGGGGTTGGGGCTAATTCGTTGATGAAACACCGTCTTGTCAGGTTAGATGAGAAGGCGATAATGTGTTCCTTCCCTTTTTTAGACGCCATATTGGGATATTGATGAGGCTGAAAAACATATCGGGCCGGATAAGGGAACGGGCGATTCTTCTTGGGCACTTTGATCAGGGGAGTACAAGCAAAATTTGGGTGCTTTTACCTTATAACATTGGGGCGGGGAATATAAAACCTGTAATGTTTTTAGGGGCTAAAAAACTTATCCACACCTATCTTCTTTGGTTTTTGCATCGCGTGTGTTGGCTTTATAACCCCAAAACGATGTGTACCGACACACTTTTCCACGGGTGCATTTCAAAACGTTCCAAATTACCTCGTGAACACCTCTTTCACATTTTATGTGGCCTGCTGGATTCTCGTATGATGTCGCTCCTACGGAGCTTTTCTCAACGGTAAGTAAAGATTTTA
>DDTM01000102.1:0-215 GCA_002344075.1 Bacteroidetes bacterium UBA2364
TGCCCAAAAGACGAAGTGCGACGGCACGCCGCTTGTTCCGACGATCCAAAACCGTAAAGCGACATCAACAGAAGAGGACGTTCCAAGTAGTTTTGCCTTGTCCTCGGTCTATCCGAACCCGTTCAATCCTTCCACACAAATCAGTTTCTCGGTTCCGGTCACATCTCCGGTTCGTTTAGAAGTATTTGACCTGAATGGCCGTGTGGTAGCCACGC
>DDTM01000102.1:383-11465 GCA_002344075.1 Bacteroidetes bacterium UBA2364
AATCCCCTTGTTCATGCTCGTTTTTAAGATTTCAAAGCGATGACCTTGCGGTTTGGCGGAAAAAAGATCCACGTCGGTTAAGATTGGAAAGGGTGCATTTCAAAAATGCTAATAGATATGCGATATACTTAGATCAGGTGAGATTTTTGCTTCCCGTTGAAGAAGTTG
The DNA here is from genome assembly GCA_002344075.1 of Bacteroidetes bacterium UBA2364. Lineage (GTDB taxonomy): Bacteria > Bacteroidota > Rhodothermia > Rhodothermales > UBA2364 > UBA2364. The sequence goes on from DDTM01000102.1 coordinate 552, forward strand.
CGACATGCAACTGATAATCCTTACGGTAGCAGAAATACATTAAAAAACTCCATAGGGGCGCTATCATAGGAGGATCCATCTGCCAGTATAAAAGGTGGAAGAGGTGTTCACGGAGGTACTTTTGGAAGTGTTCAACTGTACTTTGTGAGTTTTATGGGTTGAATGAAAAAAATGTATAGAAAACCCGTAGGGGCGACATCATAATAAACCAAACAAAACCACCTTCCCCAAGCCCCATAGGGGCAGAATAAAATAAATACGTTTCAACAGTATTGCTCCCCTGGAGCTAAATAAAACATTAATGGACATCATTCTATCATTATGTTGCTCCTGCGGAACTGTATTTTCACCTGCCATGAAGTGTTGAAATGCACCCGATTGGAAGGCGTTTACGCGAAGAAAGTATATTTTATTCTTTTTTAGTAATTTTGACAACATGAAACCGTCCATCGTATTCCAGTCGTAGAAAATAGATTCCAGCACCCAAAAACGATAAATCGGTGTTAATTCTTTCGCCAGAAACTTTTTGAGACCAAACTTCTCTTCCCAGAACATCATATAAAGTTAATTCACCTTCCAAGGTTTTATCCCACTGAACTTCGATCTTGTTTTGAAAAGGATTTGGGGCAACTGTAAATTGGTTTTCTTTTGGGGGGGCTTCAAAATTAGAAGAAACGGAACTACTGATTTGAACCGTGAGGGTGTCTCCTACTATGCCTCCAGTGGCATCAAAACCAATAATTAATAATTTGAGTGGTTGGTTTAATTTATCAGGAATAACAATAGGAAAGGAGCCTTTTGATGCATTAAGTAATATTTGTGAGTTCACGCCAAGAGAGTCGCTCGCAAAAGCGAATAATAAATTCTTTATATCGGAACTTCCTTCGACGTTTACATTTAATGTTGAGGATGTACGTATTTGTTGGTCACGTATAGGGTATGTAATTTTAATACCCCCCGTTGTTTTTTTGGATAATGTTTGGTTAAATCCATCTGGTGGTGCAAGTACCACTGGGTTGTATCCAGCACGTGAAAAAGAGGAGGAAGAATTTTTTTCATTCAATAAATCGGTTACCCGTTGTATAACTGCTGGGGCTGTATGGGCTTCCATGTGATTTATTCCAGAAAAATAAGTAGTATTGGCGAGTGGTAAGCCACCTCCCTGGCTGGATATGCCAACAATCCAATCATTTGGTTCTTTAAATACTTTTTCTCTTAGACATCGGTTAAAGTCCACTTCTGTAGCATTGACATCTGAACAAAGTTTGAGTAATGCTGTTTGTGAAGCAATAGATTCAACTTTTTTCGAGATCCACGAATTATCAAAAGGTTTTTCGGAAACAATACCATGTACCAATACTTCATTCATGTTTTGAGTTGGATTTTGATTAAGAGCTTTAATGGCAGTGCTATTCACTCGTAAGTTTTCAAGAGCTCCTTCTTTGGGGATACTAAGTACAAAACCCAAGAAAAATTTTAGAGACTGGTCACTGTCAATTATATTGGCTATTTGTGAGCCTGAGTGTGGAGTATTGAGTGTAATTAATTTGTTAATATCTTTTTTGAAGTTTGCATTCTGGATATATTGCCTGGCTAATAAACCGCCCATGCTGTGCGCGACCACATTTACTTTTGTAGCCAAAACATTTTGGAATAATGCAGTAGTTAATAATACATCAATATTAGACCTTAGTACGAATGCATTGTCTTTAAAAGAAGCACCATTAGGATATGTAACACGACGGACCAGTCTTAAATTATGTCCTGTCGTTGCTAACCTTTGTGGTAGATCAATCCAAATAGAGCCATTTGACCATAAACCATGTAGCAATAAAGTAGGAGGTGGGGTTAGTTTAAAGATAGGTTGATATATAGAAGTTTCGTATCCGGATGCTTCGCTGTAAAGATCCAGTGCCAGATCTTTAATGGCTGGGTCTATAAAACTTGGATGGATATAACGATATGTTACTTCTTTAGGGGTTGATTTTTCTACCTTCAATTCACCCATAATCTCTTTATCGGTATTGGTTGCACTTGACTTAGGTAAGGAGATGATCCTCAGTTTTAGATGGTCAATTGGTTCTTCGCTACTTATTCTGATCAGCGTTGACGTAGAAGCATCGGTGGCAATTTTTGTTTTTAAAATTTCGTTAAATTCAGATTGCTGATTAAATTCGGTGGTATTGATGATTTTCTCTACGCCATTTTGTTCTTGGATGATAGAGAGTTTAATGGATGGAGTTTCATGAATAAAGTAAACAGAGTAAAGCCAAAAAGGCTGTTCTGGGTATGGAGGATTTGCGGGAATAATAGCACTGTTGTCTGCAATTGAAAAAAAATAATTCTTAATATTTGGATGTGCTTTTATAGGATGTGTGTATTCATAAATTATTTCGTGATCACTTTCTTTAATTAGTTTTAAAGTTCCTGAGTCTATATCGTACATAAAGTCATTTCTATAAGGAATCGCTCCATAAAAAAGCCTAAGATTTTTAATATTGGCATTGCTATTTATTTTGAAAATTGATTTATTCGAATTGCCATTTATTTTTAATTTAGGCTGTAAGATTGTGTCTTCGCTAAATCCGCTTTGAGTAAAAGGATTGTTGAATTTTTTTTCGTCCAATAAAATCTGTGCCCCTTCCCGTTCTTCCCACCATGAGAAAACGATTTCATCGGGATAATAGTAGTACATGACAGATGATGAAGGCCAACCTGTTTCAGGTTGAACAAAGCGGATATAAACTGTTTGAGTATTTGGATTTGTATAATGGAATAATACTAGTTTATCCCAACAGTTAGGGCGATCTGGCCCTAAATAAATGCTGCGCTGGAGTTTGTCATAACCTGGTGTCATTTCATAATCATAGGCATCACAAACCCATGGTGTATTTGGGTAATTAGGATCGCAATTACAAGGTGTTTTTTGAATGTTTTTAAAAGTAAAGGCTTCTTTCGGAAACACATTTGGTGGAATAGCCCCAGGTTGTGCCATAGAGAAAAATGGAAACAAAAAACTTAAGATCAAAAGAGGTTGTTTCATGGTTACCATATTTTTTATAGTCGTTATGCAGTATTTGTGTTCTGTTGTCCTATATAAATGCTAAAATAGCTTTGTTATGATCGTTAAACAACAATTATAATGGATAAGCCCTCAAGTAGGTGGCATATTCTCGGATGGTTCATTGATGATCTATCGGGCCTGTTCAGGTGGTATGTAGCGTGTACTTTCATGAAATGGTATTATAGGAGCGGGGCACGCCACGAAAAGAATACATCTACGGCCAAGCCTGAATCGGCATTGGGTATCTTCGAGGGCAATCTGTCATACCTATGCCAAATTTCAACCAAACGGATCATATGAATACCTTGATCCGTTTACAGGGGCGGGGTATATTACCCTTCAATCCCATTAAACCTTGTAGCTACATGAAAAAACTATTGGTTCTCGCCATAAGTGGCTGGTTGGTGGCTTGTTCTACGGGCAAGCCAGCCATAAAGACGCCTTCTTCACATTATAATGTTGATTTCCTTAACAGTATAGACTCGGTTACGGTTCGTACCCACCTTAAAACCCTGAGCAGCGATATGATGGAAGGGCGTGGTACGGGAACAGAGGGCGAAAAACGGGCGGTGCATTATATTTCCGATCAATTTAAGGCGTTGGGATTGGCTCCGGGCGCAAAAGACGGTTCTTGGTTTCAGGAAGTACCGCTCTTGGGTTCTACGCCAACGGTGGTGAAACCATTGACATTTGAAGGCCCCAACGGAGCCTTTTCGGGTGAATTCGGCACGGCATTTACGGCTTCCACCGATTTGGCCAGCGAGCGGGTTGCTACTTCGGGCGAATTGGTTTTTGTAGGGTATGGTATTTCTGCATCTGGTAGCAATTGGGACGATTTTAAGGGTATAGATGTGCGCGGTAAAATATTGGTTTCTTTTGTTAATGACCCGCCTCCGACTTCTGAAGAGCCGAGTCGCTTTAAAGGGGACACCCTTACCTACTTTGGACGTTGGACGTATAAGCAAGAAGAAGCACGGCGAAAGGGCGCCAAAGGTATTTTACTAATCCATACTACGCCAACAGCCAGCTATCCTTTTGCAGTCGTAGGCAACGGTGCTGCCCGTGAACAGATCCAATTTGCAACCCCGCCACTGAATTCGCTTGAATTAAAATCTTGGATTTCCCAAGAAATGGGAGAAAAGTTGGCCATTGCCAGTGGAAGTACGTTAGAACAATGGTTTATCGAAGCGGCTGACCGCAACTTTAAGCCACGTGTATTGCCTGTTTCGGTTACGGCAGAGATGAAATATGCCTTGCGGTATTTTTCGGGAACCAATGTGGTGGCCTTGTTACCTGGTACCGAAAAACCGAATGAAGCGATTCTTTTTACTTCCCATCACGATCACTTAGGGGTGGGGAAGCCAGATAAAAAAGGAGATGCTATTTATAATGGGGCCGTGGATAATGCCTCTGGCGTGGCTATGTTGCTTACGATGGCCAAAGCACTTAAACAAGCTGCTAACCCTCCAAAAAGGTCTGTCCTGTTTCTTTCGGTGACGGCAGAAGAGTCAGGACTATTGGGTTCGGCCTATTATGCTGCTAATCCGACCTTTCCAATGAATAAAATAGTTGCAAATCTGAATGTGGATTCGGGAAATGTGCATGGGCGTACCACCGATATATCGGGCATTGGTGCCGAAACCAGCCAGATGCTGCACCTTCTGAGGGATGCAGCGAAGGCAGAAGGCATGACCGTATCTCCCGATCCGAACCCCAATGCAGGACTGTTTTTCCGGAGCGACCAACTCTCTTTTGCACGCGTGGGGGTTCCTGCGTTCTTCCTCAATAGTGGTAAAAACTTTATAGGCCGTTCTCAAGGTTTTGCACAACAAGCAGAGGCAGAATATACTGCCCTACGGTATCACCAACCAGCGGATGAATTTGACCCCAAGTGGGCCATGGGGGGGATGGTACAACAAATGCGGGTATGCCTCCGCTTGGGTTATACGCTGGCGATGGATGGTTCGTGGCCCCAATGGAAGCCGGGTGCTGAGTTTGAAGCTGCCCGAAAAGGAGGCTTTTAGTGGGTATCCTTATGGAAAAAGGAATACGCGGCGTCTAAATGTGTGTAGTTCTAACAAGGATGCGTGTGTGTTGAATAGGGCATATGGTCCGTTGTAAAAACCAATGCAACGGGCCTTTATGCTGCCGTTGAAACGTGAAAAAACCAAGATCTTCTCAAGGGATCATCTTTCGGCTTGATTAGACCGGATCTGCATGGCGCATCCAGTTCGAACTTTAATCATACCCTATATATATTATGCAGCAAAAAACGCTTAAAATCATTAAAAACCGATCGGATATTGGTGCCGGTACCCGTGGATCCGATATGGGGATTGACGCCCTTGAAATTGCGGCCATAAACTGTGAGAACGATTTCTTTAATCGCCATTTATTCGATGATGTTGCCACGCACAACGAATCGGTCTATGATAAGGTCCGGAACTCCTTTGCCAAACGTATCGGACATGTGTTTGAACAATGTAGTCGAGTGACCGAGGTTGTCAAACAAACCGTGAAGGAAGGCTTTTTTCCGTTGGTGCTTTCCGGAGACCATTCTTCTGCACTGGGAACAATCAGTGGTTTAAAAGCAGCACAGCCAGAACGAACCTTGGGGGTGGTATGGATTGATGCCCATGCAGACCTGCATTCGCCTTATACGTCTCCGTCTGGAAATATTCATGGTATGCCCCTTGCCGCTGTCCTTGCCGAGGATAATTTGGCATGTCAGATTAACAACCTGCGTGATGATACCGACCATTACTGGGAGGCGATGAAGCGAATTGGCACACCAAATGCCAAGATTAAACCCGAACACCTCGTTTTTTGGGGCGTCCGAGATACTGAACTGCCAGAAGTACACCTGATGCACACACAAAACATCCGAAACTTTACAGTGTCAGAAGTTCGGTTTCGAGGATTAACAACGTGCTTGTCAGAAGCCCTTGAGCGGTTAGAAGCGTGCGATGATCTTTACATCTCCTTTGATGTGGACAGCATGGACTGTGATTTGGTGTCGTATGGGACCGGAACTCCCGTCTCGAAAGGTTTTGACCCGGCTGAGGTTGAATCCATTATCAAGGGTTTTTTAGATAGCGAGAAAGTGATTTGTCTGGAAATTGCCGAGATTAACCCGCTGTTAGATACTCGTGGCAATAAAATGGCAGAAACTGCTTTTGGTGTTCTTGACAATACAATCTTACACTATGAGCAGAAAAAAATGTAAAAATAGACACTTTTTTCAATATATTTCTCTGATTATAACATATCTTGTAAAGTATATCCTTTACCTCCCATTATAAACCCAAACACACCCTAATAACATGAAAGGTAAAACGACCAGATGGTTACTGGGCCTGTTCTGTCTATGCTTGTCTCCCGCTACAATGGCGCAAAGTGTAGTAACAGGAAAAGTGACTTCCGCCGATGACGGCACCCCTTTACCCGGTGTCACGGTCACCGTAAAAGGCACGACGAATGGCGTGCTGACCAATGCTTCTGGGGATTATCGTATCAGTTTGTCCGCAAACAGAATATTGGTATTTAGTTTTGTAGGCTACCTGACGCAAGAAGTTTCTGTAAATGGCCGCTCCGAAATCAATATAGCGCTCGTCACCGACACCAAGAGCCTCGGTGAAGTGGTGGTTACCGGTTTTGGTGCACAAATCAAACGCGAAGTAACCGGAAATATCGCCAAAATTAAATCTGCCGATATTCAGGATGTACCTGTTTTTGGGGTAGATCAAGCCATTCAGGGCAAGGCTGCCGGTGTACAAGTAAATGCAGGTAGTGGTAAGCTAGGACAAGCAGTACGCATCAGTGTGCGTGGGCCTTCCTCTGTCACGGCCTCGAATCAACCCCTTTTTGTGGTGGATGGGATCCCGATCACCAATAATGACCTCTCGCTAAGCGGCGGCGATACCAACCCGTTGGTGGACCTCAACTCACAAGACATCGCCTCTATTGAGGTGCTGAAAGACGCTTCTGCCGGTGCTATCTACGGCTCTCGTGCGGCCAATGGCGTTATTCTCATTACGACCAAACAGGGACGTTCAAGTGGAAAAACCAATGTGCAATTTGGCTATTCTGCCGGAAATAGTAAACCCACCCGCGTGGTTAAGTTTCTGAATACCGAACAATATATTGACTATTACCTCAAAGCGGCGGGTAACTCCGATGCAATCGAGAAAATAGACCCCAACGCCAATGACTCCTATACGACGGCCATGAAGGACTTTTTTGAGAGCCAAAGCCTCGGAACGTTTGGCACCTCGGATGAGGCTGATACGGATTGGGGGGCCTTGGCTTTCCAAGATGCGCCACAAAGTCAGTATGACTTGAGCATCAGTGGTGGAAATGACAAAACGGCGTTTTATGTGTCTGGACAATGGTTAGACCAAAAAGGGATTATTTTGGGAAATGCCGTGAACCGGATTTCAGGGCGCCTGAACCTCGAACACAAGGCGTCCGATCGTTTCCGTCTGGGAGCCAATATGGGGCTTTCCCGTAGTTTGAACAATCGTCTTTCTGGGGACCGTCAGTTCGACAACCCTATGCAGATGGTGGCACTTCCACCCATGACACCCGAAAAGGACCCAGACACGGGGCTTCCAGTTGGAACACCACCCGGAGATAGCAACATTCCGCTCTATTATAACCCGATCGTCAATATTGGAAACTCGTATTACAATACATCCGTCAACCGGAATATCAGCAATGTGTATGGTGTCTTGCAGATTATGAAGGGTCTTACCTTCCGTTCCGAAGTTGGGGTGGATATTCTGAACCAATTCGAGGAACAATATTATAACAGCAAAACTGTCCGGAACTTTGGTGCTCTGCAAGGACTTTCCCGCAACCGCGCAGTGCGTGTTGAAAACCTGAACACCAACAATTACTTTAGCTATTGGACCGTTAGCGGAAAACATGCGTTGGATGCCACCTTGGGAACGTCTTTCCAAGCATCCCAAACCAAAACTGGTTATACTGAAGGCCAAGACTTTCCATCAGATGCCTATCGCTACATTGCGAGTGCCGCAAAAAAAACCGACGGTAGTTCTTCGCAAACCGACTTTCGCTTTGTTTCTTACTTTGCCCGTACCAATTATAAACTGGCCGATAAATACCTACTCGGCCTGAGTGCCCGTTTGGATGGCTCCTCCCGTTTTGGTCGTGACAGCCGATATGGCTTCTTCCCCGCTGCTTCTGCTGGCTGGGTACTTTCTGATGAATCCTTCCTGAAAGGTAACAAACTGATCAGCTTCTTGAAACTCCGTGTCAGCTACGGAATTACGGGTAATGCCGAAATCGGAAACTTCCCTCAGTTGGGGCTTTTTACGGGCGATGCAGGATACAATGGTCAGCCCGGACAACGCCCCTCGCAATTGGCCAATCCGAACCTAAGCTGGGAAACCACCAATCAGGCAGATTTTGGCTTGGACTTTGGGTTCTTCAAAAATCGAATCAATGGCGAGGTTGACTATTATGCCAAAAAGACCACAGGGCTTCTATTGAACGTAAACGTACCAGCCTCTACCGGGTTTTTGATTCAAACCCAAAACGTGGGTAAACTGACGAATAATGGCTGGGAGTTTGTACTCAATACCAATAATTTGGACGGAGCATTCCAATGGACAACGGGCATAAACTTGGCCTATAATAAAAACAAAATTACAGATCTGGATGGCCAAATTATTGAAGGCGGGCTAAGCGCCATGAGCCGAGCCGTAGAAGGCCAGCCGCTTGGTGCTTTCTTTACGGTCGAGTATGCAGGTGTGGATCCTGCAAATGGTGATGCACTTTGGTACTTAAATACCAAAAATGCAGACGGAACCATTAATCGTGGCACGACGAATAGTTACAGCAAAGCCCAACGGGTGGTAGTGGGGAGTGCACTACCAACTTGGATTGGAGGGGTTACGAATACCTTCCGGTACAACAATCTGGAACTCTCGGTATTCTTTAACGGTCAGTATGGCAACAAAATTAACTTTTATGGCGCAGGGCGTTTCTCCTCGGCAAATGGCCGTTTTGAGGATAACCAAACTGTGGATCAGTTGGATTCTTGGACACCCACCAATACCGATACCGATGTACCACAAGCCCGTTTGTATTATAACAATGGCGCACAAGCGTCCAGCCGTTTTATTCAGGATGGTTCATTCTTGCGCTTGCGTACAGCTACTTTGTCCTACAATGTCCCCGTTCAATGGCTCAAAAAAGCCCGTGTAAGTGCGGCTCGCTTATACGTAAGTGGGTATAACCTCTGGACCCTCACGAATTATACAGGCTGGGATCCGGAAGTGAATGCGGACGACATCGTAACGAATATTGCCCAAGGATACGATTTTTATTCCCCACCTCAACCGAAAACGGTTCTCGTTGGGATTAACCTCGGATTCTAACCCTTCCATCTTTAACCATGAACAATATCATGAAAAACTTTAAAAACTGGTTGATGGCAGGCGTTCTTGCACTCGGACTTTCTGCTTGTGACCAAATGTTGGATGTAAATCCCGTCTTAAGTATTGACGACAAAACGGCCTTACTAACGGCGGATGATGTGCGTGTAACGCTGACAGGGGCCTTCGACGGCCTAAGCAGCGGGGTATTCTATGGCGGTGCGGTACAATATACCGGCGAATTACTGGGTGATGACCGCGAAGTCGTGTTTGGTGGAACCTATACCACGCTCGACGAATTCTACCGGAAAACAATTACGACTTCCAATGTGGATGTACGAGACATTTGGGCGCAAGGCTATGCCACCATTAACCGTGCAAACCATGTGCTGGCTGCCTTAGACAAAGTGAGTGGGGCGGATAAGGCATATTTTGAAGGGCAGGCCCTTTTTATTCGGGGGGTAGTCTATTTTGAACTGGCTCGGTTATTTGGAAAGGCTTGGGGAGACGGAGACAACAATACAAACTTGGCTGTACCATTAGTCTTGACGCCCACGCTTGCCGTCACCGAGGCAGATTATAAACCCAGAAATACCGTTGCAGCAGTATATGCACAAGTGTTGGAAGACCTCGGCAAAGCGGTAACACTCTTGCCCACGGATGTCGAAGACGGTGTTGTAACCAAAGATGCTGCTCGGGCCATGCTATCTCGGGTTTATCTGATGCAAGGCAATTATGCTACAGCCCGCGATGTCGCCAATAGCGTAATTAGTGGGGGAAACTATGGTCTTACGCCTTCTTTTGAGGAAGCTTTTGCTGATGATACGGCAAGTCCGGAGATAATCTTTAGCATCATTGTTTCCGAACAAGACGGGGTGAACAATATGAACACATTTTATGCCTCCACAGATAACCAGGGGCGTGGCGACATCCGTGTTCAAACCAAACACCTTGCCCTATATGAAGCTGCCGACCAGCGTGGTCGGTTCTTCGAGACGGTAAACAGCCGTGTTTTTACCCTAAAGTTTGCCGATCAATATGGTGATGTACCGATCGTTCGTTTGGCAGAGATGTACCTGACTCGTGCTGAGTGTAACCAACGTTTAGGTACAACAACAGGTGCTGCTCCCAAAGACGATGTTAATCGCATCCGTCAACGTGCTGGCCTCTCAGGCTTGGTAGCGGTAACACTGAATGACATCTTGAAAGAACGTAAGTTGGAACTGGCCTTTGAGGGGCACCAAGTCCATGATATCAAACGCACCAAAGGTGTTGTTGGGGCTACACCGTTTAGTGCAAACAACCTGGTGCTACCAATCCCACAGCGTGAAATGGACACCAATAATAAATTAGTCCAAAATCCGGGATACAACTAAGATTCCATTATCTTACAGAAAAGGCTGCATTGGAAACGATGTGGCCTTTTTTTGTGCGCCCGGCATGTGCGCA
>DDTM01000118.1:0-72506 GCA_002344075.1 Bacteroidetes bacterium UBA2364
TCAACTACTGTTTTCCACTACCCATTTGTGTTATCACTTTGCTTATTCCTTATTTCATTTTCATTTTTTTATTTTAATATTGACTCTTTAATAGAGCAAAACATACAAAAAAATTCATTCACAGATTCTTACATACCAACTTATGATGCTAAACTTAAGAAAGAAATAGTTTTTATTTTTGTTGCTTCATCAAGTTGTTTTGCCTGCAATGTGAGCTATTTACCCCAATCTATTACTTTAATAAAAATCAAACTCTAGAAGAAAGAAATGAGAGAGGGCAAAAATTTCGCAGCAATAGGAATAGGAGTGAATTTTAATGTAGATCAAGGTATTAATTTCTTCAATAAATTTGGAAAATTTGATGAACTGATGGTTGGAAGAAAATGGTTCAATATCGGAGTTTTAAAATATATTTGGAAATATTTTCCGGGTCAGGCTGTTACTCCACAGGTTATTGTCATGGAAAGGTTAATAACTGATGCCAATAGTTACAGCATCGAAACAGAAAAGGAACTTTTAAGAGAATATGGAAATGACAACATTAAAAAGATTTCTGAATCAAATTTCTAATTTTGTCATTGATCATTTTTTGTAACTGGTTGTGTTTCGTTTTCTATTGCGGTGTCGCCCCTACGGGTTCTATTATGATGCCGCTCCTACGGCGCTTTTCTCAGCGATAGGCAAAGATGTCGCTGAATCTAAGGTGCGTTGTATGTCTGACTGGCATTTTTGAAATGCACCCATCTATCGGCTATTGCCTTTTATTTTTCCACGTAGTTTAGGTCTTTAGAAAACGTTTCCTCTACCTGAAAGGTGGCGATCAGTGCAAGAATCAAAACGCCATAGCCCACAAACACCGCTGCTTGAACCAAATTTCCATTTAAGACAGGAACCAACCAGAGGAAAATACCCGTCATCGGAACTGTGAGGCCCCGTACAAAATTAGGAACCGTATTGGTAACGGTAGAGCGGATATTGGTGCCGAATTGTTCAGCCGCCATAGAGATAAACACGGCCCAAAACCCACATGTTATACCTAACAAAAACAATATTATATAAAAAACAAAAGGACTTAGACCGGAAGTTGCGAAGAGTAAGGCATAAAGCGGAAATGAAAGGAAATGAAAACCCAGAAGCACTTTTTTACGGCTTTTAAAATACTGGCTTAGCCCTCCACTTATCAAGTCTCCGACGGCAATACCGAGGTAAAACATGATTACCGCATCATTCACCGTAATAGGCCCGGCTGCACCGAGCGCCTCCCCAAAACGATGCGCCTGTGGCACCACAATTCCCCCCAAGAACCAGACCGGCAGGCCAATCAAAACCACCCAAACATAACGTAAAAATCGTTTAAAATCTCGCAAAATTAACCATAAACTTCCTTTTTTGATGTCTGGATTGTATAAGAGCCGCTCAAACATTTCCGACTCTAATGTACCTGCCCGCAAGAAAAGTAACGCCAATCCCATAGTACCTCCCAAGAGATATGCCGTTTGCCAATGTAGCATCTTCCCGATCAATGCTGCACACACCGCTCCCATCACACCAACGGCCGTGATAATCATGGTTCCAATACCCCGTTTTTCGCGATCCATTGTCTCGGCTACTAATGTCACGCCTGCACCGAGTTCACCGGCCAGGCCAACCCCCGCTAAAAAGCGTAATGGGGCATACCAAGCCACATCGGTAATGAAAGCATTAACAAGGTTTGCAATCGAGTACATGAGAATAGACCCAAATAAAACCGAAAGGCGTCCTTTTTTGTCTCCCAAAATGCCCCATATCAAACCACCGACCAACATCCCGCCCAGTTGCCAGTTTAGCAACGAGACCTCGTAGCCCAGCATCTGTTCTGGCAATACCCTAAGGTCATGCAAACTATCCGTTTTTACAATATTAAATAAAACAATATCAAATATATCTACAAAATATCCAAGAGCGGCTACCAAGGTGATCCGACGGGCCACTTTTTGTTGTTCGATCTGAAAAGACATATCGGTTGTACCAAAATGAAAAAGGGTCACCACACGGGCAACCCTAAAATTATGGCCAAAATACGATGTTTATTCTTCTACATAGTCTAAGTCTTTCGAGAAAGTTTCCTGAATTGATAGTGTAGAAAACACCGCAATGGCAATGGTAATGGCACCCACAATCAATGCGGAGTGGATAAAGTATTCGTCTGGCACCTTCGGATTTGGAATAAGCGCCAGAAAGGCAGCCGACATGGCCACCAATCCTCCCCGAACAAAGTTGGGGACGGTATTCGTAACCGTGGAGCGTAGATTCGTCCCGAATTGCTCGGAAGCATTCTGTACAAAAATAGCCCAATATCCGGCAGAAAAACCCAGCATAAAACACAAGCCATAATATATTGCCGGACTCAACCCGCGCAGGAACAAGAAAGCCAGTACCACAACCGCCATCAGTACTAAAAAGGACAAGATCGCTTTTTTCCGACTCCGTAACTTTTGGCTGAGCAATCCGGAAGAAAAATCTCCGATGGAAAGTCCCAGATAACAAAATGCAACGGCTGTCGGAACCAAGATGTCTCCGGTTACTCCCGTAACCACTGCGAAGCGATTAGAGAAGGACACCAAAATACCAATTACGTACCATATGGGCATCCCCAACAAAATACAGAACATGTACTTCCGGAAGCGAGCATCATTAAACATCTGAATCACAATACCGATGCCCAGAATTCCAAAAATCACGCGATAGAGCGTGCTATATGCGGGCATCAAAAAACTGAGTACAAAGGCCAATAAAGAGACGGGTAACAAAAACTCCCAAACCCGCCGAATGGTTTTATCCTTGGTAATGAGGTGGAAAAAATCTCCCCGATGGGCAGCATCGTTTTTTTTAATGCCTTCAAACATGCCCGACTCCAACGCCCCAGCGCGTAATAAAAGCAAGGCCAGCCCCATAAGCCCACCCACGATAAACGCATTTTGCCAACCGAGAGCTTCATGCACCAAGACAGCCACTACTGCTCCCAGAACCCCAAAAGACACAATAATCATCGTGCCAATTCCCCTTTTTTCTTTTTCCATCGTCTCAGAAACCAACGTGACGCCTGCACCCAGTTCTCCGGCGAGGCCAAAACCTGCAATAAAGCGCCAAAGGGCATAGTCCCAAAATCCCACCACAAAAGCATTGGCTAAATTTGCAATAGAATATGTAAGAATAGAACCAAAAAGGACCGTGACACGACCTTTTTTATCCCCCAAAATGCCCCACATAATCCCACCCAACAACATGCCAAACATCTGAAAGTTTAATAATGCGGCCTCATTTTCGATTCCGGAAAGTCCCAAATCTTTCAGGCTGTCACCCTTAATCACATTGAACAACAACAGATCGTACACATCCACAAAATAGCCAAGGGCCGCCACGAGCGCGAGCCGACTTACGTTTTTACTGGAAAAAATTGACATTGCTCTAAAGAGGTTGGGTGAAGGTTATATGCGTTATTTCAAAAAATGAAAGATGTAAGATATAGCCATTCATCGGTCATTCACAAATCTTTTTTTAACCTCCTTAACCATTCAACCCAGTCTTTGGAAAAAACGAATGGGGAGCCTTGCCAAGACTGCGGTTGTCTCTTGTTTGATAGAAAGTAGAGCAGATTCTTGTCAGACGCCTCACCTAATCTGCCCATCACCCCGGACAATCCATTTTTCGGTTACCAATTTTTCTAATGCAAACGGCCCGCGTGCATGAAGTTTCTGGGTAGAGATACCAATTTCTGCACCAAGTCCGAACACCCCGCCATCCGAAAAGCGGGTAGAGGCATTCACAAACACGGCAGCGGCATCTATTTCGTTCAGGAAGCGAGTAGCAGCCTCCATATTTTCTGTAGCGATTGCCTCCGAGTGCTTGGAGGAGTATTGCGCTATGTGCGCCATGGCTTCGTCCAAATCCGAAACCACTTTTATAGAACACTGATAACTGAGGTATTCCCGACCAAAATCGTCTTCGGTAGCATGGGCTAAAAAGGGATAACCTGTTTGATCCAAAAGGCGAAAAGCCGTTTCATCTGCAAATAGGCGCACTTGGTATGGCTCCATGCCCGGCAAAATCATTGGTAAAAAACGATTGGCGATGGATTTATCCACCAAAATGGTATCTAACGAATTGCACACGGAAGGACGTGTCACCTTCGCATTAACTACAATTGCCGCCGCTTTTTCTAAGTTTGCGGTGGATTCCACGTATGTATGGCAAACCCCGGCTCCGGTTTCGATACTGGGAACACGTGCATGATCGCGAACATAATCAATAAGTTGTTTAGAACCACGCGGAATGAGCATGTCCACATATTCGGTGGCAGTAAGCAGCTCTTGAATCAAGGCACGGTCAGACGGCAGCAACGTTACCAGTTGCGTAGGAAGACGGTGTACCCTTAGCGCCTCATGTATAACACCCACCAATACAGCATTGGATGACCATGCATCAGTCCCTCCACGGAGCACAACGGCATTCCCCGAACGCAAACAAAGAGCGGCTACATCAATGGTGACATTGGGGCGAGATTCATAAATCACCCCAATTACGCCCATTGGGACCGCCTTTTTTTGGATGTGTAACCCATTTTCCATGACCCGATCAGACATAACTACGCCCGTTGGGTCTGGTAAACATGCCACATCCAAACAAGCATTGGCCAAATCTTGAATCCGGCGTTCATTCAACATCAGTCGGTCTTTTTTAGGGTCTGCATCGTCCATGCGTGCAAGGTCTAAGGCATTGGCGGCCAATATCTGCGGTATCGCGGCCAATAATTTACGGGATAGGGTTTGTAAGAAAGACTGTCTTTCCTCATTGCTCGCACGTTGTATGGCAATAGCGGCCTTTTTGGTGGCAGCCAATAAGTGTTTTATCGAGGTAGGCATTTCCATATTCAAATTTATTATTTTATTTTTTTTTTGCATAATAGATCCACGCTCACGCTGTCCAAACATGCTAAGGATTATAGCAACACGATTTCATCGGCATGGGCCACCTCAAGATTTTTGGTTTTCACTAATTCGTCCGAGGAAACCTTAACTCGCCCTACGGCAAAGGGTGTTCTTCCCGTATGTCCCATTATTTCGATGACCTCTCCCCGGTTAAAGGGTTGTACAACCTTTTCGATCCCAACAGCCAAAAGGCTCTTACGTTCCATCAATGCTTTTTGTGCGCCTTTGTCCACTTTAATGCGCCCCCCCAACAAACATCCACTGGCCAACCATTTTCTACGTGCATTCGTGGTCGTGTCTCGTGCAGGGCACACAGTCCCCACCTTTTGTTGCTCGGCCATAAGCAAACTATTCTCCTGATTGGCCTGAAAAATGATGACTTTAACCCCAAGCCCCGTTGCCAAACGGGCAAAAGTCAGTTTAGAAATCATGCCACCCAAGCCACCCGCCGAGGTTTCGGTATGGGCCAACCCTAAAACTTCATCTGTAAATGTAGCTATTTCTCGGACGACCTGTCCGTTGGCATCTAATACCCCTGGCACAGAAGTCCCAATGAGCAGCAATTCCGCACCAAAACCGACGGCAATGAGGGTAGCCAATTCATCGTTATCGGAAAACTTTAGTTCATAATCACTTACCACATCATTTTCGTTTGCGATCGGGATAATGCCATTGGCCCACAATTCCTTATAGGTTTGCTTCAGTTGGAGGAACTGTTTACGATCAGAAAAATGGCGACGTTCACAAAGGCTTTGGGCAATCCCAATATCGTATGGCCGGAATGCCTCAAAATACATAGAAATCAATAACGGATTTCCAACTGCTGCGGCAGCCTTGCGCTCCGACATCTGGCCCGAATAGCGACGCAGGTATTTCTTGCCGGCCCCCACAGCACCGGAAGAAACCATAACAATATGATAGCGCTTCTGTAGTCCTGCCAATTGACGCGCAAAGTCACGAATAAGTACTTCGTTGATACGACCATCGGAATGCGTCAGAGAAGACGTACCGACTTTAAAAACAAGAATGGGTTTTTTCATCAAGTTTGGGTGATTCGTACCCTTGTTAAAATAGTAGAATACACCCTTACACCCTATAAAGCCTTGAAAAGCCCGCAAAAAATAAGCGAATCAGGCACCTTCTCTTTTACAGCATGATTGTGATCTTGATCAATGTCATTGGATTTTTTCTGCCGGACATCCCCAATAGACGACCACAATACGCCTACGAGCATCATCGTCTTTCAGGGCACTTCCCGCAGGAAGGCGATTCGCTCCCGGTGGGTCTAATTCTCCTTTACCGATTGCTTTGACCAGCACTTCACTACCATATGGAATTGTCTTAATCAAATTTCCAATACCTTCCGCTCGCCAGTGAGAGAGCTGACGATTTAAGTCGGATCTAGTTGGAGCCTCCATCTTGAGTTCGGATTTTAGTTCTTCGTATAGACCACTACCTTCTCGGATACCTGTACGATCCGCATACCCATTCACCTCAACCTTCCCAATACATGGAAAATACGGATATTCTGTTTTGAAGCGTTTTATGCCCTCTAAAGTTGGTTTCAGGGCTTCTTGAAGGATTCCTTTTTTATCCTCCGGCACTTCGTATTTACCGGGTGGGTAATAGGCCGCTGTCTCAAAAGGCCGCATCTTAGACTCATCCCGAAGGAGGGCGGTCATGGCCCTGATCAGATCTTGATAACGCTGATGTTTGGCGATATACTCTATGACCAATTCCTGAGCAGATTTATTAAGAAAGGGCGCCCTATATGGTGCGTTTTTTTGGGCCAAATAAATAACTTCCCGCTTCCACCGTTCAGATTGTGCATTTATTTCTTCTAATGCTTGTCGAAAACTTGCACACGTTTCTTCATCCGTTTCGGCAGCAATACACGATTCAGACGTTTCTGCGCTCAGAGCAACAATCTGCTCTTGCTGGCCGGAAATCTGTTGGGTTAAGTTCCGGATATGTCCGTTGATCCGACTAAAAGAGCAGCCATTTAAGAGGATTAAGGCCCCAACCATCAGTGCGGTTTTACTCAAAATAGTTTTCATGTCTTATTATTGATTTTCAGGATAATCTGCTTCTAAGATAAAAGTAGGAGTTGGTATGACGATGACGTTTTTGGAAGTAGTCAAAGGTTTTTTATCAGTTTGTTTAAACGACTTTGCCTGTGTATGCCCTTTTTGATTGCTTTTCTGAGTACCCTTGTCGGTATTAGACCCGATTTCTTTGAAAGGCTGTGACGCAAGAGGAGGGTGATGACGCACTTGTTGAGGAGAACGATGAACAGTAGGGGCTACATGAGTCACCTTTGGGGATTCGGGATCCCCAACCGTCTGAACCTGATGTTTAGATTCATTCCCTTTTTCTTGAGTTGTGGATTTGGGATGTCCTTTTGAAGCAGAGTCAAGTGAAAGAGCGCCCAAAAAACAACCCATAAAAAGCATTAAACAGAAGGCCATCAAATAGGCAACCCGATTAACGGTGTGAGACGTTTCTTGATATAACCCCACAGTGAGGGGCAAAGCCAGAAATGCAGCGAAAGACAAAATGCCATACATGACACCACGCCCCCCCAAGAAGCCACTCCCTATGCCAAAGGCCAAGCAGACAATGACTGCCAGCATCAACAGATACCGAGATCGTACAAAGAAGTTCATTTGTTAGGTAGTATTGGTTTACTCAGAGAGAAACCATACTTACCTTAAAGTTTAACCATTGTGGAAAACTTTATACTTTTCCTACATTATTTCTACAAACGGAACAAAGTGATGTATATAATGCCCCAAATGGCACTTATGCACAAGCATAAAGCAGAATCCTTAAAGGTTTATCAACAAAACATCTAAAAAACAGTCACGAACCGACTGAGTACCGAAAAAGTAACGGGCGTCATACCCACATATTCCCCATCCATATCAATTGGTAAGGATCCACCGTTTGAAGCGGCAACAGTTACAGAAACGGACGACGCATACGAAACTTCCGCATGGGTAAGCACTTCGCAACGTTTCAATTTGGGCAATTGTCGTAAATAATCTGAAAGAGAGATATTTTTTAGCATGACCACTTCCATCAAACCGTCATCCAATCGGGCATTGGGAGCAATTCCCAACCCATTTCCAAAGAATTTCCCATTGGCCACCACCAAACTCATCATTGGAGACACAATGGTTTCTTTATTCGTTTCAACGACGAGTATTTCGGGGGAATAGTCCCAAAGCGCAGAGGCAATGGTCCGTTGATAGGTAAAAGTTGGGCCAAGCCAAGACCGATGCCGACTTAGCTTTTCTGCAATCACGCCTCCAATACCAACATCTGCAATATTTATGAAATATCGTTTTTCAGGCACCTGAAGAAGAGACGTAAAGGCTGCCAGACCAATATCAATGGCAGAAGACCTTGATTCTCTAATGCTTTCTTCAAGGCTTTCGGGAGTCCGGCTACCTACTAAATTCTTCACAAAATCATTACCTGACCCAGTGGGCAAGATACCCAAACCGACTTTTTCGGGAGGCTTCCCCAGTGCCTCGCAGCCACGAATAAGCCCGTTCAAAACCTCGTTTAGGGTACCATCACCACCTACACTGACCACAATTTCGGCGCCCGACCGGACGGCCTCGGATACCAACATAGTGGCATGTCCCGCATATGCGGTGGCAGCAATCTGAATGGGATATGCAGAAAACACGCGCTCAATTTTCGAAATGATGTTTCGGCTTTTCCGTTTTTTGGCATTCAGAATAAAAGTAGTCTTAGGCATATTCATCATGATTATGAATAAAAAGTTTGCCAGACAATATAGTATTTTTATCCCTCATTGTATGCCCTCACACTTAGAAATAAGCACAAGCCCTTTCAGTCAATACCAAAAGGGTGTATTCAGTTTTACATCCATTTCAAAAAGCGATCAGTTTTCCCATAAGGCACGACGCTTTTCATAGGCATTGCGGGTGATACGTACATCCTCTACAAATCGTTCAAGCTCGTTCATCAACATCGCCTGCGGGCCATCCACAAATGCTTCCGGTGGTTTGGGGTGAAAATCCACCAAAATCATATTGGCACCCGCAATCACACCCTGAGCCGTCACATGTAGCGTATCTAAAATTCCATCCGAAGACCGTTCACGCGACCCTACGGAGTGCGACGGATCCACACAGACAGGCATCCGGGTAAGGCGTTTTACTACGGGGACGTGGGCAAAATCCACCATATTCCGGTGTGGGTCACCAAAATTGGCCTTCATTCCACGCAAACAGAATATAACGTTCGCATTGCCTTCACTTGCAAGGTATTCAGCGGCATTCAACGACTCCGAGAGAGTAATCCCAAACCCACGCTTGAGCAAAACAGGATGAGTCTTTTGAGATCCAACAGCTTTCAGTAATTCAAAGTTTTGGGTGTTCCGGGTACCAATTTGGAGCATTACACCAGTTGGTTGGCCTGTTTTTTCGAGCGCTTCGTTTATTTCATCCACATGACGCTCATGCGTGACTTCCATGGCAATCACCTTGATGTCATACTTCCCTGCGAGTTCGAACACCCATGGCAAACAGCCCGCCCCATGTCCCTGAAAAGCGTATGGGTTGGTCCTCGGTTTATAAGCGCCCATACGGGTGCATTGAAGCCCCAAGTCGCTCACGCCCTTCATCATGGCTTCCACATTGATTGGATTATCCACTGCACACAAGCCAGCAAAAATATGCAGGTTATCCTGATTGAACGCGACGCCATTATAGGTAAACCCCACTACACGGTTTTCGTCTTTGTGCTTTCCGAGTATCCGGTAATCCTGAGAGACCCTGACTACCCGCTCTACGCCAGGTAAAGCAGCAATTTGCTCCATGTTCAATTCACGGGTTTTACCCAGCAAATACACTTCGGTCAGTTTATCCTGCCGGCCTTCGATCGTATGTAGTTTGACCTCCACATTTGGAAGGCGATTCAGGTAAGCAAGCGTGGTCTGGTATGACTCGGAGCGTTCCTCAATGTTGGGATGAAGAATAACAACCATTATTTTAAACAGGTAAAAGATATTTTGGTGAGTTATTTAAATAATCATGCGATTTTTGTTCGGCAAAATAACCGTGAGACCGCATTATTTTTGCCAAACATCCGCGAAATTTTACATCTTCATTTCATCTTGTTTAAAAAGCAATAAGTTCATACCTTTCTTCGCTATTATCTACGTGTGTACTTATCCATCTTCGCCCATCATCGAAGCCTGTGCCTCGTCTTGCAGATGGATCAACTACGCCCAACCACAACCCTCCCCAAAAACCTTCAAAACCCATGCAACTTAGACCAGAAATGATTGACACCCGCGTAGAGCGACGTCTTCGCGAGTTGGAGCGATGGATTTATGAACAATGCATTCCCATTACTGATTGGCGACCCTCTAATAAGTGGCCGGCACATATCCCGCAACCTGCCGCAATTGCACCTTTGGTGACAGACGTCCCAGAAGTGGACGAATCGCCCACCCATTTTGCACAATTTCCTCATGTACACGCAAAAGCATTCTGGGCCTCAACCACCGTTACTATACCGGAAAGGTGGGCAGGAAAACGAGTTTTTGCACATATGAACACAGGTAGCGACGGCTTTTTGTCAGAAAGTACCGTATATCTGAATGGCTGTATTTCTGGTGGCTTAGACATCAACCGCAAAGACATTCTCTTGGCTCCACATGCAGAAGCCGGACAAACCTTCCGCTTAGACGTGATGGTACACTCGGGTCGGATGCGTACCCCTCAATCCATTTCGGGCGACTTGGTGGTCATCAACGAAGCAATCTACCAATTCCGCTACGACCTACGGGCAACGTTGGGAGCGGTTCGGTCATTAGATAAAGAACACCCCACAGCAATCCGACTTTGGTATATATTAGAACAAACCCTGAATGCCATAGACTTCCATTCGGACTATAACCGGGTGAACGTTGAAGCCGCAGCCCAGTTATTGAAGGAAAAAACCCAAGCCCTTTTACCAACCCATCAACCCCCTGATTTTAACCTGTATCTTTGCGCAAACTCGCACATTGATGTAGTCTGGCTCTGGACCTTGGCCGAAACCCGTCAAAAAATGGCCAGAACCTCTTCTACGGCGGTTCGGTACATGGACGAATTGCCAGAATACCATTTCTCGCAAAGTCAGGCACAATTATATGATTTTCTATTGAACGACCACCCCGACTTATTTGCCGCAGTACAAGAAAAAGTAAGCGGCGGGCAATGGGAGTTTGTAGGTGCTGCTTGGGTGGAGCCTGACTGTAACATTACGGGCGGCGAATCGCTAATCCGGCAATTATTGTATGGACAGAAATTCTGGAAACAACATTTCGGCACAACGTCTCGAACCATGTGGCTTGTGGATACTTTTGGATATGCTTCGGCCATGCCACAAATCTTGCGCAAATCTGGATTAGACACTTTCGTAACGCAAAAACTGACATGGAGCGAAACCAATCCTTTTCCATATGGTCACTTTGATTGGGAAGGCATTGATGGCTCACGGATTCGCTGTGTATTTCCACAAAGCTATGTAACACGAACTTATCCGGATGAAATGATGCAGTGGTACAAACGGTATCCATCTAAAGACATTGCGCCAGACTTGCTATACCTGTATGGGTATGGAGATGGCGGCGGCGGCCCGGTGCGGGAAGACGTGGAATTGGGCAAGCGGATGCAGGAATTTCCGGCGTATCCACGTGTCAAATTTTCCCGTGTAGAAGACGCATTAGACGCTATCAAATCCCGCGCCGATGCCCTTGCCAATGAATATGGCTACCAAATTCCGGTATGGAAAGGGGAACTTTACCTTGAATTCCACCGTGGAACCTTGACCACTCATGCCTTGGTGAAACGGCGTAACCGGAAAAACGAATTACTCCTCCGTGAAGCCGAAATTTGGGCCGCCTTAGCCGAAATCAATAATGGCGCACCATATCCGGACGAAGCCTTAGAAAATAACTGGAAAAAATTAATGCTGCTCCAGTTCCATGACATTCTACCCGGTACCAGCATTGCCCAGGCTTATCCAGACGTACACCGCATTTATGGAGAAATAGAAACCGAGGTCAAAGCGCTTTTAGACAAAGCCATCGCGCAATTAGAGACCCCGAATATTCAGCCACCATATCGCTTCTCGGTATTAAACAGTTTATCTTTTACCGTAACAGACTGGGCAGAGGCTGACATCCCATTAAAAATGCCATTTACCCTACAAGACACACAAGGTAAATGGATCGCTTTTCAGGTCTTACACGAATCCGAAGAAAGTACGAAGATTGGACTTGAAGCCACCGTCACACCTTTTGCCGCTACGCAGTATGTGGCAGTCCCTGAAGCACCCAAAGCCCTTCCAGAAAATAATTTACCACAATTAATTGAGCAAGCACTTGCGGATATCGCGCTCTCGGATGCCGATCTTTTCCGTATGTGGCTTGGATTAACAGGAGAAGGTGCATTATCCACAGAGGAAATTGGCCAAAAGTTAGACCTATCCAAAGAAGAGGTCAAAGAAATACGGGATCATGTCATGAGCCATGTCGCCAAATCCAATAAAAATCTGAAGGAAAAAGCACTCGAAAAATTCAGAAAAACCCAAAAAGCCGTCCTAAAGCCAATGGTCGAAACGGGAAGACCGCAAGCCAATGAAACAGGAATGGAAAACGCATTCTTCCGAGTTACCTTTAACCCTGATGGCAGCATTGATTCCCTCTTTGATAAAAGGCTTCAGCGGGAATGGTTAACTGGAAAAGGTAACGATCTACAAACATTCGAAGATCGTCCTAACAGTTGGGATGCTTGGGATATTAACGATTGGTTTGAACAAAAACCTTTGGGTTTACTCAACTTAGAGCAAGTGACCGTTGTCGAAAATGGGCCTATCCGAGCAACTGTTCGGTTTGACTATAAAACCCACAATGGAAGCGTGGTCAGTCAATGTGTGGTAATGTATCAATCTATCCCACGAATAGATTTTAGGACCGTCATGGATTGGCATGAGCAACATGTTTTGCTCAAAGTGGCTTTTCCGGTGGCCGTTCACAGTGCTTCGGCTTCGTATGAAATCCAATATGGAACCATTGAACGCCCCACTTCGCGCAATACTACTTGGGAACAATCCAAATTCGAGGTTTCCGGACACCGTTGGACGGATCTCTCGGATGCCAGTGGCGGCGTTTCGATCCTCAACGACGGCAAGTATGGGCACGACATCCATCATAATGTCATGCGGATGTCCCTCATCCGTACACCCGTACACCCAGACCCACAGGCCCCGCACCCTCCCTTCCACTTTCTTGATGACCCGAATGTCTTTACAGACCAAGGTGAACACGAGGTGAATTACGCTTTCTATCCACACGCCGGTGATTGGCGCAACGGAACCGTTCAGGCTGGATATGTCTTCAATCAACCACTTCGGAGCATCACAAATGGGCCGATTCTGGAAAATGGCCTTTCGGTCTCGGATGATGCATGTTTGGTGGAAACCCTGAAAAAAGCGGAAGATGGTGAAGGATATATTTTGCGGGTCTATGAAGCACACGGTGGCACCAGAACCGTGACGATTTCCTTACCTTTTTCCATAACGAAAATATCTTGTACCAACCTGATGGAAGTGCCGGAACCAATAGAGCATGTTGAAAAAACATCTGAAAACAGCCTTACTTTTTCTCTAAAACCCTATGAAATTCGCACTTTTAAAATAAAATAAACACATTCTTTTCTACAAGCCCCTTTTTCCGAAGGGGCTTTTTTTGATTGCTGAACAACGGTTTGTCATATATCATCCTGACTGGCTGTTACAAACCAATACCATACACCGCGTTAAAATAAGTACAAAACAATTTCTGAGGGTCGCGCTCATTCTTTACTGGGTTCCGTCTCCCGTAACCGCCATTCCGATAAGGCCAAGGCCATTTCTACACCATCTCGCTCCCGAACAAGGCGATGCCGAAAAACGCCCTCCGAAAGATGCTCAGCGTCCACCCGTACCCAATCACCAGCCACACTTTCTTGTTTAAAGGAAATATCTATTACTTGGGGAACATACCGTTCCAAATACTTCTGTGGTACACTTTCTGCCAGCCAGCCAATATAAACTGCGTTATTGGTATGCCCCATAATGTCTAAATCGCCATATCGAACCAAAAATCGTTGTGTAAAATCCACTTTTTGGGGCGATAAGTGTTTCGGCAAGTCCAGAATGGGCTTCGGCAAGTCGGGCCAAGGCAGGGCCTCAATTTCTGGAATGATCTTCCCCGGCCGCTTGCGAATCAAATCCAGCATTACCCAATTGGAAGTTGCACACCCAATCCGATTTCCCATCTCATCAAATAACAAAAATTCTCGAAAGGCAAAAAAACGATCGGTACCACTCGCCCATGTCTCCACTTCCATTTTTTCACGATTTCGGGGATAGTGGCTCATTTCGACTCTAAGGCGAATCATCAACCAAGCCCGCCCTTCCGGAAGTTGGTCGTAAGCAAACCCAATTTCACGTGCGTGAAGATCAGCGGTGTCTTGCATAAAATCACAAATACTTTTAATGCTAATGCGGTGCGCCGGCGTAAGATTGAATGGACGAACGGTATAAGCCGCCCGATAAGTCCGTAAGGAGTTTTGGTTTTTCATAAACTATAGGTTAGTTGGGTTCAAAATCCGTCTTCAGCACCTAAATTCCAAACCTCATTTTAAAAGTTTCCTTGAAGATATCATGTACGCTTATTATTGCTTGACAAGAGGCTTTTCTTGTGCTTATCTTTTATTCCATTCAAAACAAGCGGATCTAGCTCAGCTGGTAGAGCGCAACCTTGCCAAGGTTGAGGTCGCGGGTTCGAGTCCCGTGATCCGCTCAAAACCCCGATATTCCATCGGGGTTTTTTGTTTTAGCCTGTATGTAGGCGATACGCCTCTTCGGAACCATCCCATATCAAAACCGTTAAAGCGTCCAAATAAGCCTTCACAAATCTTTCCTTTCATTATTGCCTATTTTGGTTGTTACTTCCGGTATTCATTTATTCATCTTGGGTTAGACGTTCCGGACACCTCGTCCTAGTTCGCCAGAAGTTACAAACCTCCATGTGCATCCAACGTTTTTTTTCATTCCTATTCTTTATATCAACCCTTTCCTCGCTGCCCTTAGGCGTAGCGGCACAATCTACAGGCGCGTTTTCCCGAATGGGTTCCGATGCGCGTGGTGTAGCAATGGGTAATGCGCTCGTAGCCGAAGGGTTTGGACAAACCAGCGGCTTTTACAATCCTGCCCTTGCCCCTTATATCGCAGAACAGCACCTTATGGTATCTTATAGCGCCCTGACATTTGACCGCAACCTGCAAAGCATTTCTTTTGCCTCGCCCATGAAACCACAAGCCGGTATTACAGCAGGATTAATTCATGGTGGCGTTTCCAAAATTGATGGTCGTGATGCCAGTGGTTATCACACGGAAGACATCGGTACAAATGAATACCTGGTTTATGGGGCATTTGGTACCAGAATCGGCCGTAGAACCACGTTTGGTATTCGGTTTTCTTATTTCTTGGCAGATTATTATGAAAATGTCGAACCGTCCACCACACTTAGCCTGAGTTCTGGAATAACCGTTAAGATTAGGGAAAACCTGCGATTGGGCTTCACAACCGACGACTTGTTAGGTAAATATCGCTGGGATACCTCTAAACTTTACGAAGAAAACGGACGGGAAACCACCGACAACTTGCCTGTTCGGCTAAGAACCGGAGCAGCATGGCAATCCCACAATCAAAAACTCACGCTTAGCGGCGAAGTGGAGTCTCGGGTGGAGAAAATCTCCCAAGAAACCCCTTCGTCCTCTGTTCAAGCGGGTATTCTGCAAACGATTTCAGGCGCCGAAACGCTTCGATTACAGTCCACCCGTTTAAGACTGGGAGCCGAATACTGGCTTAGTTCCCCTATTGCACTACGTGCCGGCTTGGAACAAACGGAAGCCGCTTTTTTACCTTCCGCCGGCTTCTCTATCCGCCAAAACTTGGGTGAACTACGGTTTAAATTAGACTATGCTCTACGGGTAGAACCTTTTGGAACCGGGCTTATGCACCTTTTGTCCCTAAGAATGGGACTTTAAACTAAATGATCTATGTACATTAAAAACATATTTTTATCTTTTCTTGCCTTTATTTTTACGGCTATAACGGCTCCTGCTCAGAGTGGTGTTGCATTCCTTCAATTTGCTCCAGATGCCAAAAGCGCCGCAATGGCCGGAAGTGGGGCTTCTTTACGTGGCGGACCTTTCGCAACGTACTGGAATCCCGCTGGATTGGCCAAAGGTAAGGGCCAAAGTGCCGGATTGTCTCAGCAGGTTTGGGCCGCTGGTGTACGGACGTTCTCTGGTGCAGTGCGGCTACAATCGGGAAAAAATGGAAACCTGGGGGTCTTGGTAACGACCACTACCGCCGGAGACCTGGAAGCGCGGGAATCGCCTGGCGATCCACTCGGCGTGTTCTCAGCTCAATTTGGGAATCTCAATGTGGCATATGCCCGAGCATTTGGCGAGCGTTTTCGGGTAGGACTTGGAGCAAAGGTTCTGAACCAGCGTTTGGATACATTTAGCGAACGGGGATGGGCTTTAGATGCAGGATTTCAGGCTCAAATGGCTAAAGGGGACGTTGAGGTAGGCGCATCACTACGACACTTCGGAAAATTAGGAAATGGAACTGACGCCCTTCCAACCACCATTCAAGGCGGCGCCAGTTTTTTCCCCTTTAAAATCTTGGGGAATGAAGATGGCAGCCGACTCCTCGACACCCAGTTCACCATCGAGGCGCAGCACGTTTTTCCCAATGATTTGACACACCTTCAATTTGGACTTTCTACACAGGCCTTAGAGGTACTAAGCCTCCGTGCGGGTTATCGAACCAACGACGAATTGCGCTCATGGTCTCTTGGAGCGGGGTTTATCGTGGGTAAGGTACAGTTAGATTATGCCTATTTACCATTCCCCGCTGGCTATAACGATGGACACGTTTTTACGCTGGGCTATACATGGTAAACACATGAGCTTTCATATCCGCGCCACAACATTGAACGATGAAGGCCAGATCCTTCACCTTTATCAAAAAGTGGCAAAAAAACCCGGCGGGTTGGCACGCATAGAACAAGAAATCACTACACAATATATTCGACACAACCTGATACAAGCACAAAAATCCGGTATTGGTCTCGTCGCGAGTGACGATCTTAAACAGATCGTAGGGGAAATTCATTGTTATCGCCTAGAACCTCTGGTCTTCCGGCATGTTCTATCCGAACTTACCATCGCTATTCATCCTGACTTTCAAGGGCAAGGAATAGGAAAAGCGCTGTTCCAGACCTTATTAAAACAAATAGAAACCCATTTTCCAGATGTCTTTAGGGTGGAACTGATTGCAAGAGAAAGCAACCAGAAAGCCATTCTTTTTTACCAACAACTCGGCTTTATCACTGAAGGCAAAATGCATGGACGAATTCTGAACCATCACCACCAACTTGAAGCAGATGTGATGATGGCATGGTTTAATGCCTCCTTTTCACCAAATAACCCCGCAGTTGCCATAGACGCAGTGCCATTCGCCTATAGAATGGAATCAAACCCCAAATGACGGGAGGTAAATTTTGATCTATCAAACACCTGGAATAGGTGCTGACTGCCCCCTTGTCCGTATAGAAGAAGCCGCCATGATGTATCGCTATGATCAAAAAAACATCGCCCAAGGACACGAAACGTCTATACAGCCATTGTATTTATGGTGTGCAAAGCACCCTGCACCAACCTGTCAAAACATCGGACAAAGCAAGTATTGTTGCATGTGCATATAGGGAAATACGAGGTTAGGGCATGAATTTGGGCGCCCAGTCGTAAATTGGATGAGAGGAAAATTAGGGCATTGGCCCCCTTTTGGTTCAAGCCTTTATCAGAAGCAAGTAAAGACAATCACCGACGAAACTTGATGAGGGGAAAAGGTGGTGGTACTATAAAATAATCAAACTGTTTTAAAAGCTACTTGCTAACATGCAGACGCAAGAGACCTCTAAAACAGCTTGATTATTTAGAAAACGAGGACTAAGAAATAAGCCTTTATTTTACTAAAACTATTTTTTTATTCGCCTTAAAAGTTTCCCCCATGGCCTGATAAATATAGGTACCACTGGGCAGGTTTGCTGCGTTGAAGTTTAGGGTATTCACTTCTTTCGCTTGTACTTGTCCATTAAACAAGGTTGTAACCAATTGTCCTTGTAGGTTATAAATTTCTACACGCACATTTTGGGTTTTAGCAACTGTCAAAGTGAACTTGGTCATTGGGTTGAAAGGATTGGGGTAGATTGGTTAGCTCAAACGCGCCGGGTAATATAATCTCAACCTCGATAGCATCACTTTGTAATGTACTGCCATCTGTTCCAAAAGAAACCACACGGAAGGTGTGCTTGCCCGCAGGAAGATTGCTAAAGGTTTTGGTCAATGTATTAACATTTTGAATGGTTGCAACAGTTTGAAAGCTGTCTTTGACAAGTTTCTGTACTTCATACCGTTCAATTGTACTCGCATTTGTACCTTTCCATGAAAGTTCGACATCATTGCCTTCTACTTTTGCAGCAACATCTGTTTTAGAAACCGCCAAAGGAACCGTGCAAGTTGCGGTAATAGTGGTTGGCCCACCAGTAGGGGTTGGCGCAGGGTGGGTGGTTGTTGCGGATGCCGAATAAGAACTGACTGCACCGCCGCAAACAGCACTCCATGAAAGATTGATATTGGCTGCTGGACAAGTATAGGTGCGCGTGCCACCTGTACCTGATTTCACACAGGTCACAGGACTTGCCGAAACCCCATTAACAGTATAGGTTGCGGTAATAATAGCACCTTGGTTGGAACCTTGTAAAGGTTCAGTTGACAGAAACAGATTGGGTTCCCGTTGCGGTGCTACCTGATGTACCTGTGGTGGTAATGGCTGTAGGGGTAACAGTAAACTGTGCAAAAGCCGTGATCGAACCAGAAAAAACGATGATCACAAGACTGGCAAAGAGTTTTGTAAGTGTGTACTTCATAAAATAAATGATTTAAAACAAGGTTGATGAATATGTGTTTTGTATATAAGAAGTGCTAAAACAGAAGGCGGCGACTAATTTTGTTCAGCAGATTCCTTTAAAGATGTGTGATTTTTATACTGGAATGTTGAGCGTACCTTTCAGAAGATTATAAAGAACTGATCTTCGGAACCGATAGTGCCGATTAGAGTCATAAAGGGTGTCACAGGTTTAAAGTTACATAAGAAATTATTACAAATCATATAACACACGATAAAAACAGACATTTTTAAAAAATCATATACAAACTTAAAATTATCTATAAATAACTATAAATATCCAAGACTAAACACCATCTTTTACTCACAAAGATGGTCACCCGTCAATAAAAATCTTGATTATCGGGGTTTGATTGTTAGGACAATAGCTTGCGACATATGCGTCCTGCTTCGCGAGGATTCCATCTTGATGACATAATAACCGAGTATTAGTATTATTAGACAAATAGCGCGACTCGGTTTCTATTTTCATCCTCATATGGCCTATTACAAGACGCAAAAACCACAATCCTGTATTAGAATTGCGGTTTTTATTTTGCGCGCTCGAGAGGATTTGAACCCCTAACCTTCTGATCCGTAGTCAGATGCTCTATCCAATTGAGCTACGAGCGCGTTTGGCTTAGGTGGATGAATATAGGGATTTTATTTCATTCGAGCAATGTTTTTTTTGTACCTTTAATGGTTTCACCATCGTTTCACGGTTAGATACCATTATGACGCCGTTACGGGGGCCTAACACGGGCACATTGACCGATCATTTGGTCGAAGAAATCAAGTACCGAATTGCGATAGGCGTTTTAAAAGTAAACGACTTTATGCCCTCAACTCGTGCGATGGGCGACCAGTTAGGGGTTTCCTTTCATACGATCCGAAGGGCGTATCAGGAATTAGAACGGCAAGGATTTTTAGCTGTTTCTGGCAGCAGGCAATATCGTGTGGTATCACGAGATCAGGCAGGAAAAACGGAGCGGATGGAAACTGGTGCCGCCATTGTTCAGGAAGCCTTACGGCGTTTGGTTGGCTTGGGTTTGGCAGATGAAGAGGTTCGGTATTTACTAGAAGAGCAAATTGACGAGGTTTTCCGGCCTCAGACATGGCGTTTTGCCTTTGCTGCACCCTATCCAGAATTGGTGGAAAGTGGGGTTCGGCAATTACATGAACTTTTGCATGAACCTGTAGAAGGAGTCACCTTCGATGCCTTGAGATCGGTACGTGAGGCAGACTTGCTCATTACGCCGTTTACAAACCTAAGGGCAGTCCGTGAACGTTTGCCCAAAACCGAGATACAAGGCGTCTTGATGAGCATTGGCCCCGAAGTACTTCAGTTGGTTGCAGAAGTGCTTCACAACGAAGCAGTGACATTGGTTACGCGGGATCCGGAGTCTCAGGCTTTTCTGGCCTCGGCGTTGAAGTTAGAAACCGGATTTACCGGCCAACTTTTTGGCGTATCATTGGATACGATCACCAATGCAGACTGGGCCTTGATAGAAACCGCCCAATTGCTCTTATACACACCTGCCTGTAAAAGACGGCTTGCGCATCTCTTGAGTAAAAAGCGAAATGCAATGGTGTATCAACAGATCAGCCGCGAATCTTGCGACCTCTTGCTTAGCAAAGCCCCAAGGCATTCACTTTAAACAGATTACCCTTCGGTAAGCGGCGGATTTTTCTTAGCGGAGGCACGGGCCGGCGTTTCCTTGGGTATGATTGTTTGATCGGTGGGTATTTCTTCTGATATACGAAGTTTTACTTCCGCCGTTTTGGGTTCTAACTCCTCTTCCTGACCCGGATACTTGAGTCGGAAATGGTACATTCCGCCTAAAATCCCCATAAAGGCTTCTTTTATTTTGGTCAAGTCATGAAATGTCAGGGGAGAGTCTTTTAGCTGCCCGTCTCCAATTCTCGCTTCGATGATTTTATCAATCACCCCTTCTAATTTCTTTAAGGTTGGTTTTTCTAAGCTTTTGGAAGCGGCCTCGACCCCGTCTGCCAACATTAAGATGGCGGTTTCCAAGGTATTTGGCCGCGGACCGGGATAGCGATAATCGGACTCTAAAATTGTAGCGGTCTCTTCTTTTTGGATTTCCAGTGCCTTGCGATAAAAGAATTCGATACGCATACAGCCATGATGCATGGGGATAAACTGTTGTACCACTTTGGGCAATCTCGCATCTTGGGCCAATTGAAGTCCTTCCTTTACATGGTTCACGATGATTAAAGCAGCCATACGGGGTGTGAGGGCGTCCAAAGGATTTTGGCCTTGTTGTTGGTTTTCTACAAAATACTCGGGCTTGCTCATCTTGCCAATGTCGTGGTATAACGCCCCAACACGTGTCAACAAAGCATTGGCTCCAATGGCAACAGCAGCAGCTTCGGCCAGATTAGAAACCTGCAATGAATGATTGAACGTTCCGGGTGCACGCAAACTTAGTTCCTTGAGCAATGGACGGTTTGTGTCAGAAAGTTCCAGCAATGTTAGGTCTGTGGTAACATCAAAAACTCGTTCAATGACCCATACAATGGGGTACACAAATAAGGTAAGTGCTGCATTAATTGCAACATACAGCATGGTGTATAAATAACTTTCAACGGTATTAGACTGAAGCAGTGCAAAAGACGTAGCTCCTAAAGCATATGCAAAATGAACCAAGCCAGCGGTACTTACAAATTGTCCCCGGTTCCGGATATCACGAACACTAAAAACGGCAATCATGCCCGCGAAGGCCGTTAGATACGTAAGCTGAAAGTCGAACGCAAAAAGCAAACCAGCCACAAGTGACATGGTCATTGTTCCAAACAAGCCAACCCTCGAATCAAAAACGATGGTGAACATAACCGACAGGATGGTGACAGGAATCACCAATTTGAAAGCATGATCCAATCCAGAACGCAAGACAATGCCATACGCCACTACGAAAGCGCCAAAAAGCAATGCAATCAGCAATACATGAAGGTTTCGATCAAAAATAGGCTTTCGAAAAAGATAGAGATACAAAAAGAAGACCGAATAGATGCTAAAGACCAGCAACAATTCGCCAATGGTAATCCGCCAATTTGGGATAACGCCTGTACCAGAAGATCTGGATCGGGAGTATGAACGCAATTTGGCCAACACTTCTGGTGTCACCACCTCGCCTTGACGAATAATGGCCTGATCTTTTTTTACCACCCCTTGTGTATATGATATTTGCGCAATGGCTGCATTCCAAAGAGCATGGGTCGCTTCCTTTTCAAAAATTAGGCTGGGCTGAAAGACGGCGTCGAACAAGGCGATTCCGATTGCGACCGTATCTTGTTTTTGGGGGAACTGTGCGGCAAATTGCTGTTCAATTTGTTTTAATACTTGATCTCGAGTTCGCACACTTTTAATCGAAATACTCCGATCAAGATGGGCTTCATTGTTACGAACAATAATATTTTCGGCGTGAAGACTATCCCGTGGCAGGCCAATAGAGGGCCGGTCAAAGAGGTCTTTCAGGCTTGCCAACTGCTCAAAAAGTACCTCTTTTAAAGCGGCGCTTGGCTCAATACGTGCGGTTGTTGTAACACCAGGTGTTACCGACTTGGACGACTCCAGTAGATAGGTCCATTGCCTTTCATTGACTTTGATGGGCAAATTTTCCTTCGACCGATAGTATCGTGCCGAATCTATGGCTGCTTTATCCATGAGGCCCCGGCTTCGGCTAAATTCCCATTCTAAGAATGCAGAAACGGTCCGCTGTAGGCGTGTATTGAGCGAATCTAAGTTTTCGTTGTAACGACCCTCTGGATTGTCTATTGGGATAAAAATTGGTTCTAATTCATGAAGGATGCGCTTTCGCTCGGTCGCAAGTTGTTGTTCTGTTCGGTAAATCGGGAAGTCAAAATCGGCGATAACATCACCACGCCGCCAGACATCATCCACCTTGGCATCTGCCCAGTCGTAAGATTGTTGATGAGGGAACGCGAGCAATGTCACTAAGATCAGCCCAAGAA
Source organism: Bacteroidetes bacterium UBA2364 (assembly GCA_002344075.1). Classification (GTDB taxonomy): domain Bacteria; phylum Bacteroidota; class Rhodothermia; order Rhodothermales; family UBA2364; genus UBA2364. The sequence goes on from DDTM01000118.1 coordinate 23,058, forward strand.
AGATCGTTGCTTTACCCCACCAATTTAGTTTAGACTGATTGGCCTGATGGGGTTCTTTACCTGTTTCCAGACGGTTACCCACGGGTTTTAATCGGGGTCTTTTTGGGGTTAGACCTAAGCGCTTGAGTATGCTCATTGTTTCTTTGACTTATTGAGCAGATGGTTTCGGCTGGCGTACAGACAATAGGCTACCCAATAATAAGCAGATACCCGAACCAATTACGGTATGCCAAGGCCATGCAATTTTATACGTTGCAATAATCACTGCCATAATAGCGATGGCAACAAAGAAAGCAATTAGGGCATCAGTTTGCTTGGCACGTTTGTTCAATAACCCCAGCAAAAACACGCCCAGTAGCCCGCCATAGGTATAAGAGGCAATCGCCAATCCTAATTCTACGATGGGCTGTTTGGTATCTTGAAATAGGTTCGCAAAAATGATAAATAACCCACTCCAGACTAAGGTCATGATGCGGGCCATGCGAAATTCCGACTCCGGGGTGGTTTTGTTAGCCAGCCGCTTGTACAAATCCATTACCGAAGCAGCAGAAAGCGAATTGAGTGAAGACGAGACGGTACTCATGGCCGCTGCAAAAATGGCCACCAGCAACAATCCGGACACGCCTGAAGGCAAACCTTCAATAAGGAACTTGGGGTAAATTTCATCTGCCCGCGTAAGCCCCAGATCTGCCGGGCTTGCGCCTCCATAATGTACCCAAAGCATCAGCCCCACAAATAAAAACAACGCAAACTGGATTATGATCACCACACCACTTACGACCAACGCAAGTTGGCTTTCTTTTAGGTTTCGGGTAGTAAACAAGCGCTGAACAATGAGGTAATCGGTTCCATGAGAAGCCATAGACAAAACCGCTCCTCCAATCACTGCTGTAATGAACATATAGGGGGAGGTGAGCCAGTCCGAACTAAAATCCAGAATTTGGGTCTTTCCGGCAGAAACGGCCTTGGTCATCCAATCTACGGGAGCATCCTGAAGTAAAACGGTGATGGCCAAAACAGCACCCAGCAGATACAGGAACATTTGGACCACATCCATCCAAACCACGGCTTTGATGCCTCCAAAAAAAGTATAAGCAATAGTGACCAGAGAGATCGCAACAATAATTTGCCAATAGGCGACCTCAAGCCCGCTCGCCGAAAGGACGACTTTTACAGGTATGGCAGTGGCAAACAACCGAACACCATCGGCCAATAAACGGGTAATCATAAACGTAACCGAGGTGGTTACACGCATCCGATCACCAAATCTTGTACCAATAAACTCATAGGCAGTGGTGAGTTCACCTGCAAAATAGCGCGGTAGAAACAGTACGCTCACGAGGATACGGCCTAATAAATACCCAAAAGTGATCTGTAGAAAGGTCAATGTACCACCATAGGCAATTGCAGGCACGCTTATGACTGTCAGTGAACTGGTTTCTGTGGCAACAATCGAAAAGCTAACGGCCCACCAAGGCAAGTTGCGTTCTCCAAAAAAGTAATCGCTGTTGTCGCGTTGTTTTCCGGCCATCCACAAACCAAAAACAACCGATCCAAATAAATACACAACAATAACGGAATAATCTAAACCAGTAAGCATATTATCTGAATTCAATCAATGTAGGGCGTAAACTTGTAATTTAACCTGTTATTAGCCAAAGGACAAACCCAACCATAAAAAAAGCCTCTCGGTAATCAGGAGAGGCTGGTAAAACGAAACTAATTGTTTATGGCAAACGGGAGGGTAGGTAGCACAGGGCTTGGTCTTCGCTTGAATAAGATCGGCATTGGTTCCATTTGCCCTAAGTGCATTCTAAGATACTCCACAGGGCTTTGACCTTTTCGTACACATTGGCCAAAATCAAGCATCAAATCATAATATAATCCAGCATTTTCGTGCTGTGGACCGATCCGATATTTTGCCGAAGAACCACCCACCAACAAGGTAGATGCAGGACGAAGCGTAGTATTGAGATCTATGGCCACATCTGGCTTTCGTGCCCAAATTCGGTCCAAAAATGCCTTTTTAGGAAGCCCGAGAGGGCTGCAATCTTCAGGCTTGATCAATAATGCCTGCCCCACATAAGCGGGTGGAATAAACACCACTTGGTCGGATAAAATAGCCACAAAGATTCCCCGCCATTTCAGGTGAAGTTCATCCAGAAACTGCCAGAATGTACGTTGCGACGCAATTTCCTTGGGGATCACAAATAAAACAGCACGCTGTTGTGGGTCTAAAGGCCAAGGCTGTACTTTCCGGTGCTGTACCGCATAACGTATCCGTAACTGGCCGAGTTGGGTCGTGAATTTGCTGAGCATGAGTGCCAATGGTAGCGTGGGTATAAACAGAAGAACACATAACATAAAAGCAAGAATCATGCCAGACAACAATGACCATGCATAAAAAAAACAACCCATTAACCCCTTGTGTTTTATTTTCACAATCAAATAATTAAATCAAAATCTGCTTCATCAGATCAATACCCTCTGATGTCATGCTAAACCATTTATATCTCAACAGTTAGTAAAGAATTGCCCTTTCAACCCAGTAATGTTTTCAATGCCTCATCAGTGGAAACAGGCTGTTCACAAACATGTCCACGACACAGGAAAGCCCATGCATCTCTAAGGGTTGGCGTATATGCGCGGACAAATGGAGCCAGCCTAAACAACTCTGGGGCATTTTGTTGGGTAACTAAATGGATAACCATTTGCGGATGATAGGTTGTACGGAGTGTTGACAGCATGTTTTGAATTTCCGGATGCGTGGTTTCACCAACCAAAACAACTTCCTGACCGCCTGTTTCCATCCAATTTACGGCTAACATAAAAAAAGAATATGCAGCGGGATACCGACGGATTTCATCTGTAAACACAGCACGTATGTCTTGTGCCCTTTGCTCGTATTCAGGTTGAGCCGTTAAGCGGCCAAGCCGGATCAAATTGTACAAAGCAATGGCATTTCCGGAAGGTATTGCACCGTCGTGAAGTTGCTTCTCACGAAAAAGCAGGGCTTCTCCATCGCTGGGTGTAAAGAAGTATCCTCCATGCTGCGAATCCCAAAACCAGCGGTCTTGCTGTTTTTGTAGTTCAATGGCCTTCGCCAGATACCTTGGTTCAAATGTGGCTTGATATAGCTCGGTCAAGCCCAAAACAAGAAAGGCGTAATCGTCTAAATTCGCTTGTAAACCTGCGTGCCCCTTTCGCCAACGATGCAGGAGCCGTCCGTCTGACTGAAGCAATGTGTCGAGGGCAAAATCTATGGCCTGCTTTGCAGCCATGATATAACGAGGCTCATTCAAACTTTGCCCTGCACGGGCAAGCACAGCGCCCATCAAGCCATTCCAATCAGATAAAATCTTATCGTCTTTTAAGGGATGGATTCGTTTTTCGCGGGCTTGGAAAAGTTTTTCGCGAAAGGGTTGCCAGTGTTGTTTTTCCTGCATAGAAAGGGGGATATCTATGTACAAAATATTTGTGTGCATGGCTTCGCCGGTTGCCTCTTCGTAATAGTTCCCCTTTACAGTAGCACCAAATCGGTTCAATAATTCTTTTTCTGGCGTAGTTTCCGCCAATTCATTCAATTCGAGATAAGTCCAGACATAAAACCGTCCTTCTTCCCCCTCCGAATCTGCATCTTCTGCTGAATAGAAGCCTCCTTTTTCATGCTGCATGTCACGCAACACATATTGGAGAATCTCATGAGCAGTCTCGGCAAAAAAATCGGATTGCGTGGCCACAAAAGCTTCCGTGTACGCCCATGCCATCATGGCCTGATCGTACAACATCTTCTCGAAGTGTGGCAAAAACCAGCGTTCATCCGTGGAGTAGCGATGGAAACCGAGTCCAACTTGGTCAAACAACCCACCCAGCCGCATTTTTTGCAAGGTATGTGTAACCATTGTCAACGCCGAGACATCAGATGTTTTTTTCCAATAATGTAATAAAAACAAGAGGTTGTGTGGTGAAGGAAACTTGGGCCGATTGCCGAATCCACCATAATCGGCATCGTATCGTTGGGTCAATAATGAAAAAGAATGTGCCAGATCTGTATTTTGCAACACTTGTTGAGATGCACTATGGCTACCGATCTCGCGAAGCCTTTGCGACACATAATCTGCTGTCTTGAAGAGACGTTTACGGTCTTTGCGCCAAAGGGTCTGGATTTGCGGCACAAAGTCCAACATACCGATTTTTCCTCCCCGGCTCTCTTTGGGCAAATAGGTTCCGGCGAAAAACGGTTTTTTATCCGGCGTCATGACCACCGTTAGTGGCCACCCTCCATGTCCGGTCATCATCTGACAAACGGTCATATACACCCCATCCACATCGGGTCGTTCCTCTCGATCCACCTTCACGCACACAAAGGCTTCATTCATGAGAGATGCGACTTCATTGTCCTCAAATGATTCATGCGCCATTACGTGACACCAATGACAAGTGGCATAGCCGATTGAAAGAAAAATTGGCTTATCGTTTTTCCGTGCTTGTTCGAAGGCAGCTTCCCCCCATGGCCACCATGCCACCGGATTTTCGGCATGTTGCAAGAGATAAGGACTTAATTCGTGGTAAAGGCGATTTATCATAGGGCAGGACTTATAACATGAAGCATATTTTTAATTTTCTGAACACCACCAAGGGCCTCTTCTAGTTGATCGGCAACGAGTGTGACATGTCCCATTTTACGAAATGGTTTGGTTGTGTGCTTGCCATAAAGATGTACCTTTGCACCAGGGATCGCAAGCACCTCCTCCAGCCCTTGATAATAGACAGGCCCGCTATAACCCGGTTCACCAAGTAAATTAACCATTGCTGTTGCTCGATAAAGATCTGTAGGACCCAAAGCATAACCGAGAACAGCCCTCAGGTGTTGCTCAAATTGCGATGTAGCGTGCCCGTCTATCGTATGGTGTCCGCTGTTATGCGGTCTTGGGGCCACTTCATTAATCAGCAATTCACCAGTATTGCTCCAGAACATCTCCACAGCCAAAAGCCCCACCACACCAAAAACTCGAATGGTTTCATCTGCCAGTTTAAGAGCCGCGTGTGCCACTTGATCTGGTATAGATGCTGGGCAAAACAGATGCGAAACCAAGTTGGCTTCCGGATGAAAGGCCATCTCTACCGGGGGGTACAAAGCCACCTCTCCTTGTTGGTTACGCGCAGCAATAATGGCAATTTCGGCCCGAATTTCTATCAATGGCTCAATCAGAGAAGCTCCCATCAAGAGGTTGTCGCGAAGTTCATCGGTAGTCTGGATTACGGATACTCCGCGGCCATCATAACCATCTGTTTCTGTTTTTTGAACAAAAGGAAAACGAAGGCTTCCGTCTCGAACAGCTTTTCTAATCGCTTCCTCCGAGCCGAAACGCATATAAGGAGCCGTCGGAAGCCCATGTTTTGCCAGAAAATCTTTTTGTAACCCTTTGTTTTTTATCACTGAAAGTGCTTTAGATGAAGGATGAACAACAGCTCCTTCGTCTTCCAGCACCCGAAGCGCTTCTTCCTGTACATGTTCAATTTCGATTGTTAGAACGTCCACTTGTTTTCCAAAATTCAATACGGTTTCGTAATCATTAAAATCTCCGACAATAAACTGATTTGCTATAGCAGCACAAGAAGCAGCCGGATTGGGGTCTAAAACCCATGTTTCGATATCCCATTGATGTGCAGCCAAACAAAGCATTTTACCCAATTGGCCACCTCCCAAAATACCCAAGCGAATGCCAGAAGTCATGATAAAGCAGGTTTTGTAAAAAAAAGCGTGCAGGTAAAATTTACCCACACGCAAGATTATTTGGTGTTAAGAATAATCGCTTTGTGGATTACCCACACACACCTATTCGAGAAAAAGGTCTTTTGTCCGATCCACTGTTTTACCTGTAACCAAGTCTTTAATCCGAACCGTAAGCGTATAAAGACCTGCTTCCTGTTTTCCGGCCTCCAATACCAAATATTGCGCATCATCTGGCGTGGTCCCACTGTTTTCAAACTTAACCGAAACGCCTTTTTCTTTCCGTCGCAACAGGTTATTGACTGTCCGTTGCATTCCATTGCCGGAGTCTTTGGGCACCAACTGGGCCTCTACTTGGTATTTGGTTTTTCCAGAAGCGTCTTGGGCCAGATTGTACATCTCAAAGTAAAAATAAATGGGATGGCCCTTATCAAAAACACTCCAAGGCGCTGGACGGATAGAAAGCCCATTTCTCAACACATCTCCGGGATTGATGGGTTTATTATCTGGCGACTCGGTCACATCATAAGCCAGCATCGCATCCGACATTGAGAAAACGGGCTTGGAATAATCTGGCACCACAATATTCCGTCGCTGCACCCCCATCGTCCCACCACTTGCAGTTTCGAACTCGACGGATAACGTCTGATTACCAGCCGGTGCTGTCATGGTTTGGGTATAAAGCCAAAGCTGTGCCTCTTTGAACTTTACGATCTGCGCAGTTTTCATCCCATAGGTCGTAAGCCGACGCTCAACCAAAAAGTCGCGATTTGCCCCAATAAGAAACGTTCCAAAATTCAAATTGAGGTTAATTTCAGGTTTTGACTCATCGTATTGCTGTACCGGAACCCCGGCATGTAGATAAAGATCGGCCTGATTTCCCTTACCTTTAAAGGTATTGACCAAATAAGGCAGGCTTACTTGACGCCCATTAGACTTATAGGTGTAAAAGTCGCTGTATCGTTTAAATATTTCGCGGGACTTAAGTTCGTAGTCATTGATATATGGATCCACACCGCTGTCTATATCTTCCTGTGTCGGGGTATAAAAAACATAGTCCCCATTTCGGAAGGAGTCTTCAAACACAAATCTAAACTTAGGGTAAACCCATATATTATAAAGTTTTGCGGCTTTTCTGGAGTCATAAATTTCCTCCTGAAACTGATTACCTCTTTGCGAAGTAGAAATTTCCGATACCTGCTCCACACTCTGTCCTACGGGTGCATCCCACCCCTTACCCCTGCTACCAAGCGGCCCATCCTTTTCCATGATAATTTCCACATTGGGCACACCATAACGGATTAGAATTTGACCACGCTGGCTTTCCCAACCACGGATTCCCAGACGGGGCACAGAATATAGGAGATCGGCGTAAACCAGCCGGTAATAATGCTCCATCTTGCGTTCATTATAGGCCGTCAGGAAACGTGGATTCTGGCTGGTCCAGAACTTGGTGGCATATCCAACAGGATCATTACGATAGGATGCCCGTTCCGTTTCCGGCAAGATAATCCCAATATCCTCGTAGGCCGTTCTCATAGAGGTATCCATTTTTTCTAAGGCACGATCAAAAAACTGTGTGCTTGCATTGAGATTTCCTAATTTATACTGGGTTGCACCAATAAAAAGATTGGTCTCTGGCTCGTCCCCAAAAAATGCGTACATGTCTTGCAGCATCTTAGCTGCCTCGCGATATTCTTCCTTCATCAAATAAACCTTCATCAAATGATTATAGACAGAACGCCGCATCGGATCATTTTCCTGCGCTTTTTTCAGATGGAAGGTTGCTTTTTTATAGGCATACTCGGCTCGGTTGGTAAAATCCTTCACCGGAATGCCCTGCGTCTTCATCTCTTCCAAATCAAACTGGTCATTCAGGGTTACAGAATACATACCAAAGGGGTCTTGTTTTTCCGCCAGCGCCACCAAGTCTGCAAATGGGTCATTCGGCAGCCCAGGATTAAATTCGAGTGAAGTCTCTGGAGTGGTCAGGGTTCCCGGAGTTGCCTGAATCTCAGCAGCTTGTATGGTTCGGTCCCGATTGCGATCCGGACGATTGGTATTGGTATATTGAGGAACGGCAATCGCATTCCGAAAACGCCAATAATCTTTGATATAGGTAATCCCCATTTCTTCATGCGCAAAGGCATTACTGGGGTCTTTAAGTAAGATTTTACGAGACAATTCGCGGGCTAATGCATCTCTATAGCGTTCTTGAATCCAGTTCTTAGACAGGAAAGAAGACAGCCGTTGCAATACCACATTACGGTCTTCACCAGATTTTCCGCCCAGACTCACTTGGTTTTCTGGATCGCGGATGATATTTAATTTCGCCACCAAATATTGCACATTTTCCGGACTTTTTCTCAATGCAAGGTCTAATTGCCGATTGGCCCCTTTAAAATCTTTTTCTGGGCCTTCCACCAAAATCCGGGCAATCATAAACCGTGCTTCGGCATATTGGGCATCGCCTTCTGGAATAGCCTCAAAAATAGCCTTTGCCTCCGCATATTGCCCGCTTCGGAAGGTCCGAACCCCCTTATCGAAAGGTGTTTCCGTCTGAGGAGCTGCATCCACCTCCTGCGCAACAACCGAATTGATTCCCATAAAAAGGATCAGAAGACCCATTACAAATAGAAATTGAACTGTTTTCATAGCCTTTCGTCTTTTATGAAACAAGGGTTGGATACTTTATACACGCACCGTGTTTTTCGTACCCAACCCTCAAAGTTTGCCGCGAAGCCTGAATGGTTGTAACCCAATGCCCCAAAATTTAGGATTGGATTACTTTTACAAACTTTAATTTTCCCACTTTCAGTACAAACGGAGTTTGTTCCGCAATATTAAGAGTGATCATAGGATCAGAAACTTTTGCGCCATCTATAGAAACCCCTCCTTGCACCACCAAGCGACGTGCTTCCCCATTCGAGGCCGCTAAACCGCTCTCGCGGATCAGGTTCAAGAGTCCAACTTCACCACTGGCGGAAAACACCGGCATATCATCTGGAATTTCTTTGCGGATAACGGTTTTCTCGAAATGTACACGGGCGTTATTGGCTGCGGATTCCCCATGATACATCCTAACGATTGTCCAAGCCAAGTCGTGCTTTGCGTTGCGCGGGTCTTGTTCGGCACGCGCCTTCCAATGTGGTAATTCATCCGTTGGTACATCTGTGGCCAACTCCACATAGCGGTAAATCAAAGCATCCGGAATCGAGAGGGTTTTCCCATACATTTGCTCTGGCACTTCCGAAATACCGATGTAATTATCCAAAGACTTCGACATTTTCTGGACACCGTCCAAGCCCTCTAAAATCGGAAGCGTAATACATACTTGAGGCTCTAATCCGACAGCGGACTGCACATCACGACCCACCAACAAATTAAACTTTTGATCTGTTCCGCCCAATTCAATATCGGCTTTAAGGTGAACCGAGTCCTGTGCTTGTGCCAGTGGGTACAAGAATTCATGAATAGAAATAGGTTCACCAGCTCTAAACCGTTTGGAGAATTCATCTCGCTCCAACATACGGGCAACCGTATATTTTCCAGCCAATTGAATTACATCGGTAAATGACATTTTCCCAAGCCAGTCGGAATTATAAACGATCTCGGTTTTATCCGGATTCAGAATTTTAGAAGCTTGTTCAAAGTAAGACGCTCCATTAATACGGGTATCCTCAAGCGTAAGCGCAGGCCGGGTTTTAGAACGTCCACTGGGGTCTCCAATCATTCCGGTGAAATCGCCCACGATCAAGACAATCTTATGACCCAAATCTTGAAATTGTCTAAGCTTACGTAATACGACCGCATGACCGAGATGCAGGTCTGGGCGGCTGGGATCGCATCCTAATTTGACCACAAGTGGTTTATTCGTTTCAAGCGATCGCCTGAGTTTTTTGATCAAATCCGCTTCCGGAATGATTTCTTCTGCGCCACGTTTAATGTGGGCCAACTGTACATCCAAAGGTAAAAATTGAGACATTTTGGGGTTGGTTACGGTTCTTTTTTCTTCCGGAAGAACGACAACCCGCCAAAGCCACTGATGATGGCCATGTAAAATCCGAGGTCGTACCAGAATCCTATGTTTTGAACCTCATAAATTCGGATACTGGGATCGCTAAAAATGCTGAAAATCAGCGAAATCGGTGCGATCCATCCGTGCCACACCCCATGTAAGAAATTAGCTGGTTGTGCATCGGAGAAAGCGCCTGTATTGGGCATACAACCACTTAATAAAATGGTTGCAGCAAATAACAGGAATATTGGGACATATGGGCGTTTCATCGTGATTATGCTTTAAGATTGAAAAAGCGCCGATTGGGAAGTTACGAAATTCAACTTCGGCGTGCTTACTGTTCACCTTGTTGTTACGCCCATTCAGTCACACAGTTGCACCATTGGTTTTGTGTGACACAAGACCCAAGCGGCATTGGCGGTTAAAAACCAACGATCTTCAGGCATAGATCAATCATCATCATCGGATCGTCTGCTGCTCTTACGAACACGGTCTAATTCCCGTGCCGAATCACGCTCGGCAATGGTCTCCCGTTTGTCGTATAGTTTTTTACCTTTGGCTACGCCAATGGCGATTTTAATCCGTTTATTCTTGAGGTACACCGAAAGCGGTACCAAAGTGTAGCCTTTTTGTTCTTTGGCACGGGCCATTTTTTTGATTTCGCGGCTATGCAACAACAAGCGACGTCCACGAACAGGCTCGTGGTTGAAGTATTGTCCGCCATGCGAATACGGCGAAATGTGAGCACCAATTAAGTAAGCACCATCCGACCGAATGTCACAAAACGCATCTTGAAGGTTGATTTTTCCATCGCGAATGGATTTTACTTCGGTTCCCGTTAATACAATACCTGCTTCATATTCGTCTTCTATGTGATACTCGTGCCGTGCCCTACGGTTGGTCATAATCGTTTTATCGGGCTGAATTTGTTTCGCCATATTGGTTGGGGGCTGAAAGTGGCTTTTTAGTCTTCTTCGTCCGCTACGTCGGTTTCTTTTTCGTCCTCATTTTCCACCTCGATTGTGTGATCGGTAGATTGGAAGAATGGAACTTCCGGTATTTCTTCTAATACTGCATGATGAAAAAATGTTTCGATGGTGGCTGTGAGGCCAGCTAATGCAAAATCATCTATTCGCCCAGAGAAATGGGTATCCCAGAAATCCTCTTGCGCCTCATTTTTGGGCTTCACCAACGGCATCGGTGCGTCTAATATGGCTGCAAGAGCTTCCGATTTTTCGACATCCATGGTATCCCTACGCATGGCCATCAGGCCCCAAATGGTGGGATAGACCGTCAGATCCATCCATTCCTGACCTAAATCCAACTGATAGGGGGCGTTAGGCGCTTCGCCAATATTGGGCCATAAAACCGTATCTGCTTTTTCCAGTACCTCGGTAGCGGTTTTTTCGGTAAAAGGGGTAAATTTGGCTTGTGCTAAGTAATGTTCTGCAAGCACGATACGGGTCATCAGCACTTCTTGTGTATATCGTGGATCGAAAGCGACCCTTTTTATTTTATCTAACCCATCTCGAATCAGCAGTTTCATGAAGGGATATGCCCCTGCCACCAAGCCTACTTGCAAGGATACTGTATAGAGGTCGGGGTCTCGTAATACCGAGAGGGTAGGAATCAATGCTGCTTCCACCTCACCCCGCATCAACGCATCATGCGTCAAATAGGCAGGAAGCCGTACTACGCGGTGTCCCAAGAAGTCGTACGCCGAAGCCAACCAATCACCCGAAGGCTCACTCCAAATACCAATCGTCATATTTATTAAGATTCGTCTTTTTTACTTCAAAAACCCGCTTTTTGCAGTTTTAGCGGCAAGCGTACACGCGCACTCCACATTCGGGTTCCGTTCCCATATTTTATTCTTTCCTGAACCATCGGTATTTTTGCTTCCAAAAATTGAGGTCAGGGCATTCACGAAAGATTATGATACAGCCGCCAACAACCACCACTCTTGATAATGGAGCCAACGCAATATTCGATTAAGGAATCGTTGTTTTTTTACCATATATTACACTAATATGGACTTTTATCACCTATGATTAATTTTGGTGTACTTCATAACAACTTCGGTGTACCCTTAAACGCATTCAGCGGCCCAATAGACTTCCTCATAAGCACTTCGTCTGCTCCTTCTATCAGAAAATCTTCCAGAACCCCTACGACTTCGTACCCACGGCGTTCATATAATCTTCTTGCAGAATCATTGAAGGAGGAAACACACAAGAACACATTGGGCGAAGTCTGGAAAATCCGGTTTTCTACATAATCCAAAAGCACCGTTCCAATCCCCAAACTGCGGGCTTCTGGAACCACAAATATGGATTGAATATAGCCTTTGAATGTTCCACCCATTTGCAACACGACAAAACCCAGCAAGGCGCTCTGTACCGAGGCCACATACACCTCTTTTTCGCTACCTTGCATGGCAGCTTTGCAACCTGACTCGTCTCTGCCAAGGGAAAGCCACGGCTCGGAGGCCGCCATCCATTGCGCACAACGATCCAAGACTTTAGGGTCTTTAGTTTGATTAATGGATACAGCGACTTGCATATATTTATAATTATTAAATGATCTTATTTTCCAGATCAAGCAATTGCATGACTTGTAAGCCTTCTCGAAGTTGCCCCAGCGTTACACCCGTTCGGGGAACCAACTGAACTGTTCTTGGAAGGCCCGGCATTAAGGAAAAAAAGTTGTCGCTGGCGACAAAATCAACTGTTTCATGTGCAAGCCACGCCCAAAGCACTGGTTTTTCTGAAACAATCGTCACCTCTAAGCCTTCAGGTGTTTCCACGGATTCTATCGTCAATCTGGCATGTTCCAGTTGCAGGTCTTTGGGCTTTTTGAGGGTAATGACATTTTCTGAAACAATTGTTCCCGTTTCTTCTGCCGACAAATACACCACGATGTTCTGTGCACCCTCGGCCCTTGCATACAAAGACAAATCTAGTCTTTCCAATAAGATAGCGGATCTTTCAGGAATTTTCTGAGACAAAGTGCCTTTGGCCAAACGTTTGCCATTTGTGTGATAAACGACCCAGTGGACGACCACTTCGGTGAAGTGCCCTAAATCGCTTGTCAGATAAATATCCACTGTTTGCTTGGAGACATCCTCCACGCCCGAAACCAAAACGGGTGCAAAAAAACGTTTGGCGGCATAATGCAGGGCCTTCCATCGCCCCTCAAAGTCTAATGATGCCCAACTGGCAACAGGCCAGCAATCATTTAGTTGCCAATAGAGCGCCCCCATACAGCGGGGCATATTACGCCGCCAGTGCTCTACGGCATATTGCATGGCAAGTGCTTGTAATAGTTGGCTTTGCCACAACGTTGCGTCGAAGTCTTTGGCCTTGCGGAACCACGAATCGGCGTATTCCAATATGGTATAATTGCCACTTACCTTGTTTACAAAACTGCGTTGATGCACCAGCATCACATCCGAATCCAAACGACGGTCTTTCGGCTCGGTAAACGTGCGCACATATTTAGGCTCAGGAAAGGACTGAAATCCAAATTCTGATACAAAGCGGTGAAAGGAAGTCCGATACCACTCAAAGGGTTCTTTCTTGTGCCATACTGTCCATAAATGGGCATCTCCGGCGCCGGGAAAATTATGGGTAGATCGGTCTAACGGATTGTGTGGGCTGCAAGGCCAATATTGTCGCTGCGGGTCTAATTGCCCCACAACAGCCGGAAGTACTTCATTAAAAATCGGGTCATAATCTTCCCAAATACCATTCCAAGCAGTGGGTACCTTTCCCACCAAGCCCGCTTCCAACTCATTGTTGCCGCACCAAATCGCAAGACTTGCTCGGTGTCTAATACGGCGTACATTGTCTGCCGCTTCTTGTCGTACATTTTCTATAAACTCAGGGTCTCGCCCAGGATAATTGGCACAAGCAAACATAAAATCCTGCCAGACACACAGGCCCAACTCATCGCAAAGATCATAGAACACTTCTTCCTCATAGATTCCACCACCCCAAACCCGAATCATATTCATGTGCGCATCGGCAGCAGATTTAAGTATGTCGCGATAGCGATTAAAGCGGGTATAAAGTGCGTCACCCGGAATCCAGTTTGCACCTTTTGCGAAGAACGGAATCCCATTAACCTCGAAGAAAAAAGACTCGCCCCATTGGTCGCGCTTGCGTTGTAGGCGCAGGGTTCTAAGCCCAATTTTTTTCTCCCACACATCTGTATCTACGCCGTCCAAAACAACCCGAACGGTGTAGAGGGTTTGCTGGCCCATTCCATTAGGCCACCACAACGCTGGGTTTGGAATGATTAGCTTGGTTTCTACGATATTTTGATACCGTTCACCCGTGGTAGCAATCAGCAAAACATCTTTTTCCCAAACCTCAACACGCACCTCTCCCTCCATTTGAGACAACTCGACTGTCAGGTCTAAAACCACTTCATTTTCCCGATGGTGTTGTAAAACCTGTACCTCCACAATTCGATTGGTGTATGCACGGATGAAAACGGGCCGCCAAATCCCCGAAGTGGTGAATATCGGCCCCCAATCCCATCCAAAGTTTGCACTCATTTTCCTCACATAAGCACGGCCTGCTTCCTCCGGCGGCCCTTTCCACTCCGGCAGTTTCTTCTCAACGGTTTTGCGTCGGATATACGGCAGAACAGTATCAAACCGAATTTCAAGACGGTTATTGATGGGTTTTAAATAGGGTTTTATATCGAAAACAAATGTGCGGTGTTGGTTTTGCGTGTGTCCCAAAACCTGATCATTCAAAACAATTGTGGCAAAGGTATCTAAGCCTTCCAAGACCAATTCTATCACCTCATTTGCCTGCAATACAACATCGGCATCAAACTCAGTGCTGTACAACCAGTTTTTTTCTGAAATCCATTGTAGTTTTTTCTCATTGTCGCGGTAAAAGGGGTCCGGTATGCGTCCGGCAGCAAGCAAGTCAGTATGAACTGTTCCCGGTACCCTCGCCTGAAGGGCATCTGTCGTCCCTGCCTCTTGTAGTAGCCAATTCGTATCTAATACTTGTTTATACATGTTTAATGTGTGCTAAGATATAATGTTAAAAAAACAACATAAGCAGTTCCATAATCAGAAGATTTTGGAAACGGCTCATGTGCTAAGATACACAAAAGGCAACTGTTTCGTTGAAGAAATCCCAATTCGCCTTTGGTTCATATATGGTACTCAGGTATGAAAACCTCGCCTCCAAATTTACCCATTTTCGTAAATACCCCTTTATGCGTACCGCTTTTTCGCACCTTCATTAGTGAAAAACATCTTTCTTTGTAATCCAAAGGCAATATTTTACGTCTATCTTAAATCCCGAACCCTAAACCATGTTAAAATACCAATCCCCTAAAAACATGAAACATTTTTTTTCATTTTGTTTGCTTGTAGTCGGCTGTGTGATGTCTTACGGACAAAGCAATCTCCATCAGCAAGCGTTCAACGAAGCAAAGTCTGCGGGTTTTAGTGGTGTAGCACTGGTTGCCAACAATGGAAAGATTGTTATGCACGAGTCTGCCGGAATGCGCCGCTACGAGTCCATCGAACCCATGGGGAAAAATGATATTTTTGAGTGGGCATCTGTCAGCAAGCAATTTACAGCCATGATTATCATGATGCTGAAGGAGAAAGGGAAGTTAACGTATGACGATCCTGTAAGCCAATACGTAAAAATTCCTTACCAAAACATCACCATCCGGCATTTATTAACCCATACCAGTGGCCTGCCCGATTACCACGAGCTGATGGATCGGCACTGGGACAAGTCTAAAGTCGCAGGGAATCCAGACATTCTTGAAATATTAAATCGCCATGCACCTCCCATCCTTTTTATGCCAGGAGAACGTTACGAATATAGCAATACAGGTTACCTGTTGTTGGGGAGCATTGCCGAAAAAGCATCAGACGAGGATTTTATTACTTTGTGTAGGAAATGGATTTTCAAACCCTTAAAAATGACCCAGACGGACATTCGGAGCCATGCCGAAAAAGCCAATATCCGCGCATTTGCAGTTGGGCATCTTCCGGATTCTAGCAAACAATATGTCAATGCCAATAGATTCCGCAATTCGGATTTTACCTTTTGGCTGGGCAATCGTAAAGGCCCCGGACGCATTAGCGGAAGCGCTACAGATTTATTAAGGTGGGATCGTGCTTTATATACTCAAAAGTTGGTCCGTCGGAAAACATTAGAAGAAGCCTTTTCACCTGCCCGTTTAAACGACGGAACAGAGATTCCTTATGGCTTTGGATGGGAAGTGCTGAAGGATGAAAAAGGGCATAAGGTGGTACAACATACGGGTGGCAATCCGGGCTATAATACCCTGATTGTTAGATTTATTGAAAAACAAAAAACGATTATTATTTTGAACAATAATGCGCATGAATCAATGGATAGATTAGTGGAAGCCTTAAAAAAAGAATGATAAATAATGATTCGTATTTTAATAAATACAGTATAGGCATATATATGATATGCCTAATTTCTAAAAAAAAATTAAAAAGGCAATCGGTTTTTACCGGCTGCCTTTTCGCTTATGTATATCCGTTTTGTTTTCCTTTAGAAAATTACGGTTTTCTCGACCATAGTTTCGCCTCGTTTTACCCTTACGACCACCCGATCTCCTTTATTGAATTTACCTAAAGCGGTCATATAATCTTGAACCGTTTTAATCGACAAGTCACCAAGTTCCAAGATTATATCCCCCTTTTCCAATCCGGCTTTTTGGGCTGGACGGTCTTCCATCACGCCATCAATGCGTAATCCAACGCCGTCAAAAACATAATCGGGCATTACGCCAAGCGATACTTTGAAACGGGTGGCTTGTGGCTGATCATCTTTAGTCTTGTTAAAAGCCAATTTCCCTTTGGCATCCAGATGTTTGACCAAAGACGAGATATATTCCGCAACTTCCTGAATTCCTGCATAATTAATCCATTCACTATCATCACTCGGCTTGTGGTAGTCGGCATGTTGTCCGGTAAAAAAGTGTAGTACAGGGATGTCTTGTAAATAAAAAGAAGCGTGATCGGATGGCCCAAGACCACTTTCGGAAGTTTTTATTTTTAAACCCACATTTGGAACGCTTGTAAGTGCCGAAGCCCAAACAGGAGAAGTACCAGACCCATTTACAGCCAGCACTTTTTCTTCATTCAAACGCCCTACCATGTCCATATTAAACATATAATTGACCTTCTTTACGTCTATGGACTTTGCTTCAACAAACTTTTTCGAACCGATAAGGCCCAATTCTTCTGCCGAAAATGCCAAGAATAAATAATTGTTTTTCTTTAGCTTAGACTTTTTTATTGCTTCTGCCACATACAAAAGGGCAGCTACACCCGAAGCATTATCATCCGCCCCATTGTGTATGGCTGGCTCACCAGTATTACGGGAATTCCCTGCGGTTCCATACCCCAAATGATCGTAATGTGCCCCAATCACTACGGTCGTTAACGCTTTATTATCTATATAGCCTACGACGTTTTTGCCAGTACGGCTTTCACCAGTACTTGCGCCATGAGGATTATTGTTAAAGACAAATGAAAATACCTGAAACCAACTTCCAGAATCCCCTTTAGGTTGTAAGCCAATGGCTGCAAAACGTGCCGCAATGTAATCCGCCGCAAGTTCCTCGCCTTTTTTACCAGTTTCACGACCCTCTAATAGGTTAGAAGCCAAATAAACCACATCTACTTTCAATTGGCGCAAGGCATCAGCAGAATGCTGCGCCCATACAGGAGCACATAAAAATGCATAAAATATGCCTAAAACTATTTTTCTTTTCATTTCTTATCTTAAAAGTTTAGTTGAAGAAATATCACAACACATTAAATCATTTTCCGAAACATAGTTCCCTAAATAGTTATGAAATTACTTCCTTCGCCCAAACCATTCTGTTACAATGCCCGGCGCTTGCTCATTGTTATCTTCCAAGCCCCCCGTAGATCTCCCACTTTATACCCCGTCGCCTGATCTGCGGGATATTTTTCAGCAAGTAAGGCCCTTACTTCCGGATTTATGTCCGTTTCAGGATTGCCATGACACTGCAAACAAGTGGGCATTCCGAGAAAAATCGGTTTAAAATAGAGGTATTGACCCGAATCTTCCCTTAATAGGGGTTGCGCATTACCCCCTTTTTGAAGAGATTTAGACCACTGTTCCATTACCGCCAAATCGTTTTCATCGGCCTTATTTTTTGGATTGCGATTTTTATCCGAGATCCGCCGAACCTGTACCTGAAAATGAGTAGCCAAGGAGTCGGTTATAGGGATGGCATTGACCGTACAAAAGACCGCTGCTTTTGTCGGCCCACCATCCTCCAAGTGTTTCAGTAGTGTTCTGACCAGCGCCGTTTGGGTAGTCGTAGTCACCGAATCCCCCAATTGCTGAAAAGTTTTCGGGTGGGTTACAGATACTTTCGGAAAGGGCGCCTCGGTTTTACCGCAGCCCAATATCAAGAGAAAAAGGAATACAACATATTTGCGCATCATCTTATGGGTTTGGTTCAGTAGTAAAATACTAAAACAACACTTGTTATATCATGAAGACGCAAGAAAAACAAAGCCATTGACCAAAAAATATTGATGTCTCCAAAAATTTCAATCTTAATTGAAACAAATTTACCTACCACCTTTCGTGAATACATGATTAACTTTTAAAGCGTTTTTCCCAAGCCAATTAGTGTTTCCCCTGTGCAATATCGTTTTTTGCTCATTAGAAAATGGCTACCAATGAGCACTTGCCAAAAAGAAAAGACCCTACTTTTTCCGATCTACAAGCACTTTTAAAAATGCCCATAATTGGTTTCTTGAGATTATTCTTTTATATTTCCATAATTCCTAACTTCCTTAATTCCATCATTCAAAACTACAAGAACGTATGAAAAACTTGATTACGATCCTCCTTCTTTGTTTCTGTGCCCTTCCTGTTTTCGCAGGCTATGGTTTTGACGGGCATAATCCGACAATGGCAACAACAATCCCGTCGAATTCCAATATGCTACAGAATACCGCTTCAGGAACCGCATCCAGTATCATTACAGGTGGATCCACGGCGACAGTGTATGCCAATTTTCAGTATAATACAACAGGGAAAAGCGTTTACATTGTTTATACAACAAACGGAACGAATCCCTCAAAAACAAATGGCGCAAATTCTTCATGCACGTTTCATAATTATACCGACCCTGACCGCACCTGGGTATGCACCCTTCCTTCACAAAGTAATGGTGTCACCGTAAAATATGTTATGTATATAAGTGATTCGACTTTGTCTGCGGCTTGGGGGCGCTTGGTCACGGCTTCTACTGTACAAACTGGTAGTTGGACAGAAGGAGATACTGCTTTCTCCTATACTGTTCAGGCACCCTTATCCATAGCGGCCATCACAAATTTTGAAGCAACTGCTACAAACAACAGTGTTGCCTTGTCTTGGGAAAGTCGGGATCCAAACATCACCCTGAGTATCCAGCATTCCATGAACCAAAAAGATTGGACCGACTTAGGAACCATTGGATCTGGCCTTACAAATTTCACGGCCAAGAACGTGGTTGTTGGAACCCATTATTATCGCCTCAAAACGATTGAACAAGACTTCGTGAGCTACTCAAAGACATTGGCTGTTATGGTAGAAGTACCAGATCAGTACATTGTCTATCCGGCATATCCGAATCCATTTAATCCCCAAACAACCATCGGCTTTGCCACAGCCACCCAACAATTTGTTCACGTCGAAGTATTCAACGCTGTCGGCCAAAAGATTCAAACGTTATTCCAGGGTATCGTAGAACCCAACACCCTAAATCAGGTTTCCTTTAAAGCTGACGGCTTATCAAGTGGTACCTACCTTGTTCGTATCTTAGGAACAAGATTCACCCACACCCAAAAACTAACGCTTGCCAAATAACCAAACAGGCATTGCTTTACGATATACACATACAAAAAAGAGGCGGTCTCAATATGATTTCACGAGACCGCCTCTTTTGCATGCTTCCAACTTATCCAGTTCAAAACATCCCTAACAATTTATTTTTCATCACCTGAAATTCCTCATTACTCAAAAGGCCCTTATCGCGCATGGCTGCCAAACGCTCCAATTTTGAAATCAGGTCCTCTGGTTCAGCATCAGATACTTCTTTTGCCGCGTCTTTTGGTTCGGGAACTTTAGCAACTGGCGTTTCCGTTTCTACAACTTCAAAACGCGGGTCTTTCTTGAGGGCTTCATCCTCCATAGCAGGTGTGACACTTCCTTTTCCACCATTCCGCCAATTTTTAATCTCTTCTTGCCACTCGTTTACCCTCGACTTTCCCTCTTGATATGCGGTTTCAAAGGCCTCACGAGCGGTTTCCACATCAAAATCTGCAATATCGACATTCTCTTCTAATCGAGAAATAAACACCTGGCCGATTCCATAGGTCGTTGCGCCCGAAAGCGCCGACATAGATAAGCCACCCAAAACAGAACCTACTAAGGGGATGGCTTTCACAAAACTCGCACCAATCACCGAGAGACTGGTTCCGGCAAGAGCAGTCACCCAACTTTTGCCGATATTGTCGTTATAATCAACATCATACAGTCCACAAAGCTGCTTTAACATATCTAACTGAACGGCTGTAACAGCAGCAAAATCTATTAAAGGCAATGGAATGATACCACCGCCAGCAGCATAGATGGTATGTGTTCTGATTATATCTTCGGCACGTTTTAGGCGATTGCTCATGAGAAAGAAATTTTTGAAGTTAAAGGATTAAAAAGATATGGATGGGAGTACGTCGCAACATTCAACTGGTTGCACCCAAAGCAAAAAACAAACTTTGGAAGAACGGCTCCATATCGTCAAAACGACCGCTTTCCCAGCTTTCCGGACAGATTTTGCACATATTCACCGCCACGACATTGGCTCCAGACGCCATCCACGGAGCAATGCCTTCCTTGCTTGCTACAACACCTCCCGAAACCATGACTGGGATTTCTTTCCAAATGCTCCGTAGTGCCACCAAATGCGCCGTCCCCACTGTAGGGCCGGGGAATAATTTCACCATGTTTGCGCCCAGATCAATGGCGGCCTGTAATTCGGTAGGTGTCAGAAAACCGGGGATCCAGTACACGTCAGAGGATTTACACACCTTTCCCACCTCAGCAGAAATATGAGGTGAAACCACAAAATCTGCACCTTTTAAGATAAAGCGCGCTGCATCAATGCCATTCATCACCGTCCCAATCCCTAAAACAGCCTCCGGGCATTCGGTTCTTGATGTAGAAATTAAGGCTTCAAAGGTTTCCATGACTTCCCGCCCTCGGTTGAGGAGTTCAAAAAAACGCAACCCGCCCCGATATGCAGCGACCATCATATCGCAACAGGCTTGGGTATCCGAGGTATAAAAGGTACCGACCACAGGGTGGCGGAATAAGTTTGGCTGGAGTTCGGAAGGAGTCATTGAATGAAAAAGAAAAATACTTAAATAAAACAAAATACCGTTCCAATACCCACCAAGCAACCCCAAAATGTGTAAAAGGTATTCCATCAATTTTCCTTGTACCTTTGGTGGCTGCCCGTCGGGAAGGTTAATTTCATCCAATGAATAACCAGTCAACCTCTCATACGTTTTCCGGATTCTTCCAAAATGGGATCGTTAACATGGCTTTAGCAGCCTTGTCCTTTGCCCTTATGGGTGCAAGCGCCAAATGGCTTGGTAACCGACTCCCCTCCGTAGAACTAATGTTTTTCAGGAACATTATTGGCGTAACCATTATCAGCGCCACCATGCTGCGCAGCCCGCTCCACCAAACCGGCGGCAAACCGAGATTACTCGTATTTCGGGGCGTCATCGGAACATTGGCCCTTTTTGGTTTTTTTTATAACCTGACCCATATCCGTCTGGCGGAAGCCAATACTTATAACCTAACCTACCCCATTTTTATCGGATTGATCAGCGCCCTTTTTCTTGGAACCAAAGTTACTTTACGTCAATGGATTTATATCTTATTAGGCTTTATAGGTATCTTATTCATTTTTCGTCCTAACCTGGATATTTCGCTCAAAAACCATCTTTTAGGCTTATGGAGCGGTTTGGGGGCTGCCATTGCTTATCTTTCCATAAACCAATTACGCCACTATTATGACCACCGTGCAACCGTATTGTCCTTCATGATATCAGGTATCGTTCTACCCGTCATCGGCACGTCTATAGGCAGGATATGGCCAATACCTGCTTTAGACTTTTTGACGGCGCCCTTTATTTGGCCATTGGGACAGGAATGGGTGTTCCTCCTTTTTTTGGGACTCTCGGCAATGATGGGACAGATTTTTGTGACCCGTGCTCTCAGTTTGGGCAATCCGGCGGTGGTTGGCCCCATTAATTATCTTCAAATTCCATTTGCCATCATATTAGGCCTGTTTATGGGTGACGCTTTTCCGGATGCATTGACGCTTTTCGGTATTGGCCTGATTGTCTTCAGTGGGATTCTGATTACAGCACATAGTTTTGCCGCTCCCAAGAAGCTATAAGTCCAAAAAAACACCGCCCAAAACCGGAGTCTCAGGCGGTGCTTAATCACCCTTTTCCATTATTACCAAACATTTTTAGCAATCAGTTTTTGGCCTTATTGGCTTCTACGGTGATGGTAAATTCTGTTTCTGCATATTCGCCGTCATTGTCTTCAGCCGAGACACGTACCCTTGCGGATCCCGGAACACCTGCCACTACGTACAAAAAACCATTCCGGACGTAAGCATCAGCCACAGAATTGTTTGTACTCCGTGCATCGTAATACAACGTACCGCCGCCTGTATGCACGAAAACTTTAGGATTGGCAATCAAATCCCGACTCCAGGCTTCGGCACGCCCCAGAACGATATTTGGAATTTGATAATTGACCACCGGATATCCATTGTCGTAAAATGATTGATCACACGCCGAAAAAGAAAGCGAGGTCAGTACCACAAAGGCAGAAAAAGCGAGAGAGCGTAATACGTTTTTCATGGGAGAGACTCCAGTTTGTACTTCAAGATTGATGTCGGAGGATGGATTTAGTTTTTCTTATTGCGAGTACTATGCCAAAAATGAAATAGGGCCTAAATGCCCCCCTTTAGGCTCCCTACACTGGCCTACTTGTCTAATCTATCACGCGCCCTGTCCATTATTATATACGCAATAAACCGCTTTGCTATTCTGTTGTCACATAAAGCGTCGGTAGGCTCGTAATTTCGGCTTCAAGCACATCCTCTTTCTGAATAGCACCGACACCTTCCGGAGTTCCGGTATAAATCAAGTCGCCGGGTTCTAAGGTAAAGATCGTAGAAGCATAAGCCACCAACGTTACAACCGAAAAGATCATGTCTGCGGTATGGCCTTTTTGCCGTACTTCGCCATTGACCTTCAACGAGATAAACAGATCTTGGACATCCGGTACCATATTGGCCGCCACAAAATCACCGATGGGGGCAAAAGTATCAAACCCTTTGGCTACCGACCAAGGAGCACCCACTTTTTTGGCCCGTCCCTGAAGATCACGCGCCGTCATGTCTAAGCCTACAGCATACCCTGCTATATGATGCAAGGCATCGGATTCTGGAATATTTTTGCCTCCTTTTAAAAGCGCAACCACCAACTCAACTTCATGGTGTACTTCTTGTGATTGTGTAGGAATGACGATTGTACCCCCACTTCCAACCAAACTGGTAGCAGGTTTTAAGAAAATCATCGGTTCCGTTGGTATTGCACTTTGCATTTCCTTTGCATGTTCGGCGTAGTTGCGTCCGATACAAATCAGTTTTCCGGGGCGGATGGGTTCCGAAAAGCCGGGCAAATCAATCTTCATGAGATTCTCCATTTAGGTTATTGAACAATTTTTACGAATGCCGTATCTTAATGAGCTATAAAAATTCGCGTTTCACCTGGCGGGCAGACGAAACAAAATACGTTTCTAACGCTCCCGCGCTAAACAAGGTTTAAAAAATATGTACGCAATCGTAGAAATTGCTGGCAAACAGTTTAAGGTCCAAGAAGGTCTTAAGTTGTATGTCCCGAAAATGACGGCTGAACCCGGAGACGCCGTTTCGTTTGATCAGGTTTTATTGGTATCGGGTGAGGCAGGTGTACAAGTAGGTACTCCTACCGTCGCCGGGGCTTCTGTTTCTGCTGAAGTCGTCAACCATGTTCGGGCAGACAAAGTGATTGTATTCAAGAAAAAACGTCGTAAGGGGTATCGGGTGAAAAATGGTCATCGTCAGCCATATACCCAAATTGCCATTCAGGCAGTTACCGTATAACCCGGTCTTCTTCTCAACTTTTTAAATCAGGACTTGATCATGGCACACAAAAAAGGTGTAGGTTCATCCAAAAACGGCCGCGATTCCAACCCAAAGATGTTGGGCGTTAAAGCATATGGCGGTCAGTTCGTAACCGCAGGTAGCATTATTGTCCGCCAGCGTGGTACCAAGTTCCACCCCGGCTCCAATGTGATGCGGGGAGGCGATGATACGCTTTTTGCCACCTCGCATGGCACCGTTCGCTTCACCATGGGTCAGAAAAACCGCAAGTTTGTTCATATTGATCCGATTGCCGAAGAAGCAACTGCATAATAGCCCCTTATGAGATGATGAAGCCCGTCCAATCTTTTGGATGGGCTTTTTTCTTTGTAGAGTACCACGCTCACTATAATTGGGACTTAAGGTGGTTATACTTCGTTTTCCATTGCAATATCGCCCCTACGAGGCTTTTTTATGTACGTCACCACTTAATAAACGGTAGGCAAAGATTGTCTTTCACATATTACCCAATTTAAGTGTGTCGTAATGTCTATTGCATTTTTGAAATGCACTCGTTGATCCGCTGCTTAAGGATAAAAAAGGATGTACTGGCTCGCAATACACCCTTTTGAGGAGAGACAAAAATGTCTTTTTGGAATTCTCAGTTTAGTGCTTTCTTCTAGGACGAAAAGTAGGGTTTTGTGTAGCAATGGCTTCTTCAACCAAATCGTTAAAATTTCCCTTGGCCCGTATCATAACCAAGTCTTCTGCATCTGCGACCACCATGTATAAATCGCGGACACTTCCATGACGTTCTTTATACAACATCCAAACATTGCTGTCTTCGTCCCGAACACTGAGTGCTGTTTCCCAGCCTTCCTGTTGTAGGTCGCGCAAAGCCTTGGGCATTCGTAGCGCGGCCTGATTTGGGCGTCCTCGGAATTCATAAACGCGGACGTAGGCACGGTGAAAGTGCTGCATAATCCGCTTAGCATCCCACGCATCTTCATCATCGGTCCATGAAACAATCCAACGGGCCAAGCCCAAGAGTGCAGGCCCTGCATGGACACCCACTATTTTGCGGTAAGATCCACCCTCTTGCTGGCGTTCCAAATCCCACCGCACCTGTTGCATATGAGAAGAACCCAAACAACCTGAAAGAAGAGGCAGTAGTAGTGCTAAAGTTAAATATCGTAATTTCATATATTTAGAGAAGCTAACTATTGGTCTATTGTAATGGTGCGGTCTTTTTTATCATATACCACTCGCACCTTCACATTTCCATTCAACCCTTCCAGTACGTGTATATCGGGTCTGGTGTTTATCCGAACTTGGGGTACCAATACTTCAGGTAAGACGTCTGAATATTGCAGGTAGGGCAAATTCGTCAAGGAGTTGGTCTGTGCTAAATTCGAAAGCGGGGAGCCTGTCAAGTATAGCAACTTATCGAAGCCATCTTCAATATTGAGGGCCATTCCCGCATATCGCAGGGCTTTTTGGACAGCAGGATGACCCCAGTCGTTGTCGTTAAAGTTCATATTTTGGCCTTTATTTTTGGGCTTTTTCTCATTGGCAGGCCAACGATCTGCATCGCGTTTGGCTTGAATACAGGCTTTGTATCCTGGTTTTCCGGGAGCGGGACAAGCGATATCGGGCGACGGCGGAGCATTGGGCGGCATCACTCCTGATGGCGGTTTAGGTGCGGGTACAGGCATTGGTACGCAATTTTCCTCATTGTCTCCACACGAAACCTTAAATCTGACAGGCTTGGGCATTTCGATACAATCTTCTTCGTCGTCCTTACATTTTTCCTTGTATTTGGGTAATTTAGGCATTTCCACACAGTCTTCATCCTCTTCGTCGCAACGCTCCTTCATTTTTGGGGCTTTGGGTGTTTCAATACAGTCTTCATCGTCGTCAGGACAAACGTTGCGGACATGGGGCAATCTTCTGCCGCCGGAGGAGAAATATTCCATACCATTGATGTTCAGGTTGCCCGTCAGTCGCTCGATTTTATCTGGATCCACTTTACCATCAATATTGACAAACATCGCCATTGGTTCATCATCATCCATATCCAGCACCATCACCAACATGCCCAGCACATCGTCGTTTCGGCCTTCTTTCACCATCACATACACATTACTTTCATCGTCACGTACACGTGTTACAACATCCCACCCATCGCTTTTTAGGTTTCGTGAGATTCCGGTCATTTTTCGTCCAATTTCTTCCATCGTGCGGCCATTGACGGGATAGCCACGAACATAAATCCCACGAATGTCGCGCATCATGGCCGCTGCTTCCGGGTCTTCTGCTTCGGCAGCGCGGGCGCCCATTCGTAGGAGCGCACCCTTAAGGGTTACTTCAATTTTTGGCTCTTCGTCGAAAAACCGATCTAAGGCGTCAAAATCAATGGGTTGTGCATAAATGGTGCTACCGAAAAGGAGCAACGGGATCAGCCATACAGCCAGATACACGAGGCGGTTTTTAAGGATTTTCATAGTTATATTTTTTTAAGGAACGCTAAAAAAGGTTGGCATCGCTTTGCGTGCCATAAAACGGTGTCATCACAAAAAACGGGTACCTCGTTTTCTGTTCAAGATATTATTGATTCAGCACTTCGAAAGGTGCGGCAGTAGCCAGTCTTACAGGCTCGGCCACATGTTCTTCCATATATTGTGCTTGGATGGATTCTGATTTTTTAGCTACAGTACCGAGGAATGCCATGATCCATTGCGCTTGGTCTTTTGCAAGGGCAATATCTTCATCTGAAAACGTTTCATCGGCACGTGGTGAAGGTGTTTGGAGGGTATTTTTGGCTTTATGTGTTGTACGGCGAACGATTCGCTTTGTATTACCTAATGAGGCCAGACGTACAGTAGGACGTGGGGCTTCAGTTGTTTTTGGGACGATGACTGCAAACTCTTCAGTTGGCATCGGAGCAATACGTTTCCGATTCGCTTCATTATCAAAAGTTTTTGGGGTGACTGACTCCGATTGTTGCGTTATTTTAGGCGGAGTAGGACGAAAAATTGGATTACGAAACACCGAAACCGCAACGAAAAGCAGGCCGAAAGTGGCAAGTGCCAAGGCGGGCCGCCATGCAGGTACAAATAAAGCATACCAGAAAGCCGTGAAGCGGTGCTGGTAATGCGCCTTTAACTCTCGATCTACTGCCGCCATTACGTTTGAGGTCACCCGATCCGGACAGGGTATTTCCGGTAATCGGGTAAATGCAAGTCGCATGTCCTGCATAAGTTGTAATTCATCACGCAGTGACTCAGAATTGGCCAGCAATTGTTCGAAACGCTTGTGTTCGGTATCGGACAGGCTTCCTGCGAGATAAGCATCCATCTGTTCCAATTGTTCAAGAGTTAACGGTTTCATAGGGCAATTGGGTGGTTAGGTGTTCTCGAAGCATTTTGCGGGCACGATGCAAATATACTTTTACGGTGTTCAAGGGGAGATCCAAAGACTCAGCGATTTGTTCATATGCCATGTCTTGAATTTCTCGGCAGACCACGATGGAGCGATACGGTTCTCCGATTTTCTGGAGCGCCCCTTCAATCCGTTGTCGGATTTGTTTTGCCTCTAGCATCTTATCCGGAGCAGGTGCTTCGTCTGCAATCAACAAATGAGCAACATGTTCCGTATCGGTTGTGACAGCCGCCTGATACGTTTGACGCTTTCGCAAGGCATCCACACAAGCATTTTTGGTTACACGGGTCAGCCAAGCGGCTAAAACCGCTTCTTCCAGATCCATCCCGTGATGCCACAGACGCAACAAAACTTCTTGCGTAACATCTTCGGCGTCTTCGGCGTTGCCTAAGTAATACCGCGCAAAGGAAAAAACGCGGTTCTTATGCTGTTCAACCAATTTCTGGAATTTTTGCCGTTGTCTAAGCATGGGGTTCAGGGTGCAGTTCGCGGAAGTAACGGCTTGCCTAGCAAAAAGGTTACATGATTAATAGATTCATGCTAACTTAACAACAATGTTTATTCGTTTCATGCGGCGTTGTCGTTAGATTAAAGGAATACAAGCCACCACAAAGTCTTATTTCATCATTAAACTACAGGGGAGGTTTATATGCGTAAGTTATTATTTTTATTCATTCTAATGGTTTCATTTTCAGGATGTTACCTTTTTAAAAAGCAAACCACATACTATGGTATTTCCACCGATGCCAAAAACATTGTCTTTGTGATGGATATATCGGGAAGTATGGAAGGTAAAAACGAAGGCGGGCTTACTGGTCGAGCGACAGCAGCGGCAGCCAATGCGGGTGCGAATGTTGTAGAACGAACCGTAGGAGGCCGTCTTGGGAACATTGCTGGTAGCCAAATCAGAAAACAGACAACCAAATTAGGATCGGCCAAACGCGAGTTGATCCCAACAATTAAAGGCCTTGCTGAAAGCACGCAGTTTTCCGTATTGATTTTTGAAGACAAAGTAAAATCATGGCGCTCTGCTCCGGTTACGGCCTCAGCAACCAACAAAAACTTGGCGGCTGTATATATAGACGCAGTGCAATCCGGAGGGGGCACTTCAGCAAAAGCCGCTTTAGAACAGGCATTTCGGGTTACAGGAATAGATGCGATTTTCTTTGTCACGGATGGACAGCCAACCGATGCCAGTGCGCAAGAAATCCTGAACTTAGCTGCTTCTAAGAATCGCTCGAAAAAAATCGTGATTAACTGCATTGGAATCGGTGATGATCAGGATGAAACCTTCCTGCGCCAACTTGCCGCTGCCAATAATGGCCAGTATTTCAGAAAGTAAAAATTTATTAGAGAAAATAATATTTATTTAATAAGGCAGTTCAATTTGATTGCCTTATTTTTTTATACAGAAATCATTTTTTGACACATTAATTATCACAGCTTGAATATTCCCCGAAAATCTGTTGATAATTCAAAGGTTTTTCTTTGGAAGATAGCCGATTCTGATTGATTATACCCAATCATCTATCCCTGCAAAACGTTTTTCATCTGATGGGTTCGCACCCTAAACATTCGACAAAACCCTTTTAACACCGTGGATAATTTAGGCTATAATACCGGGTATATCGAGGAGCTTTACAGCCAATACCTCCAGAACCCGCAATCCGTTAGTGGCGTTTGGCAGGAGTTTTTCAAAGACTACCGCCCCGAAGCTGCTACGCAAGCCAGTGCACAGTCCCGTGCTGCATACGAGACCGCAGTGGCCACACAGGAACAAAAAAAGGAGCAAACTCCGCAGGTTCTACCACCACCCGCACCGAAACAGACGGGGCGAAGCATTAACTACCCGCCAGTGCCACCGCAAAGCGAGACGGTTTGGTTAAAAGGGGCGCCAGCCCGACTTGCTACGAACATGGAAGACAGTTTGTCGGTCCCAACGGCAACGTCGTTTTTTACGGTTCCGGTAAAGTTAATGGCAGAAAACCGACGCTTAGTCAATGAGTTTCAACGGACCAGAGGCGGTGCAAAGATTTCTTTTACGCACATTATTGCCTTTGCAATGGTGCAGGCATTAAAAAAATATCCGAACCTATATACGGCCTATCGCTTCGAAGGGGAAAAACCTTGGCATGTTAAGCCTGGTGGCATTAATTTAGGTATTGCCGTTAGCACCACCAATAAAGATGGCAGTTCTGCATTGGTCGTTCCGAACATCAAAAATGCCAACGAGAAAAACTTTGCCGCATTTGTGGGTTCGTTTGATGATCTGACCAAACGGGCACGCCTCGGCAAATTGACGCCCGAAGACTTTGCCGGCACGACGGCTTCACTCACCAATCCCGGCATGATCGGCACCTTCGCATCGGTTCCACGACTGATGGTAGGACAAGGGTTAATTGTGGCCACGGGTGCAATCACATACCCGCCCGAATACCTTGCCTTGCCTCCGGATGAACTAAGTCGGATGGGTATCTCCCAGGTGATGGGTCTTACGTCCACATATGACCACCGCATTATTCAGGGGGCGGAAAGTGGTGCATTCTTGGCATACATCGGCAAACTATTATTGGGTGGTGAACAATTCTACCACCAAATTTTCCGAGACCTGGGTCTTGCCCAGCCTCCATTTTCCATAGCCATGGATTCTACGCCGGGGATTGGTCGTGGAACCTATAATTCTGAGCAAGAACTCATTCGTAAACAAGGCAGGGTGATTCAACTGATCCGTGCTTACCGTTGGCGCGGCCACCGCTTGGCAGACATTAATCCTCTGGGTTATGACCCTCCCTATATCCCAGACTTGGATCAGGCGGAATATGGCTTGTCTATCTGGGATTTAGACCGTGCATTTTTCTCTGACGGTTTGGGCGGGAAAGACGAAATGTTACTGCGCGATATCCTCGACACACTTTGGGAAACGTACACCCGTAAAGTGGGTGCCGAGTTTATGCACATTGCAGATCCGGTAGAGAAAAAGTGGCTGCAAGACCGTATTGAATCGCATCGGATGCAAGACCCACTTAGTAATGCCCAAAAAGTACGGATTTTGGATAGGCTCAATGCTGCCGAAGCCCTCGAAAACTTTATCCACACCAAATACATCGGTCATAAACGTTTTTCATTAGAAGGCGGCGAGACCATGATCCCGATTTTGGATCGCATTTTGTGCGATGCCGCCGACCAAGAGGTAAAAGAAGTGGTGATTGGCATGCCCCACCGCGGACGATTGAATGTACTGACCAATATTCTCAACAAGCCCTATGAGCGCCTCTTCCGCGAATTTTCGGGTATGATAGATCCGGATACCATGCATGGTTCCGGTGATGTGAAGTACCACTTGGGTACTTCCGGTACGTTTGTGGCGCCCACAGGTTCGGAGGTGAACGTGCGCTTGTGTGCCAATCCAAGCCACCTTGAGGCAGTAGGT
This sequence comes from Bacteroidetes bacterium UBA2364, assembly GCA_002344075.1. Taxonomy (GTDB): domain Bacteria; phylum Bacteroidota; class Rhodothermia; order Rhodothermales; family UBA2364; genus UBA2364. The sequence goes on from DDTM01000118.1 coordinate 53,943, forward strand.
CCGGTTGTGGAAGGCATGTCACGGGCCATCCAAGAAATGTACTGGGTCGAAGAACATAACAGTAATGTGAATTTTGACCGCGTATTGCCTATTATTATACATGGAGATGCGGCCTTTGCAGGACAAGGTGTCGTCGCTGAGACCTTACAGATGAGCCAGTTGACGGGTTACCGGACGGGCGGTACCATTCATATCATCGTAAATAACCAAATTGGATTTACCACCAATCCGGAAGACGCCCGTTCCAGCCAGTATGCTTCGGATATGGCCCTCATGATTCAAGCCCCGGTGTTGCGGGTAAATGGGGACGATCCGGAAGCCTGTGTGCGGGCAGCCCGGCTTGCCATGGATTATCGGCAGGTTTTCAATAAAGACATCGTGATAGATATGGTTTGTTATCGCAAATACGGCCATAACGAAGGAGATGATCCGAGCTACACACAGCCGCTCATGTATGAACAAATTAAACGGAAACGCTCTGTCCGGAATTTATATCTCGAATTGTTAGTGCGTCGTGGAGACTTGACCATTGAGCAAGCCGAAGCAGCGATGAATGCGTTTCAGGCAACCCTTCATTCTGCTTTCGACCGTACCAAAGAGTTGGCTGCTTCCGATGAAAAACCCAAGGCCAAACCCAAATACCAGTTCCGTTATCCAACGGCAATCGGTCGTGATAAAGTGGATTTGGTTGTTAAAGCACTATCAGAATGGCCGTCTGATTTTAATGTACACCCCAAACTGAAGAATCAGTTCTTAAAGCGGGAAAAAATGTACCGCGAAAATGGTTCTATAGACTGGGCGCTGGGTGAAGCCATTGCTTTTGGGAGCCTCTTGCTCGAAGGCCACAAAGTTCGGATTAGTGGAGAGGACTCACAACGTGGTACATTTAGCCATCGACACTCGGTCTTGCACGATATGGCAAACAAAGGTGTATATGTGCCGCTCAACCATCTGGCAGAAGAACAAGCACCTTATGCAGCTTTCGACTCTTTCCTTTCGGAATATGCGGTTCTGGGATTTGACTACGGGTTTTCGGTGGCTGATCCTTCTGCACTGACCATTTGGGAAGCGCAATTTGGTGATTTCTTTAATGGTGCACAAATAATTTTTGATCAGTTTATTGCGGCTGCCGAAGCCAAATGGAACCAGCACTCTGGCCTCGTTTGCCTACTTCCACATGGCTACGAAGGCCAAGGCCCCGAACACTCATCTGCCCGTTTGGAGCGCTTTTTACAGGCTTGCGCCGAAGAAAACATCCAAGTGTGCAATTTTAGTACGCCAGCAAATTATTTCCATGCACTCCGCCGTCAGGCTAAAATGGAGGTAAAGAAACCGCTGATTGTGATGTCGCCGAAAAGCTTGCTACGCCACAAACACGTGGTGTCTAAACCCGAAGACTTCACGGAAGGCGAATTCCAACCGCTCATCCCGGCAATTTCCGATCCTGCCCGAATCGAAAGACTCGTTTTCTGTAGCGGCAAGGTCTATTTTGACCTACTGGAGCGCATCGAGTCCGAAGGGGGGACACTCCAAGGGGCGAGTGTTGCACTTGCTCGGCTGGAACAATTTTATCCATTCCCAGAAGAGGACGTGCTTGCGGAGATAAAGCGATATAGTCGGGCAAAAGACATACTCTGGGTACAGGAAGAACCTGAAAATATGGGTGCATGGCGGTTTGTTCAACCCTACTTGAATGCCCTGATTGCTAAAGGGAATAAAAAAGCGAAGGCTGTTCGATATGTCGGACGTAACGCCTCTGCCAGTACTGCGGCAGGTCTTGCACAGGTACATGCACGCGAACAAAATGAAATTCTAACAGGAACCTTGGCCTTCTAAGTAGTCACTCAAAGTTACGTATCTAAGCCGTCGGAGGGTATCTCTGACGGCTTTTGCTTTGGCCTAATGGCTTTCCGATCATTCGGTAATACATATTGCAGCCGCTTGTTCTGTCTTTTAAATGGCCACTTCCCTAAAGACTCTGGCATGAATGTGTAATTTTTTGGAATCGGTGCGAAATGTATGTGTAAACAAAGCAACGCCAGAAACCCTTTTTCTTTCTATTGGTATTTACTTAACAAAAAAACCCTGTTCTTATGGGGGCACCCAAACACTTCGATCCACACAAATAATTTTTACCATGAAAAAACTTTATTGGGGCGTTATAGCCCTCCTTTTCCTCCTAACACCTGCTGCAAATGCCCAATTTGGCATTGAGGGCGGGCTTACTTTTAACCAACTCTCGGAAGCAAAAATCAACAATGTGACCAAGTCTTTTGAGAGTGCACAAGGCAAGCACCTGGGCATTTTTTATGGAATGGGCCGTAATGTAGGCTTACGTATCGGTCTTCGATATTCAGATGCCGAAGGTTTGTACAAAGGACTTTCTTCCGGAAATACAGATGGTTTCAAAGCCAGTTTTGTAGAAATGCCCGTTGATCTTCGGCTGCGGGTAAATACGCCATTACTCAAACCCTATTTGGTGGCTGGTCCTCTGCTTCGTGTAGCGGCTGGCTCCGATAACGAGGAATTTAAGGAAGCGGTTAAGTCTCTTAACGTTGCAGCCAGTGTTGGAGGAGGCGTAGAGTTGCGACTTGGAGGACTTAGCCTATATCCCGAAATCAACTACACCATTGGCGTTTCTTCGTTTTTAAAAACGGGCGCAACCATCGGTGGCGTCTCGGTAAACGCAGCGGACGACAGCCAACTCAATCAGTTCATAGTTAAATTGGGCATTGGTTTTCACTAAGCTGACCTGCTCATAGATAACTTTAAAAGCCCTTGGTCTTCCGAGGGCTTTTTTTAGCTGGATTTGAATTTCGAGATGGCCCACGATAATACCATCATCCAGAAAGAAATAATGACCAGCCCACCAACTTCTCTTTCCACTTCGATAATTGGGTCGGTCATTTTCCAAGATTCAAACATGCGACCCCAGTCTGTCTTTCCGAAAAAAGTTGGGGCGATGTCTGTAGCCCATAAAGCCGCAATCCCAACCAAAATCAACGGCATCCACCACGCTAAATAGCCACGCCCGCCTTGGATACAAACCGCTGCTGCCACCAAATAAATGGCCGCCCAACCGATAGGGTCGGGGTCATTATATTGTAAAATGGCGGATAGGAAAAATACGAGTACAAAAACCATATTCGCAATATGCAGGTTTTTAGGAAAGATAGTGCTGAACATCGCGAGAAGGTATTAATGGTGAACGAGGAAGAGCCGTTAAAATAAGAAAAGGGCCTCTGGTCTGCAACAGAGGCCCACGTCATTCAAGGTCTGTTCGACACCACCGCCTTCGTCGAATCAGACACACTATGATGTGACTTCGTTTTGATGCTTATAAAGGCATAAAGCGTTTAACGTAGCATCTGTAATGAAGTAAAAAACAATGCACCAGGTGCCGTACACATCACTTCAAGTTGTTGAAATGGATTGATCTGCGTTTTGATTGTAAAAGAGCTTCAACAAGAATCCCTTATCAGTGACAATTGCGGCCAAAAGACCTGAAGGAATATGAATCTTCTTTGCAGTATTGAAATTGGATGTTTTTTTTTGTTTATTGCAGGGCTTAAATAAACAATTTTAACATTAAAAACCTAAAAAACCTTGGTAGGGATCAAAATTCGGGAAAACGAGTCTATAGACCGTGCCCTTCGCCGCTTCAAACGCACCATCAACCGTAGCAAAGTGCTTCGCATTTATCGTGAAACACTTGCCTATACAAAGCCTTCCGAAACAAATCGTTTAGCCCGCCAAAAGTCTGACCGAGTAGCCCGGAAGAACAGCCGCGAAGAATTTGAATTTTAGTATCTCTGCTTTGCATATACTGATTTTATCAGAAAATGCTTTGTTGTTTGACCTAAGGCAATCTATTTGATTGCCTTTTTTTATAACGCTATCTGCTGTACCAGGAAAGTGGGTTATCGAGAAATTTAAAACAATCATATATTATGCAAATACATAATATATAAAATCATTTTTAATAGATTTAAATATCATACATACGATTACCACCTTATATTAATCCACCTCTAAATGAACATTGATGATTTATTCCAAAGACTAAAAGCCTCCAATCGCACCTCACACTCCAGCAAGGTATTGCTTTCGCCTTTGTGGTTTCGTCTGGATGTTTCACCAGAGTATGGCGGGCAGTTGATCATTTTGGGACCGGATAAAAAACCCATTTCGTTCTTACCAGACTATCTGGGATATGAAGGGGAAACACGGCAAGTGCTCAAAACATTGTCTTATGCGTTTGATAAGAAGTCCTATAAAAATGATTGGGGGGAAGTTTGGGGGGGTGTGAAAGTAGCAGAAGCGAGTACCTCTTATGCGATAAATGAAGTACCACTCGTTCTGGAATACTTGCGCCATTCGTCGTTTTTTATAACCGAAACTGGGGTGGCGGTCAAATATGCTTCGGAAAAGGCGAAATTAGAAATACACCTGTTAGAATCTGGTGAAATAGATACTTGGAAGACGAAACTCCTGCTTCGAAAAGGCGAAAAAGTGCTTTCTTCACCCTTGTTAGTGGCAGATGGCTGGGCTTTGGTACGAAACCGTCTTTACGAAATACCACAGATGGGGCCGGTGTGGAATCAAGTCCAACACATGGAGGCTACTTTAGGGACAAAAGACATTCATCCGTTCTTATGTATCCTGTTTTCCTTGTCTCAGCATATTTCATTGGTCTGGCAGCAATATGAAACGGTTTGGGACAAATTACTAAAAGTTCCGGTGGGCTTGTTCTTTGATAAAGTAGATGCGTTTGATGCCCTCTATCTCCGCGTGGCTTCGGCTATTCCGGGGGAGCTATTGCCACCTGCCGTAGCGCCTTTAGTTAGTGTTTCCGTCAAAATTGATGATCTTGAAAGCCGGATTGTGGTGCGTCCAATTCAGACGGTACCGCTTGGAGAGGTATTTAAGGTTTTGGAAGGGTTACTTGGAAAACTCCAACGGTCTTTAAGCAAAGCAGGGAAACAAGATTGTGGATTTATTCGGGAAAGAGATACGTTGCTGATAGAAAAGGAGTTGGCACAGGAATTTGTTTATAAACACCTTTACGGATTGGTGCAAAAGTATCCTGTATTTGGTGCAGAAAAGCTAAGGTCTTATCGGATCCGTTTTGTTACACCCAACTTGGATATGCGCTTAGACAGTGGGATTGATTTTCTCGCCGGAGAAGTTTCGCTTACTTTGGAAGGTGAGCGGTTTTCGTTGTTCGATGTTTTGACGGATGTGCACAATGCGGGGTACGTACAGTTGGGTGATGGCTCACAAGCGCTGATTAATGAGGCTTATATTCGTAAATTAAAGCGGATTTTTTCCAATATAAATCGCGAAGGTGCACGGATTTCGTTCTTCGACCTGCCCATTGCAGCTTCGATCATCGAGCAACAAATAGAGGATGCAACGCCATTGCCAGAGGTATGGTCGGTGTATGAAGGATTTAACCATGTTCAAGACCGGGATATCTCTCTCAATCAGTTTCAGGGCCGTTTACGCCCATATCAGGAATATGGTGTACAATGGATGGATTACCTCCGCGAACATGGTTTAGGAGGCTGCTTGGCAGATGATATGGGACTTGGGAAAACGGCTCAGACTATTGCCCTTTTGAGTATGATATATCCGGCAGAACACAAGCCTTCGCTGGTGATAATGCCCACAAGTTTGTTGTTCAACTGGGAGTCTGAACTGACAAAGTTTAACCCCAGCCTACGATTTTACACCTATTATCGCCAAAATCGAGATTTAGATAAAGCTTGCAAGCACCAATTAATCCTAACAACCTATGGCATGTTACGGGTTGATATAGAGGCGTTTAAAGACCGAAATTTTCATTATGTGGTGCTCGATGAGTCTCAGAATATCAAAAACTTGGAGGCCCAGGCGACCAAAGCTGCATTGATGGTTAAAGCCGACGTACGCCTCGCCCTTTCTGGTACGCCGATCGAAAATAATTTAGGTGAGTTGTATTCTTTGTTTCGTTTCTTAAACCCTTCGATGCTACGAAGTGAGAAAGACTTTTCCGAGCGTTATGCGATCCCTATCCAAAAAAACCAAGACGAAGAGGCCGCGCACGAACTAAGGAGGAAAATATATCCCTTTATCCTCCGACGGTTAAAACGTGAGGTAGCCAAAGAACTGCCAGACCGCGTAGATCGGACACTTTGGGTGGAAATGAGCGACGTTCAACGGGCTTTCTATGAGCGCCGTCGCCGGTTTTATGTCGAGGCCATCCAAAATCAGGTTGACAAAGACGGAATCGCCAAAACACAGTTCTTTATTTTTCAGGCATTGAATGAACTTCGTCAGATTGCAAGTATTCCCGAAGCCAAAAGTGATGGCCACATTCGATCACCCAAACGCAGTGTTTTGATGGAGCAATTGACAGAAGCGGCATTGAACGGACACAAGTCTCTGGTGTTTACTCATTATCTGGCGGGTGTGGAAGCCATTGGGAATGATTTAGAACAGGCGGGGATTCCTTATGTGAGCATGACTGGCGCCACTTCCAACCGTCAAGAATTGGTGCAGCGGTTTCAGGAAGATCCCGAAACCAAGGTTTTTGTCATGACCCTAAAAACGGGGGGGACAGGTCTTAACCTGACTGCTGCCGACCACGTATTCATTTTTGACCCGTGGTGGAATACCGCTGCCGAACAACAAGCCATAGACCGAACACACCGCATCGGGCAGGATAAAACGGTATTTAGCCACAAACTCATTACCAAGGGAAGCATAGAGGAAAAAATTGTTCAGCTTCAACTACAGAAACAAGCCTTGGTAGAAGCCATTATTAGTTCTGACGAAGGGATGCTTAAGTCTCTCTCCGAGTACGATATTATGTATATATTTGGGAATTAACAGGACAAAAGATGCACTACCAGAAAAGACGTGGACGCCCCAGACGTATTTCTACAAGCAAAGACAAGCAACAACAAAAAACCGAAGTGTTTTATACTAAACCAATCGAAGAAGAAGTCATAGAAAAATCTCCTAAAGATATTATCCAATCTGCATTAATAAATGATAAAAGTATAGAGGATTTACGATGCTTCTATAAAGACTATATTGTGCCGTATCTTGTTTCTGATGCTGGAAAAGAGGATTTAAATGTCTTGTTGAATCCGGCAAAAAATCATTCCAAGCAAGCATTGGCTGCGGCTATTGGCTTTATTTGGGGCAACCGAGAATCGTTCCTTCGTTTTTACAATACACTTCCCGAAGATGCAAAAACGATTATCTTTCATATTATATACTTTGGCCCATTATATTCAAGAGATTTAGAAGAAGAATTTGGCATTACATTTTATCAGAATAATAAACAAAATTATTATTCACAAGTAAAAAAAGAATATCAAATATTCTGCAATAAAACGCATAGTATTAGTTCACATATTAATAATCATTTTATTGATCTTAATATAGAAATAAAAAAGATATTAAGAGAATGGTTAAAAGTTATTATACCTTTTAAGTTAACTGGTATTGCAAAACTGGAAGAATTAGAAAATTTGCAACGTTACGATACAGAATCTGATGGACATTCTCTTTTAAATATTGGTACTTTAGTCACTTATTTTCAGGAAATAGCTATTCTGAAAACTGCGACCAATAAAACACTGGTATCTACACTTAAAGAATTGAAAAAAATAGCAAAAATACAAGAATTATACAAAGATAGCAAAGGTTCCCGTTCTTTTATTATGACAAATTTGGTGACCGATCTATTTTCCATTTTAGACATAAAAGTTCCCAAAGGCGAACCTTTAGTCGTACTGAGAGATGTGTTAGATGTTTTGTTTACAATGCCAAGCCATGTATCAAAACAGATTTTTTCTTCTTATATTTATAAGCCTAACTACAATTTATATTCCGACTCAATTCAACAACCTGTCTTGCAAGAGCTTAAGGAATTAATGCGTAAGCTGGATAAGAATATATGGTACTCTCCATTAGATATTGCTAATTGGATGTATCATATGAACGATATTTTTTGTAGTTACATTCAATCATTTTCACTTTATAGCGTTTATCTGTATGTAGCCTGCTCAGAGAACAATAAAATTAGATTCATAGAAAAAAAAATTCATTCCTTACAAGCAATTGAGGTGGCAGCAGTGCCATTCATAAAGTCTTTCTTTGCCCTTATGGCTTGTTTAGGCTTGGTTGAGATTGCATATACAGAGCCTAAAAATGATAAATTTTGCATTCGAAATGAAAAGTATCTAACTCTTTTTGACGGCATTAAATATGTGCGACTAACTGATTTAGGTGTTTACTTCTTTGGCCAAGAAAACTCGTATGTGTATAAAAGAGTGATCGCTAGATCAGAAGAAATCAAGATAACGTTGGATCCGGATTTTTTGATAATCTCTATTTCCAAACCAGATAGTATCAAAGAAGCGAATTTAAGCAGATTTGCCGAACAAGTTGCTACGTGTCGGTTTCGAGTAGATTTTCGGCGCTTCCTAAAGAACTGTACAACTCCTGAAGAAGCAAAGGGGCGGATAGAAGAATTTCAACGGATTGTGGATACACCCGTCTCCGAGTGGCCGCTGAATTGGATACAATTTATTGTAAATATTCAGAAAAGAATTCGTCCTATACGTGCTGTTGCATCTTATCAGGTCTTTAAATTGGATGATGATCCGGATTTATTACAGTTATTCTTGACAGATCCTGTGCTGTCTAAACTTATTTTACGGGCAGAAAACCGTCATATAATGGTTGAACATGCCCATGTTTCCGAGTTGAAAGGTCGTCTTGGAGTACTGGGCTACTTAATGCCATAATTGCGCTTTTATCCGTGACGCTTTTATCCAATCATACCTTTGTTGTATTTGACACTGAAACGACTGGCATGAGGCCGGACGAAGACCGTGTGATCGAAATTGGGGCCATTAAATTGGTGAACGGGGTGGAGGTAGCCCGTTTTTCCCAATTAGTCAATCCAGGCAAATTTGTGCCCCGTTTTATTACCGAGATCACGGGCATTCATACTGCGATGTTGGTAAACATGCCGCCGCCAGAAGAAGCATTTATGGATTTTCTGGCATTCGTGGGAGATGCGGTTTTGGTTGCTCATAACCTTTCTTTTGACGATGGATTTGTGTCGGCAGAATTGGAGCGGGCCGAATTGCCGGCTTTGGAACAAAAAAAGTTGTGTACGCTGCGGCTGGCACGTCGGTTGTTGCCACGTCTTCCCTCGCGTGGTTTAAAAAACTTGGCAAACCATTTTGGTATCCGCATTGTCAACCATCACCGAGCCACTGCGGATGCCGAAGCCACTGCAAAAATCTTTGTACAATTGGTGCGTACCCTCGAGACGGAATTCAATATCAGCACTATTGAAGAAGCGATTCGCTTCCAATATAAATCCTATGCACAAACAAAGGGTGAACCCAAGCATATCCCTTTAATCCGAGAAAAAATCTTGCCTCAAATTCCCGATCTGCCCGGTGTTTACCGGATGTATGACCGGTCTAAGCGGCTGATTTATGTGGGGAAGGCAAGGCGTTTAAAGGATCGGGTAACTTCATACTTTCGGGCGATTGAGAATCATCCCCAAAAAACCCAAAATCTGGTTCGGGAAGTGAGGGATATTAAGTGGGATGTTTTGCCGTCGGAGTTGGATGCCTTGTTGTATGAATCAAAACTCATCAAACAACATCTTCCCAAATTTAACCGTGCGTTGGTTCGTTACAAAAATACACCGTTTATCTGCCTCAACAGCCATCTTGCATTCCCAACGGTTGGATGGAAATATGTGGTACAGAATGATGGTGCCGAGTATTTTGGGCCTTTGGCGAACCGCGAACAAGCCGAGCAGACCTTAGAGTGGATTAACCATCTCTTTCGTCTAAGGGAATGCGACGAAAGCACATTTAATCGGAAAATGGTCTGTATTTATCATGAAATGGGCCGTTGCGAAGCGCCATGTGCAAAACCTGAAGCCAAAGTAGCATACGACGATCATGTGCAAATGGTGCGAAATTTTCTAATGGGTGAAAATGAAAGTGTTAGAATGGCATTGCAGCATAAAATGAAAAAGGCGGCGGCGGCTTTAGCCTTCGAGGAAGCCCGATGGTTTAGAGACCAATTGCAAATGTTTGACCGGATATTGCAGGGACGGAAGCATATTGCGGCACCTGTTCGGGACCATAATGGGGCATTTGTGCTTATGGAAGAAGGGGCGCTTCTGGTACACCTCATTCGTTTTGGAAAAAAAGTGGAGACACTTCGGTTTAGTCCGGATGGATGGCAAACAGAACGGGTCTTGCATTTGCTTCAAGCCGTTGTTGAAGATCAATTCTCGCCGCACCTTACCCCACCTGAACGTTACGGCCAAAAAGAGGTAGATGAAATTCGGATTTTGGCACACTGGATGTATTGTAATCGTGGTAGATTTCATCAAGTCCCTTTCACAAAAGAATTGGACTGGAGCATTTTTTTGCATCGGATCCATGCGGTTATTCAGCAAACCGCTCTTTCATAAATTTTTTGACGCCTTCGAAACTCATGTTTACTGCTCCTGTATTCTCACCTCCTTTTATCGGCCTTAATGGCAATGTGGTTGCAACAGCCGATGCGAAGCTACATGTAACGGACTTGGCCTTGTTGCGCGGTTACGGTATTTTTGATTTTATGCGGGTGATCAATGGGATTCCTCTTTTTCAGGATCGGTATCTGGCCCGCTTTCAGCATTCTGCCGCGCTCTTAGGGCTTGAAATACCACTCTCAATAACAGCACTGAAGGCACATATCCATACGTTGATTGCTGCCAATGGTCATCCGAGTGCTGGTTTGCGGTTGGTTTTGACAGGTGGCTTCTCTCCGGATGGCTATCTTCCCACTACTCCTAATTTGATTGTGCTAGATGCCCCCTATCCAGCACCCAAACCGGAACAATATACCGAGGGCGTCAGCCTAATTACGCATTCCTACGTCCGAGAAATCCCGGAAGCCAAAACGCTCAATTACATTGTTCCAATCAGGGCTTTGCCACAGATTCGAAAAGCGGGTGCGTTTGATGTATTGTATGTTGATCCGGCGGGATGGATCACAGAGTCTTCACGCTCAAATTTCTTTTTGGTAACAAAAACAGGGGTAGTGGTAACACCACATGACCACGTATTGCCGGGGATAACCCGTGGCGTGATTTTGCAACTGGCGCAAGATCGGTATCCGGTAGAAATGCGTCCTGTGCATATAGAAGAATTACAAACGGCTCAGGAAGCGTTTTTGACTTCGACAACCAAGGGTGCCGTAGGCGTGGTGCAATTGGATGCGCTCAGAATAGGCGATGGGCAAGTAGGTTCAATTACCCAAGCACTGCATCACGCTTTTTTGGCCTACGGCGAAGCATATTTAGCGCAAAATAAAACCTCTGGGAGCCTGTAAGTTTCCGGAAATCATACGCCCACGGTTTTGCGGAGGTTTTGGATGGCCATATCTAACCTGTCAAAAGTATTCTGGGCTTCTTCATAAAAAGAACTGCCTTGATTTAGGTCGTGTTCACTATACAACGATTGTGGTTTTTTAAGGCCCTCAATGTCCAAACGTAGTCCGTGTTTGGCCAATTTAGGCTGAATAATCTCTGCTTGTTCAAGCAAATGGGTTCGGGTTTTCTGATAGGCATGTTCAGCCACCTTGTGACGGTTCGAGAAGCTGAATATGTTCGAGAAGAAAACTTCGTCGTCGTCCATGCGTGGTTCAATCAGAATGGTATCGGCATCGGGGTAAAACATTTTGTACCGTTCAAAACCCGTTTGCATTCTGGAAAATACCAAAACCCGAAATGTTTGCGACATCACGGCGGGAAGTCCATAATCGTTTAAGTGTTTACCCTCTCCTTGTACTTCACCCGAACGTGTATTGATCGGTACGATGGGATTAATGCAAAACAATAACTTAACACCTTCTTTCAATGCCGCAGAGGCATGGACGGTACGACGCGCCACGCCATCTATGTAATACTTTTTTCCGATTTTGATGGGGGTGTACAAGCCGGGTAATGCCGTACTCGCCTGAACAGCTACGGAAATGGGTACTTCATCAAAGCCGGCTTCGCCAAAACTAACCAATTCCGCCGTGTCTAAGTCGGTAGCAACAATGCGTAATTTGGCTTTGAGTTTTTTAAAATCATTGCTCCTACCCACTTTAGAGAATACAAAACGGAGGTATTTTTCTAAGTTTTTATTATCAAAAATGCCTGCCGGTAAAACTCTTCCGAAACCTCCCAACGATCCCCAAAGCGACCATTGAGTTGGGTGCTGAAAAAGATACTCTACCGACTTCCAAACGGCTTTTGGAATATTGGAAAGCCGCTGGATGTATTCGTCTATGGCAAACCCGAAAAGTGTATTGGGTTCAAAGTTTAATTCGGCTTCATCTGCATGGCCCACCACCGCTTTGCTAAGTGCACGCACGGTTACTCCATTTGCCAGACAGGAGGTGAGGAGTGCGCCTGAACTAATACCTACATACGTACTCATCTGGTTCAGATCTAATCCGACAATGGCATCTTGCAAGGCATTAAGCGCACCAATTTCATAGATAGCACCTTCTACCACACCTCCTGCACATGCCAAGCCAAGCCCGCTATAATCAATGGTGTCCGCTCCGTTGGCGGCAGAATTCGGAACGTTCATAGGAAAATTTGGTTTGTGGAAACGTTTTTCTGAAGGAAGATAAAAAAGGCGGGCAAGTTCCGCCCGCCTTTCACTTCAATTTAGTTGAAGTTGTTGTTTTGGGCATTATGCAACAACTTCAACGTTTACGTCTTCAATTTTAGCTGTTTTAGCTGTTTTTTTGGGTGCAGGCACTTCTTTGGCCGCCAATAATGCGGTCAGTTGATCCACTTTTTGGGTCAGTTCGGTAACCTGTGCATTGAGGGTTCGCACTTCGCCAGAGGTCGGTACGCCAAAGCGAGTGAGGGCATCCGTTACCACATCTTGTACTGGGGAAATCATTTTCTCGACCGGGTTCAGGATGAGTTTTGTCGCTTCTTTTTGCCATTTGGTGGCCTGCACTTGCAGATCATCCATCCATTTTTTGATTTCGGCAAGGGCTTCTTCCTGAAGTGATTCACCTTTATCAATTAATTTATCGGCATACGCTTCACCTTCTTTCATTAGGTCTTGGGCTTCTTCGTCTAAATTCATTGTGCGGCGTTGAAGGGCTTGCATGTAATCTGCTACTTCTTTGCCTTTTTCGGCAAACATGTCAAACATTTTATTGCCTTCTTCCTGCGCAACGGCGAAAGCACCGAGGCCGGCAAAATAAAAATCACGGCTTTTGTCAACCAACTCGGTGGCTAATTTGTTGAGGTCGAGGGTATTCGGGGTCGGTTTCATGGTTATACTCCAGTTTATTATGAATTCGATGATTTTTTCTGAAAGTCTGTGGCTGGCAAATCGGCTTGTGATACCAATTTTGCTACGGTTTCCTCTAATTGCCTCAGATGGGTACGCAACTCTTCCAGTTCCGTTTTTTCTTTCGGGGTTGGTAACCAAGCGTTTAACTGATGCAAAGAGGTGTTTAACAAGGTATCCATATTGGTACGGATCTGAGTAACACCTTCTTCCAGAACGGAGGCGCCACGACGCACCAAGTCATGAAGTAAATCGGTTGGTATGAGGCTGTTCCCTTTTTTCCCTTCATCCAAGATGATTTGGGTGAGGGTGGCATTGGTCAAGTCATCTCCGGAAACGTTATCCAAAACTTGGATGGTTTCACCTTTTCGAACTAATTCGGCCAATTCAGGTAATGAAACATATTTGCGTGCTTCGGTGTCGTAAAGTTTTCTGTTTTCGTAACGTTTGATGATATGGGGTGACATGGCCATTTTTTTTGTTTAAAGATACGCATACCATGACGCATTGCGCAATAACAGATTAGACGCATTGCGTTAAGAATTGATGATTCTTTGATGCGATACATTGCGCTGAGGTGATATTTTTATTCTTCATGAACCGGAACGAAGCCTATGATGAATCGTATGAACGTTATTCAACCATGTAGTCCTATGCTTTTTATTTATTCTGAACGTTCTAATTTTCGGTTGCCGGAAAAGCGTCCGTTTTCCATTTGGCTAATGCTGGGATATGGTCTGGTAGGCTTACTAAATGGAGGTATTATAGGAGTATTTTTTACTACCTATTTGGCGGGCTTGGATCCACGCTTACAAGTTAAAACGGCACAACTCATCATTCTTTACTTTAGCGTTCTGGGACTTGGTTTAGGGGTTCTAACCTATACGTTGGTGCATTTATATGGCCACAGAATAGGTTATAATCCACCCAATACGCTGCATCACCCTCCAGAATGGGACTTGCGGAATTATTGAGAGATGTCTTTCTGAACAAACAAAAAAAAAGCCACCCCCATAAAGAAGTGGCTTTATAGCAGATCCATACATTCCTTTAGTACTTCATCTCCAATACTTTAACCAAAAACGTCCATTTATCTGCTTCGTCCTCAATTATTTTTGCCGTTGGTTTTCCCGCCCCATGTCCGGCTTTGGTTTCGACACGTAGTAAGATAGGGGCACTTCCTCCTTGCGCCGCTTGGAGTGTGGCGGCATACTTAAAGGAGTGCGCGGGTACTACCCTGTCGTCATGATCGGCAGTTTGAATGAGTGTCGCCGGATAGGCAGTTCCAGAGCGGATATTGTGCAAAGGCGAATAGGCATACAGCACCTTAAATGCCTCTTTATCGTCCGAGCGGCCATATTCTGATGCCCAAGCCCAACCAATGGTGAATTTATGGTATCGGAGCATGTCCATCACACCTACGGCTGGTATGGCTGCCCCAAAGAGCTCCGGACGTTGGTTCACCACTGCCCCTACCAACAAACCACCATTTGAACCGCCATGAATGGCCAATTTAGGAGAAGTTGTATATTTTTGGGCAATCAAGAACTCTGCAGCGGCAATAAAATCATCGAATACATTTTGTTTCCGGTCTAACATGCCTGCCTGATGCCAACGTTCACCGTATTCATTCCCTCCCCGCAAATTGGCCACCGCATATACGCCACCCATTTCCATCCAAGCAAGGTTGCTGGCGGAGAAACCGGGTTTCATGCTGACATTAAAACCCCCATAACCATAGAGTAGTGTAGGATTCTGCCCATTGAGCACCATGCCTTTTTTGTGACTGATGAACATGGGGACGCGGGTTCCATCTTTCGAGGTGTAAAAAACCTGCTTGGTCTCGTAGTCATTCGGGGTAAAATTCACTTTGGGTGCACGGAAAACGGTAGTACGATAGAGATTGAAGTCAAAACGATAAATGGTGGCTGGCGTTGTGTAACTGGTGAAAGCAAAGAACATTTCTCGTCCGCGTGCTTTGCCATTCAAACCAGATACGGTGCCAATACCGGGCAATGGAGCCTCTGCCAATAGCCGTCCAGAAAGGCTATACCGAGAGAGTTGGGCTTTTACATCTTGGAGGGTTTGTACCACAAACTGATCGGCGATGAGCGACACGCCTTCCATTACAGAACTCCCTTCTGGGATAATTGTCCGCCAAAACTTGGCATCGGGCTTCCGAATATCCAAGGCAATAAGTCTATTGTTTGGAGCTTTTAGGTTGGTGGTAAAATAAAACGTATTTCCACGATTGGCGATATAATCATAACTAGCATCGAAGGCGTCGAAGAGGGGCTTTACTTCATTATTTGGATGGGTCAGGTCTTTAAAATAAATCCGGTTCTTCGGGTCCGTTCCTTCCCAAACACTTACGATCAAGAATTTGCCGTCGTCGGTTGCGGTTGCACCAAAACCCCAGAACGGTTTATCGGGACGGCTATAAATCAATACATCATCGCTTTGAGGTGTACCAATTTTATGGTAATAGACCTTTTGATCGCTATTAACCGCTTGGAGGACACTACCTTCGGCAGGGCGGTCGTAGCGGCTATAATAAAATCCGGTATTATTCTTTGCCCAAGAAATGCCACTGAATTTGACCCATTCTATCAAGTCAGGGAGGTCTTTTCCATTAGATACGTCACGCACCCGAATGGTCTGCCAATCGGAGCCGCTCTTACTGGTAGAATAGGCCACAAGTTGTGCGTTTCGGCTCGGCGCAATGAAGTTGAGTGCAACTGTTCCATCCGCAGAAAGGTCATTGGGGTTGATTACGCTACGTGCTGGGCCATCTAAACGATCTTGTACAAACCACTCGGATTGATTTTGGAGGCCAGTATTATGGGCGTAAAAATACTTCCCTCCTTCCGTGAATGGTACCGAAAATCGTGGATAGTTCCAAAGGGCGGTCAGCCTTTCCCTAATTTTATCACGGGCGGGAATCTTGCCGAGCCAATCGAAAGTAACCCGATTTTGGGCTTCTACCCATGCGGCGGTTTCGAGTGAATGGTCATCTTCTAACCAGCGGTAGGGATCAGACACCATCGTTCCGTGATAATCGTCCATTTGCGTTGTTTTGCGGGTTTCGGGGTAGGGCAGACGTTGGGCACCCACCGTCTGGAAGAAACCAATCATGCACCAAAAGAGGATATATTTCATGGGAATTGAATAGGTTTAACAAAAGATTGCCCACAAAATACAAATTTGAAACTGCTTTTTACAAAAATACCGCCACCAAAGATTGAAAATTCTGACAATGGTTGCACGCAGCTTATTGATCAAGGCCCGATCAGAAACGACCATTTATTGATAACGATAAACTTTACGTCATAACTTCTAAATTAAAGAACAAAAGGTTTGAAGTACATAAGGTTTAGAGTACAAATCGAGCATCTATTTTTTTCAAGAAATGCAATATTTTGCAACCCCGCTTTTGGCAATATCTTGTTAGCGGTATGTGGCTTTATATTGTCAGTCGTGTATAGTCCGTTATTTTTGCTTCCAATGTCTTAATAATAATTTCAAGTTCAACTTTTGCTTCTGCTTTTAGTCCCATTGCCGATGCTAAACCTGAACTGTCTGTACTTAGTCGTTCGTTAAGTTTTATATGGTAATTTTGGTTGTTGCCAAGTTCCAATTTATAAGAATGAAAGTACATTGGGTCGCCAATTTCTGGAACTGTGTTGATGTGAGAAAAGGAAAATTCCTTTTTCATATAGCTTAATAAATGGTCTTGGATAACCAACACAAGGTGTTTATTCAAGTGTTCAAACGTTTCAATTTTATGATGTAGCTGAACAAGAATTGTTTTGGCGGTCATTTTCCAATTCATTCCATAAGGTTTGTCGCCATACCATAAGGTTTGTCGCCATAACCTTCTTCTGGTTCTTCAAGTGTGTGTAGGTCTGTCAGAAATCTTTGTCTTTCTGGTCAAACCGTTCCTGTTGTGTCTAAGGTTTATAACTCAATACCAACAAAGTCAATAACCTTTTTATCTCTTACTGATGCTAAAAAATAATCAACACTTCCGCCCTGAATGCTTACTTCGGAAATGACGTGTATTTCATTTCCCGGTTCGTGAAGTGTAAGCAAGTGAATACAGTCAATAAAGATTTGACGTTTCTCAATCAATCTATGGGGACAAATAATTACTTGCTGATTTTCTTTTCCGTATTGAACTGTACAAGTTCCAATAGAAATGCTGGGTTCACTTTTGCGAACTTTAATACATTTCTTGTTAAGATAACCACAATGTTGTGCTGTAAGCACATCGTTCCAACTTACACGCTCATTCTTCGTTCAAAAGTTGAAGAACTCCGCTATTCTCGTATTTATATTCATCAATTCGTTCTTTTGAAAATTCAATGTATTCTTCGGAAATATCTATTCCGATAGATATTAGGTTGTGTTTTATCGCAACCAAAGATGTAGTGCCACTTCCCGAAAATGGGTCTAAAACAATTCCGTCAATAGGGCAAGTTGCCAAAATTGGAATTTTACACAAGTCTTCGGGATAAACAGCATAATGTTCTTTTCGCTTTTGTGTGTCTTATGGAATAATTTCCCAAACATCATCGGGCAGAGTTCGGTCAGGGTGATAAAACAAAAAGTAGAACCCTTTTTGAGCTAACTCTTTTACTCTGCCTGATACTTTTTCAGAGTCAGAATGTGTTGTTCGTTGTTGCCCCCGAATTATCATTCTGAAATCTGCAATTTCATTGTTTTTAATTCTTTCTAAAACTGTATTCAATGCTTCAAAAGCATTGTTCTTTTCTTCTTCGGTTAAAGCTGTTGAAAGTTCAATTTGTCTTTTATATCTAACTCCACTCACGCCTGTTGCAGAAATAACAGAACCGTTTTTTACTATTGCCTTTCTTGCGTCTGAACGAATTTTAGAAGTGTCATAAAAATACTTCTTCTCATCTTTCACAAAGTGAAAAATATTTTCGTGTATGTTTCTCAACTTGTCTTTGCTGCTGTCAAGTCCGCCTTTGTGTTTATTCCAAATTACACTATTCCTAAGCACCCATTTTTGGTCATCCATCATTTTGATGACAACACGCTAGGGAACACCCAACAATTTTTTGTTTCTGTATGTGTCGCCAATGTTGAGCCAAAACGAACCTGTTGGTTTTAGAACTCTGTAAAGTTCTTCTGTGATTTTAGTAAGATTATCAAT
>DDTM01000118.1:72514-108818 GCA_002344075.1 Bacteroidetes bacterium UBA2364
CACATACTTAGTTTTACGACAAATTTAGTCAAAATATTTAGAATAGGTAAAGAATTTTGTCAAGAGTCATCCTGTTGCTTGTGCTATTTTACCACTAATGCTCAAATATGCAAAATTTTAGTCGTACTTTTTGTATTGTTGTTTAATAAACTTTGATTCTTCCGATTTATTTATTGCTTGGTTTATTTATTTTGGCTGCGCTGAAGGTGAGTTATACGCAGAAGATTTCGCATTTTTTGCTTCACAAGTCCTTTAGTTCGTGCTACCAATGTGTCATTGGTGAAGTTTTTCAGGCTTTGAATTGTGCAGGTTATTTACCTACGTATATCGGTATATTGTTCGGTTGTTTTGGGGTTATTGTGTCCTAAATCTTCCTGAATAATCCGAACATCTTTGCCACCCTCATCAATATGGGTGGCGAAGTTGTGTCGTGGAGTACATTTTCTAATTCTTTAATGCCCACTTGTTCAGTCCTAGTCTTTTTAACCCAAACCCTGCATGTGCCACTGCTTTTGTAGTTGTATTGGGGAATGCCAGACTGATCCGTGTCATTATAAATGAAGCCGGTACTTTGGTACTTGCCGCAACGATGCCTTTTTGTCTCTGCGATCACTTTTTTCGCAAAATACAAAACACGTACTATTTAACACTGCCATAAAGTTGATTAGACGCCGAAACTGGTACCTATGGCTTGGGCAGCACGCAGCACCGGGTGATTGAGCGGGACGGTTCGCGTTTTGTGAGCCACCTGATCAAGTGGAATCGTTGTAAAGTCATTATTTTGCAAGGCGACCATTACACCAAATTGTTTTTTCGCGACCAATTCGGCTGCATAAGTGCCAAAAACCGTTGAAAGCACACGGTCGGCAGGTGTAGGGGTTCCACCACGTTGGATATGACCCAGAATAGTGGTTCGGATTTCACTCTCTATGCCATCTTTTAACCGGACAGCCAAATAATTTGCGACCCCACCAAGTCGGATTGGGTCGGGGCTATCGGCAATGGTTTCTCGAATGATCAGTCCTTTTTCCTGTTCTAAAGCCCCCTCAGCAACAGCAATAACGGTAAAACGTCGTCCGTCGCGTTCACGCTCGCGACATCTTGCTACAATTGATTCGATGTTATACGGAATTTCAGGGATGAGGATAATGTCGGAACCACTTGCCACCCCAGCATAGAGGGTAATCCATCCGGCATAACGTCCCATTAATTCCACAATCAAAACACGATGATGGCTTTGTGCCGTGGTATGGATCCGATCTAAGGCTTCTGTTGCAATAGAAACCGCCGTATCAAACCCAAAAGTTTGGTCGGTACCCATCAAATCGTTATCAATTGTTTTGGGTATGCCTAAAATCTGAATGCCTTTACGGTAAAGACCCTCGGCAATGGTCATGGAACCGTCCCCCCCTAAAACAACCAACGCATCCAAACCAAGAGAATGGTAATAGTTTAGTACCTCGTCAGAGACATCAGTATTGTTCCGACGAAAATACTTAAATGGATTTGCCTTGTTGCTGGTACCCAAAATCGTCCCACCTTCATCCTGAATACCGGCAACAGCCCGAAGTGTGAGCGGGATTGTCCGCTGTTCGATCATGCCCTCAAAGCCATCTTCAAAGCCAATAATCTCGGCCTTATGTTGAAGAATTAGGGATTTGCAAACGGCACGTAAAACGGCATTGAGTCCGGGACAATCACCACCGCCGGTTAAGATTCCTACTTTCATGAAAAGTGCAAAATGATGAACGAAAAGGCTATTTAAAGGATTGAATAAAATAGGGTATTCTAAAGGAAGCTGCAATGGGTGCATTCAAAACTTCCCAAAGTACCGAATGACATCTCTTTCAAATTTTATGCTTGGCCTAATGGGTTCTCGTATGGTATCGCCCTTAGAGGGCTTGTCGAAGGTGGTTTTACTACGTTTTATAATGAGATATCTCCTCTACGGGGCTTTCTGCCTTCCGTCAACGGGTGTCCTTCCAAACTTCCCAAAGCTTAAAGAAGCACATCTTTTACATGATATTTATTCTAAATGAACCGTATGCGCATTGTCATTTCTGAAGTATATCCGGCAGCAAGGGCAGTGCCCACACAAAAAGCGCTTATCTTAAAATCATAGGGTGGTATGCCTCGACATTTGCGCCAAAACAGAATTATAATAGGCCTCATACATGGGAACAATATTTTCTATCCGGAAATAATCAGCCCGTTTTAAAGCATTCAAAACAAATCGTTCATGGTGCTGAGGATTCAAAACGGTTTTTACAGCTTCCGTCATAGCGTCTATATCCCCCAAATCACATAAAAAACCGGTTTCACCTTGAATATTAAGTTCTGGAAGCCCACCTATATTGCTTGAAACCACAGGAACCCCACACGCCATCGCTTCGAGTGCAGCCAAGCCAAAGGTTTCCGACCCGCTGGGCATTAGGAACACATCCGCAATAGACAAAATCTCCTCGACGGGTTCCTGTTTTCCCAAAAAGCGAACATCCCCAAAAATCCCCAATTCTCTGGCTCGTGCTTCTGTAGGCAGGCGGTCTGGGCCATCTCCCACCAATAGTAATTTGAGGCAATGCCCCTCTTTTCGCAACCGTGAAAAGACTTCTACTACATCCGAAGCACGTTTTACAGGACGAAAATTCGAGATGTGGACCATCAATTTTTCGCCTTGAGGGCAAATGGCTTTTTTAAAATGCTCTTTGTTTTGTCTTTTAAAGCGATTGACATCTACAAAATTTGGGATGACCGTTATTTCTTTACGGACGCCAAAATTTCGCAAGGTCTCTTCACGGAGGTATTCTGAAACCACCGTAATCCCATCCGACTCATTGATCGAATATGTCACCACTGGCTCAAACGAAGGATCTTGGCCAACAATGGTAGCATCTGTCCCATGCAAGGTGGTTATGACCGGAATCTGAATGCCATAAGTGGCAAGAATCTGGCGGGCCAATACCGCACTTGTTGCATGAGGAATGGCATAATGTACATGCAGGATGTCCAAATGCTCGAATTGAACCACATTTACCATTTTACTGGTGAGCGTAAGTGCGTATGAAGGGTCTTCAAAAAGCGGATAGGAAAAGCCATTCACTTCATGGAAATAAATGCGTTCGGCAAAGTGATCCAGGCGAAAAGGCGGCGCATACGAAATAAAATGAACTTCGTGGCCACGGGCAGCCAAGGCTTTGCCCAATTCGGTTGCCACAACGCCGCTACCACCATAAGTAGGATAACATGTAATACCAATTTTCATGACCTGAGATTAAAACACGATGAAACAAACGGCCTTTACACCCCAGAAACGGTTTTAAGTTGCGTTCATCAAAAGAGATAACGTAGGCGTCTATCCTTTTGACCAATCGGGATTACTCCAAGCATTGGATCACACTTTTGTAAAGGAAAGTAAATATAGGCGTCTCCCACAATTTTTCGTTGTAGTACCATGTGGAAAACCGTACTTTAAATTCTTCATCCTTATTCCTCTTGACTATACGCAAGAGATTGTTTTTTTTGACCTTAAGAAAACAGACCAGCAAAACAACCCGCATGAATACGCCAACCAATGTTTTTGAGCATATCATTTCCCTGAGCAAAAGAAGGGGATTCATTTTTCAATCTTCTGAAATTTATGGCGGTTTGGCCGCCACCTACGATTACGGACCATTGGGCGTAGAACTGAAGCGAAATGTGATGAATCGCTGGTGGAATGCGATGGTACGTCAGCATGACAACATTGAAGGCATTGATGCCGCCATCCTGATGCACGCTACCGTATGGAAAGCCTCTGGACACGTGGATGCGTTTAATGATCCTTTGATTGATGACAGAGCCTCAAAACGTCGGTACAGGGCGGATCAGTTGATCGAAAACCACATGGCTAAATTGGAAAAGGACGGAAAAACGGAGCATTTGGCCGAAGTTAATACACGGTTTGTCGCTGCCCTCAATGCTGAAACCGATGAGGCGGTTTGTAAAGGGCTGTACGACATCATTATGGAGGAAAAAATTAAAGCGCCAGATTCTGGAGCGTTCGATTGGACCGAGGTAAGACAATTTAACCTCATGTTCTCCACCTACTCCGGTCCTGTTGCTGATGCTGATGCTAAAATTTACCTCCGGCCCGAAACAGCACAGGGAATTTTTGTAAACTTCCATAATGTGCGCGAAACGGCGCGTCAGCAAATCCCTTTCGGCATTGCCCAAATTGGGAAAGCGTTTAGAAACGAAATCGTGGCTCGGCAATTTATTTTCCGGATGCGGGAATTTGAACAAATGGAAATGCAATATTTCCTAAAACCGGGCGCACAGTTGGAAGCATACGAAGAATGGCGCGCCAAAAGATTGCAGTGGCATTTAGACAATGGGATTCGCGAAGAAAAACTTCGCTGGCATGTACACGAAAAGTTGGCCCATTATGCCGATGCCGCAGTGGACATTCAATATGAATTCCCATTTGGTTGGAGTGAGGTCGAAGGGATCCATTCCCGTACCGACTACGACCTGCGCCGCCACCAAGAGTTTTCCGGTAAAAACATGCATTACTCGGATACACAATCGGGAGAAAAATATCTCCCATATGTTGTAGAAACATCAACAGGGCTTGACCGGAACGTGCTGATGTTGCTCTGCGAGGCGTATCGTTCTGAAAAATTGGAAAATGGCGAAACTCGCGATGTGCTAAAGTTTCATCCACGCATTGCCCCGATTACGGTGGCAGTTCTACCCCTTGTTAAAAAGGATGGAATGCCAGAAACCGCACATTCTATTGAGGCTGAATTACGCGACTTCTTTAATGTCTTTTATGATGAAAAAGGTGCTATCGGACGGCGCTACCGCCGTATGGACGAAGTTGGGACACCCTATTGTTTGACCATTGATGGACAAACTTTGGAAGATGGTACGGTAACGATACGTGATCGAGATACGATGCAACAAGACAGAATCCATAGGCATCACGTCTTGAACTATCTGAAAAACAAAATACAGCAATGGAAAAGTACCACCAATTAAAGTGTGTAAAGGCCGGTTTTTCCGGCCTTCTTTTTTAACATCCGTTAAAAGTCAACTTTATTTGAAGAGTTTTTTTTACTTGACAAAAGACAGACAAAGCCATTATCTTGTAAGTCTTAAAACTTTTCGGGGGTATAGCTCAGTTGGTAGAGCGCTACAATGGCATTGTAGAGGCCATCGGTTCGAATCCGTTTACCTCCACCCTAAAGCCTGCATTTATGCGGGCTTTTTTCATTATATGCCTTTCATTTTCTTTTTATAGGGCTTGCTTCGCTTCCTAATGCCCAAAATTTAATTTTGCTTGACACATCTGACAATACGTTGTCACCCTATTTACATATAGGATACACATATAATATATTCATGTCGAACCAAAACATAAAGCAAATGACCGAAGACCTAACGCCTGAATGGAAAAAACGATTACAACAGATCAACCTTGATGATGTGTTCAGCCCTACGTATGTGTATGCCTTAGTGAGTGGCATCAAAGGCATTTTCTTTGCGTGGGAATTTACCAAAGGGGATAGTGGGCACTTTTGGAGTATTGTGGTTCAGTTGATAATGATCGAACAGTCGCTCATATTAGCCATTTTGCGGGCAAAGAAATCAGAAGACCTTGCCCAAAAACGGTCTTATATGCTTGTTTGGACTTTAATGGCCTTATTTGTTGGATTTGGCTGGTTTTATCAGGTACAGTATTTGGTACAACAAACTACGGGAATCCACATTCCAGAGCAGTTTATACAATTTTATTTATCCACTCTATCCGTATTTGCAGCAATATTGGGCTATATCTTATTGGAAGGAATTAAGATATTTGGCAATTCAGGCCAACGGGAACGATGGAAGCGAGATATGTTTGCCCATCGGGCAGCAACGGTTCGTGCAGAAACCGAGTGGCAGCGGGCCAATGCCGCATTCAGAATTACACGCGCTGAAATGTTTGCCGGACGAATCGCTGGATTTTGGCTTCTTTTCTGGATATTTGGGAAAATGTTTGGAGCCGAACAACGCCGCGCACTCAAAAAGGGGGTACAAAAATCCTACAGGGTTGCCTTTGGGCAATTACATGAAACCCAAGCCCCTGCTATATTTTCAACTGAAATGGCTCCAAGTCCAAGCGGCGACAGCATTAGTAAGCTATCGGAAGCCACAGAGCCAGAGCTTTCCCTCCCCAAACCAGTACATCAGTGTTTAAATCCGGCTTGTTCAAACGAAGTACCTCAATCTGATAAACTTACGTGCAAGGGAGATGGCCATCGGAAATGCGAAACAGTTATTCAGAGAGCCATCAAGCAGGTTGTCCTTGGCAAGGCTTCAGGTCAAGATTGGGATTTATATGAACAAGCCTGCCAACGAAATGAGGGCAGGGTGCGCACACTAAGTGAGCGATTTTCCACTAAAACACTTACGAAACAAACCAAAAGGAGGTTGACATGAGGCTTTCCTTCTTAACGAGTGGAATATTTTTAGTTTTATCCATGATTTCCACGACTTTGACTTCGTTAATCACCGAATATTGGTGGATTACAGGTATGTTGGGCGGTGGTTTATATCTATGGGTTTTTATTCGTAAACGTCATCCAGACGAGGAGTCGCCGTGGTTTGAAGTAGGCCAAACCATAGGAGATCTACTGGAGGAACAAGAAGTTCGTTTTGGTAATATTTTTGTGGACGAAGAAAACCCAAATATGATCCGATTTTTGATTCAATGTCCAAAAAATGGAGGGGCGAACTTTGAAACCGAAGTTCAAACCTTGCTTTCTGCTTTTCGAATGCGTTTGGGAAATTCCCGATTGGAGCTGAAGCCGGATTATGATAACCGCGCAATGGTTTTGTTATTACCCAGACCAGAAAGTGAAAGAAAAAAAGTAAGCCTTCAAGAAAGTTTGGAGGCGGTCAAAAAATCAAAAGTTCCACTACCCGTTGCACTCGGCCAAACCAATGGTGGAAAATATCCGGTATTAGATCTGGCAGAAATGCCTCACCTATTAATCGCTGGCACAACAGGTTCCGGGAAATCCGTCTTTATGTTAAATTTATTGGTCTCTTGGCTTCGTTTCAGAAAACCACATCTCATCTTAATAAGTCCAAAACCAACCACGTTTTCGGCTTTCAAATCCGTAGCAACGGTTATTTCTGACGCCAATGAAGCCGTCCAGGCGCTCCAGTCCATGGTAATAGAAATGCACCGCCGATATACCAGTCCAGGCCCTCATCAACCAATTGTTGTCATGATAGACGAGTTGGCTCAATTGATGGTCGCCTCCGAAAAGCCTCTGCGAGCGGCTACCGAATTATGTTTGGTTCAGTTGGCACAAATGGCAAGAGAAGCGTCTATACATCTCGTATTAGCAACGCAACGCCCCAGTTCCGAAGTTATCACGGGATTAATCCGAGACAACATTCCGGGCCGTGTCTGCCTACGGGTTGCAACCCCTTCTGCCAGCCGCATGATCTTGGGAGACCAACATGGGGATGGTTATAAATTACGTGGCAATGGACATGGATATTGGCTACAAGGCGAGAAATTGGTTGAATTCCAATCCCCTATGGTGACCGAAGAAGATGTACGACAAGTTGTTTCACCATCCGGAGCCATTTTGCCAATACGTTCGCGTGGGCTTTCCCGCGCAGCATAAATCATCGTGCCCAATTGGGGATTTGACCAAATTGAATACCAAACACCCATATAATCAATGTATAAGCCAATGCCGTTACCAAGACAGCAAAAAGTAGGTTTAACCAAATTCCGGCACGGATCATTTCGGTTACTTTGATATAGCCAGTTCCATATACAATTGCATTCGGAGGCGTGCCAACAGGCATCATAAACCCGGTACTCGCTGCAATGGTTGCCGGAATCAGCAACAATAACGGATTTTCACCCATTTGTAACGCTACTGGGCCTAAAACCGGTAATAAAGTGGCCGTTAAAGCCGTATTGCTTGTAAATTCAGTTAAAATAATGGTTAATACCACGATACAAAACAATAACAACAAGGTAGGCAATACACTTAAAGCAGACAAACTATTTCCAATCCAAACCGCCAAGCCGGAAGTGCCAATAGCCTCCGCTAAACTTAGGCCGCCACCGAATAATAAAATCAGTTCCCATGGTAATTTTGACGCCGTTTGCCAGTCCATCACAAAAACACCTCGCTTCAGATTTAGCGGGATTAGGAACAGGATCACACAGCCCGTGATACCAATGCCAGCATCGGATAAAAAAGGCGTCTTAAGGCCAAATACGGGTTCGGATAAAGATTTAAATACCCATAAAAAGGCAACAAGAAGGAATGCAAACCCTACCCACATTTCGGCCATACTCAATGACCCAAGACGGCTCTTTTCTCGGGCCACCATTTCTTTGGCCCCTTCAATTTCTTTAATTTTGATAGGAAACACAAACCGCGTTAGGATAACGGTCACCAGCGGAATTGCAAGCAAGACCAACGGCATGACCGCCAGCATCCACTCTAAAAAACCAATTTGAATACCATATGTTTTACTCATAAAGCCGGCAAAGAACATATTAGGCGCGGTTCCAATCAACGTTCCAATTCCACCAATCGTTGAAGCATGTGCGATGGCCAACATGAGTACCACCACAAAATTATGCTGGTCTTTGTTCTCTCCTTCCGAATACAAAAGCCGTACCACCGAGAGTGCAATCGGTAGCATCATCATGGTCGTCGCTGTATTATTGATCCACATACTAATGAAGGCAGCAGATATCATAAAACCCAAAATGAGTCGTTCCGGGCTGGTCCCCACTTTTTGGATAATCCCCAAAGCAATTCTTTTGTGTAGGTTCCATTTTTCCATGGCCAAGGCAATGATAAACCCGCCCATGAACATATAAACCACGGGGTCTGCATAGGGTGCAGTGGCCTCTCCGATTTTCAGTACCCCCATCATCGGAAAGAGTACAATCGGGATTAAGGAAGTAATCGGAATAGGAATGGCTTCTGTTATCCACCATGTTGCCATCAGCATTGCCACAGAAGCAGTATTCCAAGCCGCTTCCGACATTCCATCAGGCGCTGGAAGGAGTTGCATGGCCACCAAAAAGAGAGGGCCTAATACCAGTCCTACCAATTGTCTTTTTTCAAAGGTTGATTCCATAGAGGTTTTTTTATGCGTTCAGAAACAATATACATGCATTGGGAACACTTAGATCCTTGGTTTTATCACGTTACCCATTAAATATCCATCATTCTTTTGGTCTTCCTGCCGTATTTTTAAAAGCTATATCCTTCATCTTTTGTTCAAACCCATCATAACTATGATGCATCCTACAAAATTTTTCTTCTCGCTGCTCGGTTTGCTTTTCGTACTGGGGGGATGTAACCACACCCGAAACACCCATACATCAACGGACACCGGACCCATTGTCGCGACCTACGGAAAGTCTAAGGTTACATATGATGAATTGGTTACACAACTCAAAAAGACATCCAATCCAGACACCACTTCCCAAAAAGGGTTTCAGGATTTTCTTCGCCGATATGTAAATTTTCGCCTCAAGGTTTCCGAAGCAGAACGACTGGGCCTTGATAAAGATTCAACACAAGTGGCCGAATTATTGGCTTATCAGGCCCAATTGGGACGGCCCTATCTTATTGAAAACGAAGTAATTCGCCCATTGGCCAAAACCTTGTTTGAACGTCAAAAGGATGTCATTAAAGTTCAACACATTCTTGTCCGTGTGGGTGGGCGGGATACCCTCGCCGCCTATCAAAAGATCAAGGCTGTCCGAGATTCACTATTAAATGGAGCAGACTTCGCAACCATCGCCACCCGAAATTCTGATGACCCTGGTGTAAAGAACAATAAAGGCATCTTACCACCCATTGTCGCCGGACGTTTTGTTGAGGCATTTGAAAACCTTGCTTGGAATACCCCTATTGGCAAAGTGTCTGCTATCTCTCGTAGTCCGGAGTGGGGGTACCATTTATTACAAGTTTTAGAACGAAAACCTGCACCACCCGCTGTTCGGACTTCTCAGCTCTTTGTTCGTCCGCAGGGCAACACCAAAGCCGATTCGTTGGCTGCGCGAGAAAAAATTCAGGCCCTCGTCAGACGCATTAAATCCGGAGAATCATTCGGAGCCATCACCCGTCAATATTCCGACGATCCATATTTAAAAGAAAATGATGGCGATATTGGTTTTCGGGAAACGGGGGAATTAATTGAGCCTCTAAATACTCGTATTTTTGAACTAAAGAATGTGGGTGACTTGTCGGAACCCCTCCAAACGCAATTCGGCTACCATGTTTTTATGCTTACGGGCCGTAAAGAAACTGCCAGTTTTGATGATCAGTATCAACAACTGAAGGAGTTTTTATCGGATAAACCCATACTACAACGTCATCAAAAAGCCTTTGCGAGCCGCTTACGCAAAAAAATGAACGTTTCTTTTGATCTTGCTGCTTTTCAAAACATGGTTCATTCTGTCCATCAAGATACGTTGTTTTTAGGCTTTATGCCTGCAACGCCTTTCCGAATGGCCCATGAAAAAAAGGTTTTGGCAACCATTGACCAAAACTATGTGGTTCGTGTTTCTGACTTCTTGGATGTCGCAATGCGTGAACGTCTAGGGCCGGGCTATTATCCGCAGGAAGAAGCCCTTCGTATTGCAAATGAGGTGATAGATGACAAAGCCGTAGATGCCTACATCCGCAAGATGAATACGGTGGATAAGCGGTTTGACGCACTCCTCCGGGAATACCGTGATGGCATTTTACTTTTCAAAATCTCGGAAGATTCTCTATGGAATCCAGCTTCTAAAGACACCCTTGCCCTAAAGCGCTTTTTTTCTGCTAACCAAGCAAACTATAAATTCGGCGAACGCCTCCGGCTACATACCTTCCAAACTGCCAATGATTCGTTACTAAACGTTATCGGAACCCGTCTTAAATTAGGTATCGGTGCTGCCGACATTGCGGCTTCCTTTAAAAACGACCGATCAGTTCGTCACGAATTTATGATGCTGGCTGATTCCACGAATACAATCTATGATCGTGGTTTTGGGATGAAAAAAGGAGAATACTCTGAACCTCTTCCCTACCTGAGAACCAAAGTAATCTTGGTTTCTGATGGCATAGAGCCTCCTCGGCACAAGACATTCGACGAAGCACGTGCTGAAGTGACCAATGAATACCAAAAACTGTTAGAGGAACGCTGGATGAACCGCCTATACAACCGTTATAAAGTGCGTTTCTATCCAGAAAAATTGGATCAGGCACTTGCCTCGCGGAAGCAAAAGTAAACCTTATGAAACGCTTCTTTGGCTCTTTCACGCCCTTTTATATGGGGGCATTCTTGTTTTTGATGGGTTGTGGAGACAACGAGGAGCAAGATTTTGTGGCCCGTGTTGGAGACCGCTACCTTACACAACATGCACTACAAGAAGCCATCTCGACCCTCCCAAGGGGCTTGAATGGTTCAGAGGCCAAACGACAGGTCATTGAAAGTTGGGTATCGAATGCCCTCTTGGCCCAAGAAGCACAAAAACGGAAACTCGCTGATAACCCAATGGTGAAATCGTTGATAGAAGAAAGTACACGATCGGTTTTGATTGGTGCACTGTTGGATAAGGTAAACGAAGAGTCCTTGCCCGAACCTACTCCTACCGAAATTGCGACCTATTACCAGCAAAATATAAACAACCTTTTGCTCAAAGAAGATTATGTCCGCATATGGTATATTCGAACCAACGACAAAAACAAGGCCGAATCAGCCAAAAACGAAATGACCCAAGCCTTAAAACAGTCTGGCAGCACTGCTGAAACAGCGTGGAAACGGATTGCAAACTCGTATGCAGACGACAAAGAAGCGGCCCTGACCATGTCTTACCATTATTTACCCGAAAGCCGATTTGAAGACACCTCGGAAAGGGTACTTGCAGTTCTTTCCGGTTTGAAAAACAACGAAGTTTCGGAGATAGAAAATATTGGCGGGACGTGGCACGTTATTGGCCTTGTGGAACGTGCTAAAACAGGATCCAAGCCTAAGCTTGCTTGGATTCAGAACGAAATCCGACAGCAACTGCGCATCCGTGCAAAGAAACAACGGTATGCCACATTCCTCCAGGAACTTCGTAGCAAGGCGATGTCACAAAAGACCTTAGAAATCAAGGGAGAGTAATCACTTTGCCCTTATCTCCATTTTTTGAACTACCTTTTATGATGCAAAACATCTTTCAGTACAGAACCGATTTTTTACTCGGCTTACTATTTACATTTTTTCTTCTATTTTCGCCAAACAGTGTTTTTAGTCAAAATGAGGTGCAATTAGACCGAATTGTGGCCGTTGTGGATGGAGAGATCATTCTCTTTTCCGAAGTTAATGCTTTGGTGTATAACATTTTGCAACAGCAAAACCAAAAACCAACCGACTCCTTGGTCCGTCAATACTATAATAATGCGTTACAGGAATTGGTCAATCAGAAAGTCTTGTATTCTCATGCAGAGCGGGATACCACCATTAAGGTTTCGGACGACCGCGTTAATCAAGAATTAGACCGTCGAATGCGTGGCTTGATAGATCAGGTAGGAGGTGAAGATCGTTTTGAAATGGAATATGGTAAATCCATCTTACAAGCGAAAAATGATTTTCGGGAAAATGTTCGCCAACAAATAAAAGCGAACGAGTTTCAAGACAAAAAGCTAAGTCAGATCAAAATTTCCCCAAGAGAAGTGGAAAGATGGTTTAAGCAAATTCCTCAAGACTCGTTGCCTACCTTGCCCGAAACGGTGAGGATGTCCCATATTGTCCGCCTACCGGATATTCCTACTACGGCCAGAGACGAGGCCCGACGAATTGCCACTGCCCTGCGCGATTCCATTCTGACTGGGCGTTCAAAACTAGAAAACCTTGCCCGTCGCTATACTGATGACCCCGGTTCCCGTAATACAGGTGGTCGGGGCCGTGCCAAACTTTCCCAATTGGTTCCGGAATTTGGTGCTGTAGCCTCCTCCCTCGCTCCCGGCGGTATTTCTCAGGTATTCGAGTCTCAATTTGGAATGCACGTCATGCGGGTGAATTCGCTTCAAGGCGAAATGCTGGATTATAGCCACATTCTCATCAAAATAAACGACCGAAATGCCAATCCTGCAAACGCTATTGCCTTCCTAAAAACCCTTCGAGACTCCATCAATACCCGAAAAGTGACCTTCGAGGCCCTCGCCAAACGCCATTCCCAAGACCCACAATCGGCTTCTCTTGGAGGCGCTGTCATTAATTTTCAAACCGGTAGCCGTGACCTCGCTTTAGAATCACTAAATCCTCGGTGGCGTGTCACCCTGAATAAAATGGCACCAGACCAACTTTCAGAGCCTTTGGAAACCGAATTATTGGATGGCCGAAAAGCATGGCACATTGTTTGGTTACAAAAAAGATCGGGCGCCCATACTGTTAACCTACGAGATGACTATCAGATCATTGAACAACAAGCGTTGAATGACAAAAAAGCACAAGTCATGAGCGAATGGTTAGAACGCCTTAGACAAGGGGTTTACATTAAAATAAATGAAGTTTCTCCCTAATTGCCTTTTATTTCAACCTATATGCAACCAAACCACTCATGACCGAACTCGAACAAGCCGAAAGACTACAATCCGCTTATCATACTCTCCGCAATGAGGTGGCAAAAGTGATTGTCGGTCAATCCACCGTCATAGATCAAATTATCATTGCACTGCTTTCACGTGGACATTGCCTTTTGGTCGGAGTTCCCGGGCTTGCCAAAACCTTGTTGATTCAAACGATTTCGCAGGCGTTGGATCTATCTTTTTCCCGTATTCAGTTTACACCCGACCTAATGCCTTCCGACATTACGGGTACCGAAATTATTCAGGAAACCGATACAGGCAGCAAAGAGTTTCGGTTTATTAAAGGCCCCATTTTTGCCAATGTGGTACTGGCCGACGAAATCAACCGAACGCCACCTAAAACACAGGCTGCGCTTTTAGAAGCCATGCAGGAACACCATGTAACGGCAGCGGGCCATACTTATTATATGGAAGAACCTTTTTTTGTATTGGCAACCCAGAACCCAATCGAACAAGAAGGGACCTACCCGCTTCCAGAAGCCCAACTCGATCGGTTCATGCTAAACCTTTGGGTTGAGTACCCAACATTTGAAGAGGAGGTTTCGGTAGTCAGAAATACCACCAGTAGCCGTACCGTGACCGTAAATCCCGTGATCTCACACCAAGATTTGTTGGCCTATCAACAACTTGTACGCATGGTCCCTGTGGCCGATAATGTAATTGAGTATGCGGTTGGGTTGGTTTCCAAAACCCGGCCTAACAATCCGGATGCACCCAAGTTGGTCAAAGAAAACCTGAGTTGGGGTGCGGGACCACGTGCTTCACAAAACCTAATTTTAGGCGCCAAAGCACTGGCTCTCTTAGAAGGTAGGATGACCCCTTTGATTGACGATGTGAAACGCCTCGCTATTCCAGTCTTGCGCCATCGCATTTTTACTAACTTTAATGCAGAAGCAGAAGGGCGCTCCACCGTAAACATCATTGAGGAACTGATCCGATAACGTTTTTGTACATGATCTACATAAAAAAAGCGCTGATCCTGATAGGGTCAGCGCTTTTTTTATGCCTCGACAGTTGCTTCCTGTTGCTGTTTTTGGCGCAATTGTTTGCACCGCCAGATGACTTCTTTTGACAATGCCCAGTAACAACGGGCACCACGGGATCCACCCGCATACTCAAAAATAGACTTTCCCATTGCAGGTGCTTCTGCGAGTTGTTTGTCGTATTGAATTACTGTCTCAAAAACGATATCGCCATAAGCATCCCGAACATTGGCCAGTTTAACAGGTGTTCCGGGTAATTGATGATCCACCATCGTGGTTACAATTCCCAGTAACGGAGACAATTTATCTTCGGCCAGCATCAGATTTTCAAAGGTATTGGTTAGGCTTTCGATTCCTGCAATGGCCAAATGGTCTAATGATACGGGTACAATGCAGCCATCTGCCGCTGCCAAAGCATTGCCCGAAAGTGCCGTAAACGTAGGCTGACAATCAAGGAGGATATACCGGTATTTGCTCCGCAAAGGCTCAAGTATATCCCTCAATTCATTAAAGGTATCTTTCTGAAGTTTATTCTCGACAAATGTCATCCCATAACCACTGGGGATTAAATCCACCCGATCTAAACCGGAAGCCTTAATTACGGTCTCGACGGGTAACTTTCCTTCGATGACACCCGCTATGGTATCAAAAGGTTCTTTTGCAGGTTCCATCCCCAACGCAATTGTCGCAGACCCCTGCCGATCCAGATCCACGACCAAAACGTCACTTCTTACAGCGAGTGCCGCCGCAAGATTCACCGCAGTGGTTGTCTTACCTACGCCGCCCTTGTCATTTATCAGTGCGATAATAAATCCTTTAGGGTCATCAAAGGGTTCAATCAGAACATTGGGCCTTGCAACAGCTAGCGAGTCCCTTTCCTGCGCCTTCCAATCCGGCAAATGTTTACGCCTGAATTGGTCTTCCATAGTCCGGAAAGACGAGGGCGGAACAACCCTACCGTTCGAGTCCGAATGTTTTTGTGCGGTTTCTTTCAAGCGTTTTTCGTCTGCATTAAACAGCGAAAAGAATCTCGAAAGTTTAGAGATTGCTCCCATAAGGCAGATTATTCTTTATTTAAATACAAATACGTTTTTATGTCGGCAGATTTAACCCCATGAATGAGGGCATTCAATAGTCCTTAGATGCAGTTCTGAACATCACGGTTGTCTCAGGCCCCAAAAAATATTGTCTAAATTTGAGACACACAGATCAACACTTCTCAGACTATCCTTTTACAAACCTTTTAATTACATACACCTAAGAACCGTCTCAAAAAAATATACAGGAACAAAATTCGGGACAACATGCCGACAGATCAAGGTACAACCATTTCAGCTTTCTTCCCAAACACCCTGATTATTTTTTAGGGATCCAAGCATTCTGGCTCCAAATTCGTTTGAGTCCTCAAAAGGCTCACCGTTTTACGCCACTTAGATCCCACTAAAGATTTTTTTCGATCTTTTTTTTCATCAACACGTTTTTGGCACGGAACTTGCAATTAATATACTTGGTGGTGGGTATTGGGGGCGTTCATCAGACTTATTTCCTCCCTCAAAGTGTAAGTTTGAAAGCGCCCCTTACCAATGTTTAAAAGATGGCCGGTGTCTCGCATTGAGACTCCGGCTTCTTTTATGTATCAAAATCCAACATCCTTTGGGTCTCTACCATGAATCCACTATCTGTTTTAAACATTTGGTACACATATAAACGAGAAGTTAGAACTATTCGATCATTGTTTCTTGCAAAAAGTTTGCCACCTATAAGCGATGTACAGCAAATTTGAATTTATTATATTTACGTACCAATTTACATCTATGGGAAGATGCAAGTTCTAATAGCCCTTCATTCAGCCTTACCATAGTGGCATAATAAAACCATAGAGGCTATATTCTCGGCATCACCGATACCAACATCATATCACAAAAGAAACACAAAAAGCCGGATGTTGAAAACAACCGGCTCACAGGGCCATCCGTATCTTATCCGATCAGTTACGGATTTCGCGAATCCGGGCTGCTTTTCCTCGCAGGTTACGCAAGTAATACAGTTTGGCACGTCGGACACGGCCTCGGCTCACAACTTCGATTTTGGCAATCTTAGGAGAATACAGCGGAAAAATCCGTTCAACGCCAATCCCGTTCGAGATTTTACGCACGGTAAAGGTTTTGGTCGCTCCTTCGCCACTGCGGCTAATGACCACCCCTTTATATTGCTGAATCCGCTCTTTATCACCTTCGATAACGCGCACATGCACATTAACCGTATCACCTGCTTTAAAAACAGGGACATCATCTCGGAGCACAGTGGCTTCAACGACTTGGAGTTTAGCGTCTTTCATAGCTTTAACGTTAAATTTTTATTGCGTTTGATGTACAATTCGGAGTAGCGCCAATCAATCTTGGCCCTTCAGTAGGTCGGGCCTTCGTTCGCGCGTTCGGCGGAGGCGCTCTTCATCCCGCCACGCGTCAATCTTAGCATGATTTCCTTCCAACAAAACTTCGGGAACACGCATTCCCCGGAATTCAGCAGGTCGGGTATAAACTGGCATATCCAATAAACCATCTTGGAACGAATCGGAGAGGGCTGAGGTCGCATTGGACAAGACCCCTGGAATCAGACGTACAATGGCATCAATCAGAATCGTAGCCGCTTGTTCTCCTCCACTGATCACGTAATCTCCGATAGATATTTCCCGGGTAATGTAGGTTTCACGCACCCGTTGATCTATTCCTTTATAATGTCCTGCCACCATCATGATGTTTTTATGTAGGGAGAGGGCATTACAAATACGCTGATTTAGGAGTTCTCCATCGGGCGTCAGGTAAATGATCGCGTCATATGTTCCGCGTCCATCACGTTCACTCTTCTGTTTAAGTACTTCGATGCAATTAAACAACGGTTCCGGTTTTAAGACCATCCCACCTCCTCCGCCAAACGGATATCCATCAATTACCCGATGTTTATCCGTTGCATAGTCTCGAAGGTTGTGGGCATGTATGGTAGCCAGTCCTTTTTTAATGGCCTGACGGACAATACTATATTGAAGCGGCCCTTCAACCAGTCCGGGAAAAGCGGTCACTACGTCTATCCACATGTTGGCTACCCGATTAGTCCAGCAGTCCTTCTATTGGCCGGATGGTGACCAGTTGGTTTTCGGCATCTATGTTAACCAGAAACTCTGGAATGATGGGAATAAGCGCGTCTTGTTTTTGTTTGCGCTGCACCACCATAATGTCATGGGCTGGCGACTCCATCCACTCCACTACTTTCCCAATCACTTCTTTTTCTTCGGTTTGCACGTTCATTCCAAGCAAATCGTCTAAAAAGAACTCGTTTTCTTCGAGGGGCGGTAAGGCCATTTCGTCTGCATAAACCGCATTTCCTTTAATAAGTTCGGCGTCTTCGGGGGATTGGATCCCTTCGAGCGTAAGCAACACAAAGGTGTGTTTGGCGGTTTTTTGTAGCCGTGCCGTCTGTACCTGAAAAAGTTTTGCGTGAGCCGCTTCTTTTCCGATAAATACTGTTTTTAGGCCGAGAAAGCGGTTGGGGTCATCGGTTTCAGGAAAAACCTTCAATTCCCCTTTTACGCCATGCGGTTTATAAACATTCCCGATGAGAATGCGGGTCAGTTCTGGTTTCATACGTTGGGGTAACGCCTCGTTAAAAGGTCTAAGGAGACTTTTAACCAAGAGGTCATGATGCCTCTGGCGTTTCAACAACGGCGGCGCTAACAGCATCGTCGTCGGCAGCGGCAGCAGCATTTGCGGCTTCTTGAGCGGCAGCGGCTTCGGCGGCAGCGGCGGCGCGGGCGGCTTCAGCGGCGGCACGCGCCGCTTCGGCTTCGGCTTTGGCGCGTGCTTCAGCTTCGGCGCGTAATTTGGCCAACTCGGCAGCTTTAGCCTCAGCGAGTTGTTTTTCTTTGGCCATTGCTTCCCGTAAGCGATCGGCTTTGGTCACATTCAGCGAACGCGATTTATCGGCTTTTGCGGCTTTCCAAGTAACGAGTTCCTGATCCACTTCTTCAGCGGTTTTGCCTTTGCGCTCCAAGTGCAGGCGGAGCAAAAGGCCGCGACTACTTAGGATGGCACGAACGGTATCGGTTGGTTCGGCGCCTTCACGAAGCCAGTACATCAAACGGTCTTCATTGATGGTGATTTCGGCGGGTTCAGGAATGGGGTTGTAGCGTCCCAGATCTTCGATGAAGCGCCCGTCGCGACGAGAGCGGCTATCTGCGGCAACAATCCCATAGAGTGGGCGTTTGGAACGCCCCATTCTTCTTAGGCGAAGTTTAACTGCCATTTTTTAAGGGTTTTCGTAATATATTATGTTAATGGATGTATGTTTCAGGAAAGATCAACGGAGTTTACGTCCGGCAGTAAGGTTTTTCATATTTACTTGCCGTCCTTTTCCGGTGAGTTTGGTCATGGTTTTCATCATTTTCTTCATCTGCTCAAATTGTTTCAACAGTTGATTTACGTCATTGATGGTGGTTCCACTCCCTTTTGCAATGCGTTTACGACGACTGGCATTGAGGACTTGTGGCTTTGTTCGCTCGGTAATGGTCATAGAAAGGATAATGGCTTCAATTTGTTTGAACTGGCCTTCATCTACTTCCACATCTTTTAACTGTTTCCCCATTCCCGGAATCATCCCCAAGAGGTCGGTCAACGAACCCATTTTTTTGATTCGCTGAAGTTGTTCGTAAAAATCTTGGAGGTTAAAATCAGCCGTAGCGAGTTTTTTCTGTAGTTTAGCCGCCTCTTTTTCCTCGAATTGCGCCTGGGCTTTTTCCACAAACGAGACCACATCACCCATTCCCAGAATTCGCTGCGCCATACGGTCCGGGAAAAAGGGCGTAAGCGCCTCCATTTTTTCTCCGGTTGAAGCAAATTTAATGGGTTTGTGTACCACGGAACGGATTGAAAGTGCGGCACCACCACGGGTATCCCCATCTAATTTGGTGAGGACAACGCCATCAAAATCTAAGCGTTCATTAAAGGTCTTAGCGGTATTAACGGCATCTTGCCCGGTCATAGAATCCACTACAAAGAGGATTTCATGTGGGTTGACGGCATTTTTAATATTTTCCACCTCCTGCATCATCGCCTCATCCACGGCAAGGCGGCCCGCCGTGTCCACAATGATTACATCACGGCCATTTTTTCGTCCAAATTCAACAGCTTCTTTTGCCACGCGAACGGCATCTTTTACAGGCATACCGTCTTCCTGTAGCAGCGAATGTACAGGAACGCCCACTTGTTCGGCCAAAACCGAAAGTTGCTGAACAGCCGCCGGACGATACACATCGGCAGCAGCAAGGAGCGGTGCATGTCCCTGAGACTTCAAGTATAGGGCTAATTTTCCACAAAAAGTGGTTTTTCCGGAGCCTTGTAATCCCGCAACCAAAATAACGGTCGGCGGTTTATTGCTTTTATGGATGTCTATTTGCTCGCTTCCCAACAAGAAAACAAGTTCATCATACACGATTTTGGTCAACATCTGGCCTGGGCGCACCGCCGAGATGACCTTTTGTCCGAGTGTTTCTTCCTTAACTTTCTCGGTGAACTCGCGTGCAACTTGATAGTTTACATCGGCATCGAGGAGTGCGCGCCGGATTTCGCGCATCGTCTCGGCGATATTTAATTCATTGATGCTTCCTTGCCCACGAAGGGTTTGGAAGGCCGCATCTAACTTCTCTTGAAGATTTTCGAACATGTGATTAGGAAAATTTTGCTTTTTTGTTCAGAACAGTAAGATAAAAAACTTTTATTTTATTGCTATGAAAATGGCCCTTTTATGAAGACCTATTCACATTGTATTTTTACATTCTTAACAATCAACCTCTTTGCCGGCCCAGTTACTTCTTCCACTGCCCCCATATTCTGGCTTTCCCCGAACCTATTTAATTGGAACGGGGCGGGTTGCTCATGCCCTCGCTTGGGCTATGAACCAAACGAGGCTGCCCTTGGAAGCCATCTTTGGTCGTAGTCCACGGCAGAATTTACCTTTGGCTGTGCAAAAAATGAACACGCTCCCTCATGTTACGGGGCCATGTTTGTGGCTCCTTTGTGTACCAGATGATCAAATTACGGAAGTTGCGCAGGAACTGGCAGCACACAAAAGCCAGTGGCACGAAGCGGTTGTGGCCCACATGTCTGGCCTGCACACAGCATCGGCGTTAGACGTACTTCGCAAAAAAGGGGCCTCTGCTATGAGTTTCCACCCATTACAAACCTTTGCAGCAGAGGCTCCGGCAGAAAGTCTGAGAGAAATCTACATTGTTATGGAGGGCGATCCCGCCGCACTTACTTTGGGCGAACAGTTGGCACGACTCATTGGGGCAAAACCCAGGAGGATTTCCTCGGAAGCCAAACCAACGTACCACTTGGCGGCATCAATAGCTTCCAATTTTTTGGTAACCCTCATGGGCATTAGCCGCGAAGTTCTGGCTAAAATTGGATTTTCGGAACCAGACGCAAGGACTTTGATGCAAACATTGGTTGATGGAACAACTGCAAACCTACGGAATCTCTCGGCAGGTGAAGCACTTACTGGTCCTGTTGTTCGCGGCGATGTCCACACTGTGGAACAGCACTTAGCCACCCTGAAGGACGAACTCGCCGGCCTTAAACCTTTCTACCAACTAATGGCTGCCGAGACAACCCGTTTGGCCGTGCAAAGTGAGCGCCTATCGGCTGAAAAGGCACAATCTATTTTAGCGCAAATTCTTTCAGAAACACCTTCATAATACGTTTTCAGATGAACGACTTAGCCATCCGCTACGAAACAATTCCGTACGAAGCTATCGGGCACTTTATACCTTTCGCTAAGCAAGCCTATATTGCTTCCTACTCCCATCTTTGGACACCGGAAAACCTACAACACTATTTAAATTTAGAATATAGCCATGAACGTATAGCGCGTTTTTTTGACCATCCAAATCAATCGTTATGGTGGGCACTTTTGCAGAACCAACCAGTGGGGTATGCTATTGCAGCGGCAAAATCATCCCTTGGCCCAATTCATCATAAGGCAGCATTTTTGCACCGTCTATATCTGCTACCTCAAGCGCAAGGAAAAGGCATTGGCCAAGCCCTATGCCAGCATGCAGAACATTTTGCACGCACCACCGGAGAAACTGAAATATGGTTATATTGCATGGCACTCGCGCCAGCAGTGCAATTTTACGCCAAAAACGGATACCATACCATACGGACTACTCATTTTAATCGCATACCTATGCGTAATCAAGCTTTGTCCAACATTTTTGTTATGAAAAAAACACTTAATTAACCATCCTTAAACAGCATCTAAAATGGCCGACATTACCGTTCAAGAACTCAAGCAACGCATGGACACCGGGGAAACGCTCAATATTATTGATGTGCGTGAACCGGATGAGTATCAAGCTGCCAATATTGGTGCAACCCTTGTTCCACTCAGTTCATTAACAGACCTCCACGTATTTGAACCGTTTAGAAATAGCGAGCTAATTGTGCACTGCCGAAGTGGTGCCCGAAGTGGCCGTGTGGTGCAAATGCTTAAACAAGCCGGATTTATTAATCCACGAAACTTGATCGGTGGGATGTTGGCTTGGGCGGCAGAGATTGATCCGAGCATGCAGGTTGATTGATTCAAATCGGGAATCCAGATTATTTTGGATTCCCAATACTTTAGACCGGAATGCTCAAAAATTTATTAGAAACACCAGAAAGTGAACTAGAACTTCGTTGGCGCGATTTAGAAGCGTGGCTCCAGATAACCTTCAAAAAAACGCTAAGTATAGAAGGAATGCTCTTTATGATTGGACTTCAAGAAAGCCATATACCACCCAAACGCCGGTTGGAAAAAGAACAAAAACAAGAGCTTATTGTAACCGGAAGTTACCACGTACTGGCAGCCCTTGATTTGTATAAACGGAATGAGGAACACCCAGACGGATGGGAGGCCACTCAAGCTATTCCCAAGTTATCCCTGCCAGATCAGGAGAAGTTAATCAAATTGGGCCTGCTTATTTATTTCGACCGGGTGCGGCAGTAGGGCTCCACCCTATTCGGACAATACGGCGTTCTGGACCCACCATCCAGCAAGACTTGGGACCACAACCAACACTCCAAAAGTCTTCTCGGCTTAGGTCTTGCCATTGTAAACCCGCGTTATTGCTAAATTGTGCGCCTTTCGGTCCAACAATTACAAAAGTTTCACTTTTCGGAAGCTGGGCTGCACCAAAAATGCTTCCCTTTAAGGCAGGATTGGGCAATAGTCGCCATGTTTTGCCGCCATCATCTGTGGTTGCCACGCGATTTTCCGGCGGGGACTCTTTTTGAAAGTCACCTCCAAAGGCATAGCCTTTCCGCGCATTAACAAAAAGCAGCGCGTTAATGCCCGAAGTCCCCGAATCTGCCACAATTGGGGTATCGGCCACCTCCCAAGTTTTGCCATAATCCAGACTCCGAAGTACACGCGCTTTTTGTGATGAAGCCCCCGTTCCTATCCATGCTCGTCCATTTTCACCAACAATCAGACACGTACCGCTGGCTGCAAATCCTCC
The DNA here is from genome assembly GCA_002344075.1 of Bacteroidetes bacterium UBA2364. Lineage (GTDB taxonomy): Bacteria > Bacteroidota > Rhodothermia > Rhodothermales > UBA2364 > UBA2364. Next base: position 95,689 of record DDTM01000118.1, read on the forward strand.
CTCTCCTTTAAGTGCCGGAGGAATATCGGCAGCAGGAACGCGAACCCATTTTTTTCCTCCATCTTCGGTGCGGATAATGGGGAAGACACCCTTTATATTGTCAGAAAATGCCACTCCTCGGTTTTCATCCCAAAAGGCAATGGCATCATAAAAGCCTTCTTCATCTGGATTCATAAATTGCAATATCCAGTTCTTACCGCCATCGGTGGTTTTATAAATCCGCGATTGTGCCCCTTCTCCAGCGCTCATTAGATACGCAATCTGTGCATTCACCGCATGAATATCCCGAAATTGCAGGGTTTCAGCATTTTTAACTTGCCCATTTTGCCATGTTAAGCCGCCATTGGTCGTTTTGGCATATTGTCCATCGGTTCCAGAAGCCCAAACAACTTGTTCGTCCACTACCGAAACCGCCTGAAAACGGGCCGTACCACCTATGTGTTGCGTAGTGAGGACAGGTTCTTGGCTCAACCGGGCACTCGTGCATCCTGCAAAGCCCAATAAAAGCATAATAAGGCGTTTCATAGGTTGTTTTTTTTATTGACTGAAACGAATAAGATACGGTTTTTTACCTTTCGTTCATATAATCCGTAACGTCCATAAACACCTATACAATCTGTAATAAAAAATCCGCAATGCCAATGATTCTTGCAGGCCACGAAACATTTGACCTACACAACCATGGATTACGGAATCTAAAGACCTTTTATGGCCTTTTTGGGGAACGTTGTGCTTTACTTACAAGGCGTTTCCGTCAGCACCTCATTGGTAATTTTGGTTTCATCGGGATTTTTCAGCACCAATTTCCCACCTTTCTCCATCAACTCGGCCTCCACCTTGCTAAGCGTACTGCCTTCAAGTTTGAACTTCACCTCTTCCACCTGATTACTGCCTTCGATTTCGAACGCATATTCGCCGCGTATCCAACCATCTTTCAACTCTCCGGTGATATCGCCATAAGCCCCGTGTTGTTCAAATGGACTCCAAGCATAATTTCCGGTAACTTTTCCGTTGTCGAAGGTCAATTCGGCAGAGGTCGTATCTTTACCAGCAGCCATTAAAAAGCATCGTTTTCCATTCATCGCAATGGGCGAGTCTGCTTTGGGTTCCGGGGTTGGCTCCTGCTTGGGTGGTTGTGGATTGCAGGCGGCGATAGCCAGCAAAATCCAGCTCATCCATACTGTTTTTTTCATAATAAGATTGGTTTGGGATTATGAATGTGACAAAACCCATTAGAAAGTTTTGTATAAATACCGCAAAGCAAGTTTCACAACCCTAACTTCCCACTTTCGTCTTAGTGCGAAATTCCTTTATTCTGGGAGTCTGGTTTGCAGAAACTGCATGGCGCTTTCGCTAAGTATAAGAAAAATTATGAATAAAGTCATCTATTTAAAGCCTGAAAAAGAAAAGTCTTTGCTTCGTAAACATCCATGGGTATTTGCAGGCGCCATTGCTCGCGTGCGCGAAACACCTTTGCCCGGCGAAACCGTTGAGGTCTTATCCCACAAAGGCAACTGGTTGGGGCGTGGGGCATGGTCCCCTATTTCGCAGATCCGGGTTCGGATGTGGACGTTTAGTCCCGAAGAGGTGGTAGATACTCGTTTTTTTCTAAATCGGCTAAAACAAGCACTTTCTTTACGTCAAAATGCAGACGGATCCTTTCCTGATGCCTTCCGTTGGGTGGCAGCCGAAAGCGATGGCTTACCGGGCCTGATCGCCGACCGATATGGGGATTGGGTAGTTCTTCAATTTTTGGCAACAGGCAGCGAGTTCTGGCGGTCAGAGATTGTACAGGGTATTGGCACGTTGTTTCCAGTTCGCGGTATTTATGAACGTTCGGATGTGGATGTGCGAAAAAAGGAGGGACTCGCACCACAGTCCGGCTTATTATACGGTGAAGCACCGCCCATGAATCTTTGGATTCGGGAAGGAGGCTTTCGGGCAGGAATAGATATTTATCAGGGACACAAAACGGGTTATTATTTAGATCAATCAGAAAATCGCGCCCGACTTGGCCACATGGCCACTGGTAAAAACTGGCTCAACACGTTTTCTTATACGGGCGGATTTTCGTTGGCTGCACTTGCTGGTGGGGCAAAACACGTCCTAAATGTGGATTCTTCGGCACATGCGTTGGCACGCTCCGAAGAGAACCACCGTCAAAACGGCTTCGATACCAGCCGTTACGATCATTTAGAGGCCGATGTCTTTAAATGCCTTAGAGGTTTTCACACCGAAGAACGACTATTTGATGGTATTGTATTGGATCCTCCCAAATTCGTAGAGTCCAAATTTCACCTCGAAAAGGCTGCACGTGCTTATAAAGACATCAATCGGCTGGCCTTTCATTTGCTCAGGCCGGGTGGCGTGTTATTTACGTTTTCTTGTTCGGGTTTAATGGATGCAGGTTTATTTCAAAAAATTGTCGCTGATTCGGCTTTAGATGCCCAAAGAGACGTTCAATTCATCCATCGCATGGGACAAGCCGCCGATCATCCTGTGCGATCCACTTTTCCGGAAGGATTTTATTTAAAAGGATTGATTTGCAGGACATGTAATGAAAATTAGGAACGATTCATGTCGTAAATTTCTCTGTAGAGAAGTATCTTTTTTATTCTCCGAATGTTACCGTGTCCGTTACGTAATGGTAAATATTCTCACTGTTCCTCTTATTTCGACCTTCCATAAGCCATGAACCAAATACATGATCCCAGTGCGGGAGTTCGGGTGTTGCTCATCGAAGACAGTCCGGAACAAGCAGTTCTTGTGAAACACTGGCTGGAACAGTGGTCTGGCTGCGAGGTGGTTCACGCCAGTGATGGCCCATCCGGTGCTCAATTTGCCCAGTTCGGCACGTGGGATCTGGTGGTGAGTGATATCGAGTTGCCAGGAGTTATTGGTCTAGACCTAATCAAGATTATTAAAGGGGTAAATCCTTGGACGCCCGTTTTGATGATTACCGCGCACCCAAAAATGGAATATGCTGTTACGGCTCTTCAAAACCGCGCCGATGGCATTTTATTCAAGCCTTTGGACTATGGCGCCTTCATGGAGCAAGTCCAGAAGTTGGTGGCCGAAGGGCAAAAAAAGCGGCGCGAGGAACAAAAAACAGTACTCGCTATTGGCGCCCATCCAGACGATGTGGAAATCGGATGCGGGGGAACCCTGCTCAGACACAAAGCTGCCGGAGATCGGGTGGTTATTCTCACCTTAACAGGTGGCGAATTTGGCGGGCGAAAATCATTGCGGGTGATTGAGTCCGAAAAAGCAGCTTCGGTATTGGGGGCGGAATTGTTTATGGGGGAGTTACGAGACACCCAAGTTTCGGAAGGGCCAGAGACCATTTCTATTATAGAAAGCACGATCCGTGTGATCCAACCCACCCATGTTTACACCCATACGCCCAATGATGCCCACCAAGATCACCGGAATTGTTACCGCGCCACCATTGTGGCCGCCCGTGGAATTCCTAACTTATATTGTTATCAGGCCCCTTCCACCACGATAGATTTCCGCCCTACGATGTTCATTGAGGTGGGCCGTTTTATGGATGGAAAAATCAAGGCCATCAATGCATATCACACACAAACAGCCATTCGGGCATACTTAAAGGAAGACTTGATTATGGCGACGGCACGCTATTGGGGAAGGTTTAGTGGATATGGCTATTCGGAACCGATGGAAGTGGTACGCCAACAAGGCTAATCTCTGTGAATTTTTATGGCCTGAACCGCATTAGCTTGGTGGGTGTGAGCAAATATACTGCACGGTGGGCATAGACCGCGTCCACAATGGGTTCCGAGAACTTCAGCGCATAATTAAACAATTGCTTTCCATCGGGTTGATAGACCCATAGGTTTTGCTCGCCCGTCACCAAAATCCGGTCTCCAAATAGGGCAATACCCCTAAGTTTAGTGAGTTGTTCGCTGCCAAACGACCGCAAAAATGTTCCGAACGCATCAAAAACCATCACGCCCCGCCGGCCCCGGTCTGCGATAAACAACGTGCCATTGGGCGCTACAACCATCGAAACAGGATCAAGCAGGGCTGCATCTCCGGCATCGTACCGACCAAAGAAGCGCTGAACCCGTTTTTGCGCATCCCATTTGGCCACAAACGCATGTTCTTGGTCTGCCACAAAGAGTTCTTTGGCCGCATCTACGGTAAGGGCAACAGGAGTACCCTCGGATAAAATAAGTTTATTGTCATAGTCTGCATTGGGTGAGAAAAAACCTGCAATCTGGCGTGGCGTATGGGTTTCAAAAACCAAGGGAAAGGTTTCGAGGTAGCGAAATTCGGCAGAAAAGTGCTGAACCCGTCGGTTGCCAAAATCAGCCACATAGATATCTAAACCGTTCGTTGGATCCACATCTACTGGTGAATCAAATTGATAATCACCCCTTCCCGTTCCTCCCACCTGTGCCAACACCTTTCCATCTGCATTTAAGCGAAACAAAAGATTTTTCGCGGCATCGGTTACAAATAGGTTGCCTTTGTTGTCGGTGGCAAGCGCCCTGGCATCCCGAAATGTAGTGAGTACCGTAGCACGACTGATGGTGGTATCCGGTTTTTGGGCTACGGCTGGTAAGCCTCCACAGAGAAATCCCCAAAACAAAAAAAGTATGTTTTTTTTCATGGCTCCTTGTCATGTTTAAGACCCCGCCAACCAATATCCCGCCGGAAATATGCGCCCTCAAAATGTAGGATTTCCACACGTTGATAGGCCATATCCAATGCTTCTTGAAGGGTGGGGCCAATACCTGTTACCGCCAGTACACGTCCACCGGAAGTGAGCATCTTACCTTCCTTCGAAAGCGAAGTTCCGGCATGGAAGACCACCGCTCTATCCGTGTCTGCCAAATTGCCCAATCCTTTTATTTCCAAGCCTTTAGTATAAGTATCTGGATAGCCGGGTGCTGCCATGACCACGGTTGCGGCGGCCCCTTCATGAAGCCCCAATGGATAGCCCAAAAGCCTTCCAGTTGCAATCCGCATGAACAATTCGACCACATCGGATTTGATGAGCGGTAATACCACTTGTGTTTCGGGATCTCCAAAGCGACAATTGTATTCCACTACTTTAGGCCCCTGTGGTGTGAGCATGATACCCACATACAAGATACCCGTGTAAGGAGACCCTTCTTCAACCATCCCGTTTAAGGTTGGTATGATAATTTCATTTTGTACCCGTACCAAGACTTCGGGTGTCATTACTGGCGCAGGTGCATAAGCCCCCATACCGCCAGTATTTGGTCCTGTATCCCCTTCACCAATACGTTTGTGGTCTTGTGCAGCAGGTAACACCACATAGTCTCGTCCGTCAGTCAAGACAAAAACCGATGCTTCTTCACCCGTCATAAAAGACTCGATAACCACCTTGGCGCCCGCTTGCCCAAATACCCCTTCCAATAGTATAGTCCTTAATCCGGCTTGGGCTTCCACTTGGTTATGACAGATCAACACCCCTTTACCCGCTGCAAGGCCATCCGCTTTGAGTACGATCGGACAATCCTGCGCAGCAAGCCAATTCTTGGCCTCTTCATATTCCATCGAAGAAAATGTCCGATACGTGGCTGTAGGAATATGATATTGCGCCATGAATCTTTTTGCAAACCCTTTGCTACCTTCTAATTGAGCCGAGTAGGCCGAAGGCCCCACAATCGGCAAGCCCTGCGACCGGAAGAAATCCACTACCCCGGCCACCAACGGCTGTTCTGGCCCAACAATGGTCAGGTCAATTTCTTCATTTCGCACCCATTCCACCAATGCACCGAAGTCCATAGGCGAGATTTCTACATTTACACCCAATTGTGCCGTTCCGGCATTTCCGGGTGCACAAAAAACTTTTGGCCGTTGCGGGCTTTGGGCCAGTGCCCACACAAGCGCGTGTTCACGCCCACCACTACCAATCACCAGAATTTTCATGGTCTTAACACTCAATTTAATAAACAATCTTTCTTTTGAGCTTTGCGGCTATTCCATAAAATACTCCCTCTTCCCTCCGGATATAAGAAGATGTTTCCAAAATAATGTCTATCCACTTCAATTCTTGCCTATTACAGTCTATACCAAGACGGGTTTTACCTTGCCAAAAAACTTTTCTTCATGAAATATAGGCCCCGGCTTGACTTACCCTATCCAAATGTGCTTTTTTGCAAATCCAATACCCTGTTAGCTCACCTCGATATGACGTTATCCTCTTCACAAGCCCTCACAGCCATTGCCATCGGATTGGTTGTAGCCACCTTAGATATGCCTGCTCTGGCATTAAAACTCGCCGGTTTTACCCTTCCTTTCAATCTTTTCTTTGTTCTTTTTTTTCTCTTAAACATAATTGGTTATGGCCTGATATGGATAGGAGCCCAAATCCTTTTGGAAGATTCTCCCTATTTTCGGTCGGTGAGTATTTCTTCTTTGGTCATGAATGCAACTTGGGTGGTGCTGATGATACTCACATTGGCACTTCGGTATTTCGACCTCGACACCAATGGTCAATTAAATATTTTACCCATTATTTTGGTAAGTACCATAGACTGGTTTTTGGTTTTTGTTTTATATCGGGGCATTAAGGTGGAGGCAAGCCGTGCCCGGAACGAAGCACTGGAATGGTTGGAATGGTTTAGCGTACACATGATGCTCAAGTCCGAGAAACACGAGGAAGAACAAGAACGATTTGGGGGCCTTGTACGCGAAGCCGAACAAATCTGGTTTATTTACCTCTCTATGATGTTTTTGTTTATCCCGGCCTTATTGTATTTATGGAGTTACCTGCGACGATGGGAATTTTTGTGGACGGCGCTGCTGATTGGGGTATTACATCTGGCTCCGGTTGTACTTTTGGCTTTTTTTATTTTCCGTGTAGGCCAGCACCTGAACGCCATCGAACCACCCACCGTAGAAACCGCACTCCCTGAAGCCTGATTACAAAAAGTTGCTGCCATTTTTATGGAGAAAAAATATTCCATAAATATGGCATTCCCTCAGTCATTATTTCATTTTTATGCTCAAAAGCCCACATAAACCCTTTTGACCACCTTTCCTTTACCTTGGAGGTTTTAAACTTTTCCAGCCTTGCGCTTGTTGTTCAATAGCATTCTTCTAAGGCACCACATCCAAGTTTCAAATCCTTTTGTCATTCTACCAACCAAACACATACAAATTCGCTTTGCCTAATCGCTGATTCAGACCGCAACGCAAGAAACCCGCAGAACGTGGCTTACCCACTACATCACAGCGGTTTTTGAGGGTGAACCAAACGATTCCTACTGGGTGCATTTCAAAATTTCCCCAATTCTATTATAATGTCGCTCCTACGGAGTTTTTCTGAACGATAGGCAAAGAGGTCACCGAATCCAAGTGCGCTGTATGAGCATTTTTGAAATGCGCTCCTATCAAATAATGTTTTAGACATAAGTCATCTTAAAACATTAGTGCGATAAGATTGTTTTATATTACTTATGATGCCCCTTCTAATGACAAGGAGGGACATTTTCTTTATCACCACCCCTTAACCCAACATCAAACATGAACAGCGTCAGACACTACATACAGAAAAAGTGAGGAAAAAAATGATATTATCACATTAAAAAAATTTAATACAGCTATTGACTTTGTTTTATAGTGGTTGTAAATTCAATTCAATTCAATTCAATCAAACAAATTCAGAGGATGTTATGAACGGATTCAGGTCAATGCGCTATATGCGTGTATTCAGTTTCGCAATGTGTCTGTCTTTATTGGCCGTTTCGGCTGTATTGATCCTTTCGCCACGGACTGTTTGGGCAGCTTGCACAGCATCCGGTGATGACGGTGACGGATGTAAAGGTAGTGCTGGAGGGAATGGAGGTACTCGTGCTACCCATTACTACGTTCGGGGAGCATCTTGGACACATAGATGTCCTTGGTCTTACGGAGAAAATGCTTATTCAGGCTCTGGAAGCTATTCTGGAATTGGAGGAACTGGAGGAAGTGCATCATACTCTCAATCAAGACAACAAGTTAATGGTAATGAACGTACAGTTCAAACCCATGTTTGTGATTATATCCCACAAGGAAATCCAGAAAAACATGAAGGTTGTGCTGCTGGAGACTGGCATCATTCACCAAATCCTTGGTGCCACAACTTTGCCTGCATACATTGAATTATTACTAAGAAATCATTGTACGACATTTAATATAATAAATCATTAAATGTCGTACAATGATTCACTTTTTTATTGGAGATTTGTTTTAGAACCAAAGTAATCTATGAAAAACACAATTCAAAATCGGCTTGGCAAAGTATATAAAATTAATAACCCGATAAATTTTATATACTTATACAGTATTATACTATTTGGTTTATTGAACACCTCATGCAAAAAAAACGAAACAGCAAATAAGCAAACCAAAGATGCCGAAAGAAGTGTAACTCATCCTAGTGCAAAAGGGACTATTCATTTATCCGATATAATTATCGAAGCCACCCCACTTTCATTGGAAGCAACGGAGAACAGCTTGATTCTGAATGGCGGTGTTAATTTGAGTACAAATGAGACAAGTATATACATTGGTGGAATGGGTCAAGACTTAGTGCAATTTAATAAGAAAACAGGCACGTTTATCCGCCAAATAGGCAAAAAAGGAGAAGGGCCTGGAGAGTACAACCAAGCGACTTCTTTATTCGCCTCAGAAGATGCCTTGTATGTCGTTGATAGCATGGTTGGGAAAATCCAATCTTTTAATTCACAAGGAGTCTATTTATCCCAACTACAAAATCCTTTACTCCGAAATGTAGGAAAAATATATGTTTTTAACAACAAAATATATTTGAATTTAACCTACGGTTCGCATGATTATATTTTTGCTACGATAGATTTAGATTTAAAAAACCTTCAAACCTATTCAGATAACTTAATTGCTCAACAACAGGATATGAGTCGTTATGAAACCTATAAACGTCATGGCTACTTAAATTCACAATTCTTTACAATAGGTAATGAATTACATTGGTCGTACACTTTACTAAAAGATATTCAACAAATTAATACAAAACCAAAGATTGCACTTGCAGCCAAAACGACAATACCTTCGCCATATTTTTATGAACCAATCCCACCTTTGCCGCCAGCTATACAGATAACTTTAAACGACTCTTGGAAAAAATTTAACGAAAAGTATTCATTTTATGCTGCTTACTTATTAAAAAATAGGTTTTTAATACGAAAATTTCAATATACTGACACAAACAACACACCACACAATAAATATCATATTTACGACACAAAAACAAATAAACAATATAATGTNNTTTTACTGTAAAAGGCTTTCCGAACTTTATTTATGCAGATGCAGACTATATCTATGAATTAGACTTTTCATTCACCAAAAAAGATGTATTAGACAATCCTATTTTAAGGAGGTACAAAATCAATGAAGACTTTTTCAATTAAGGTGTTGTATAGCTTTCTGACTTTATTTATCATCGCAAATATTGGCCTTTTATATGTAATTTATTATAGTAAAGAACATGTACAGGCTTTAAACGAAGAGATTAATCAGGTAAAAGAAGAAAATTCACCTCCGTTGTTTCAATTTTTCAGGGTAAAGATTAAGCAATGGGGTACACAAGAAATACTTGACCATGCTTCACGCCGCCCAAAGGTTTACCTAATTTTTTCAAAAAATGGTTGCTCAAATAGATTCGATCGTTTTGCTAATTATTTAACCGTAAAATATTTATTTAATAAACATGTTGATGTGAAGTTCGTATCAACAGATATTCATACAGAGCAGGACCAAATGGCCTTTTTGGTACGTTTTCCAAGAGCAAAAGAACTATTCTATGAGGAAATTGATATTCAGACAAGCAAGAAACCACGAGTAAAATTACCTCAAATCCTCATTGTAGATCGGCATTTCAGAGTAATAGATTCATATCATATTAAGCCTTCTCCCAACCCAAAAGAAGAAATGATGTGGCGAAAATTAGATTTCCTTTATGACAACTTCCATTATGCCGAAGAATCGATGCGTGAGTTATTTTAACGTTTCCCTCTCTCCTCCTTCAAACCCGCATCATTCGATAGCGGGTTTTTCCGTGTTTGGCGATCTTATTTTTACGAAAAATCAAGCAATCGAATGGGCAAAATGTATCGAGGGTTAACGAAAAGCACTTTTACTGGGGCAATAATGCTTACAAGGGCGCCCCTGAACAATGGGTGCATTTCAAAATTTCCCCAATTCTATTATAATGTCGCTCCTACGGAGTTTTTCTGAACGATAGGCAAAGAGGTCACCGAATCCAAGTGCGCTGTATGAGCATTTTTGAAATGCCCCTCTCGTATCCCTCATATTTTTTGTGGGGTAGAGAGGAATTTTTCTTTCTTATCGCCCTATAACTGAGTCAATTTTTCGTTAGCAAACCGCCGAATGGTTTCTTGTGCCGCTTTTATGTATCGGCGGGTAGCCAGCGAAGGCGGGACGGATAGCATATCCGTCAGTTTTTCTGTGCTATTCATGTAATAATCCCGCCAAGCCTCTAAAATCAGGCGTTCGCCCTCTCTTGTTTTTCCGTTTTGTATGGCAGATTGCGAGAGCATAAACTCGGCTTCTAAACGAATTTTAGCGGCCTTTGCCAACAACTGCGCGGTTTGTCGAATGGTTTGTTCATTGGCCGTTGTGAGTGTTAGCGCAGTTACCAAGGCACATGCCCCCACATTCTGCATGGTCTTGGGCGATACCATCTCTAATCGGTCGCCGTCGGTATGATAAAACTGATCGGTAAAATGCCAGAGTAACAGTCCGGGTTTTTTGGCCTCTAAGAAAGGCGTATGATCGCTTCCGCCCTCAAAAGGATTGGTATTTACGGTCCAATTGGCGTATTTACCTTGTTGCTTACATAGGTCTATGACCAAGTCATTAAAATAGTGTGGTACAATATCCGATATTTTCATCGGGCTTCCACCCCATTCCGAGTGTTTATCCTCGCCCCGTGTCCAAACCGCCGAGGGATCTGGCATTTTCTCAATAAGGAACGATCCTCCCGTTTTGTCGGTATCCTCGCCCACCATGTCCAAACTCATGCCCCACCGAATCCCGCGTGCCCGCACGGTGTCTTCGCGAATGTAGCGACGGGTCGAGACAATCTCGTCGCCCCATAAAAACGTGAGGGTTCTATGGGGTTTATACACCCCTTTTTGTACCAATTGTGCAGTGACACGCGCCATTTCCAACAAAGTACCCACGCCCGAAGCATTGTCATTTGCTCCTGGCTCTTGTACGTGTGCACTAAACACAAATCGCTCATCCGGCTTATTTTGTCCCAAGACCTCGGCAATAATGGTTAGTTCTTCTGAATTATAAGACTTGGTTGCAATCTGAACATGGAGTTTTCCATTTCCCCGGTTAATGGCATCGAGAAGGCGATTGCGGGCATGATAGGAAAGTAAGATTCCCCACTTTTGGTCCCCTGCGGTACTCATCGGAATGCTTCCAAATTGAATGGAATGGGTATTTTTCTCCGGTTGCGTATAATGCGGTAAGCCGTAGGCCATTACCCCAATTGCCCCACGTGAAAGCGCATTTCGATACAACGCAAACAAACTCCCTTCACCAAACACAATTTTCCCCGTAACCTCTTTCCCTTCAAAATCCGTAGTTTGTCCGTTACCCACATAAACCACTTCGGCATGGATGCCTTCTGGCGGTGTAGAAGCCGAGTTTATGGCCACCATATTGCGGTTTGTGGCAAAATCCAAGAGCGGCTTATCCGTTCCTTCGATGGTTATTCGCGCCGAAAGGGGTTCCCAAGTCGGTTTTTGCATGGGCTTTTTTTCGATCCGATAGCGCATTCGGTCACTGGGTTTTGCATCCGAAGCCAAAACAAACCCGGCTGCTTTTAGTTTTTCTTCGATGTGATAGATGCTTTCATTAAATCCGGCATTACCCACCACACGCCACCTTTTTTCGACAAAGGCAACGGTTTCAAAGGCCCGTTCCCCTTTTATCTCTTTACGAACCGCCGAGAAAAAATGGCCTGACGACTGGGCATACACGCTGGAAAACACTGCGCACAAGAAAACAAGAAAAACACGCATTCGCATGGGGATTTGTATAACAATGACACATAGACTACTTGTCGAGAAATTGGTTTCTCGGTGGGATATTGCAATGATACGATTTTTTTCCGAACTTGGCATCTCCCACCCGCCTGCTTAGGTATTTTTTTCTCCGAATTCAATGTATGGCATCTAATTTGGCCATATTGAAGTGCGTTTTTTAAACTCTGTCCAAAGTGCAGTGTGATAGTAGAGTTGGGGAAGGACTTACCCAAAAATCATTTAACCAATATATGCCCCTGTTTGCATAAATACCTCTTTCACATACCAATGGAACTAAAACCCAAAAAAACATGGTTTTACCCAATATTTTTTCCCGTGAAGTGGCGGATGGTGTAATACAGCGCATCCACCAGTTAACACCTGCCACACAACCCCAGTGGGGCAAAATGAATGCAACACAAATGTTGGCCCACTGCAACGTCACCTACGAAATGGCTTATGAAAACAAACATGCACGGCCCAATTTTTTTATGCGCCTCATCCTCAAACTATTTATTAAACAAACAGTAGTTGGCGAAGCACCATATAAGAAAAATACACCCACCGCGCCCGCATTTATTATTGGGGATGAACGAGCATTTGACGAAGAAAAAGCCCGCCTGATTGCCTACCTCAACAAAACCGTTGAGTTGGGACAAAACCATTTTGATAACAAGGAATCGTTGTCCTTTGGAAAATTATCCATCACCGAGTGGAACAATCTATTTTATAAGCACTTAGACCATCATCTTACGCAGTTTGGGGTCTGAACGTAGTTTAACGCAGCGCTCTTTGTCACGCACTAAATACATACTGCTTTGCGGCTGAATTCCGGATAGCACGGGGAAACACAGCCTCTCCACAACCCATACGGAAACCTGCTCCTCAAAATGAAAAAAACATTCATCGGCATTTGGTTTATTGCCTTATGTGTCCCCCACATTCAGGCACAAGCCTTATCGGAAATAGAAGCAGATAGCTTGTTTACGCCCCTGATCTATCATGCGTTCATTGCCAAATTGGTGCAAGAAGAGAAAGAATCTTTGCCAA
>DDTM01000066.1 GCA_002344075.1 Bacteroidetes bacterium UBA2364
AGTCCGCCAACTCGATGGGGAGGGTGACTGAGGTGATCGAAAAATCATCAACGCCTAAACCATCATCAGAGCCAGATGCATTAAAATCATTCCATCTAAACCAAATGGTGCCACCATCTAATAACTGTATTCCTGATATAGCACCTGTTATGGCTGTTCTATTTGCTGTCAGATTGCCGTCTAATGCACCAGCAGTACCTGTACTTTGAGGTGCGCTAAAATCTAAGGCATCTACATCCGTCCAAGTTCCTGTGGACAAACTGGTGGCGTCGAGGCTATATTGAAAATCTAACCGATCAGTTCTTCCTGTTGCTCCGAGCCTCCATTGCTCCCCCGTATAAGCCACTACGATAGATGTTAAGGTAGCGCTTGTATTATTCGTAAAAGCAACCCCTATTGTTGGAGTAAGTGAACCAGATAAAAGCCCACCAAGTGCTCTGTCAGAGTCTGATGTTGCGCCAAAACTGTAGGTATTACCAGTATTTGAAGAACCTGTTCCAGCGGCATAGGTAGTGTTAGCACCTGTACCCGCTTCAAGAAAAGCCCAACCTGTTGGTACAGCGCTACTTGTCCCTGTATTTACTAATGTATCAAAATTTTGTGAGTAGGTGTATGACCCACTCGTAATAGAGATTTGTCCGAGAGCAAATTTGGGCAGGAAAATCACTAACGAAAAGGTAAATAAAACCGTAACTATTTTTTTCATTTTTTTGCGTGTTTAGATTGTGAAGAAGTTAGGTGATGGATAAAAGAAAGATAGTCTTTTGGGTGGTGGAGGCGTGTTAAGGAGGTGTAATCAAAAACGTTTTCAGGTTTGTTTTTCCTTAGCACGCAGAATGTGTGGATAAATTTTTAGCTTCAGGATGCTCAATGTCGGCTGAATAGTACGAAGACCGATAAAGCATTGGTAGATGCGTAGCACAATCATCGCAAAGGAACACATAATAGAAATAATATTAGGTAATATAAACGATCATAAGAAAAATCCCAAATGTGTGGATAAATTTTTAGCTTCAACTTGCTCGGTGGTAGGCGTTTCTGTTGAGGTGCATTTATAACCTTCCCAAATTACCGCATAAACACCTCTTTTACATGGGTGAATTTCAAAATTTCCCATGGGTTCTATTATGGTGTCGCTCCTACAGAGCTTTGCAGAACGACGGGCAAAGATGTCACCTAATCTTAAGGCGCATTGTATGTCTATTGGTATTTTTGCAATGCACCCTTTCTTGCTGTCGTTTGGGGAGTGGGTTTGGTTGCTATGGAGGTTTTTCAGAAAAAAGCCGTATTTTCTGATGGAACATCCTTAATCCATATAAACCCAACATCCATGCGCGAAGACCGCAGTGAAATGCCCTCCGCGGGCTGGCAAATCCTCTCCGGACTGATTCTGGTACTGATTATTGGTGGCTTGTCCTTTTTGGCCTGGCGTTATTTACCCGATTGGCTAAACCGAGGCAAAACCGAAACGGTAACATCGCCCTCTACAGAGCCTGCCTCCCCGATACCCGCGAATGCGACGGCTGTTCGGATTCATGGCTCGAATACCTTGGCGGCGCGGTTGGTGCCGGAATTGGTGCGCTCTTTCCTTAAACAACAAGGGGCAAGCCAGTTGACAGAAATCCGTAGCGACCAACAATTAACCTTCCGTGCCACCCTGAATGGCGAGGCCATCGCGGTAACGGTAAAACCCACAGGCAGCCATCAGGGGTTTGTGGATGCCCAAAACAAGCAAGCCGATGTGGTGATGGCGTCACGGCCAGTGGCCAATAATGAGGCCACTGATCTAAAAAACGCCGGCTTGGGTGATTTGCGGAGTAACCGAGTAGAAAATGTGGTAGCGATGGATGGGGTGGCGGTGATTGTGAACAGCAATACCCGTATTAAAGAACTTAGCAAAGCACAAGTGGCTGGTATTTTTAAAGGCGAAATCACCAACTGGTCCGAGGTGGGGTATCCTGCCGGAAATATCAACCTTTATGTGCGCGATGCTGGCGCAACGGTGGATTTGTTCAAGAGCGAGATTTATGGATCGGAGGAGGAGGCAATGTCTCCCAATGCCCGTAGTTTCCGAGACAACGAAGAGCTTATTCAATCGGTTGCACAAGATGAGAATGGCATTGGGTTTACCAGTTGGGCCGCCACGAAAGGCAATGCAGAGGTAAAAAGTGTTGCCCTCTATACGGATGCTACCCAGCCCGTAATGCCGAATCCTTCTACAATTGCTACGGAGGATTATCAACTTTCGCGGCGATTATACCTCTACACGCCGAAATCCACCGATGATAAGAAACAGGTTTTGATAGACCGATTTATGGCCTATATCCAAACGGTAAAAGGACAAGAAGCGGCTCAACGTGCAGGATTTGTCCCGCTTGATCCACAAGGAGTAAACAATTTTACGACCACCATTTCCGACAAATACCGCGCTTCGGTTCGGGGCGGTGTACGCACCAACGTGGTTTTGCGGTTTAAGACAGGTAGCAGCGAATTAGACAGCAAGGCCGTTCGGGACTTGGAGCGCCTGAGAACCGAGCCACGATACGCAGGGAAACAGTTTATACTGATTGGGTTTACCGACAATGTGGGTAGCGAGCCTTCTAATGTGGCGTTATCGCTTAAAAGGGCACAGTCGGTACAGCTATTGATGCAGCAGAGCGGCCTTTCGGTTGCATCGGTAACGGGCCTTGGCTCCAGTGATCCGGTTCGTGAAAACACCAATGAACTTTACCGTGCCATGAATCGGCGGGTGGATGTTTGGTATCGTTGATGAAATCCGAATTCCTAATTCCGGAAGTATTATTGGGCGCTTATACACGAGGTGTCTTTCCGATGGCCATACCAGAGGAGAACAACGAGATTTATTGGTTTTCTCCCGATCCCCGCGCCATTATCCCTTTGGATCATCGTTTTCATGTTTCCAAAACATTGGCCAAAACGGTACGTCGGAATGTATTTAAGGTGCGGCTGGATCAGGAGTTCGAGGTGGTGATGCGGGCTTGTGGTCATCGGGAGAATACGTGGATTTCGGAAGAGCTTGTTGCGGCCTACGTTCGATTGCATCACCGAGGATTTGCACACAGTGTAACGTGTTGGCAAGACGGGCAGTTGGTGGGAGGACTTTATGGTGTGGCTTTGGGAGGGGCTTTTTTCGGCGAATCCATGTTCTCCAACGTGCGGGATGCTTCTAAGGTGGCGCTCGTACATTTGGTAGCGCACCTGAGAAATCAAGGATTTATCCTTTTGGATACACAGTTCATCACCCCTCACTTGGCACGCTTTGGAGCTTATGAGATTCCGCGAAAACGGTATCTTCAACTGCTACACAAAGCCCTCCAGTTAACCGTTTCATGGGCCTGACATCGTAGCTACTGATGATTTATATAGTCATTTAAGCCCGACGATGAATGGCCTTAATCCACCATTCATCCCAAAAATAGTCCGCTTATCCCAATTGGGTGGTGAATCGGAAAAAAAAGTTGGTATTTTCGGACAAGTACACAACATGGGGATTCATCCCAACCATTGCCCCATTCCGCGGTTCTTTTTGAAACCGCATTTTTTTGAGAGAGGAGTTGTGTGCAAAACTTCCGAGAAATAGGATGCAGATTTCCCACACTGCATCCTATTTTTATTCGTTAACGCGGCTTTTACCAATCGAACGAGTTTCGTGCATTTCTTCGCTTTGGTGCATCAGCGGCGCACTGGTGACACGGGCTTCGAGTTTTTCGATCCGCCTGCGCAAATCAGCATTCCCTTCTTTTAGTGTTATGATGGTGTTTTGGGCGTCTTTAAGGGCTTCGCGGGCAAGTTCTAACTCCTTTTCCGGTTTATAGCGCCGTACCTCAATGTATTTGCTGAACATCCCACCAATCACCGAGGACATGGCAATAAAGGCAGCGGCAGCCCCAATCAAGTAATAAACTTCCATCGTATTATTAAGGATTAAGTTAGTAGGGTCATTCGTAACGTAGTGCCAAATAAGCCATAAACCCCGGCCCAGTACGGAGCGCTTCTTCGTCTATGGTAAATCGGGGGTGGTGTAGGCCATAGGTACTTTCACAGGTTTCATTCCCCGTACCCAGTCGGTAAAACACACCGGGTAGTTCTTGCAAGTAAAATGCAAAATCTTCGGCGGCAAACCAACGGTCTAAGTCAATTGTTTTTTCTGGCCCCACATAATCAATCGCAGCCCTTCGGACAAAGTCGGTCGCTGCGGGGTCGTTATAGAGGCATGGGTAGCCAATAATGACGTTCACCTCGCAAGTAGCGCCAAAAGCTTCGGCGGTTTGTATGGCCACACGGCGGATGAGGTCATGCGCCTGAAAACGCCACTTTTCGTCCATTGCCCGGAACGTCCCTTCAATTTGAACTACTTCGGGAATAACATTGGTTGCCCCTTCGGCAATAAAGCGCCCAAAAGACAAGACGCTCGGTGAATCGGGGGGAGAATTCCGACTGATCACGCTTTGTAGGGCGACAACGATATGGCTTGCCACCAACACCGCATCCGCCGTGAGCAGATGGGGCGCTGCTCCATGCCCTCCCTGTCCACGAACGGTGAGATAAATTTCTTCGGTGGAGGCCATATACATCCCACTCCGTACACCAATGGTTCCGGTGGGCAACTCTGGCGCTACATGTTGTCCGAAAATGTGTGTGGGGGCGGGACCGGAAGTACGTGCTGCCAAAGCACCTGCTTCTATCATCACTTTTGCGCCACCGGGGAGTTTCTCCTCGCTTGGTTGGAAAAGGAACCGCACCGTCCCATGAAGTTGTTCCCGAATGGAATGTAGTATTTTGATGGCGGTGATGAGGCTGGCGGTATGGGCGTCGTGGCCACAGGCATGCATTTTTCCAGGGCGAGTGGAGGTAAACGGTAATAGATTTTGCTCTACAATCGGCAAAGCATCCATGTCTGCCCGAAGGGCGCGTGTGGGGCCGGGTCTCCTGCCTTGGAGGGTAACTACAAGCCCCGTTTTTGCGATGCCCGGTTCTATGACCACCTCCATATCGACGAGTTGGGCCTGAATAAATGCTGCGGTTTCGTACTCTTCGAAGGCCAATTCGGGGTGTGCATGTAGGTGTCTTCGGTTACGAACTGTTTCCTCGAAAAACTGGTCTGCGAAGGCTTTGATGGTTGCGATCATAGATCAAGTATGGGGTTTAAGGCCTAGTTTCTGGGCAGCGGTTATAAAATGTGAGACGGTTTGTTCAATCTCCCATAGGGTCGTAGGCGAACCAAGACTGATTCGGATGGTTTCCAACGCCGAGTTGTGATCTAACCCTAATGCGGTGAGTACATGGCTCGGCTTGGTTTGGGCAGTTGCGCAGGCGCTCCCCGTAGAGAAAGCCACTTGCCGTACCTGCTTTACCCACTCCGAAGCTAAAATACCGGAGACGCGGAGGCTTAATGTATTGGGCAAGCGTGCTACGGTAGCACCATGCACCGTAACAGCGGGTAATTGCTCCACTAATCGGCTTTGGAGCAGGTCTCGCAGCGATTGAATGCGTTCAGAGGTTGTTTGGAGGCTGTCTCGGGCAATTTGTGCCGCTTTTCCTAATGCCACAATACCGGGTGTATTGAGCGTGCCACCACGCATACCACGTTCTTGCCCACCTCCAATGATTTGGGGCCAAAGCGTTACCCTCGGATTTCGCCTCCGCACATAGAGCGCCCCAACTCCTTTGGGTGCATACATCTTATGTCCCGAAATGGCCAATAAATCGGCATGATGGCCCGAAATGGGTATTTTTCCGGCGGCCTGTGTGGCATCCGAAAACAGCAGAACACCCCTCTCGCGGGCAATCTGGTATAATGTCGGGAGGTCTTGTAACACGCCTGTTTCGTTGTTGGCCCACATCACCGAGGCCAATACTGTTTCAGGCCGCAAGGCATGGGCAAAAACGGTTGGAGACAAGATCCCATTCGCATCCGTTGGCAGATAACTCACTTCCCACCCGTGTTGGGCCAGTTGTGTATGGGCTTCCAAAACGGCTTTGTGTTCCGTTTGTACCGTCACGAGGTGTCGTCCCTTGTGCTGATAGGCTGTGGCCACGCCTTTAATGGCCAAATTCACCGATTCGGTAGCGCCAGAGGTAAACAACACTTCTTCCGGTTGCACCAGAAGCAAGGCTGCCACTTGGGTTCGTGCGTGTTTTACTGCTTCGGCAGCGGCCCAGCCGTATGGATGAAGACTGCTGCCTGCATTGCCAAAATGGGTATGAAAGTACGGCAGCATCGTTTCCAAAACCGTTGCTTCTACGGGTGTAGTGGCGTTATGGTCTAAATAAATCATCGTTTAAGGGGTTGTCTCGACGACGCAAGCCTCCAGAAACGCATCGAGCCATAGGGTATGTAAAACCGATTCCAGGGTCTCTGTTGTGATCTCCATTGTATTATAACCTTTAGGCAAGGCTTTTTGCCAATCGGGTAGCAACTCGTTTGTACTTCTTGTTCCATCTAAAAGCGGAATCAGGAATTGTATTGCCGGATCGGAGACTGGTTTTGCCTCATGAAGACCATTGGTGAGGAATGGCAAACCATATGCGGCTTGAAATCGGGCCGCTTTTAGGGCAACTGGGCGCTCTGCAACCTTATGGGATACATTCGGGGGAGTGGTTCGGACAACCAGCAGGTTATCTGCATAAAGACCCAGCAGTATGCGGGTAACCAGCAGTGGTTGTTGATCCGGATGAACCGATAGCGTGTTTTTCAGGGCGGCTATCAAGGTGTTAACAGGCACCATCTGGGGCCATTTTTCTCCGAGAAACGTCGCGATTACCCGAACAGCGGCGTTATCGGATGCGATGGTATTTCCATTGTGGCCAGTAAGGACAAAACCTGTTGATGCGCCTTCTTCAATCTGAAAAGGCCCCCCAACCACGCACGACAAGAGGCCCTCTGGCTGGGAGGTAATGGGTCTCGGAATGCCAGCATGACACACCAATGCCTGTCTAAATGCACGTCCAAGCAAAAAATCTAAATATTGTTCACGTACCAAAACAGGCATTTGTGCCAATACTTGCTGAACTGACTTGGGAAAATTCCGGATTTGCATGGCCGGAAAATGAGCGTCGCTCCAATATTGTAACCCGTGTATGGCCAGTGCCTCGTGTACCTGATGAAAATAAAATGGCTCACTAAAATCTGCAAGGTGATCGTGTTGTAAGTACCAATCTGGTAGTGTGGAGAGCCTCTCCCATTCGGTTTGGAGGTAGTCTTTATAAAAACGGTGGTGCAAAACAGAAGGATTTTCTGGTTGCCCAGACAATACGAAACGTAAAAGTGCCATACTTTGTTCGACTTTGGTTTGCGGATCCTCCAAGTCATGTGTATGATATCGCATCATATTGCGCGAAGCTGCATAAAAATGTGCACCAGGGTAGGTTTTAAAGCTAAGGTAGCCCAATCCATTTACGGCAAGGCGGTTTTTATATAACCGTAGCAGGGATTCACGAACGGCGGATGGAACCCAAGAATAGACACCATGCGCCATGATAAAGCCATAAGAAGGACCTTCTAAGGGCCATTGTGTTACGTCGGCATGGTACAAAGTTAGGTTTCTAATGCCTAATTCCTCGACCATTGCCTGTCCTTCGAGAATGGCAGGCTCGGATAAGTCCAAGCCTTCAAAAGTACTTTCCGGAGCGGCTATCGCCAGTGGGATCAAGTTCATTCCATTCCCACATCCCACCTCCAACACGTGGGAACAGGCCACATCAGGCGTTTCTAAGCCAAAAAGCCGGCCCATCACGGCCATTTGTGCTGGCGCCATCTCTGGGTACGTCTGGTTGGTGTATGGAATTTCGTCGTAAATAAAAGGCATAGATGATGCTTTTGGACGGGTAAAATGAGATGATTGCAATATAAAAAAATTCGCTTAGATGCACCATATTAATAAGAAAAAGCCCCGAACGGGGCTTTCTGGATTGGCTATTTATCTGAAGGAAGGCTAAACAGAATTTGGATGGTGGTTTGTCGGGCGGCGGGTTTTCCATTCAAAATTCCGGCCTCCCATTTTGGCATCAAGTTAACCAAGCGAATGGCTTCTTCGTCGCAGCCAGCACCAATACCGCTCGCCACTTCTGGAGTCTGTACCCTGCCCGTATCGTCCACCGTAAAGCGGATAAAAACGGCCCCTTCTATCTTTTTTTCCATAGCTTCTTCGGGATATTTCAGGTTGCTTCCGATAAAGGCCATCAAAGCCGTTTGACCGCCAGGGAACTGTGGTAGTTTATCGGCAACATCCTGTGAACTATCTGGGGCAGGTTTTCCATCCGTCTCCTTTTTTTTAGGGTCAGTTGGCGGTATATCACCCGTTTGAGGAGCTTCGTCTTGTTTTGGCCGGATGAAGACATCCTCATCACCGTTGGTTGTGTTTGTTGAGGGCTTTCCGGCCTCCGGTACATCATTGGTTTTGGGCTTATCCGCAGGAGGTACCGCTGCTGTTGTGTCTTGTCGGGGCGTTCCGGCCTTCGGTTTTAGTTCAGTAAGTGCTTTTCCCAAAAGTTGTGCTTGTTTTCCATAGGGCGAAGTTGGAAACTGTTCGGCAAGATTTTTATAAAGCGCCTCCAACGTTAGAGGCTCGGGGAGTGGTTTTGGGAATTTATTCTGTTTGACGTGTTGTACAGAATCTATCGCCAGCGGCTCGGCTTGCACATACTTGATGGGCCAAATACCGTAAAGGTCATGTTTTTCGATGTTGGCCCACTCGGTATATATTTGACCCGCTGCTAGCATGGCCTTGGGCGTAACCGGAGATTTAGGATATAGTTGCAATAGCGCCAATAAATCCGACAAAGCAGTTTGGTAGGCCCCATTCTCCCAAGAAGTATAAGCCCGTTGGTAGGCTTTCTCTGCAATGACCAACGTATCTGTAACGGCCCGATCCTCTGCGGGCAGTCCTAAACGTTCCCGCGCCCTTACGGCAAAGTCCGATCCCGCATATTCATCCACGATAAAACGATACAGACGTTCTGCCGAGGTGGTATCTTTGAGGACTTGTTGTACTTCTGCAAGGGCAAAATAGGCACGTTGGGCCACCAGAGAGGTACGGTCGTCATCTATAACCTTCCGATACCAAACGGCGGCAGAATCGGGTAAATTAATAGACAAAAATAGAATATTTCCCACATCATAGCGCATTTGGGCCCGTTCTTCCAAAAGTTTTTTGCGTGCCTCTGCGGTTCTGGGGACAGAGGAAGTGTCTATTTGGATGGTGCCTTTCTCTGCCTGTGCCAATAACCGTGCATTTTCTGCGGCGCGGAGGCTGTCTTGTTTGGCACTCTGCCCTTCATTCTGGTTCCCGATGGCTGCTTTTCGTCGCCAGTTGGGTGCAAGCGGACGTTCGCCCCAACGTTGTTTAAAATTGTTTTTTCCTTCCTGTACACGGATTGGATCTAAATGGCCCAAAAATCCGCCTGGTTGCGATTCTCCGGGCCGGCCAAACGATGTATTATTGGTTCTTTGTTGTTGGCTACTGGCAAACTGAGACTCGGCACGGCGGCGTTCTGCCTCCGCCTGAAGTGCTGCCTGTTCTTTTTCTTTACGTACCCGAACAACCGTGAGCAACGAATCGAAGGACTTGCGGTTTAGTTCCGAAACCCATAGCAACGAGTCAATTTCAAATACCCGCGATGCCGATTTATTGAAACTCTTGTATGTGGCCGCCTGACGGGCAGCATCGGTAATGGCCTTGGGTAACCGCAGGCGGCTTTCATCGCCAATTCCGGTGCGCAAATTGGTGGATGCGGTATCAAAATGAGCGCCTGCCCGACGGTAGTTCCTAAACTGATCTCGGTACATACTGGCGAGGGCGTAATGTACCTTACCTTTCACCGTATTGGCATTCCGGTTGGGATTGTACAACAGATCATCAAATAAGGTATATGCCTCGCGGGATTGTCCCATTCGTGCCATAATCCGACCTTGGAGTAGGAGTATCTCCGCCCGCTCTTTAATGAACTTGTCGTCCCTAACTAATTTTCGGATGATGGCCATCCCCAGTTCTGGACGGATATTAAGCCCTGCAACCTCGGCTTCCGAGATCTGTGCCGCATAGATCAGTTCATAAGAAGGGCGGTACTGTGGCACTTTCCGGTATGCCGAAGCCGCTTTTGCCCAAATTTGCTGGGTTTCATACACTTGCCCCAGTAAATAGGTTGCCTTGGCCGATAGCTCACGTTCGGTGGAGCGTTCCAATCCCTTTTCGAGTGCCTCCGTAGCCTTTGTCCAGTCTTTTTGGCGCACAAACAGCTCTCCTAAGGCCAATTGCATATAAGCACCCCATTTGGGTTTCAGGTCTTTGATCAAAAGAGACTCACTCAGAAGGGCCAAAGCGCGGTCGTAGGATTTTGCACTAATGAGCGTGCGTGCTTGCCAAAAGCGTGCTTCATCGCGCAGCGGAGAATCCGGCGTTTGAATCACCTCATTAAACTTTTGTTCGGCCCCCAAATACTCACCTTGATAGAAATAGGCTTTTCCGATAAGTAAAATGGCATCATCTGCCCACTTAGATCGGGGGTATGCCCGCAGTAGATCCGCACTTTTTTTGATCACCTTCTCGAAGTTTCCGCCACTTGCGCCCTCTGCTCCAATAAAAAGGCGCATGTATTCATCTCTGTTCACAACATCGTTCGGACGTTCGATATTCTTGAGACCCTCCCGAAAGGCTTCTTGGGCATTATAAAAACGGTTATAATAGGCCGTAAAGTCCTGAAAGCGATTGGCCAGAAAAGCGGGGGGCTTACATCCGGCCCAAAATCCGGCAAAGATGAAGAGGGTTAAAAGCCAGTAACGACGCATACAGATTTTTTTCATGTCAAATGCTTACCCAAAACGGTTTTTGGCCGTTCAGCAAAGGCGAAGATGAAATATAAGACCGGTAACAGAGGGACGTAAAGGCGTCGGTGTATTGATGAAAAGATTTTGATCTTCTACGCATAACCAATCATACGGGTTCCGGAAACAGAGCGCCAATCTCAAAGACAACGGGGCTTTTTTGACCAATACATGAACCGTTGTATGGGAAACATGTTCTATCGGAGCTTCGGTTTGGCTTTCTGCACAATCTATGCTGTGTGGTACTTGTTTTTTACATTCAGAATATGGCTAATGCACCCCTTTCCTACGTGCTTTTTCGTGAAGGGCCGCCATCATTCCCCCTAGAATAAAGACAAGGCCAGAATAATAAGCCCAAAAAACCAAGGCCATGGTAATTCCGAAGAAATCCCCGAGGGCGGGAACCAGTGTATCATGGGATGCCCCATAACGATCAAAGGGCCGTAAAGTGGATGCATACCAAGCAAAGAGGTTTTTTGCCAATTCCCAAAGTACTGCGGTGAAAAGGGTTCCGACCAAGACACTTTGAACAGGTGGATGGGGCTGGGGAACAAAAAAATAAAGCTGGAAAAACATCGCCATTGTTACCAATAACGGTAATAAATAGTATAGAATTCCGTTTGCAAGGCTCCCCCATAGCACAATGAGGTCCGGTGAAATATTGGGTAAGGTTCCTAAATATCCATCTCCTGTTTGTTTCACGGTCGTCAAGATCAGCGTAAGAAGGATGGATACCACAAAAGCAAAGCCCACTTGAACTACCATGCGCGCATCGAATACATACGAACGCCAAAGGCTGCGGTGTACCCGTTCTTCCTTGAAAATATGCGAAACAACCGTTTGAAGAGTGGTGAATAAACTGATAGATAAAATGAATAATGAGGCCGATCCGATATAAGTGAAACGTTGACCAGCACGGGCCAAACTGTTGATACCCTGCACCACTTCACGATTTTGGTACTGCGGCAAGAAGGTGGCCAAAAAGCGGTTGATTGCCAAATATGGATCGGAAGTGCTTAAAATATATTGTACTACCCAACCAATGACTCCGGTTGCCATGATAAGTAGTGGGATAAAAGCGATCAACATTTTAAAGGCGATGGCCGCCGCCCATACAAATACGTCATCCGTTTCTAAGCGATGCCAGATCCCCTTTGCATAAAACTGCAACACATCCATCAGGCGTTTGGGCAACGTAAACGGCCAGGTTTTGCGGATATTCATCTCTTACCTCACTGCCATAAATCCTGAGACAACCACCAGATAGCGGATAGAACGGGTGAGTTGACCGAGGAAGAACCACTTCAGCGGCATTCGGAAAATACCAGCGGTAAGACATAACGGATCGCCAATCACCGGAAGCCAACTACCCACCATGCTCCAAGGTCCGTATTGGCTGTACCAGGTCATGGCCTTGCGGCCAGAGGTGCTACGGTGTAAACGAAAAGCCGCTCGATCTGCGAAGTAAGCACCGATGAGGTAGTTGGTGAATGCTCCAAGTATATTGGCAACCGAACCCAGCAACCACACCAAAACCACACTTTCGCCCAAATATACTGCCCCCAATAAGGCTGCTTCGGTGGGCAAGGGCAGTAGCGTGGCGCCCAAAAAGCACACGATAAACACGTTCAGGAGTATATGTTGGGTCATAAAATCCATCTTACCCGACGGCGCGTTGTATGCGCTCTTCCATTATGGGAGAGGTACCCTCCATAACCGCCTCGCGGGTGATGCGGCAGGTTCGGAGGTGGGTTCTACTTGGAATGTCGAACATGATCTCCGTCATCATCCCTTCCATGACGGAACGTAAACCCCTTGCCCCTGTACCTAATTTTCGGGCTTTTTGGACAATCGCATCCAACGCCTTGTCTTCAAAAACGAGGTGAACACCATCCATGGCAAAGAGCTTCTGGTATTGTTTTACGAGGGCATTTTTTGGCTCGGTGAGAATACGTCGAAGTGCCAGATCCGAAAGACCATCTAAGGAGGTGATCACAGGCACACGACCAATTAATTCTGGAATCAGACCATATTTCATGAGGTCATCCGGTTCTACATGTGCAAAAATACCCGGATCTTTTTTATCGTATTTTACAGATTTCCCATTTCCAAATCCGTATGTACGTGTGGTGAGTCTTTTTGCCACAATCTCGTCTAAACCCTCGAACGCACCACCGCAAATAAACAAAATATTTCTGGTATTGATATTAATGAGCGCTTGCTCTGGGTGTTTGCGTCCCCCTTTTGGTGGAACGCCTGCAATGGTGCCTTCAATAATCTTGAGCAAGGCTTGTTGCACCCCCTCGCCCGAAACATCTCGCGTGATAGACACGCTGTCGGATTTGCGGGAGATCTTATCAATTTCGTCTATAAAAACAATTCCACGTTCTGCCCGTTCTACATTAAAATCTGCTGCTTGAAGTAGGTGGTACAGCACCGTCTCAACGTCATCGCCCACATAACCCGCCTCGGTCAGCGAAGTCGCATCCGAGATAGAGAAAGGTACGTCCAAAACACGGGCTAAAGTACGGGCCAGCAGGGTTTTACCAGTTCCGGTAGGGCCGATTAGGATCATGTTGGATTTTTCGATCTCCACATCGTGAAAATCGGCCATAAAAGATTCGTCCTCCACCCGTTTATAGTGGTTGTAAACGGCAACGGACATCGCTTTTTTAGCACGGTCTTGCCCGATGACAAACTCATCCAGTCGTTGCTTCAACTCTTTGGGGGCAAGCCTGACCAATGGCTTCGGCGGGGCTTTCTGAAGTTGTTGTCGTTCGCTTTCTATGATGTGTACGGCATCTTCCACACATCGGTCGCAGATATAGACGTCTGGGCCGGCTACCATCGAAATCACGTCTTGTGCCGGACGTCCACAAAAAGAACACCGGATCGTTTCTTCGCTTAGGTTGTGCATACGGGGTATTGCTGGAACGTTATAATTAAGATAATATACAGCGTCGTAGGAGGCATTACAATCATTTAAGCCACCAAATCCTCTACGGATACTTGAAACGACTCGATCTGATGTGTATTTTAGAGCCTCCAAAATACTTTCGCCGCCCTGTTTCTTCTTCTTTATCCCGCGACCCTAAGAGTAATTATGCTTCCCCGTGTTTTTGTCGAAAGGCTCACCAAGATTGTACCTGAACATGCTTGGGAGGCTGTTTTACAATCGTTCTCGGACCCACAGGTAACCGCATTTAGGATCAATACGATGCGGGCAACACCAGAAACAGTACAGGCTACACTCGTTTCCGCAGGGATATCGATACGAGCAGTAGCGTGGAATCCTTTAGCATTTTGGGTTTTGCAGGAAGATCGTAACCGCTTGATGGCCAGTGACCCCTACCGAAAGCACTGGATCTACCTTCAAAACCTTTCAAGTATGGTTCCGGTGATGTTGCTGAATCCTCAAAAAGAAGAGCAGATCCTGGATTTAGCTGCGGCTCCCGGTAGTAAAACCTTACAAATGGCTGCTTTAATGCAAAATTCCGGCTCCATCGCTGCCGTCGAGGTGGTACGGAAACGATTCTTCCAGTTACAAGCAAATCTGAAAGCTCAAGGTGCTACAAACGTCCGTACCTTCCTGAAGGACGGAACCACCATTTGGCGACATCGTCCAAATTACTTCGATCGGGTTCTTATAGACGCTCCTTGTTCTACTGAAGCCCGTTTTCGTGAAGACAATCCGGAGACGTACCGATACTGGAGTCTTCGGAAAGTACACGAAATGGCATGGAAACAAAACCAGTTACTCCAAGCGGCCATCCGGTGTGCCCGGCCAGGCGGGGAAATTGTCTATTCCACTTGTTCTTTTGCACCCGAAGAGAATGAAGCAGTCATAGAAGCGGTACTCCAACAGTTTGGGGAGGCTGTTTGTATCGAGCCACTCTCGGTAGCCTTTCCCAATACCCAGCCGGCGTTGGAGCAATGGGAAGACAATACCTTCCGGACAGATATCCAATATGCCCTCCGGATTTTACCAACCCCGCAAATGGAAGGGTTTTTTGTGGCCAAACTCCGAAAACGGATGCCTACCGATTAATGCCATGACGCCAGAAGCCGCATATCAATATTTGTTGGACTTGCCTCGCTTCGAGAAAACAACCGAGGCATACAAGCCGGGGTTGGATAAAATACGTAGGATTCTTCATGCCATGGGAGATCCACACCTGCGCTATCCAATCGCACACATTGCCGGAACCAATGGAAAGGGTTCGGTTTCTTCTATGATTGCTGCTATTGGGACCGCTTCCGGCAAACGTACCGGCCTTTATACTTCTCCCCACTTGTTCCATTTTACCGAACGCTTCCGAGTAGATGGTCAACCAGCCCCACCAGATTGGATGGCCCGCGCAGTAACCTATTGGAGCCCCCTTTTTGAAGTGGAAAAACCCTCTTTCTTTGAAGCCACAACGGCACTTGCGTTTGGTTTTTTTGCCGAAATGGAAGTGGAAGCTGCCGTGATTGAGACTGGGCTTGGCGGCAGGTTGGATGCAACCAACGTCATCCAGCCTTTGGTAACAGCCATTACCCAGATCGGATGGGATCATACAGAGCAGTTGGGAAAAACCCTTGCAGAGATTGCCGCAGAAAAAGCCGGCATTATCAAACACGGGGCTTCTCTATTTACAATGGCTTCACAACCAGAAGTATTGAAGGTAATTCGAGCAAAAGCAAAACACGAAAACGTGTGTTTTCATGAACTTTTTTCAAACGGCGCTATTCAAAATTCCCGACTTTTATCAAACGGTTTTATTGCTGATATTCAGACGCCCAACCATGCCTATAAACGCCTGTTGGTGTCCCTAAACGGTGCTCACCAACGCGAAAATGCCCACTTAGCCCTTTGTTGTGCAGAAATCCTTTTTCCAGAAGCCTCGGAAGCCACTATTCGTATAGGGCTTGCCAATATTTCTTCATTGTCCGGCTTAAGAGGGAGGTGCGAAATCCGGTCACAACAACCGCTTGTCGTGACCGATGTAGCCCATAATGCGGAAGGATTGGAGGTGGCGTTGCGCTTTATGCGCTTTCTCGGCCCCGAAAAGACACTATATGTGGTTTTTGGTTGCATGAAAGACAAAGAGCTAAGCAATATGGCGCGGATGTTCGTTCGAGAAAAAGCCCATATATATGTTGTCGGACTGTCGTCGCCACGCGGATATGAAGCCCATGAATTGGCCACAATCCTAACTCGCGAGGGATTGCCCGTCACTATTTGCGGCTCCGTTGTTGAGGCCATCCGTCTATTTAAAGACCTGCCGGAGGAAAATAGTTCGGTTCTTGTTACCGGAAGCCATCAAGTGGTTGCCGAATTGGGCATAAATGATGATTTTTTTTCAGATTAACCGAAAAATATCCTCCATACCCTTTGTTTTTTTTGGAAAAAGCCCTAACTTATATGCCATAATCTCAGCCGAGTCTATATACAGCACACTCCCTCACCCTCTGTAGTATTTCAGACAAGCCGTCTGTTTTATTCGCATCGGATATTCGTTGGGCACTTTTTCTGTTGATTGAATAATATTTCTACTTCTCCATAAAACCCACCTTTAGACATCCGGATACCCCGGATCTACTTCATCCATGAACATTGCAACCCTTCAGGAAAAAAAGGTTACTGAACTGCAAGACATTGCCCGAACCCTCGGCATAGCCAGTACCTATCGGATGACCAAACAGGAACTGATTTATCAGATTCTGGAATCATTTGCCCTTGCGGCTGCCGAAGAGCCAGAGCGTGAACCTTCGGCAGACCGTGCCGGAAAACGGCCGCGCAAAACAGCCGTTAAAATAGACCCACTTTCCTACCAACCACCACCACCAGAGGTGGAACCCCCCATTACACCTGAATTATTTGCACAACCCAATCCCAACGGAGAGCCTATTGAAGAACGAGAGGACTTTCGTTCGGAGGGCGTTTTTCGGCCACGTGAAGAAAAGCCGAGAGAACAACGCGAAGAACGCCCACGTCAAGAAGACCGCTACAAACCCCGAATGCCGCAGCCGGAGTTTAAAAAGCGGGATGATTGGGGTGGAAACAAACGCGAAGAATGGAGCAATAAACGGGAAGAACGTTCACCTATGGCAAGACGAGATGATCGGGGAGGCGGGGTGATGAAAAAAGACGACCGTGACCGTGATCGCGTACCTCCCAAAAGAGAACAACGACCGGAAAGACCGGGACGGTACTCGCGTGAAGACCGCTTCCGAAGAGACGAACGCATCCGTGCCGCAAAAGAAGCCTTACCGGACTACATGAGGAGCTTCGACCCTAACGGCGTGGAACTGGAAGGCATGATCCGAAAAGTGGGCGTTTTGGAAATCTTACCGGATGGCTATGGCTTTCTACGCTCGGCAGAATACAATTACCTGCCCAGCCCAGATGATATTTATGTTTCACCGTCACAAATAAAACGGTTTAGCCTGCGTTTGGGTGATACGGTGGATGGTGAAATCCGCCCTCCCAAAGAAGGCGAACGATTCTTCGCCCTGATTCGGGTCAATACCATCAATGGCCGCGATCCGGCACTATTGCAGGAACGCCCCACTTTTGATTATCTGACACCGCTTTATCCGGAAGAACGGCTGAAATTAGAATCCCGTGCTTCGGATTACAGCACCCGGATTATAGACCTGTTTGCTCCTATCGGTAAAGGCCAACGTGGGCTGATCGTGTCGCCGCCCAAAAGTGGTAAAACAATTCTTCTACAACAAATTGCCAATGCTATCACGACCAATCATCCGGAATGCCATCTGATTGTATTGTTGGTGGACGAACGACCGGAAGAAGTGACGGATATGCGTCGCCACATAGAAGGCGAAGTCATTGCCTCTACCTTCGATGAGGATCCGGAACGCCATGTGGAGGTGAGTAATATTGTGTTGGAAAAAGCCAAACGGTTGATTGAAGCCGGACAAGATGTGGTGATATTATTAGACTCCATTACTCGTCTGGCACGGGCGCACAATACGGTTGCACCAGCCTCCGGAAAAACCCTCTCCGGTGGTATAGAAGCGGGGGCGCTACGTGGGCCTAAGCGCTTTTTTGGGGCAGCCCGGAATGTGGAGGAAGGCGGATCGCTTACTATTGTTGGTACTGCACTTGTTGATACTGGTAGCCGTATGGACGAGGTGATCTTTGAGGAGTTTAAAGGCACCGGAAACATGGAATTGGTACTAAACCGAGACCTTTCGGACCGTCGGATTTACCCTGCCATAGACATCATTAAATCTGGAACGCGACGAGAAGAACACCTGATTCCTGAAACCGTTCTGAACCGTGTTTGGATCCTGCGCAAACTCATGGCCGACATGGAGCCGATTGCTGCCATGACGTTTCTTTTAGACAAGATTCGTGGCACCCGTAATAATGAAGAATTCCTGACGGTGATGAATTCATAGTCCGCATTCTTTTTTTGTTTGCCAAGCCGCATTCCTTTTAGAAGGAGGCGGCTTTTTTATGAACGAAAAACATCGTTTTTTCGTCCGGAATACGCCAATCCTTTATGGTAATGGTTGTACCTTGCACGTGATTCAAAAGCGTATCTGGCTTGGTTTTTTTTACACCTTAAACCAGCTTAATCATGAATATTGCAGATTTACGCGCCCACTATACAAAAGGCGGGCTATTAGAGTCGGATTGTGACACCGACCCCTTGGTACAGTTTAAAAAATGGTTTAACGATGCTCTTAAGGCCGAAGTCATTGAACCCAATGCTATGACCCTTTCCACCGTTCAGACATCCGGTATTCCGAAAGCCCGTATTGTCTTACTAAAGGGGGTGGATGAACGGGGCTTTGTCTTCTACACAAATTACGAGAGTGCAAAGGGGCAGGAAATGCAGGAACGGCCTTTTGCGGCGCTTACCTTCTGGTGGCCAGAGTTGGAGCGCCAGATCCGAATAGAAGGGAATGTGGAAAAGGTACCCCACGCCGAGTCCGATGAATATTTTGAAAGCCGACCATTTGGTAGTAAAGTGGGGGCTTGGGTCTCCGAGCAAAGTACCATTATTCAAGGTCGTTCGGTTATTGAAGAGCGCCTCGCCGAACTGGAAGTTCGATTTGCAGACGGGCTGGTCACTCGGCCACCACATTGGGGTGGATACCTCATAAAACCCACATTATTGGAGTTTTGGCAAGGTCGTCCAAGCCGACTTCATGACCGTATCCGCTACCGAAAGGTGGAAGCAGATTGGAAGATAGAACGGCTTTCTCCCTGAAATAATCCTTTTTTACCAACTTCTTTTTGTTGAATTCCATGATTGCGCGTTATACCCGTCCACAAATGGCGGACCTTTGGAGCGAGGAAAATCAGTACCGAGCATGGTTAGCCGTAGAGTTGGCGGCGTGCAGGGCATGGGCCAAACTGGGTGTAATCCCAGAATCAGAGGTGGATTTTTTATACGCCCATTCAGGTTTCTCGGTAGAACGAATCCATGAAATAGAAGCCAATACCCGACACGATGTGGTGGCCTTTACCCGTGCAGTAAGCGAGCACTTGGGGGAAGCCCCCGAACGCAAGTGGATTCATTATGGCCTCACCTCTTCGGATGTGGTGGATACTGCGTGGGGAGTCCGGCTTAAACAGGCGAACACATTGCTCTTGGCCGGAATAGACCGCTTACGAACCGTTTTGGCAGCAAAAGCGCATGAGCATAAACATACGCTGATGATGGGTCGGACACATGGTATTCATGCAGAACCCACCACGTTCGGACTGAAAATGGCCTTGTATGTGGCCGAGATAGACCGAAACCGTGCGCGATTCCTCGAGGCCGCAAAAGGAGTGGAGGTCGGTAAAATTTCAGGTGCAGTGGGGACTTTTGCCAATATTCCGCCGGATGTGGAGCGCTTTACCTGTTCGGAGCTTGGCTTGGAGGCTGCTCCGATCTCTACCCAGGTGATCCAGCGCGACCGCCATGCCCACTACATGGGAGTTCTGGCACTAATCGGGGCCAGTTTGGAAAAAATCGCAGTGGAAATTCGTGGACTACAGAAAAGTGAAGTCCGGGAAGTCGAAGAAGCTTTCGGGAAAGGTCAGAAAGGTTCTTCCGCTATGCCCCATAAGCGCAACCCGATTGGCTCCGAGAACATTACGGGGTGTGCCCGGCTCTTGCGTGGCTACATGGTAACAGCCTTCGAGAATGTCGCACTGTGGCATGAGCGGGATATTTCGCACTCCGCTGCCGAGCGGGTCATTTTGCCCGATTCAACAACTGTTTTGGATTATGCCTTACATCGGATGGCAAACTTGATCGAACATCTGACGGTGTTTCCGCAAAACATGTTACGTAATATGGCACGGACACATGGCTTGGTATTTAGCCAGCGTTTATTGCTTTTGCTGATCGAAAAAGGATTGCCCCGCGAAACGGCCTATGATACAGTGCAGCCATTGGCGATGCAGGCGTGGGAGACAGAACAACCATTCAAGGAGTTGGTATTATCGGACAGCACCATTGTGGCTACGCTTTCATCCGAGGAAATAGAAGACGCCTTTAATCCAGCATACCACCTCAGATTTGTGAATGAGATATTTGAACGGGTTGGGGTATAGTCCTCAATCACTTCGGAGCGGGCAGACAGAGTTTGCCCAACAGTGTTGATCCAGAAGCACCTGTTACCGACGGCATGTTGGTAGGTACTTCGTTTAGGTATTCATGTGCCAACACTGCAAAACAAAGGGCTTCTTTTCCGTCGGAGGAAATGCCCAAATCGTCTAAGGTGCAGACTCGAATAGGTGCAAACTGAGTCCTCAGCATTTGCATCATAGATTGATTATAGATGCCTCCGCCAGAGGCGATTAATACATCGGCGGGGAAATCTCGAGCTAAGAAAGTTTTATATCCAGCCCAAATAGATTCTGCTGTAAAAGCCGTGGCAGTGGCTATCAGGTCATTGGGGGAAAGATGTGGGTTTTCGGAGACGAGGCGTTCAATAAATGTGGCATTATAGACTTCACGTCCGGTGGATTTTGGAGGGGGGGCAGCAAAATACGGATCTGACATTAAGTGTTTTAATAAAGTTTCATTCACGGTTCCTGCGGCGGCGTATTGCCCGTCTGGGTCCCAAGGCAAACCATAAAAATATTGGACAAGACCATTGACTACCATATTTGCGGGTCCTGTGTCAAACGCACGCACCTCGCGGGCTGTGCCTCCTTTTGGAAGCAAGCTGATATTGGCAATGCCACCTAAGTTTAGCAGTAAACGTGTTTCGCTTTTATCTGAAAATAGCACATAGTCTAAATAGGGAACCAAGGGCGCACCTTGTCCTCCGAGAGCCATATCTGCCGTTCTGAAATCACAAACGACCGGAACCCCCGTCAGATTCGCTAAAAAGGACCCATCGCCAATTTGTAAGGTGGAAATCACGGGCCTTCCGATCAATATTTCTGGTTTGGGGACATGGTGTATGGTTTGTCCATGAGAGCCAATCAGGTCTAAGTCTGAAAAGCACATTCCCACTTCGTTCAATGCTTCCTTCACCGCGCTGGCATATAACTGGGGCAAGAGCGTATTTAACTGGCTTATTTCTCGCACCGAGGCAGGCTTATCGGAAAGAGAATTCCGGAGCAGGCGGTCGCGCAGCGCATCGGGGTAGGCCCTTCCAAAAGTGTGGAGGACGTTAATCCGGATTTCGGAACCACTTCCGGAAATGCGGGCCAGTGTAACGTCTATTCCATCTAAGGAAGTACCGCTCATAAGACCCACCACCAAACGTTCCTCTTTTTCGAATAAACGCTTTAAAAACATATCATTAAATACTAGAAGAACGTTTGTTTTGCATAAACCGTGTTTCTACCGTATCGGTAAACACCACAGCTGCCTCGCTGTAAATGTCTATATTGTTTTTTAAGAAAAGTGCAATTGCAATCACTTCCGAAGCCTCGTTCCATGTTTTACACTGCCTTAGTTTTTCGAGCAATTCCAGATAGAAGACAGGGCTATTGTTAAAAAGGGTGCGCAGAAACCAAGTCCGCCGTTCTGGACTCAAAAATCCCAGTATAAGTGGCTCTATACGCATTGCTGCTTCTAAGTTGGGGTCGGATGACATCGGTTCGGATGTTGCGCGTTCAGAAGGTGCTTTTTGATTAAACTGCTTCCAAAGTGGCAATCCAGTGGGCTGTCGTAATGTCGAAGCCAGTGTAGGCGGTTGAAGGTGTGGGGTGTGAGAGGAGTTAGCGCCATCTTTGCTTGTGACAAGGGTTTCGCGGAGCAGATTGTGCATCCTGATTGGCCCTGTTGCCATTTTGGGTACGGATTGGTCGGATAGTGTGGGTTGTGCGGTTCCTAAAGGTGTTGATTCTGTTTTTTGTAAATCTAAGACCTCGGAATGGTCTTTAGCAGTTAGGGGAGCATCGGTTTCTCCGATAATGGCAGCCAATACCTCTTCTGCTGAATGCTGCGGTATGTCGTCGGTATCTCCTTTGTCATCTGCTATTTCTTTGGTAGGGGAAATAGGGGTTGTCGGAATATCGGAGGTTATGTTTGCTTCTTCGGAAAATGCAATATCGTGTACTCTGGGAAACGCTATATCCGAATGGTCTTCAATTTCCGGTGCAAAAGGATTGTAGGCATCGGTACGATCGGCTTCTTCCTGCACTACAGGTAGTGGGTCGTTTTCGGGCGTATTGTCGCTTGGGGTTAGGAGAGGCTTAGAGGCAATGGGCAACGCCGGGCTATGCTCGGTTCCCCATACATCATCTGGCTCATCGCGTTCGGAACCCAGTGTTTCAGGTAATTCTGGTTCGTCGCGCTCTGGGCCGAGCGTATCGGGTAGTTGAGGGGGCTCTTCGCCACTGGAGATTACCGGGCCTAAAACGGCATTAGCAGGCGAGGTTGGAAAATCCGTATGGGGTACGACTTCTAAGAAAGTGCGTAATTCATCCGCCGTTAGGGTTTCTTTTTGCCTAATCTGGTCTTCAAACAACAGACGACGATACAGGCGTTCTTCACCTTTATCCTGAAAAAATGCCGCCAAAAGGGTAGTTGGGACCGAGGGCGTACCATCTACATTGATATAAGTAAAGATGTCGAACAATGGCTCAAGGAGGCTCTGCCAATGGGTGACACCATAGCCCTCCACCATCCGGCGATCAATCTGAGAGAACAAGTCTAAACACCGTTCCTTGGCCAAGGTTTCATTTTTTTTACGGGACAAGAATGCCGAAAGGATCTCGGCGAAATACGGGTAAGCCAAAAAATATTGCATACGCCGTAGCACCACTTCCGGGGTCAGGGCTTCACTTTGGCGACCAAAAATAAACCCTGCCAAGGTATGGCTCGGTCGGATCAAATAGCTTAGTACAATACCTGTTGCGTTTTCTAATGCGGCGGCCCAGTCATCTGCTGGAAACTGGACATAGTGTCCTATGTTTTCCTTCAGGGTATCGAAAAGTACCGAAATTTCGGGAGCATCCATCCGGAACCAAGGGCTTGTGAGGTGCTCCAACTCAAAGGTGGCCCGATGCAGCAGGGCTTTCTCCAGAAAGTGCGCAATATCGGGTGGCATGGCGGGTGTGCCAAATGTGGAAGGAGAATAGGCTTTAACAGGTGGAAAAACTGCTAAAAGCTGGCGATACAGGTTTTGGGAAGTTTCTTGTAACATGGCAAAATCGGCGATCGGTGGCCAGATCATCATTCCCCAGCTCATAGGGAGGGCGGAAAAGTAGGTCCGGAATACAGATTCCGGAGTGATTTGAGGAAAGTAAGACCTTAAAGTGTATTACACAAGATTAGAACGCGGAATTACCAATAGAAATTTCTTGAATCAGGCGTGTTTGAGTAACATTTTTAATGTTTGGATCAATTCTTCTATCCGGGGCTGTGTCTCTTCCGTGAGATGCATTTCTTGCTTTAATTCGTGTTCGAGCAAGGTGAGAGCAAATTGGTTGAGGGCTGCTTTGATGGCTTGTACCTGTAAGACCAGATCTCGTGACGGCCGATCTTGGAGCACCATTTCTCTTACAGACCGGACATGCCCTTCGATACGGGCAAGGCGATTGGTAAGTCCTTTCCGGAGGACTTGTTCGGCGTCTAAGGAGGGCAGTATGGCATCCTGCTGTGTTTTTCTTTCTTGGGTATTTAGCGGGATCCATTCAACGGCGGGTACTGTAACAGACATACAAAGGTGTTGGTTGGTGGGTGTTTGCCTTGGATGCAAGAAAGGTGTTTAGGGTTGCGGTGGCGTCGAAATAGAAACCACCATAAGGATCAAAACTTGGTAAAAGGCAAAACAACCTCTTGTAACCTTCACAAAATAGACACTTAACAGATCTCTTCCTGAATTCTTCGTGGATGTAAAACACAGATTTCACGGATAAACAACCGCTAACAAAAAGCAGTTTTTTATTTTGATAGAACTTTATGAAAAGCGTAATGCCCATTGTGTTCACATGCTTGTACTGTTCGCAATGGGATACATTCCTTCAGACTTCTCAACCTTGATAATTCACTTTGATATGAACAACGCCAAAGGAAAAGTCGTCCAGATCATCGGTCCGGTAATTGACGTGGAGTTTCCGCAAAACCAGGTACCGGAAATTTTGCACGCCCTCGAAATTGAGCGCCCGGGGCAAACGAATCTGGTTCTTGAAGTTCAGCAACACCTCGGTGAAAACCGTGTCCGTGCCGTTTCTATGGAATCCACCGATGGCCTTACACGCGGTACCGAAGTGATCAACTTAAATCGGGCCGTCTCTGTACCCACTGGTTCCGAAATCCGTGGACGTTTGTTCAATGTTGTGGGCCGCGCCATTGATGGCCTTCCGCAACCTAAAGCCGATGACTACCGACCGATTCATGCCGAGCCACCCTCTTTTGATCAGTTGGCCGCTGCGGTGGAAATGCTTGAGACAGGTATTAAGGTCGTGGACTTGCTCGAACCCTATGCCAAAGGGGGAAAAATTGGTCTCTTTGGTGGTGCTGGCGTGGGCAAGACGGTGCTTATCATGGAGTTGATCAACAATATCGCAAAAGGCCATGATGGACTCTCGGTATTTGCGGGTGTGGGAGAGAGAACCCGCGAAGGAAATGACCTCCTCCGCGAAATGATTGAATCTAATGTAGTACGCTATGGTGATGAGTTCAAACACTCGATGGAAGAAGGCAATTGGGATCTCTCGAAGGTGAATATGCAAGAATTGACAGATAGTAGTCTTACATTGGTGTTTGGTCAGATGAACGAGCCACCCGGAGCGCGTGCACGTGTAGCCTTGACAGGGCTGACCATTGCCGAATATTTCCGTGATCTCGGCGGTAAAGACGTACTCTTCTTTGTGGACAATATCTTCCGTTTCACCCAGGCTGGTTCAGAGGTATCGGCCTTGTTGGGTCGTATGCCTTCTGCGGTAGGATACCAACCGACTCTCGCTACCGAAATGGGTCGGATGCAGGAACGGATTACTTCCACAAAAAATGGTTCCGTAACTTCTGTGCAGGCCGTATATGTTCCGGCAGATGACTTGACTGACCCGGCTCCGGCGACAACGTTCGCTCACTTGGATGCGACAACCGTACTTTCTCGACAAATTGCTTCGTTGGGGATTTATCCGGCCATTGACCCATTGGATTCTACCTCCCGGATTTTGGATCCCCGCGTCTTGGGTGACGACCACTACAATACGGCACAAGGGGTAAAGATGCTCTTACAACGCTATAAAGAATTGCAAGACATTATTGCCATTTTGGGTATGGACGAACTCTCGGAAGAAGATAAACTGGTGGTTTCCCGTGCACGGAAAGCCCAACAATTTATGTCGCAACCTTTCCATGTGGCCGAGCAGTTCACCGGAATGCAGGGGAAATACGTTAAAATTGAAGACACTATCAAAGGATTTAAAATGATCCTCAATGGTGAATTGGATGACGTTCCAGAGCAAGCATTCCGTTATAAAGGTGCTATCGAAGAAGTACTGGAAGCTGCCGACAAAATGGCTGCAACAGCTTAATACCGCATGGGTACATTCGGACGTAATTTATGTCCATCAACTTTAAGTCAATCACTGGCTTTATTTAGGCTTTACGAAAATGGCCAATACTTTTTATACAGAGATCGTTGAACTCAACGGCAGTGTTTTTAAGGGCGATGTGGTCAGCATTGCAGCTCCGGGAATGGATGGCGGGTTTCAGATTCTGGCAAACCATGCTCCCATGTTGGCTGCTATGGGCGTGGGAGTTATTTCAATCAAAACCCCTGAAGGTGACAAAATTGACTATACCACAGGTGGCGGATTTGTGCAGGTACACCACAACAAAGTGATGGTGTTGGCAGAATCTGCCGAGGTGGTGAGTGAGATTGACGCAGAACGCGCCCAACGTTCTATGGACAAAGCGCTTGCCCAATTAGCCGAAGCAGAAGACCCCACCGAAAAGGAAAAGGCGCGTGTGGCCTTGGAGCGTGCACGCAACCGCCTCCGTGCCTCGATGGGAAAAGTCTAAGCCATTCCTTAGTCCGATGGCTTGTAACCGCCTCGCTACAAAAGGGGGCGGTTTTTTTTGTCTAAATACGTATTCACTTCACCTCCGTTTGCATAAACCCTTCTCACATCACATAGAGTACTGCACACCTAACCCGCCGTTTATAAGGCTGACATGACTCACCTGTCGCATAAAAAAGAGGCTGCTCTATCCTGATGCAGCAGCCTCTGTGTGGGGCAAAGCATGATGGTTGATTATGGTTTGTCAATAGACAGCAAAACAAACTCCCAAGGTTTTAGGCTAAATACCTGATTGGCTGCTACGGTTTGGCGGTTACCCTTCATTACATTGTTGTAGGTCCCTGCAAATTTTCCCGCTTGCACGGTTGTTTCGTGTGGTTTTGAGGACAAATTAAATACGGCAATTACACGATCGCCGTTTTGCTCACGGACAAAAGCCATTATGCTCGCGCTGTTATCGCTGTCGAGACGCTGGACACTGCCGCCTGCTGCCCCATTCCATAACGCCTCATTCGTGTGTTTGAGTTGGGTCAATTTCTGGAAGAAGGCTGCACGCGAGGGGCCAGACCAATCAATTTCGTCTTTGTGGAAAAATGACAAACGTTTATTTAACGATGCTTCTTGGCCATTATAGATGAGCGGCATCCCATCGAAAGTAAAAACGAGGGCCATAAAGGTATCACCAGCCTCACCAAAAGACTCACGCTCCGTCCCATTCCATGTATTTTCGTCGTGATTTTGGGTAAAATGCATCTGATAACCCTGCTTTGGGAATTTAGACTTAAACGCCGAGAGGTAGGTCATCAGATCATTCGCATTTTTCTTTCCTTTGGCAATGTCTTTGATCAGTACATGGAACTTCCATCCATAGTTCGCCTGAAAACAAGAAGTGAGATGTTCTGGAATATCCCCCCATTCCGAGAGCATAAAAACGGGTTTAATACGGTCTAATGCAACCCGTAGTTCTGCCCAGAAGTCATTTGGTACAAACCCCGCCACATCTTCCCGAAATCCATCCACGCCAAACTCCCGCACCCAGAACTCGTGGGCATCAATGATGGCACGCCGTAACGCCGGATTGTTGTAATCCAGCATGGCCACATCCGCCCAGTCGGTTACTTGTTTGGAAAACGGATCTATGGGAACAGTAAATTCGCCATTGATCCGTACAAAATATTCCGGATGTTCTTTCATCCACTTGGATTCCCACCCCGTATGGTCGGGGACAAAGTCTAAGATCACTTTTAGCCCCAAAGCATGTGCTTTTTGGACGAACGCCCGAAAATCGGCTTTGGTACCAAGTTGCGGATTAACGTCTTTGAAATCATAGGCGGCATATGGACTGCCTAAGCAAGGCGTGGTTTCGGCGGGGTTGCATTTTTTTTGCGCTTCGGCAATCGGATAAATAGGCATAAGCCATACAATATCCACCCCCAATTCTTTAATACGTGGCAGGGCTTCGGCTGCTTTTGCCAAGGTCCCTTCTTTTGAAAACTGGCGGGTGTTCAACTCGTAAATTACGGCATTTTTGGCCCATTCAGGTACACGCATTTCGGGCGCCACATTGGGTTTCGAAGCATTAGGAATGGGGTGTAGGGTTGATTTGCAGGACGGCAGCCATATCATGGCGATTACCAGTACTAAATAATTTAACTTCATGATGCAGATTGGGTTTTATGAGATAAAGAGCAGGTGACAACGGAAATATCCTTAAAAGAAGCTACTCCATTTGTTCGAACCACCAAAGTTTCGCAACCCAAGAAAAACCCCTTCCGAAAAAAACTTATCTGTTTTTCAATAATGGGTATTCGCTCTGCTGAATAAAGCATTGGGTTTTATGGACAATTCGGCATAATAGATTCCTGGTATCGCTATCTTTCAGCAATGATCCCCTAAAACATTAATCAAAATGGTATTTTTCTGGTCTCACGTCTCGAGACACCCTGTCATCTTGTTGGCCTTGTTTGGTTTGCTGAGTGCCTGTCGTCCTTTCGGGCGTTCAGAATCTTCTGATCTCATGCCTTCGGACTCTTTATCCCGCAAAATCGCTGCACAAGTACCTATTGAACGCTTGGAACGGCTATGGATTTCGGTAGCCGTCCCAAACGACGAAATGATCCATCCACAAACCGTTCGTTTTGGCCCAAGAGAACAGATTTATATCAGTGATGTGGAGCAAAACCGCGTTTTTATATACGACATAGACGGACGCCGTGTTGGCCAGATCGCTTCTCCGGATTTCAAGTATCCGTATTTGGCCGGTTTTAAAGGTGACACCGTCTTGGTGCTGAACCGTGGTTTAAATCGTTTAGAATATTACAAAAAAGGCAAAAAAGTGCACGCAGTCTCCGTTCCGACAGGCCCGATGACATATGTACTGTACCATAAAAACCAATATTATTTTAAAGCAACTGGCGGCGATGATACCTATCAGGGTTTTATGGCCCAGATGAATCCTGATGGTCGTATTGGTTGGCCCAGTGCCAAATTCTCCAAAAAAAGATTCTGGCGGTATGCTGGTAACTTACGTATGTGGGGAGATCGGCCCATGAGCCTCTCCGGTTTTCGTCCTGTGGTGGATTTTTTGAGACCGGATGGCGGATTGGATACCCTCAAGTTAACTGGTTTCGACTCTCCGATGTTGCGTCAGAGCCGGGCATTTTTAATTGGAGATGAATGGAACCCGCCCTTGCTCACCTCCTCGGCTGTCGCTTTAGACTCCTCTTTGTTTGTACTGAACCTTCGGGCAGGATGGTTACGGATAGACCGCTACGACGAGAAGGGCAGGCTACGGCAAGTCGCTGAAACGCCAAAACCTCAGTATCAAAAAAACTGGACACCGATGGATATGGACGCAAAATTATTGCCCGATGGCCGTCTCATTTTTGTAGTGGCGTATCATGAACCCACACCATCGGTGAGACTGTACCTGTGGCGACAGGACAACAAAACCACAAAATCATTAATTCATTAAATATTTATTTATGACTGCCGAACGCTCCTCCCCTGCGGTCGCTTCTGATAATCCAATCTTTCAAAGGCACCTTTTTGCGTATCGCGAAGCGGCTCCTTATATACATGGAAATGTTTTGGAAGTGGGAAGTGGTACTGGCTATGGCATCCAAGAATTGGCTCCTAAAGCAATACATTATAATGCAATAGATAAATATGAAACACCTATTCCGGTAAACCTTAACAATGTAACATTTGTTAGAGAAAGCATCCCTCCCCTCCCCTATGCCACAGGACAGTTTGATATTGTGGTCTCTTTTCAGGTTATTGAACACATAGAAGAAGACCACTTGTTTGTCTCGGAATGTGCACGAGTTCTAAAACCTGGTGGAACGTTGATCCTTTCCACGCCCAATATCCGTATGTCGCTCACCCGCAACCCTTGGCATGTCCGAGAATATACGGCCACAGAATTATCCGAACTATGTTGCCCATTTTTTGATTCGGTGGAGATGTTGGGCATCTTCGGCAAGGCCGCAGCAATGGCCTATTTTGAAAAAAACAAAGCATTCGTCGAAAGAATAGCCCGTTTCGACGTATTAAATCTGCAATACCGCCTCCCCAGACGTATCCTCCAGATACCATACGACCTGCTGAATAGACTTAACCGTCTGGCCTTGCGTAAGAGCGATACCGTCCTTACACAAGCCATTAGCCTTGCTGCGTTTGAACTCGCACCTGCTTCAGATCGTTGTTTTGACTTGTTTTGTGTTGCAAAAAAAAGAACCGTTTGATTAAATCTTAATTGGCATAAAACTAAACGATGAACCCTTGGGCTGCATCATAAACCCGCAAACAGAAATGACGCGCCCCGCCACCAACGGTCATCAGTTCGTCAATCGTATGATCGGTTTCTTACATTAAAAAGTACACTTCTCTTGTTTACTTTTTGATCTCATTCCGATACTGCGTTTCAATCTTGGCATTCCGAGGCTTTGTTTTGTGTAGGTATTGGGACGCAAGCCCTTTTGGAACGAATTTTTCTTTGTATCTATAAAGGTGGCATACCGTTTGTTATCGGATAAGAACGTTAAATACCCAAACCTCATACGGTTGTTTGTAATGGAAAAACAAAGTATCTACGCACCCAAAATTATTACCGGCATCAATGTGATTGACGAAGCTTGGGGCGGTTTGTATCGTGGTGGTTCCTACCTCCTCTATGGACAGGCATGGACAGGTCGTAGTCTAATGAACCTGCAATTTGCGTTCACGGGGGTGAAGCAAAAAGAGCGCTGTCTGTACATTTTCCCTGAACGCCCCCGCGACCTCATTATTCAGGCAGCTTCTATAAACTTCGACCTGAGAGGGGCCGTAGAAGATGGTTTGGTTAAACTGATGCGGATTCCGCCGTCGTTCAAACCGAATGAACTGACGGATGAGGAACTCCATAAGGCTATTACGGATTTGGTTCAAGTGGTGGCTCAGGAAAATCCGGATCGGTTGATTATTGACAACTTCAGTCGCTTTGCGCAATTTAAGTCTTTTGCGGCATTTCAAGATGCCTTCATAGACATGCTTGAACGCATTGAATTGGTGGATACAACGCTATTATTTGCTCTCGGTGAGCCAGCCAATGACAATGCCCGTAATGTGATCGAGTTTATTGCCCGCCAAGTAACGGGTTGTATTCATGTTGCCCTCGACCAAGAAGAGCCGACTTCCTCTCGCCGTTTATTGACCATTATCCCTAATATCGGGCACCTTGAGGGGCCTGTCGCAGACTATTGGGATCTGGCAGAAACGGTTTCTGAAAACGAGCGCTATCTGTTGGAACAATCGGCCTTACAACAATCCTTTGAAGAACCGGAACCGGAAGTACCGCAACCAGCGGCTGTAGAAGAGCCGGTTTCTGCTCCCGAACCGGAGGTGATTGCGCCAGTGATCCCTGCGGAACCTGAGCCTCCAGCTCCTGAACCAGCATTGGGGCA
Organism: Bacteroidetes bacterium UBA2364; assembly: GCA_002344075.1. Lineage (GTDB taxonomy): Bacteria > Bacteroidota > Rhodothermia > Rhodothermales > UBA2364 > UBA2364. The sequence continues at coordinate 31,232 of DDTM01000066.1, forward strand.
GCCTTTCATTTTGCCGACCATGCAGACGCCACGCCGTTTGTCGGAATTACCACGCCGTTTTGGCAGTTCTGCCCGAATGCCAGCGTATGTGCCTACGAACCATGCTATAACGCCGCCACCGGTTCCTGCCCAAAAACCAGAGTCAATTTTGGCGTCACCACCGCCGCCCACAATAAGCCATACTCCGGTTATTCCGACGCTTCTGGGTAGTTCTCTCCCCTCCTTCGAGAACTTAAGCAGCTTGCGCCAGGAAGAAGAGGCTGCCGTAGAGGAGGTGTTGCAAAATGAAGTTCGGGACTATACAGACCGGGCAGCATTTCAGCAAGTTTTGGAGCATCAATTCCGTTTGCGAGACCAAAATGGACATTCTTTCTTACTAATCGCCATGCGTATGGATCGCGGAGAGGGTAAGAAAGTACGCCCATTTGATTTTGAATTTATTCTGGACTTGGTAACGGATGCACTACGCAATACCGATAGCATGCTTGTGAACCACGACCGAGAGCGATTGGTGATGCTACGTACCAATATCGGGGCGGAAGAATCTCAGTCTTTCTTTACTGAACTGATGGGCCAACTCAGAAAAGAGGCGCCTCAGCAGGCAGAACATTTGCTCCGCTCTGTATCCGCTATTGTGGTTCCAGATGGCAAACCTTTTAAAACGGCAGAAGAATTCTTGGCCTACGCCATGGATCGGCCCTAAACTCACCGCTCATCTCGCTTCATCCGCTATGAAAAAGTTGCGATATACCTTCCTTGTTGTGATTGCATTGCTCCTGTGCAATCCGGTTGCCGATTCGGTTCTGGCCCAACAACGCGCCACAGACACCGCCTCCGCTTCCGATCCTCTCGAACAAGCACGGCAATTTATCCGAAAAAAACGATATGCCGATGCCTATGACCTACTCCAATCTGTACGGGAACAATATGGCAACCAGCACGAGTGGATGCGGCTCTCCATAGAGGCCGATGATTACTTTGTTCGTGCGAAGGGGCGTTCACTACTTTTCCCGATAGACCGCCTCACCTACAAAGTCCGGGTAACGCCTAATGACAGCAAAACCCGTTACGAGTTGGTGGATGCGCTCATGCAGGCTGGCCGGTTTTATGAAGCCGAAGAGTTCTTAGAAGGCCAGCGCTATATAAATGCGCAAGACCCAGAGTACCTCCGTAGAAAAAATGACATGGCTTCCCGTAAAGCAAGCCTCACGGCACAAAAGATTGCCCAACTTCAAGCTAAGGCCGATGCCAATCCTAGAGATGGGCAAGCCTTGAGGGAATTGGCGTATTTCCAAGCAGTGAGTGGAAATCGGGAGGCTGCAATTACCACCTATCAACGGGCACTTACGGTAAGTAGTGATCCTGAATTGCGGTTTGAATATGCAGATTTGTTGATGTCTATGGAGAAGTATGACATGGCGTTACCAGAAGTGGAAGCGTTGATTGCAGCTCGGCCCTCCAACTTGAAGTACAAAAATCTTTATGCATCTATCACGTTGTTTAGTGGCAAGGTAACTGACCGTACCGAACAATACCTGAACGAGTCGCTTCAGCGGGAGTCTTGTAATGTGGATATTCTTGCCAACATGTCGCTCCTTAAGGTGTATCAAGGCAAACTCGACGAGGCGGATCAGTACGCACGTCGGGCACAAACCTGTGTAGGTTCGGGCTTTAATAGTCGCCTGGAACAATTAGACGCCCTCATTGCCGAGAGTAAGCGTACAGGACGAGTGGGTTTTGGTGCCGCAGCACGGTATAGTGCGGATCTGGAGCGGGCACGCCAGTTGTATCGCGAGCAAAAATACTTTGATGCCGCAGATGCTTTCGAGATGTACTTCCGCAAAGGCGGTCCGGTAAAAAAAGAAATCCTTGCGGAAATGGCGAATGCCATTGCAGACGGTGGAGATCCCGAATCTGCCATTGGGGTGCTGCAACGGGCACTGGTTGAAGAATATGATCCGGCGCTGGTATTGCGTGTTGCCCAGCTACGCTACGATATGAATGACTTTGCCGGAACCATTGCGGTTTTAGAAGAACTGATGGATCGTGGTCATAAAAGTACAGGGGCTTACCGCCTATTGGGAGATGCGTATGCAAAAGCCAGATGGTTTGGGAAGTCTCGTGAGGCTTATAATATGGCCTTGGCACTTTCACCCGATGACCCAGACCTACGCCAGCGGATTACATGGGCCACACCCGGCGTTGGCAAAAGTGGATCTTACAATTATGCCGCTCTTTTGATTCCTTTTGTGCGTGGTATCAGCGCCAAGGGTTTTGAAACCAGCTACGATGCCCTCGCCATGGGGGTCAGCTCTCAGATCACGCTCCCGATCCCGATCGTTCTAACCGCAGGCTTTACTTCGGGCGGAAACAAAGGTACGGCCTTCCAGTCGCGCCCGGGTATCAGTGATCCTGTAAAGAACCCAGACGGGGATAAGCCTTTAGGTTATGGCGATACATGGTACAACCAAGTCTCTCTTGGGGCTTTTATTGACCTGACCAAGCCGGAGCCATATCGTTTTTATGGCCATAACTACACCAATCGAATTGCAGCGGAAGGCGGTATTGTGGATTATGCAGGGGGCCGGACGGCGCCTTTTGGCGCACTCCGCTATTATCACCAGACGAAAAATGTCTTTCGGCTATCGCTGGGAGCAGAACGTCAGGAAGGTGCAACCGCACTTTGGTCTCCTGCCGGCGCCCAAAATGAGTTGGTGCTAAACCAGATTGGTGGTGATTTGGGTACACCACATGGCCAGAAGTTACTTTTTAATGCTTCTTATCAGTACAATGTGGTAAAAGACAAGTTTGGTGAAAACAAAGGAATGGCGATTGGCGGCGATTTGGGATATAAGACCTTCCGCAACTCATGGATTGGAGCCAGCTACTATACCATCAACTACGATAATAAGGTAAACTTCTATTTTTCGCCCACAAATTGGTCGTACCAAGAAGTTATGGCATGGCTCTTGCATGAACGAGAAATGGCGGAAAAGTATTACGTCCGCTTTAAAGTAGGACCGGGGATGTTGTTAAATAACGACTTTGCCTTCGGACGTGGCGAATTGGATATTATCTACAAGTTTGCTCCGAATATTGGAATTGGCCTTATGGGTCGTGTTACCCAGTCTTTCCGCTATCGTAATAAACTGGAAACAAACCCATACAATACCTATCAGATTTTGGTAGGCGGTGTTAATTTCTACTGGACACTCTGAGACACCAGTCTTCAGGGTTTCCCCCTGCCATTAAGTTTAAATCGAAACCAGGCAGACCCATAAAGTCTGCCTTTTTTATTCCGCTCGAAGACCAGATGAAACCACCATCCTCCGAAAAGCCTTTATCCCCGAAACGTCCTCCCGGTCCACCACCGGAGTTGGTCTACACGGCTTTTGATCCATTGGTGGTCCCGCAATACGAACCCCTTAAACCAGAGCGTCCGTCTGCATGGTGGTTTGGGTTTATGGTCTTGGCCTTGGTCTTGGTAGTGGTGGCGCTGTTTTTGTTAATTCAAAATCCTGTTTTACCTGTTTTGGGGTATCGGTTGTTTGCCGATCAGGCAGTTCTGACATGGTCTGGATTGGTTGTACAGGCATCCACATATGTGTTGGTGGTTTTTTTGTTGGTTGTTGTGGCACGCTACACCTTTCAGATGTTATTTGCGCTATTCTACATGATCCGCTATACGTTCCGGTATGGTCAAAAGCGAAGTACTTTTACGCCACCCATTTCGGTGGTAGTACCTGCCTACAACGAAGAAAAACTCATCCGTCAAACCCTGCTTTCTTTGTTATCGCTAGACTATCCAGAATACGAAGTCATCATTGTGGATGATGGTTCGCAAGACAATACCGCCCGAATCGTGGAACGTGTGTTGGGAAAACACGGGAATGCGACACTACGGCTTGTTACAAAACCAAATGGCGGCAAAGCTTCGGCACTGAATGCGGGGATACAGGTGGCGAAATATGATTTTGTCTTATGTGCAGACGGTGACTCCAATCTTGCCCCAGAGACATTACGCATGGCCGTTCGACATATGGAAGATCCTAAAATTGGGGCTGTAGCCGGAAATGTTAAAGTCCTAAATCGTAATACATGGTGGACCACCTTCCAAGCACTGGAATATGTAGAAGGCCTAAATCTAACCCGAACGGCCCAAAGTTTTTTCAGGTTGGTCAACATTGTACCCGGCCCGGTTGGGCTTTTCCGAAAAACTACCATCGAAAAAGTAGGCTGGTATAGTTCCGATACCTTTGCCGAAGACTGCGATATCACTTTGAAGATGCTGCGACAAGGCTGGCAAGTGGTTTATGAACCAATGGCCATTTCTTGGACGGAAGCGCCCAACACCATTTCATCCCTCATGAAACAGCGTTATCGTTGGACACGAGGTATCCTGCAAGCGATTCGCAAAAACCGTCACCAGAAATGGTCTAATTTTGGTGCATGGTTACAAATGTGGTTGGTGATCTTTGAGGCTTTTGTCTGGCCATTCGCGAATGTATTTGCAACGGTCTATTTTATCTATGTGGCATTTGCCTATAGCATTGCCTATTATTTGCTCTATTGGTGGTTGGGCCTCACCTTGTTGGATATGGCGATGGCCCTTTGTGCTGTTGCAGCCGAGAAGGAGGAAATTCGTTTGGTATGGTATGCTGTTTTTTATCGCATCTTCTTTGTTTTGGTGATAGATATTTGCAAAATCTTGGCGACCATCGAGGAGTTATTGGGCATTCGGATGGGATGGGGTAAACTGGAGCGGATTGGTGTCCGCGTGTAGTATTTTTGTGTATGCTCTCTCTGACAAACAGGACTCTTTTCGGCTCTTCTCAAAAGCGACGTTTTTAATATGGATCAACTTTTTAGCAAGATGCTTGATGCCTGTTTAAAAAAACACGGTGAATATTGGGTTTTAGGCACGCTGTTTGCAATTTAAGAACTATACATCCCAGACAAGTATTCGGTACGACTCTAAATACAAAGAGGATATCGAGGCTTGTGACGTAAAAAGTTATATTCATAAAACTTAAATCGCCTTTCGCCTGCTTTTGACGGAACCAAAAAACGGATTGGCGATACATAAAAAATGGAACCACGCTCCTTCTGTGTGCCCACCATTCAATCTGTTTTACTGCTATGGAAGCCCAAAGCCTGACAATCATTACGACCATTATTCTAGTGCTGATGCTGGGAACGCTGATTTTCAGTTTTGTACAGTATTGGCTGCACCGTATCCGCGAGCGTCAGGCACGCAAAGATGAGGAGGCGCTTCGTCAGATTGGGCCTCCAAAACCATATGTACTAGCCGAGGCCGCAACCACGACTACAGCCAAACAAACCGTTCCGCCACCAGTTCCGGTTACACCTAAGCCCATTACGAAGCCGCTGCACAAAGCCCTCGCTTCTCAAAACGAGGTCCCAACAGCCGAGATACCTGTGCCCAAAAAAGAGAAAACACCTTTTACTGTCACCATGCTGGAACCTCCAACCGGAGAGCGAAAGGCTACAGAAACACCTTTTTCCGAAAAAATCCTACACGAACCTGTCTCAAAAACAATGGTTTCGGACGTGCCGGAAAATAGACAGCCTGAAATTAAAGAGAACATTGGTCTATCCAGTAGCAAGACAGAACCCCTTGAGACTATCGCCAAAGACAAAGAGGAAATCATAACCGTACCTCAGGAAACTTTGTTGTCAGAGGTGAAGGATATCCCTCAAGTAATGCTACCAGATATGCCAACCACAGAACGGAGCATAGACGAGGTCTTTACGCCGCCTGTTTTAAGCGTGAGTCCAGAACCGCAGACCGGAGATGGTGTTTATACGGGTGGCGACTCGGCTGGCAATTTACATAAATTCGAAGATCTGGTAGGGCCAGAGCCTTTGGTATTAGAATCCATCGGTTTGTCGGATGTTCAAGCGGCTTCTCCTCTAACGCCGTCCAAGCATCTTCTATTTATGGTACCAGTAGAGCTTTCGGCCATGCGGCCACGTATGACCATTGCACGTCCTGCGCCGAAGAAAAAGGCCATACTGCCCACCCCAAAACCTCAGCCGATAACCCAACCTCCTCCAAAGAACATGTCCTCTACTCCCCCCCAATCCGTACTTCCGCGCCGAGATGAAAAGCCGGAATGGAACTGAAATTGTAGGAAAATTGCCCTATGCTGTATCACCCTGCACGCATCAATTTGTTGTGGTTGGTTTTGTTTTCGCTCTTTTTTGTAATAGCAGGCGGATTTGTTTTTTTTCAGTTGATTGAAAGTACCATCGGGGGGCCATCGGACCTGAAAAGGCTGCTCCCAGTCCGGCGTCCACCCCTACGTGTAGCCATTCTCAAAAGCGACTATACGGCACAAGTTCATAATATTCTTCAATTTAGCGGTTCTGGTATTCGATGGCGCGATACCACGGTCGCCCAATGGCAACACCTGCTTCAGATCCGCAACCAAGGCGCTTATCCGCTTACGGATGAGAATATCGAAGATGGGCAACTGATGGATAACGATGGAAATCCAAGATGGGAAATGTTGATCTTGCCTTCGGTACGGGCCTTGAGCGATGAGGAGACCGCACAAATCCGACGTTTCATGAACAATGGCGGAACGGTGGTGGCAACTTGGGCCTTGGGTCTGTATAAGCCAGATGGTTCTTGGCGCGGCTGGGGGTTTATGGAAGACTTGTTTGGTATCAATATTTCTGGATTTGTTGCGCCGGGTGCTGCAAGTCATAGGGTAACACAGGAAATGATTTCTGGACGGACCAAGCCCGGTTTATACCTAAAATCTGTGGACGCAACAACCTATCCAAATGCACAAAACACCTCTTTGAAAGAATTGGATGGCTATAAATGGATTTCGTCTCAACTGCCCAATGGGCTGGCAAAAGACTACGTGGTTGCGGATACCTTTACCTCGGTACAAGTCAATAATAAAGGTAAACGCACGCGCATTCCATCGGTATCCGTTACACGCTACGAGTGGGCGGGGGGCAATCCAGCAAAGCCCCGTATTTTGCCCGGTTCCGAGAAAGGTTTTCGTAATTTTACCGTCCGGCCAGAAACACCCGTAACCCATAGCATTCCCGCAGGTTATCGCATTCGGGTCGGGACCTATGACCGCCCCATTATGTTTCGTCCGGTGCGGAAACAAACAACGATTGCGGGGTATTGGTATGACCACCAGTTGGAAGACCGTCCCGCTCGTGTTGCCATAGAAGAATCTGCCGGAATGGTTATTGGAACCTATGGAAACGGACGTTTTGTATATCTGGGCCACGAATTGGCCGCAATGGGAGGCAAAGATAAACAACTCGGGTTTGATCCCAAAGACGCCAAAGTGCTGGAGTATCTGTTCAATAACATCATTGATTGGCTTACCCGAAAACCCATTGCATGGGCCTCTGTTTGGCCATTTGGTTACGAAGCGGCAGCATCCATTATGACCATTGCCGATGACAGCCCGCTGAAGTTGTCGTATATGCAAGAGGTACTCTATAGCGAAAACGTGCGAGGAACTTATTTTCTGGACGCAAACGACCTACGGGCGCCAGATAATTTCCTGAACAACCTCCGCCAAACGGGTGATATTGGCCTATGGGATAATACAGGAAACCCAAGAGCGATTCAGGCATTGTTAGGGCCTAAAAAAGTTGAATTGGAAACAAAAACGTTCAAACAACCCATCTGGGGCGTTTTTTTTTCGCACATGCCCAGTTTAGGGAATCTATCGGCTGCACAAGAAGCCGGTTATCGCTATACCGTTTCGGCTGCGCCCGATCGGAGCCTACAGCCAATTGGGCCTGAAAAACCATTTGCAAGATTAGTGCAAGTGTATAAATCGGGCAGGACAGGAACCGAAACCCTGCTCGCTGGGGCACGCGGTGCATTGGGCGTGGAAAGCGGCCTGCTCTCCGAAGCCGAACGCATCCGGATGGATGGTGGTCTATATCCAGTCTTGTTCCGTACCTCCGATTTGGAAAACAATGGATTCTTAAGCGGAGTCCGTGGAGCCATCCGTACCATGCAGGCAAAGCGGTTTTGGTTTGTAAGCGGCCTGAGATTGGCTACATGGATGAATGCCCGTGAACGGGTACGAACCACCATTCGACAAACCAGTGATGAACGATTTGTGGTACAGATCTCGAACGACTCTAACTTGGCAATAGATAGCCTTGCGCTGTACATCTGGTTGCCTCGCTCCTATGATGCCGAAAATCAGCGCATCACCATCCGACCCGAAACCATACGTATGGAAAACTTGATGGAGACCATGAAAGGGGTAAAAACAGAATTGGTAGCGGGTAAGGATTTTGCCATCGTCAACGAGGCAAGTACCCAACTCCGCCTTCGTATCCGCCACCTAAAGCCCAATCAGTACAATGTTTTTCAGGTAGATGTAACACCTCGGAAAACACCCCGCGTCAAAACATGGTGGCGGTTTTAAACAACCTACTTACATAAAGCGGTTGTTTTTTTTGCATGAAAATGGATCAAACGGGCAACATATAAGGGAAAATCGTAAAACTTTACCCATCTTTTCTCGATCTGTAAAACCTGAATTGGAATGATGTCGTCCTGCATTTTCTGCTGAACCGAAGAACACGCCCAGATTCCTTAATGGCGTAAATTATTCTTTCTTAACAAAAACCTTTTTTTCTCGGTCAAACACAAAGGTTTCCTGAATAGGTGTTAAAGATAACCCATATTTAAAGATATGAATTTGGAAGGGGCTACCTGCTTCGGCATAATAACTTCCTTTATAAAAAGTAGCCTTGTTTTCTTTTAAACACGCCCTTGAGATCTCGGGATCTATATTAATAATTTCCTCTAATACTTTACTCACCTGAAGTTTGGTATCTACACGATAAATATGCAAGCGACTTACCTCTAAACAAGGAAAACGATGTCTGTCTCCGTCGTAGCCTTTTGTTTTGACCATATAAAACTGAGAAGAATCCGCACGAATAGGCGTTACCGATTCTATAAGTCCAAT
>DDTM01000019.1 GCA_002344075.1 Bacteroidetes bacterium UBA2364
TCATTAAATCGTTAAAATCAAAAATAATGTATAAAGAAATAAGTAAGTGTATTGAACAGTTTTCTTCTGTAAATATTTCAGGGAATAGAAAACAAGCCTTGCAGTCTCTGGTTGATTACATTCAAAACAAATCAAATTTAAAAAAAGTTATTCGTTTAAATTTTATTTGCACCCACAATTCTCGTAGAAGCCATTTATCACAAATTTGGGCACAAACGATGGCTTTTCATTTCGGAATTAAAAATGTGTTTTGTTATTCAGGCGGAACGGAAGCCACAGCTATGTTCCCAAAAGTTGCAGAAACATTAGCCGATCAAGGATTTCAAATAAAGAAATTAAGCGAAACAGATAACCCTGTGTACGCTGTAAAATATGATGAAAATGAAAATTCAATTATTTGTTTTTCTAAAGCCTACAACAATGCATTTAATCCCAAAGATAATTTTGGAGCGATAATAACCTGCAACAATGCAGATGAAGGTTGCCCAATAGTTTTTGGAGCAGAAGCTCGTTTTTCTATCAAATATGACGATCCCAAAGCTTTTGACAACATAGACTTACAAACTGAAAAATATGCCGAACGAAGTTTAGAAATAGCACAAGAAATGTGGTGGGTTTTTTTGTAAATAAAATAAAAATATGTTTGACTGGATACAACATTTTACCGATTAGCTAATATATAATATCTTTCATATAACACAAAGTAATGAATTAGGTAATGTCTTGATTTTTTTGTCTATAATACATTAAAAACATTGCTTCTACTTTTCTTAATTACTTCGCTAATGGGTGTTGTAAATTTTTATTTTACTATAGGTAAAGTTGGAAATTTTTTATCTCGAAATAAACTTTTTGATTCAGAATATTTACTTGCTTCCACATTCGAAGCGATAACACCATTTTGTTCTTGCTCGTCGGTTTCTTTATTTATTGGCTTTGTAAAAGGTGATATTCCGTTAAGTATAACATTTGCTTTTCTAGTTACTTCACCATTGGTTAATGAAGTAGCTATTGCCATGTTTGTGGAGATTTTAGATTAAAAGTCGCCATAATTTATGTAAGTAGCGGTATCCTTTTAGAAATGCTGGGTGACTATGTATTGGAAAAATTGAAAAGCTCCGTAGGGGCGTTATCATAATAGAAAACCAAGCAAAACAACCCTATACAAACCAGCCCCGTAAGGGCGACATCATTCGATAACCTGTCCGGTCGGCATAAAAGGTGAAAGAGGTGTTCACGAGGTACTTTGGATAGTTTTGAAATATACCCCCGTAAAAAGCGTGGTAGCATTTTTGAGATGCATCAGGGGAGGCATCCGATATAAAGAGGGCGTTTTTACCCATTAATTGTATCGCTAAAACATTCGATTTGCCAAAACATCGCATAGGGTCGCCCGGTATAGGTGCTAAAAGGATATAGAAGGGATGAAAAACTGAAACCAAACCCCTGTGGAAGGCGTTCCTCAAGCAATACATATTGTCCCAAATCTAAACCCCTAAACTGTATGTCTATCAAAAGAACCGCTCTTGCACATTGGGAAGGCTCCGGTGCCGAGGGTACGGGCACCCTTACCACGCCGATGAGTCGTTTTATGGATAATCATCCCTATTCCTTTAAAGCCCGTTTCAAAAATGAAGATGGCTCACTTGGCACCAATCCGGAAGAACTGATTGTGGCCGCTCATGCAGGTTGTTATGCCATGAAACTCAGTTTTGTGCTGGGTGGATTGGGCTTTACACCAGAGGCATTGGATGTAAAAGGCACATTGCACATGAACGAAGGCGTGATAGAAACCATTCATCTGGCTGTAGAAGCCAAAGTTCCGGGTATCTCAGATGAGCAATTCTTGGCTGCCACCACCGACGCAAAGGAGAATTGCCCGGTTTCTAAGGTACTCAATGCGGCTATTTCTTTAGAGGCACGCTTGGTCTAAAACGGTGTCTAAAAGCACAAGACAACGGGTACACCTAATAACAGATGTATCCGTTTTTGTAATAAAAGAAGTGTCCGAAAATCTCATACTTCCAGATAGCGGAGAAACGCTTGGGCGCGGTATTGCAAGTCTTCATCGGTCTCGCCTTCACCAAAATCGGCTAAAACTTGATAGCCATGATGCTCCAATACATGCCGGATTCTGCTCGCGTGGCTCGTGTTGAGCTTAAGGGTTACGCGCAGCCGTCCTTCCCAATCCAACGGTGAGTCGGTGGTGAGAGATAGGATTTTACCATTGTTTTCTTCTACCAGATAGGCGATGCGGGCGGGGGAAAAATCGCGGGATTCTTTTGCCTCTAATTCCAAGACCACGCCATCGGCCTGTACATTCAGGATCGTACAAAACCAGTCATAGAGTTGTTTACGCTCCACAAGGCCAGCATAGTTTCCGTCCTTGTCTTCTACTGGAATGGTTGTGAGGTCGTGCAAAGACATCAGACGGGCCACTTCGTAGGCATGTTCGGTTTCCTGTACTTTGATGGGAGGCGGGAGGTACTGTGCTTCGAGGGTTTCATCCCAATCACTAAGGCTAAGTAGTTGTTCTTCCGAGACAATACCCAAAAGCACCGTCTGATTTTGTACCACAGGTAAATGCCTTACCCGATACTCGGAGAGTAACTCTAAGGCCACCTCTATTGTGTCGTCTGGTTTGAGTGCTGGGGTTATGGGGCTTAACAATTGGGAGGCTATCATGCACGTGGCCTTTTGTGGGTTAACGATTTTTGTGGCCTATCCTTTAGATTTACAAAAAAACGGTGATGAATGCAAAATTATTTTGGTCTTTTTTTAGGTTTTATTTACACCAAAGCGGGTGCATCGGTCGGAATGTATTCTGGCAAGGTGTCCAGAAGACCATCTATTTCTTTTGTCAACTTGGGCGAGAGACGAAAATGCACCCTTGTTACCAATTCTGATTCCTCGGCATAACGGGCTTGGGCCATCACGTAGGACTCATCCAATACCTCGGCAGACTTATGGATATAGGCCACGGCACGGGTCATGTTCATCGGGAAGTAGGCAATGCGTTCCACATAATCGCGTTCAATAAAGGCTTGTAGGCGACGTTTTAGCTCCTCGATGCCTATTCCCCGCAAACCAGAGACCATCACCGCATCCGGAAATTGTTCGCGCAAGGCCATTAACAGACCGCGTTCCTCCAAGGCATCAATTTTATTAAATACCATGAGGGTAGGTTTGTCGGTCACGCCCAGTTCACGGAGGGTTTCATTTACGACAGCAATGTGTTGTTCAAAATTGGGATGGTTTACATCTACCACATGCAATAGGACATCGCTTTCGCGCACTTCGTCGAGGGTACTTTTGAAACTTTCGACCAGTTTGTGGGGCAATTTTCGGATAAAACCGACAGTATCGGAAAGGAGGGTCTTCCACTCTGGGCTGAGGTACACCGTCCGGGTGGTCGAGTCTAAGGTTGCAAACAAGCGGTTCTCCGCAAGTACCGTAGCATTTGCCAAGGTGTTCATCAGTGTGGACTTTCCGGCATTGGTATAACCTACCAACGAGACGCGCCATTCTTGTTCGCGGTTTTTGCGTTGCGTAGCCCGTTGGCGGTCTATCTCGGCCAATTTCCGGCGGAGAACAGCAATCCGGTCACCAATGAGGCGACGGTCTGTCTCGATCTGAGTTTCGCCCGGACCTTTTGTTCCAATTCCCCCTTTTTGACGGGAAAGGTGAGTCCATTGCCGCGTAAGGCGGGTGCGCATGTATTCCAATTGGGCCAGTTCCACCTGTGTTTTTGCGGTTGCAGATTGGGCCCTACTGGCAAAAATATCAAGGATCAACCCTGTTCTATCCACCAATTTACATTTCAGGGTACGTTCAATATTCCGAATTTGCATGGGGGAGAGGTCGTCATCGAAGATGACCATATCGGTTTTTTCGCGCTCCACCCACTCGGCCAATTCGGCAATTTTGCCGGAACCAAGGTAGGTGGCGGAGTTGATTTTGGGCAGGTTTTGGACAAGGCGTCCTGTCACCTTTGCGCCAGCAGTATCGGCCAAAAGTTCCAATTCATTTAGGGCGTCTTCTACATACCACTTAGAAACTTCGGGTGTAATTAAACCTACCACAATCGCTGTTTCCGGCTTTTTTTGACTGGGGTTCAGTTCATTCAGAAAAGATTCGGCGTTCAAATGGGTAATTGAGTCTGGTTGATGAAATGAAGGACTGTTTTTTTATTGAGCGATGTTTAAAATCATATTAAAAACATCTTTCAAACGTCCTTTACACGCTTTAGGTTTCAATGAATCCGTCAATAGCATGTAGAATTCCGGTTTGTATATGTTGATGGCGTACCCAGTTTTCTTTGCGATGGGTAGAGACCTCAATCATGCCGGATTTTCCCGAAACCGTCATGTTTTGATAAACGGATTCAAATTCTTCGGTGGTTTGGGGCGAGGCATAGGATAGGTCAAAGAAACGGGCGGCATAAGAAAACGTTCGGCCATGTGGCGTACCAAAGTATGGCTCAAAAACATCTGCCTCGGCGGAAATGGGCAAGAAGGAAAAAATACCGCCCCCATCGTTATTCACCACCACCACCGTTATGGGAATGGGGCTTTGGCGCACCATAAGCAAGCTATTCAGATCGTGCAGCAACGAAACATCACCAATCAAGAGGGTAACAGGTTGTTGCCGTCCGATGGCAAATCCTACCGTCGAGGCCACCAAACCATCTATGCCGCTTGCTCCACGATTGGTTCCGATAGCCACCGAAGCGGAGGCAGGAAGGGCATACATATCGGCATCGCGGATAGGCATGGAGTTCCCCAAAAACCATGCATGACCTTCGGGCAGTAAGCGCGAAAGGGTACGTGCCACAAATGGCTCTGAAAGGTTTTCGGGTTTGTTGTCTAAATACTGTTCGAGGAACGTTCCAACTTTTCGGTTGGCTGCTTGCCAAGAGGTGAGCCAATTGTGAGGAGAAGTGTATTTTTCTCCGCAAAATGCAGACAATTCATGAATAAAGGTATTGGGGTCTGCCTCCACATTCTGTGTTACCAAGTGCGCCGGATCGCTCCGGAAAGGATGGTTTTTGACAACAACATAGGTTTGCGGACGAATCGTTTCGATCCATTTTTGGAGTCGTTTAGACGTAAACCGACTTCCGATCTGTAAAATCACTTCTGGTTTGTGCGCTTCCGAAAAAGCCGAAGAAAGCAAGAGTTGGTCGTAGTAATGGATTAGATGTGGGTGTTCGGTCAAACGAAATTGAGATCCGATATCGGGCAAGATGGGCCAGTTGAGCATGGAAAGGCGGTCTAACCACGTTGGGACGTCCACTGTGTGTGGGCCTAATTGTCCCAAAATCACGAGACCTTTCTTGGAAGTACCGCAAAACGAAACGGAACCAAGTTGCATCTTGGATTCGATCGGAGCCACTGGATTGGTTGGTCTTTCTGCAAGGGGGGCCAAGTATCTTGCATGATCGAAGGGAACCGACTGGGGTGCAAGTGGTTCGCGAAACATACAATTCAGATGAACGGGGCCTTTTTGTTGGGTACTCTGGGACACAGCGTACCCAACCGTAGAACGTACCATTTGTGCTGGAATGGACATATCGGGACAGGGCATATCGAATGCCCAGCGGATAAACGTGCCGAAAATACCCGTTTGCCGAATGGTTTGGTTGGCATCGGTCTCGCGAAGTTCCGGCGGACGATCGGCGGTGAGGAGGAGTATGGGCACCCGGTCGTTCGAGGCTTCCACCACCGCAGGCAAACCATTGGCGACGGCGGTTCCGGAGGTTGTTACCCAAACGGCAGGATTTCCGGTGGCACGTGCAAAGCCCAGTGCGGCAAAAGCCGTCCCGCGTTCATCCGGATGAACAGTTTTTTTAGTATTGGGATGACGGGCAATAGCGACAGCGAGTGGCGTAGAACGCGATCCGGGTGCAATAAAAAAATGATCAATCCCATTACGGACGAGTTCATCCACCATGAGATCTGCCCAAAGTTGGTTGAGGTTGGCGGTACTCAGCGTGTATTCCATAAGTAATTTTGCGCTAAACACCTGCGATTTCTATGCCTACAGGGCAATGGTCGCTGCCCAAAACATCCGACCAGATAAACGCCTCGGAAATATGGGGCAATATCCGTTCTTCCACAAAAAAGTAATCTATCCGCCAACCGATATTTTTGCCTCTTGCGCCTGCCAAATTGGACCACCACGAATAAGCCCCTTCGGTATCGGGATATAGGTGCCGGAAGGTGTCTCTGAACCCTGCGTTGTGGAAGTGATCCACCCAAATGCGCTCTTCCGGTAAAAATCCAGAGGTTTTTTGATTTCCTTTGGGACGTGCCAAATCTATGGGCTGGTGGGCAATATTTACATCTCCACAGAAAATGACTGGGCGCGTATCGGTGGCACGGAGTTGGTTCACATGGTCTAAGAATGCTTGGTTATACGCCAATTTATATGGGACACGGCTCAGGTCACGGCGGCCACTCGGAAAGTATGCATTCACCAAAATAAAATGCCGGAACCACGCCGTAATGGTACGTCCTTCAGTATCAAAATCTGGATTGCCTAAGCCCATTTGTAGATTTTCCGGTTCTTCCTTGGTAAAGAGGGCCGTTCCGGAGTAGCCCGCTTTCTCGGCGGGATGCCAAAAGGTGTACCAACCTTCGGGGCGGAGTACGGTGACTGGAACTTGCGCCTCGGTTGCTTTTATTTCTTGTAGGCAAAGAATATCTGGCGAGGTTTGGAAGAGCCACGCCGCAAAACCTTTTTGGGCAACCGAGCGAATACCATTCACATTCCAAGAGATCAGTTTTTTGGTATCAGACATGATAACGGGCGTTAGGTGTTTAAAAATTGATTCATATTCGTTACTGCGCTTAGAACATAATGCCCAACGAAACGGAAACGCCTTGATTGCGTTTCGGGTTGGTGTCATTTTTCACTAAATCCAAAATCCCAAGGCTATAACGGGCGTCCAACATCCACATGTGGCTCCCACGCCGAAGGCGAGCGCCTACACCAGCCACGGTTCCGATGTCTATAGAGCGGACGGATTCATCGGCATTGTCTTCGAGCCATTCCGGTTGCCCCCTCAGTCCGGCTTTGGTGCGGGCATCCATCAAGAACGAAATTTGCGGCCCAACGTGAATGCGCGGCGCCATCTTGGCATCAGGTATCAGGTCCACAACTGCTATCACGGGCACATCAAGATACACCATATCAAACCGAAAGAGGTTTAAATCCGGAAATAGCGTGGGGTCGTACAGTTGTGCGCCTTTTGGTGAGTAAAGGGCTTCTGCCTGAAACCCCAGCCGATCATTGGATTGATGGTATAGGATCAAGCCTACCGTTTGGCGTGTGGTAGCCGCGAATTCGGTGTCCGGATCGTTCCAAAAGCGGGTTTGATTAAGTCCTATTCTGGCACCAATGCCGTATTCTTGGGCCGTTACCACCTGAAACAACCCTAAACCAATCAGTAGGTTAATGTGGAATAGGTTGGGCAATAAACGGAGAGGTATCCGATGTTTCTTCTGGTTCATCTTCAAAATGGTCGGCATTTTGTAAGGGGAATTCATCATTCAAAATAATATCATGATGGTCGTAAGAAAGTCTGAGATAGGCAGAAGCCTTTTTTCTGCTGGGGTATGCTGCACCTAAAAACAGGATCAATACACCAAAAAGATATAGAAACAGGCGACGTCCAGTCAGAGAAAATCCGATTAGTGAAAAAGCCATTGGGACACATACAATCGTCCATCGGAGAATGCAGGCCGTTTCATATATGTCCAATTTGTCTAATAATTTGGGGTATCGGGTTGCCGAGGACACAATGTGGGCAAACACCCATAATGATAATACAATCCCTATAACGGCAAGTGTAGGAACAAAAAAACTGAGCACACTAAAGATAGGCCGAACCACTTCCTGAACAATAAACAATTTATAACGCACCAAAACAAAGCTGAGCACAGCAAAACCTACTAAGCCTCCCAGTGTAGTGCCAAACATAACCTTCAGCCGCTGATCATAAAGGAAAGGCGTTGTGTAAAGGTGTTGTGCATTCATAATAAGGCTAATTCATGAGGCAAGAAGGAACGATTAGGCCCAAAATACGGTATCTTATGTCATAAACTACGTATGATTTTTTCAAAACCTCTGCTATGTTCGCCCGACGCGCACCCACAGACGAAAAAAAAACATCTCCCGAAGAACGGACGCTCAATAAAACCGACCGTCTATTTGCCCTCCTTATTCTGATTCAGGGCAAACCCAATATGACGACACGGCATTTGGCGGAACATTTTGGGGTGAGCCGAAGGACCATCTTTCGAGACCTACAAAGCCTTGAAAAATCAGGAGTTCCACTTACGTATGCCGAAGATTCGGGTGGGTACGAAATTTTAGAAGGCTACCAACTCCCTCCTTTGATGCTTACAGGACGCGAAGCGGCTGTTTTGTTACTTGGTACCAATTTTGTCAAACTACAAACAGATGCTTCCTTAAAAAAAGATGCCGACGAAGTGTCTGTTAAAATCAAGTCCATTTTGCCCCAAGGCATTCGGGATTATATAGACCGTGTATTGAACCGTACCGTCCTAGACCCCTATTGGCTAAATACCGTTACCAATGCCCGCGAAGATGATGCCGAAACAGGCAAGTGGGTACAAATTTCCGAAGCAATTGCACACCGAAATCCAATCTTTGTACGGTATCATGTGGCCAGCCGAGACGAAACTACCCGCCGCCGCATAGACCCACTGGGCCTTATTTATTACTCGGATCACTGGACCTTGGTGGGGTACTGCCACCTTCGCAAAGACATTCGGTCTTTTCGCTTAGACCAAATGCAAGAAGTTTTTACGATGAGTGAACGGTTTTCTACATATGCCGATTTTGACCTTCAAGCCTATCTGGAGGAAAAGGGCTTAGGACGACGAAGACGCATTGTCTTGCGATTCCATAAAAAAATATATTCTCATGCCCGACGCCGGATTCCCGCCCGGATAGAAGAGGAACGAACAGGCGAAACCGATAAAACCGTGACTTTTTACTTTGAAAACCTGGACTATATCGCCAATTGGTTGCTTCAGTTTGGAGCCAGTGTTCGGATAGTTGAGCCTCCAGAACTTCGCGAGAAATTGGGCCAACTTCTGGGACAAATGCAAGATGTCCTGCAAGAATCGCCCCCCTTGACCTAAATACCCGCCGCTTTGTATGTTTTATGACCCGATAAAAGACCGAATGGGCGCGCTTTTTAGCCAACGCCCCATGCTCCAGCGCCTGTTCTATGCAGGATTGGATATGGTATTCCTCCGGACCTGGCATGTGAAAAAACACATCCGACAAACCTTCGCACAATGGCCCGCCAATAAACCACTCCGAATCTTAGATGCCGGAACGGGTTTTGGACAATATGCATGGTTCTTGGTGCGAACTTTTCCACAAGCACAAATCTTGGCGGTGGATGTGAAAGACGATTATTTGGCCAATGCCAAACGCTTCATGAATAAAACGGCCCACGCCGAAAAAGTACGGTGGAAATGGGCTGACCTGACAGACTTTCACCCCGAAGAGCGGTTTGATTTTATCCTCTCGGTGGATGTCATGGAGCACATCGAGGACGATGAGGCCGTTTTCAGAAACTTCGCTGCCGCACTGGATACGGGCGGGTGTGTCTTGATTAATACCCCCTCCGATATTGGCGGCTCTGATGCCGAGATCGAGGGCGAGAGTTTTATCAGCGAACACGTCCGCGATGGGTATAACCTTCAGGAGCTACACGATAAATTAAAACGCGCTGGATTAGAACCGTTCCGATCGGTTTATACTTATGGTCGTTTTGGCTCGTTGGCATGGCGTTTACTCCTTAAATACCCTATGAAATTATTGGGCACGAGCCGTGTTTTCGCCGTGTTTTTGCCTGTTTATTACCTTGCTATACTGCCCATTGGCCTGATACTCAATGCGTTAGATGTCTCGACAAAAAACCTGCGTGGAACGGGAGTTTTGGTGCTAGCCCGTAAGAACCGTTCAGGTGTACACGAAAAGGGATTTTAAAATCGTTCCGCATACAACTTGGCGGGTTCTTCACGGCCTTGGGTGTCTTTTTGGTAGATTTTTTGAATGTATATAGTTATGACAAGGCCCGATAAGATGCCTAAATCATTGATGTGACAACTGCGGACCCTGCCAACTGATATTTGGTTCATCCCATTTTGTACTTCTATGGCTACGCAACATACTGCTACACCCCTCATACGCCCTTGGGCAATGTGGTTGATTTTATTGATTGGGTTATGGGTTTCCTTGGCTTGGTTTTCCCCGATTGCTTCTGATCCCACCCGTACTGCCCGAAACGAGGCTCGGTATATTTTAGGGAAATACTTGTTTTTTGAACGCCAACTCTCGGTGAGTGGGACCAAGTCTTGTGGTACCTGCCACGACCCTAACTTGGCTTTTGTGGATCGTTATCGCAGAGGCTTAGGCCTACATGCCGAGGTCTTATCCCGCAATACACCCACCCTTATTAATGTGCGCTACTATAAAAATTTTAATTGGGCTAATCCGGATTTAGTCCGTCTGGAAAAACAATTTGAGCGCCCCCTCTTCAACCAACATCCCCCAGAAATGGCCATAGAACGATCGGATAGTGTTTTACAAGTACGGCTAAACAAATCGGAAGCCTATCGAGACTTGTTTGCCCGTGCCTTCCCAAAAGATTCAGATCCAATGCGTTGGGACAATGTATTGCTTGCTATGGGCGTTTATGTCCGCACGCTCAATTCTTTTAACAGTCCTTACGACCGTTTTAAACGTGGCGAGAAACGGGCCATGACTTCCGCAGCACGACGTGGCGAACGACTCTTTAACTCCGGAAGGCTGCAATGTGCAACTTGCCATCCCACACCATATTTCACCGACAACCGCCACGACGCCGTAACGGAGGGCTATCATAACATCGGACTGTATAATGTGGGTGGAAAAGGAGACTACCCCAATTATGACCAAGGACTATATGCGTTTACCAAAAAGCCCGAAGACCGAGGACGCTTCAAAACCCCATCTTTGCGAAATGTGGAACTAACCCCACCTTATATGCACGATGGCAGCATCGAAACATTGGAAGAGGTTCTCTCCTTCTTTGAACAGGCCGGACGGAATGTCATCGCTGGGCCTTATGCCGGCGATGGACGGAATAATCCGCATAAAAGTGATAAAATAAAACCTTTTACCCTAACCAATCGGGAGCGCGAAGACTTGTTGGCCTTCCTGCGTGCCCTCACAGACTCTACGGTCTTACGGAATCCCGATTTTTTGCGCCCGCCTGATATTTGGGAAGATCCACCCGCCACCGTAAAGTACTGAACGCCTTGATAAATCTGAATTTATTCTATCGTTTGAATCCATCTATTTGAATTGAATCCATCTATATGAAACCGTATCGTCTTCTTTTCCTTTCTGTTCTTGGAGTCTTTTGGGTATGCCAGACCGGACTTGCCCAACCTGCCGATTCAACACAGAACCACCTACTACGGAAAGCCCAAGCAAAAATTACAGCCGCCATACAGGGTTCCGCTCCAGTAATTAAACTCGAAAACCTGACAGCACAGCAACAATTTGCACAAGATGTGGCCCTACAACACCCGTTTTTTAAGCAAAACTTGTTCGAGAAGGACACCAACAAACCGCTTCGTAACGAAATTTTTGGGATTTATCAGGCACGACCGACCGATTTTCGCTCCGAACAAATTGCCGCTGCTTGTGCCTCTGGAGCTTGTTTCCGTGTAGAAATGTATAACTATCCACTCAATATTACGACGGTTGGCTTGGTGAATACGGCCAGCAATACCATGTTGGACGGTTATATGATGAACCAGACCCAACCCAATATTCCGGCATTTCTAAAAGATGTGGCCTTAGAAATTGCAGTCAATGCCCCTGAGGTGGCGGCGGCTTTGGGGTTTAAACCAAGCACCGACCAAGCTTTGATGTCCGACACCAAAACGGCACTCAACCAAACCCGTTGCGAGCGCTCCAAACACCTCTGTGTTGCTCCTACGTTTATAAAAGGAGATCGTGCACTCTGGGCTATCGTAAACCTGACGGAGATGAAATTGGTGGGTGTCCGGTGGACGAATGTAGGAACGCCTGGTCCTGCGCCAAAAATGACCGAACGCAAATTCCAAAATGAGGAAATCACCGAAAAATACTGCACCTTGCCGCTTTCCATCGAACGCAATGGCTGGAAGATGGATTATATCATCACCAGTTCCGACGGGCTTCAGGTCTCGAATGCCATATTTAAGGGTAAACCCGTTATAGACAGTGCCAAATTAGTGGATTGGCATGTGAGTTATTCCCAACCGGAAGGATTTGGATACAGCGATGCCATCGGTTGCCCCTACTTTAGCACAGCCGCCGTCATTGCCATAGACCCGCCAGTCGTGAGTGATCTCATGGAAAACAACCAATCCGTCGGATTTACTATTGTGCAGGATTTCTTTAGTGAATTGTGGCCCCAAGCCTGCAACTACAAATATCAACAACGCTTCGAGTTTTATAACGATGGCCGTTTCCGTGTTGCTGCGGCTAATCATGGTCGTGGATGCGGTAATAACGGAACCTATCGCCCGGTAACACGCATCGCATTCCCCGCCAAACCGTTTACCTTCTCCGAATGGCAGAATGGCAAGTGGACGACTTGGAAAACCGAAAAATGGCAACTCCAAAAACCTTCCACCACCTATACAAAAGAAGGATATCAGTACAAAATTCAAGACGCCACCGGAAATGGATTCTACATGACGGCAAACAATGGACAACTCTACGACCACAAAAGAAGTGATAATGCCTATGTCTTTGTAACCAAACGCAATCCAACAAAGGACGAAGGTGATTCGGACCTGATCACCATCGGACCTTGTTGCAATAGCGATTATCAACAGGGGCCAGAGAAGTTTATGTCGCCGCCAGAAGCCATCAGTAAAGCCCATTTGGTGATGTGGTATGTACCCCAGATCCGGAACGACGACACACCAGGGCGCGAATTTTGCTGGGCAGAAAGCTACATCAATGAAGAAGGTGTGTATGCAACACGCACCTACCCGTGTCTTTCCGGCCCGCTCTTTGTACCGCTCGGTCTGAAGCCATAAATCTACAAGTGGCGCACACCGCAAACTTTATCAGAAAAACAATCCATCTGCAATAAAAACAGACACTTACACCTTAAATTCATGAAGCATCTGCTGAACACCCTACTCGGAATTATGGGGATGATTGCTACCATAACGCCATTGCTTGCACAAGGAACGCAACCAGCCGCTTCTCCGGCAAAAGGGCAATCAGATTGCCGCCGCTCGCCTGCCTTCACCCGAAATACTAACATAGATCCACTACGATCAGCTTTCAGTACGTCTAATATGCAGTATGTAGGGTTAGTTTATACTGAAGTAAGTCTGCCAAACGCACCAACACCTCCCGACCCAAAGCAGAAACCCAATATCTACCAACATCCTTCTTGGAAGACCGCTGGATACTTTGGCCCTATGATTATAGACCCAAGAGGAAATATCTTTCTGGCTCCTTTGCCATTTGTCAATCTCTACCGTAACAAACCCTCTAAACAAAATATGTTGTATCAGGTGAACCCTCTTTCGGCAGAACTCAAACCCTACTTCACCTTCCCAACCATCCACCAGCCGAATGAGCAAAACCCGTATGGCGTTTTGGGTATGGGCTACGATTGTGAAACCGGAATTATTTATGCCAGTTCGGTGCAAGGCTCTGATCGCACAAAGGAGCGAGGAAGGATTTATGCCCTTCAGACAGGAGAAAAAAAAATTATTCTGGATGTGATTACAGACGTGGATGCCTTTGGCATTGGGGTGTTCACCTTTGAAGGCAAAAAGAGGATGATCTATGGCAAGGCCAGAACACCAGAAATTTTCATGGTGGAATTAGCGCCCGATGGGAGGTTTGCCGGAAAGCCGGAATTTGTCCTTACTCTCGAGGGGATTGGCGCACGAGGCGACGACCGTGCACGAAAAATTCGCATCGCCGAAAATGGGGATATTACGATAAATGGCGTGGAGTTTTACTTTAACCTCATTGCACCCTCCGAACGCCAAGAAACTCCTTATACCTTTCGGTACGATCCGACCCAGAAAACGTGGGTATTGATTAAAATTGGACACTAAATAATTGTGCTATATTTAATATTTAGTTTATCATATATAATGTATTATTGATCATTTTTGCATTCATTTTAAAAAAAGTTCAGAATTGCAACTTCAATACGACCACCTTTTTCACACCTGCTTTTAGAATGCCAAACGTAGGCCTATAAATCCTTCGAATTCACAACCTCTTTTCATTTTGATTGAAGCCGCTCATGTACAAGAACCCCAACGTTGACCTTTACTTTGAAGAAGGCTGTGGCCGATGCTCTTTGGTGGCCACCCCCGAATGCAAAGTCCATAAATGGCCACATGAGTTGGCGCTGTTACGTACCATTGCGCTCCATTGTGGTTTATCCGAAGAGCGCAAATGGGGTGTTCCTTGTTATACCCATCATGGGAAAAACATTGTCCTAATCAGTGCCCTCAAAGAGTATTGCGCATTGAGTTTCTTTAAAGGAGCACTCTTGCGTGATGAAGCTGGGATATTACAAAAACCTGGTGATCAGTCTCAGGCAGCCCGCATTATCCGATTCACCCATAAACAACAGATTTTGGCACAAGAAAATATACTAAAAGCCTATCTCTACGAAGCCATCGAGGTAGAAAAAGCAAACCTGAACGTGCAATTAAAACCCATCGAGGCATACGACCTCCCGGAAGAATTACTAAGCCGATTTAAAACCTCTCCCGACTTAGAAGCCGCTTTCCGTGCCTTGACACCAGGCCGACAACGGGGCTATCTGATTTATTTTTCGGCTCCGAAACAAACCAAAACCCGCGAAACAAGAATTGATAAATATCTTCATAAGATTCTCGAAGGTAAAGGAATGTTGGATTAAACCCGATTTTAAGAGGGCCAACTTCTAAGGTTTGGGTAGCATCGTGTTCCTTCCTACTAAAGTCCATACCGAATTATAAAACGGAAGGGGTTCTGTGTTGTAGTTTGGGCTTGGGTTATCGCACCTTAAACCGACCTAATGTGTATGATTCTGTTTATTGACAACTACGATAGTTTTACCTACAATTTGGTACATTTGGTAGGCGCCATTACTCCAGAGGTAAAGGTGATCCGAAACGACGAATGGACATTGGCGGATATTCAGGCATTCCAACCTTCGGGGATACTACTCTCGCCAGGGCCAGGCCGCCCCGAAGAGGCGGGTGTCATGCCAGAAGTGATCCACTCTTTAGCCGCAGAAGTTCCGATGTTGGGTGTTTGTTTAGGACATCAGGCGATCGGGCAGGCGTATGGAGGAACGGTGACCTACGCGAAAACCCTAATGCACGGCAAGACAAGCCCGGTCTTACACCAAAATGCGGGAGTTTTCCAAGGCGTTCCTAATCCACTTACGGCCACCCGCTATCACTCCCTGGTGGTGGATCTGGAATCCTTGCCGGACTGTTTGGAGGTAACAGCATGGGTGGAAGATGGCACCATCATGGGCCTGCGCCACAAAACACACCCGGTAGAAGGGGTTCAGTTTCATCCGGAAAGCATTCTCACCCTGCAATCCGGCGGCGGTAGAATTATCGAAAACTGGGTGAGAAACATTCTGAAAACTGTATGAGACTGGTTTGGTTTATCATTTTCGAATTAACCAGCTTTTTTGGATGCGCTGGCGATCCAGCAGGGCGTTATGGGACCTATGAAGGGTATTATGGTGGTGGGTATCCGTCTTATTTTATCCCGAAGGACTTCCCTGATGAGCGTTGGATGGCCGACGCACCAGTATCCAACTCCTTTAAACAGCGGTATCGCCAATTGGTAGAGGCCAGTACCCTACCAGAAGTACAGACCATGCGAAAAGAGAACCCGCAGCGGGCATCCGAGGACCTGATGATGCTCGGGTTTTCCGGCGGTTTTTTAGAGATGACATACCAAGGTATGCCGGGCCACAAACAAGAGGGTGGGTTTGGCTCCCGAAACACGTTCGATAGGGTATTTACAGGAAAGCCTCTTAAAATGATCCGCATTGTTTTTCCTAAAAAGCACGAGAAATGGCCATAGTCCGGCGATTGCCTTTCTTACTGCTCACCCTATGGGGAATGTCTTGCTCGTTTCACCCACGCCCCGGTCAAACGATTACGGTACGCGGTTGGTATAACAGCAAAATGTTTAGTTATTTCATCCCTGCATCATTTCCGGAAGAACGTTGGTCTTTAGCCGGAGATGGAGGATTTGTAATGGCACGGAGCCGAGTGTTTACTGCTTCCAAAGACTCACTGAAGCACCTATACGAAACCAACCGCGAAGATATTCTGGAGGTTTCTGGGATGTGGATGGAGGTGATTATTCGTGGTACATTATCTCAAAAAGGACAGTTTTGTAAACATGTTGATTGCCAATTCCAATTGGATTTAGAGGACGTAAGAATGGTCCGGCCAGCCCATCGGAATCCGGAAAAACAACCCTAAGACCTAATTTGATATGAAACCTTTTATCATGGCCATTTCCGAGGGTCAAGCCCTGAGCCGACGCGAGGCAGAGGATGCCATGCACTTGTTGATGCGTGGTGAATCCACCGAAGTAGAAACGGCTGCTTTTTTATTGGGGCTCCGAGGTAGGGGTGAAACCATCGAAGAATTGACAGGCTTTACCCATGTGATGCGCGAATATGCGGTACCCGTGCGGGTAAATGATCCGAATGCGATAGACGTTTGTGGTACGGGCGGCGACCGGAGCGGCACGTTTAATGTCTCTACGACGGTTGCGTTTGTTTGCGCAGGTGCTGGTGTAACCGTAGCCAAACACGGCAATCGGTCGGTTTCCTCGCAGTCTGGCTCGGCGGATGTACTGGAGGCACTGGGCGTGAAATCCGAGTTGGGCAAAGAGGCTGTCGAATTTTGTTTAGACGAAGTAGGGATTGCGTTTATCTTTGCACCTTTATTCCATCCCGCTCTACGACATGTAATGCCTGTGCGTAGAGCATTGGGCGTTCGAACCTTTTTCAACATCTTAGGGCCTCTTTGTAATCCGGCAGGGGTAAAGCGGCAATTGGTAGGGGCATTCAGCAAAAAAGTAGCCCATACCATGACCGAAATCTTAGCGAGGTTGGGAAGTGAAAACGTGATAGCCGTCCATGCACACGATGGCTTGGACGAGTTTTCGACCTCAACGGCAACAGATGTTTTTGGGTACACGGCCAGACAAAACCTATGGCATAAAACCATTGCCCCAGAGCAATTTGGTCTTCAACGGGTGGATCCTGTGCAACTGAAAGGTGGCGATGCAAACGAAAATGCCCGGATACTACAAGCGGTTTTATCTGGCGAAAAAGGACCACATCGCGAAATTGTGTTATTAAATGCGGCATATGCACTCTTTACTTCCGGAAAAGTTGGCGATCTAGAACAGGCCTTTACCGCAGCGGAAACCAGTATAGACAGCGGGGCTGCACAAGCTAAGTTGAACGCCCTCATCCGCGCCTCCCATCTCGTTAACCATAGCTGATTTCATGAGTATCCTAAACCGCATTATTGAAGATACCCGTCTATTGGTAGACGAACGGAAGCAACGGACTCCGGTGGATGATTTAGAACGAAGTTCACACTTTAGAGCACCTACCCTCTCTTTGGCACATGCTTTGCGAAAACCCCGCCTTACGGTGATCGCCGAAATAAAAAAAGCCTCGCCTTCCAAAGGGTTGATTCGCGCCGAGTTCCCGATTCAAGCGCTGGCATTGTCCTATAAACATGGGGGAGCACACGCTATATCGGTACTGACGGAGCCAAAATATTTCCTCGGTTCGCCTGAATACCTGAAGCAAGTACGCCGGATGGTGGATTTACCTCTCCTCCGTAAAGACTTTATGGTAGATCCGTATCAGGTCTATGAAGCACGCGCTTGGGGGGCGGATGCCATTTTACTGATTGCTGCCGTGTTAGACAAGGCTTTGCTTTTTGACTTGCATCAGTTAGCGGACGAATTGGGCCTTTCTTGCTTGGTAGAAGTACATGATCCTTCCGAATTGAGTAAATTGGATTTAGATCAAGTGAAAGTAATAGGCGTAAACAACCGAAATTTACACGATTTTTCAGTGGACTTAGATCAAAGCCTGCGGGTTTTTACTCAAGTACCTGCCTCAATTGTTCGTGTAGCGGAAAGCGGCCTCCGAACCCCTCAAGACTTGGCTTATTTGCGCCAAAACGAAATAGATGCGGTACTGATTGGCGAAACCTTTATGAGAGCAACCCGGCCGGGTGACGCCCTCTATAAGCTCTTGCAAGACACCCAAACCCTGCTCGAATCCACAACCCTTGCCTAAAAAAACATGAAACTTAAAATCTGTGGTCTTACCAATTTGCCCGATGCCCGCTATTGTGCTGCGGCTGGAGCAGATTTTCTGGGCTTTATACGCCATCCTCAAAGCCCACGATTTGTGCCGGAGGCCGATGCCAAAGAAATCATTGATTGGATAAGCGGCCCAGAAACCGTAGGAGTTTATGTAAACACCGCTTCCGAAACTATCAATCGAGAAGTGGAGAAAATCGGTTTTACCTATGTCCAGCTTAGCGGCGACGAAACGCCAGAAGACTGCGCCCAAATCCAACGCCCCGTTATAAAGGGCTTTCGCGTATCAGATGAAGAGACGGCACAAAGCCTTAGAAGAAAAATGGAACCATATAGGGCGCAAGTAGCTTTCTTCTTGTTGGATACACATCGTGCGGGGGAATTTGGCGGTACTGGCGCGGTATTTAATTGGGAGATTGCCCGCGAACTGGCAGCAAATTTCCAGCTCTTCTTGGCGGGTGGGCTTTCCTACGAAAACGCAAAGTACGCCGCAGATACCGTCAGACCTTTTGGCTTGGACCTTTCTTCTCACCTCGAAGAAAAGCCCGGAATCAAGGACTTTGACAAGGTGGATGCATTTTTCAATGTATGGGCTTCTATGCAAGACTAAGGACGGTAGTCGGATTCTTTGAATGGGCACTGCACATAAAAAATCGTGGTAAGGCAAGCATGAGAAGCAATTTGCCTTTGGGGCTACATCTCGCTTTTAGTACCTAATTATTCCAATGGATAAAGCCTTAAAAAAATCACTACCTAAGCCACATCGGATCCCACCAAAGGGGCCGTTCAATCCAAATTAAAAACGCAAGTACCACCACCATCATGGCTACTGGTCGCCAACGGGTATCCTCTTTTTTACGATAGAATCGAAACAAGAACGCACTGGCCGCGATCAGGAGCAGGGCTTCGGCGGGTGTCCGTACAAGCCGCAATGCCAGATAATTGGCCACAATTTGCCCGCAAAGCAACCAGATAAACGAACCTACCATCGGAAGAACTCCAAAAGGCGACTTAATGAGTGCTCCGCCATGCCACTTCTTTGGAAACAAATCGAAACACATATGGATTGCATATCCGGGGAAGAAGCCCAATGCAAAAAAACGTAACAGCCGCGACCAGTCTTCAGCATTTAGTTTAGCATCTTCAAAATACGGATCGGCAATACTATACCCCGAAACCAACAACCACCAAACAGTTATCGGTAGAATCATGCCATGAGTCCAAAAAGAACGATGGTCTAATAAGGGTAACTTGTGGTCCCAGTCAGCCATGTGTAAACCAATCGAAACGCCGACAAAAAGAGTCAGGAGATTGGGAATCCACTCTTGAATCATATTTTTTACATATGTTAAATGAATGTGTAATATAATTTATTCTAAAAACCGATACAAGTTTTTTTGAGCGTCAGGCATAAAAATCCACACTTAAAACCAATAACAAGGTGCCTTATCGCATATCCTACGAAACCAATTCGGTGTTTTGATGCAAGAACGGCATACAATATGGTTCTTTAATAGAGTATCTTATGAAGTTTCACCATCTGTAACCAATACACATGAAGAAAACCCTTACAGGATTGTTTTTTTGGATGACCTGTACCATGCCCAGCATGGGTCAAGGTCAATTCAACTGCCCTGCCGAATCTCCTGTTCGCAGAGACGACTCGGCCTTATACCAGATTGTGGCTGGGCCGCACCAAATCCGACTGGTGGATGAAGGGGCCTTGGCCATGCAACTGCGTTTAGATATGATCGAGCGGGCACAGTGTTTTATTTTATTGGAATATATTATTTATTATACGGACGAAGCGGGGCGAATGGTGGCACAGGCCTTAATTGCGAAAAAGCGTAAATCCCCCCATGTGCGGATCCGTTTGTTGTTAGACTCACCGCCACCAGTATGGGTGATGCTGGATGATTACCATGTCTCTGAATTGATCAAAAATGGGATAGAAGTCAGGTATTACAATCCAGGCTGGAACCTCCGAAATGTCACCCACCGGAATCATCGTAAATTGTTTATGACCGAGCAAGAAGCGATTACAGGTGGGCGCAATATCGGGAACCACTATTTTGATCTGAGCGATGCGTTTAATTTTGACGACCGCGAACTATGGATCAAAGGCCCCGGTTTAGGTGCGTTGGCGGAAGTTTTCGAGATGTACTGGCAAAGTAACCGAGTCAAAATACCCAGATGGCCACTTCCTCCTAATCCACATACCCTGAGTCGCGAACCATTGATTCCAGACTCAACCGACGAAACAGGGCTTTTCTGGCCTCCTACGGATGCTGGAATGACCGACAAGAGTCGTTTTCTGGCATTACAGGCGGTGTATGCGGAGAAGAAAAAGTACGCACATCACTTTATTACACCCGATGAGCGCGATCGGTATTTACGCAGTCGTATCCTCGAGATCGCCACCTTACAAAATGCGCTCCAACCTGTTTTTGTTGTAGATACGCTGTCTTTTATTTCTGATCATCCAGACTTTCATCATCCTAATGCCAATGTTACGGGCTTGGCCGCATATCCTTTTATGCGCACCGCACGCGATAGCGTTTGGTTGGAGAATGGTTATTTTATTCCACAAAAAGCAGAGAAGCGCATGATCCGGGAATGGATGAAGCAGGGAGTGAAGGTCAGGTTATTGACCAATAGCCGGGCTTCTACCAATGAGTTTGCACCAAACACCCTTACTCAATGGCGGGCCAAAGAGTTGGGTCGTGATGGAATGGGCGTTTGGCTCTATTATGGTAAGATCCCAACGAACCAACTGCCTGATTCCACTTTTTCGCAACATGCTGTTTGGACTACCCACGCCAAAACGATATTGGTGGATAATCGGGATGTCTGGATAGGAACGATGAATTTCGACCCACGTTCTGTACGTCGTCTAAATGCCGAAATGGCTATTATTGTTCATAATAACCCAATCTTTGCACAGCATGTAAGCAAGCACCTTTACGAGCGCTTGACCCAGTCCCAACCCATGAATATGAGCGGTCCCGATGCCCGTGAGCGGCTTAGGTCTGCAAAACAATGGTTCAAAGTATTGTTTTTGCATTTTGGGGTAGCCGTCGCCGAAAGTCAATTTTGACCAATACATTGGTTGGATTTTTGTGCTGAAAAGTATCTGAAAAGCCCAGAATACAGGTTGCGCCTCTCGTTTGGGACATGCGGCTGAGAACGTGTTACCCACTCTCAACAAAAGACACTCTTATTTGGTCGGAACAACATTTGGTGGCATTAGCCTTGCCAACGACTACGATCTAAGGATCGGTATTGGATAGCCTCGGCCACGTGTTCTGCCTGAATACCCAGGCTTGCAGAAAGATCCGCGAGGGTGCGTGCCACTTTCAATACCCGATCATAGCCCCGTGCAGAAAGTCCCAGTTTTTGGATGGCCATTTTAATCAGTTGCGTTCCAGTGGCGTCTAACTCGGCGTGTTTGCGAACAAGGCGGGCACCCATTTGGGCATTACAATAAACCCCCGCTTCTCCCCGAAATCGTTCTTGTTGGATGGCGCGTGCGGCTTCCACCCTTTCCCGAATGGTGGCACTGCTTTCGGAGGCGGTACGGCTGTTTAATTCATCAAACGGAACCGGAGACACTTCAATATGTAGGTCTATGCGATCCATCAGGGGGCCAGAAATTTTAGCGAGATAGCGTTGCACTTGGTGGGGTGAGCAGGTACATTCCCGCTTGGGATTGTTCAGATGACCACACGGACAAGGATTCATGCTGGCAATGAGCATAAACCGCGCCGGATAATCTACGGCATACCGCGCCCGGCTGATCGTAATATGCCCGTCTTCCAGCGGTTGCCGCAAGACCTCTAAGACTTGTCGGTTGAACTCCGGGAGTTCATCCAAAAATAGAAGTCCATTGTGGGCCAGCGAGATTTCACCCGGCAAAGGATTGGAGCCGCCGCCACAAAGTCCGGCATCGGAGATCGTATGATGGGGTGCACGGAAGGGGCGGGTGGCAATCAAACCGTATTTGGAGCGGAGTTTCCCTCCTACAGAGTGGATTTTCGTGGTTTCCAATGCCTCATCCGGGGTCAGTGGCGGCAAAATGGTTGGGATGCGTTGAGCAAGCATGGTTTTTCCTGCACCCGGAGGCCCAACCATCAGTGCATTGTGGCCTCCGGCAGCTGCTACTTCGAGGGCACGTTTTACGTTTTCCTGTCCTCGGACGTCGGACATATCCACCGTATAGACTTGGGCTTCCTCGAAAAGCGCGCTCAAATCCCGCTCGAAAACCGGAATTTCCTCGCGTCCAGTAAGATGTTGAAATGCCTGGCGGATGTGTTGTACCGGAAAGACCCTGATGCCCTCTACCACAGAGGCTTCTGCGGCATTTTCAGCTGGTAAGAGCAGGTTCGTTCGGCCTTCTTTACGGGCTTGAATGGCAATAGGCAGTACTCCTTTCACAGGTCGCAGTGCGCCATCCAGCGCCAGTTCGCCCAAAATACAACAGGTATCCAATTGTGCCTGTGGGATGAGGGCATCGTGTGCCGCAAGCAAGCCCAAGGCAATCGGAAGGTCGTAGGCTGCACCTTCTTTTCGGACATCTGCTGGTGCTAAGTTGATGGTAATAGCGCCATGTGGTGTTTCGAGTCCTGCATTTTTTAAAGCAGCCCAGATGCGGTCGCGGCTTTCACGGACTGCTCCGTCTGGCAGCCCAACAACCGTGTATCGGGGAAGTCCGTTGGCGATATTGGTCTCAATCTCAATGGGAAAGGCAGAGATGCCCTGTACAGCACTGCTCCAAACGTGGGAAAGCATGGGTTTCAGGATTGGGTGTCTGGTAAAATTTTCGGTTAGACACCCGATCGAGGCGTTTCATAACCTGAGCGGCAAGCCATCGTGTAAAAAGATACACGTGTCAAATTGTCCTATCCCCCTCATGCTCCTACATTTTTCGACGACTGTACCTAAAAAACCTTTGCAGCCCATGTTAATTGTCCCTTACTCTATCATCGTTCCACCATCTGTACATCGAGGCAAGCAAATCCACCGCCTTCAAAATGCTCCACACGTAGTTTGTGTTTGCCCTTGAGCGTTACGGGCACTACATCGGTAGTGGGTACATGGATGTCCCAGCGTTCCAGAATCAGTTTATTGTCCAACCAAACCCGCACACCATCATCCGAAGTAATTTGCAAGTTAAACGACCCTTTTGCATCGAAGGTAGTTTCTGCAAGTGTTGCAAAATGATCGGGTGGAATGGTAGCATCATTTTCAGGGGAGCGCCACCAATTATAGCCAAGATCGCGGGTTTGGGTGCTCCGAATGGGTTTTCCGGCGAAAATTTGTCGGAAGGCGTCGGGATGTTTGAGTGGATGCGAAGCCTCATCGTAGGCAAAGAAATGCACGTCCCAACGCCACGTGGGTTCGATCCAGTGCGTCTCGAACAAATGTGTTTGGTTGGCTGAAACAACTTCTCCAAAAGCCGTCTCGAAAGTTGGACCGGTGTAAGCCAACGTTATGGCAACTTCATTTCCGGTTCCTCGTGTCGCGGTGATTTTGGCAGGGAAGCGACCTGTTTGTGCCGATAAATTCTTGAGTCCTTTGACGGATTGTACCCGCCATTGTCCAGCTTTTCCCAGAACCGAGAACCGATACACATCTCCCGCGAGCGAGTCTAAACGAATATGCGGGTATCCAAAGTTATACGGGCCATAAGCCGTCATCAGGATAAATTTCCGGCCTCTTGGATGGTCAGCGGGGAGCATGGTATCCATACCGTCGGATAGAGGTTTGGGCAAGTGAAGTCCTTTTAGTTCCAAATCAGCAGAAAAATTCGTTGTGCTGATGTTGTTTTCGGATTGCCAGTCTTCTAAACCTGTGCCCCATTGGGCCACCCCATTTAAATCATTGTCATAAACCGAAATGTCTGCCGAAGTCACATTTTTCACCGAAACGAAGCGCTCGGACGAGGTTGCCCTATTATTATAGAACCGTAAATATTGCCCACGATCCACCTCCAATACGGTTTTGTGTCCGACAAAACGATTGCCCGTCATATGATAATGGCGGTTTCGGGTGTCACGTTTCTGGGCATAAATCCAATCTTCTGGCTCTTTTTCTCTTTGCCATAGCCGGATTGCTGTTTGATCTCTTTGGAAGGAATTGTTTAGGATACTATTGAATTGTCCATGTTCAATTGCAATGGCGATGCGGTTATCAGCAAAATCGTTTCCTTGGACGAGGCTTTCAAAACTATATCCACCCCAAATGCCGTGGTCGCACTCGTGGATGCGGTTTTGGAGGATGATGTTCCGGCTAAAGGTCACTTCGATGCCATTGGTAGGCGCATGAGAAAAGTCATTCCGATAGAGCAAGTTGTCGTTACATCCACCTTGCCCAGTGTCCATGGTGCTTTGTCCGGCCCAAAGGAAAAACCCATCGCCAGAGTGTGTGGCCGAGTTATAGGCAAAGGTGTTTTCGTTGGATTGTTCATAAATCAGAATACCTGCCGAGTCTTGGCCGCGTTGGTAAAACCCGTGACTATAACCCCGCACGTTCCAGTCTAAGCGGTTGTGTAGGATGCGATTCCGGCTACTACGATACATTCCAATCCCTAAACCGGAATTGAAGGAAAAGTTGTTATTATAGATTAAGCCATCGTTCACACGCATTAACATCAGACCATTAAAGCTATTTTGGGCCTCTACCCGTCGGATAATGGGTTTATGACAGTCTTTTAGGTAAATCGCCATACCATAGTTCAGCCATTCGTCCTTTTCGTTTTGATGAAAAGACAACCAATCGTCTATGTTTTCGCGGGTACGCTGGCTTTTGAGTTTGGGGCGATAGTTGTAGCTCAGGTTTAGGTCTTCTAGTACCAAACCTTCCACGTTCTCTGCCATAAGGGCCACTTTGTAACCGCGTATTGTAAGGTTTTTAAGATGGATATTTTTGCCATTTTTAATCAGAATCCCCAATCCAACAAACGAATCCGGGCGGTTGGTGTTGGGGTTTCCACGCAGTATAGCCCCTCCAAAATCTATGGTGAGGTTGTCTCCGGTAATGGTGAGTACAGGCAAATCGAAGTTTTTTGCTCCAGCGAAATCATAAACCCCGCCCGAAAAAGAAACAGAGTGGCTAATGACATGACCTTGTTGTAGGTTTTTTTGTCCAAAGGTCAGGTAAGGAAGGCATAGCCAAAGCAGAAAAACAAGACGTTTCATATAAATATAAATAGATTAATAAGGTCTTGTAATCATGTTAATTTATCCAATTTTGCGCACGTCCGATGGCCTTAGCCCAGCCTGCGCGACTCTCGGTCACTTTTTCTGGCGATGAAAGAGGCATAAACCGTTTATCGGTGGCCCATAGCTTGGCGATTTCATCGGTATTGCGCCAGAACCCAACCGTAAGGCCCGCCAAGAAAGCAGCTCCGAGGGCTGTAGTCTCGGTAACAACAGGACGAATTACGGTCGTTTGGAGCAGGTCTGCCTGAATCTGCAAAAGCAAGTTGTTGGTGGTCGCCCCTCCATCCACACGCAATTCTTCGAGTGCAACCCCTGCATCGGCTTGCATGGCCTCCAATAGATCACAGGTTTGGTGTGCCATACTTTCGAGTGCCGCCCGTGCCAAATGAGCGGCTTTGGTTCCGCGTGTGAGGCCGGTAATGGTTCCACGTGCATAAGGGTCCCAGTAGGGCGCACCCAATCCGGCAAAGGCGGGGACCAGATACACCCCCTCCGTGTCGGGCACTTCGGTGGCCAATTGCTCCACCTCGCCGGAAGTCTGGATGATGCCGAGTCCATCACGCAGCCACTGCACCACTGCTCCGGCAATAAACACACTCCCTTCGAGGGCATATGTCCGGCGGCCATTAATTTCCCATGCCACCGTGGTAATCAGGTTGTTTTCGGAAACAACAGGGGTTTCTCCGGTATTCATTAACATAAAACAGCCCGTTCCATACGTATTTTTGGCCATACCTTTTCGGTGGCAGGCTTGTCCGAAGAGCGCTGCTTGCTGGTCTCCGGCGATTCCCGCAATGGGTGTAAAGCCCCCCAAAAGGCCAGTATGTCCAAAAATTTCACCATTAGAGCGGATTTCGGGCAAGAGGGCACGCGGAATTTTGAGTAGGTTCAGCAATTCATCGTCCCATTGTCCGGTATGTAAATTATAAAGCAATGTCCGACTTGCATTGGTAGCATCGGTGGCATGGACTTTCCCGTCCGTCAGATTCCAGAGCAACCATGTATCCACTGTTCCGAATGCCAATTCTCCTGCCTCAGCGCATTGTCTTGCGTCTGGCCACGTATCCAACATCCAGCGGAGTTTGGTTCCGGAGAAATAGGGATCAAGCAACAAACCCGTTTTTTCTCGAAAGAGCGACAACAGGCCGTAGTCACGCAATTCATCGCAAATGGGCGCTGTTCGACGGTCTTGCCAAACAATGGCGGGGCCGATGGGTTTTCCGGTTTTGCGGTTCCAGAGCAAAGTAGTTTCCCGTTGGTTGGTAATGCCAATGGCCGCAATTTCTTCGGGAGCAATACCGGATATAACGGCCTCCATCACCCGTTTTTGCGACTCCCAAATGTCCATCGGATTGTGTTCTACCCAGCCTGGCTGCGGGAAAAACTGTTTAAATTCGCGTTGGGCTACACCATGAACTTGGCCACTGTGGTCAAAAAGAATGGCACGGCTACTGGTGGTTCCTTGGTCTAAGGCGAGGATAAATCGCGGCATGGGGTTTCTGCTTGGTTATTGAGACGGGAAAGATACATCCGTATTTGACGAAGCGATTCATTTTTCCTCCATGTCCATAAAAAAAGGGAGGCCCACGCGAAGGTCGGACATCCCTCATAAAGTAGGCTGGTTGGGAGGCCAAACCCACAGGTTTCACGAACTGCACCACCACTTTATGAAACCTGAATCGGATAATACCGAGAGGGTTGAATGGGGTGAAGTTGAATTCGACGAACTGGCCTTTGGAGCAGGCAAGATGGCTATTTCGACCGATGGAGCAAGGTTTTTTACCGAGAAAAGGTGAGGAGCCTCCGGATGTGTATCATCACAAGCCAACAAAATCGGGTGTTGGATCTGACCTAAAAATGCCGTACCAACTTTGGATAGTGGGAAATTGTAGAGCACCATTTTCCGGATGGCTTTAGGTTGGTTTCGGGCCACTTCCAACGTCAAAACACTGGTTCCGGAATCTGCCACCACATAAACATTTGCCAATTGGAGTTGTCTAAGGGTGTTTTCTATCTTTTCGACGGTTATCGTTTGCGGGTCGAAGACCAATACCCGGAATTGTTGCTCCAGCGTTAAAACAAGTCCTGCCCACTCAGTTGGCGGGGTGTCTAAGTTGGGGAGGAGTAATAAAACAGGATTTGAAGCAGCGCCGCGTTCACAAATTCGGACCGTTCCGGCGGTTGTTTCGTAATCGGTATAATCAAACAAAATGGGTGTGGACTGGCACAGTTCCACCAAAACACCTTGTGTTTGTTTCGGATGCAGAAAAAAAATGCGTTTTCCGTCTGCCCCTGCTTTGGGTGCATCAGCAAGCGGTTTGAAGCCCGCATCCATCAACTGGCGCATGGCCTCATCGGCATCTTCTACCTCAAATGCCAAGTGATGCAAGCCCTGTCCTTTCGAGGCAAGGTATTTGGCAACAGGGGAGGACTCGTGTAGGGCTTCCAATAATTCAAGCTTAACGTTTCCAGCCGCCAGAAAATGGGTACGTACTCCTTCGCGCTCTACGGTTTCGGTTTTGTAGCGGACAATCCCCAAAATCGTATTATAGAGGGTTTCAACGGTTTTTACGTCCTGCACCGCTATCCCAATATGTTCGAGTTTCATGTATTATAGGAATAAGTGAATAAACGCGCCTATGGATTAGTTTTCAGACCAGTTTTTGGTCTCCAATGGGCGTACCAAATGTAGGTCGGGTTGCGCTATTTTATAAACCCGCAAATACATGGTGGTTTTTGTACTGAAAATTCCGTCAATTTTGTGAACACTGTTCATTATTTCGATAAGATGCTGGTTGTTGCGGCACATCACATTAACTTCCAGCTCATAATCTCCGGAGATCATAGCAAGAAAGGACACCTCGGTAATGGCGGCAATTTCGGCGGCTACTTCGTCTATACGCGAGGCAGGGCGAACGGCAATCTGTACATGCGCATATACATTTAAACCGATATGCTCTGGATTTACACGCCCAAATACCGTGAGGGTTTTTTCCTCGGCCAAACGGTGATAGCGGTTACGAATAGTCCCGACAGAGGCATTAAGCTCTTTTGCCAAATCGGTAAAAGACATTCGCCCATCTTTTTGAAGGGCGCGAAGGATGGCAAAATCCAGTTCATCTAATTGTATCGCTGCCATTGGGATTGTGGGATTAAGTGGCGGAGGATTGTTCTGAAAATTAAGGATAGCAATTTTTATTAAAGTTCGCAATGGGTGTACTAACCATAGAACGTTTTGTGGTTAGGCAAGAAATACCCGTTTTCCGCCCACCCACGTCTCTTTAATCTTAATTTCGAGAAGCCTTTCGGGATCAACCGCAAGCGGTGAACTTTCTAAAATCACAAAATCCGCAAATTTACCGGGTGTAATTGACCCAATCTGGTCTTCCATACTATTGGCAATGGCTCCACCCATGGTACAAGCGTATAAGCCTTCCATCACCGAGACCGACTCTTCGGGTGTTATGACACCGCCCGCGAGGTCACGCCGGAAGTAGGCCGCATGTAGGTTTTCTAATGGATGGATCCCCTTCACGACAGGAGCATCCGAAGAAAATGCCACCGTTATGCCAGCCTCCAACATAGACCGCATCGGGTAGCACTGTGCCAAAAAGGCATCATCCAAATATTGCCGAAAATTCCCGCCCAATTCCCGCAAAAACATAGGCTGTGGTACTACAGCAATGCCAGCAGCAGCCACCCGTTTGAGATGATCCGAATTCGGCAGCCCCAGATGTTCTATACGGTGTCGTGCCGGAGAGGGTGTCTCCCGATATAAGCGCTCGTAGGTGGATAGTATGCCTTCTATAGCAACATCGCCAATGGCATGTGTGGCAATTTTCCAACCTTTCTCGTGGGGTTCATGGGCCAATTCATAAAAAAAGTCTGGTGGTAAGCGTAAAACCCCGAACTCATTCATTGTCCCACGATACGGACGACTTACCGCCGAGGTCTTTCCACTAAGGCCACCATCTGCAAAAAACTTGACGGTATTGATGGTCAAAAAATCGGAAGATGAGCGGTCGGGTAAGGGTAAAGCGGTCGTACCGCCATCTGGCAACCGAATGGGCATCACATTAAAGCGCATTTTAAGACGTTTTTCCATCTCCATCTTTCGGTAAACGGCCAAAAGATCCGGCATTACTCCAGGGTCGGTGGCAGTGGTAAAACCATGTGCAAGTAGCGTTTCCGTTGCCGCCGAGACCATGGTGACGTAGTCGGCCTCACTAAAGACCGGAGCCGCTCGGAACCCCAAACCTTGCGCGGTTTCTGTAAGAACACCATTGGGGTTGCCGTCGGGTCCCAAACAAATTTCACCACCAGCAGGGGTAGGCGTTTGTGCGGTGATATGGGCATGTTCGAGTGCTAAACTATTCAAGACCAAAATATGTGCACACGTTCGTTGAACCAAAACAGGACGATCTGGTACGGCGGCATCCAAGTCTTTTCGCGTGGGCATCCGACGTTCTAACATGGCTGCTTCATTGAAACCACGGGCCTGAACCCAGGTTGCGTCTGGCCGTTCTGCTGCAAATGCCCGAAGGCGCTCTTGTAGATCGGGGATGCTGGTGGTGCCACGCAAATCGAGTGTATGGGTTTGGAGATTTCCTACCTTCCAAACGTGGATGTGCGCCTCCACAAATCCCGGAAGAAGGCATTGACCCTTAAGGGAGTACCGTTCGGCATCGGGCGCAAGGCAGGCCAATTCCTGGAGCGTTCCAACCGCTCGTATGCGGTCATTTTCCACCAAAACCGCTTCTGCCTCAGACACCTGTGGGTCCATAGTCAAGATAGGCCCATTAATAAAAAGTATAGATGACATAGATTGAGGATGATTAGCCAATAATTCGTTTATTATTACCGTACTTCATGGAACGGAATGCGGATTCGTTTTTTGAAAAGTAGTAATTTTACCGACCTGAATTCGTTTTATTTATCTTAAATCGGATGCTAACCTTAAGACCTTTCAGAAATTAAACCTCTTATATTTTGCTAACCAATAAAACCATTGCTTTTTTGGGTGCGGGAAACATTGCCCGTGCCCTGATCGGTGGCCTCATCAGAGGCGGCAATGTCCGTCCAGATCAAATCTGGGCTACCCGACGGAATCCCTATGCGCTTGAAGAATTAGCACGCATGTTCCCCGGCCTGCATACCACTACTGCTAATGCCAAGGCCGCAAAAGTAACCGATATTGTAGTGCTCTCGGTGAAACCACAAAGTATTACCGAAGTACTGGAAGACATCCGTCAGGTAGTGACGCCACAAACCCAAATTGTTTCGATTCTTGCAGGAATCACTTCTGCTTCCATCTGCAAAATGCTGGGGCAAAACCTACCCGTAGTACGAGCAATGCCGAATACGCCTGCGTTGGTGGATGCGGCTGCAACCGCTATTGCCGCCGGAACCCATGCCCAACAGGAACACTGGGATGTAGCCGGAGAGATTTTTAAAGCGGTAGGGTTGGTGGAAAAAGTGCCGGAATATCTGATGGATGCCGTCACTGGGTTGTCAGGAAGTG
Organism: Bacteroidetes bacterium UBA2364; assembly: GCA_002344075.1. Classification (GTDB taxonomy): domain Bacteria; phylum Bacteroidota; class Rhodothermia; order Rhodothermales; family UBA2364; genus UBA2364. The sequence goes on from DDTM01000019.1 coordinate 31,186, forward strand.
GGCCTGCGTATATTTATATGGTCATCGAAGCACTAACCGATGGAGGGGTGAACCAAGGCATTCCCCGAAGCGTGGCTTCAAAATTGGCCGTACAAACCGTTTATGGCGCAGCAAAGATGATGATAGAAACAGAAAAACACCCAGCGATTCTGCGGGACGAAGTGACCACGCCCGGTGGAACGACGATGGCGGCTATCGCGGACTTGGAGCGCAACGGTCTGCGAACCATGTTCATCAATGCCGTCGGTGCTGCAACCGAACGTGCCCATGCCTTAAGCAAGAAAAAATAATCCCCAAAAAAACGTGCTCATCATTCCCACCATCGCCCTACAAAACGGGACTTGTCTGTTCCGTACCAAATATCAGGCAGGGGCCAACCGCACGTTCTTTGCCGATCCGGTCAAAATGGCTAAACTATGGCGGTTACAAAATGCCCGCACGCTGCTGGTTTTTGATCATGACGCGGCCTATAGCGACAAAAATAATTTTGCTTTTATCGAGGCCATCTGCGGAGTATTAGATATTCCCGTAATGGCTTCAGGTGGTGTGCGTACCCCCGACGAGGTAGAAGCCTTGCTCTCCCTTCAGGTTCACAAAGTCATTGTAACTGCCCGCTCGCCCGAACAAATGCAGACCCTTTTCCGCTACTTTCCATCCCACCGGATTGGCGTACACGTGAACATTACCGAAAACCAGGTCGTTTGTGGATCCGAGTCCTACGACGCCGTATCCTACCTGCAAGCTTTAGAGCAAGCCCGATGCTATCGGGCGGTTTGCACGGTGCGCAACGCCCAACAACAAGCTATTTTTGCACCAGAGGTATTGCAGGCAATTGCTTCAGAAGTCCGGAGAATGAAATTAGTCATATCAGGTGGCATCTCGGATTATGCCAAACTGACCCTCGCACGCTCCTTAGACAGGCGGATAGATGCGGTAATGATCAATCGTGCCCTTTATGAGAACCGCTTTCCATGCCAAGCGTTTTGGTGCTGGCACGACAAGGAATCCTTAGACCTCGATTGCTTTTCTACTGCCAAATTACGTGGGTAAGTGTGTGGTACTTAAGAAGCTGTTCATGAATTTA
>DDTM01000077.1:0-1783 GCA_002344075.1 Bacteroidetes bacterium UBA2364
CCAAGTTCAGCCACTTTGCCATGGTGCATTTGATTTAGGTTAAAGCCTCACCATTGTACTCGATATCGCCAGTGGTGGCTTCCAACCAAGTCTTGTGGTGGCGGAATTTAAGATAGGAAATTTCGAGCAGGCTCAGCGCTTGGAGGAAGAACGGAAGCGGATCCTTCGGGCTGAAAATCACGTCTTGTGCCGCCCGTACTTGCCGCGAAAAAAAGCGGAAAGGATGTAAAATCGCCATGGCGTATTGGATGGCAAAGGTTTTTTCGGAGGCTTGTTGGTAAACTCCTTCCGCCAAAAATGCAGGGGCTAAGGCTTCGTGCAATAAGTGCGCGCCGCTGGTTCCGCGTGGATTGCATTCAAGAAAATAAGGCTGGTCGTCGGCATCCAAAATCACATCAAAACAAAGCTGACCTGTATAAGATAGGTGTTTGCCAAAGGCGGTCACCCGTTCAAAGGTGGCAGAGTGGGCGATGGGTTCAAAGTAAATCCCAGAGCCCTTGCCCGCCCGATACAACGGATGATAAGCCGCATACGCTTTTATCTGTCCTGCATCCCAAATGCTGTAAATGCAGATTTCCTTGCCGTGAATGCGTTTTTGGGCAATCCAGTGCGGTTTTTCGGAGTCGGGGAAATGGTTGGGGGTCAGGTGTTTACCCACTATGGTGGCGGTGGCAAAACGGGAATAGCAGGGTTTAAAAACGTAGTCGGTACTCTGCGCCCATGTGGTAAAGGTGTTTAAAGGCTGGGTTTCGGGGATGGGGAGTAGGTGTTGGTAATCGGTGAAAAACCGCCCTTTATGGTGAAGGGTTTGCAGCAGTTCAAAATCGGAAGTCCATACCTTGCAAGGAAAATCGGCCTGGGCAGCGGATACATGGAAGGCTTCTTCGCAGGTTGGAATAAAATGGGTGATCTTTTCCTCACGGATGAGCGTGCGGAGAGCTTGTTTGAACTGTCCCATTTGGTAACGTGGCGAAGGCAGTACCACATAACGCGCCACCGCATTCGACCACCGCGCAATCGTCCAATGGCAGGAGTCGGCCATGATCACCCTATGCCCCTGCCGATGGAAGCTCCGCGCCAGTTCTAAGGCAATGGGTGCGCGTGCGCCGGTGATGAGGATGGTTTCGGGGGGCATGGCTGCAAGAATCAAGTCTATAAAGGAAGGTGGACTGGTTTCGTATGTTTGGTTTTCGGCAAGTAAAAAACGAAAAACTTCTGCACATGTCAAAAGTGGTGATGTGCATAAATGCGAAAGCACTGATTTATCATATCTATGAAGAAAGAATCGCATGGGCGCATTTCAAAACTTCCCAAAGTACCTCGTGAACACATCGTTCACACTTTATGCGGCCTACTGGATTCCCGTAATGATGTCGCCCCTACAAGGTTGTTTTGCTTCGTTTTGTATTGCAGTATCGCCCCTACGGGGCTTTTTTTATGCACGTCACCACTTCCTCAGCGGTAGGTAAAGATGCCTTTCAGATCCTAGCTAATCTAAGTGCATCGTAATGCCTATTGGCACTTTTGAAATGCACCCGAATCGCATTGAAGCAAAAAGGAGCTTTTGAAAAGCTATTCCGTTGTTCAAAAGCAAATGCGCGCCAAAACGAATTCTAATCGCCAAAACGATGCTGGCAAACTTAGACAACGAAGTGATTTTTAAGAAAGCCTTTACCGATAAAACGGTTTTCAAGGCATTTGTGCGCGATATTCTGGGCATCGAGATTGAGGTGGATAAAATTGAGACCGAGAAGAAATTCGATCCGGAGATTGGGTATGTGGA
>DDTM01000077.1:1945-2311 GCA_002344075.1 Bacteroidetes bacterium UBA2364
CGAATGAGGGAACGCCCCAACAAATCCGAGATTGGCTTGATCTTATATACCAATCCATTCATAGCCCTGAAAGACCTGTACTCAATATCCAAAACGAAGGGATCAAACGCGCTATCGAGCTGATTAGCTTCGACAAACTCACGCCCGAAGAACGCACCTTAGCAAAGAACAAGGAAGCGGCAAGAATCACGCTTGCCAAGACCGAAGAATATGCTAAACGTGCCGAAAAAATTGAAAACGCGAAAAGTGGCATTGCAAAAGGATACAACAATCACATCATTGCGGATATTACAGGACTAACCATCCAAGAAGTTGAAGCATTACGCAATGCAAACTAATCGGAAAAGCCCCACGAAGTTTAATCCA
>DDTM01000077.1:2344-6197 GCA_002344075.1 Bacteroidetes bacterium UBA2364
CATTTGCCTGCATTTGGCGCGGTTTCGCTATCGTTGCAAATGGCTTTGCTTCCACTCGTCAGCGGATTTATGCAGGACTGGCGACACGGCAGATTGTACAATATACCGCGATTGAAGCAAATCGCATCATGTAAAACGCCGCAAATTTTGGGATTTGCGGCGTTTTTTATTGAAAAGCGTTGGAAGATCATTTCAACAAATGAAGGTTCATATTCGTCTTGAAATTATTTCCCACAATTTGCACCACATACAAACCGCTTGCCATGCCCGATCCATCAAAAGTAAACCGATACGGCGTATTCGCGCTCATTTGCCCACGATGCACGTCCAAAACTTTCTGCCCCAAAATGTTATACACCGAAATCAAGACATTTTGTGCTTGTGGCACAGACACCTCGAATTGCGTACTCGGATTGAACGGATTGGGATAAGCTGAAATCAGCGAGAACGGCTTATCAAACTCGACGAAAATATGAAGCGGATCGCTAAAGGTAACGCTGCCATCAAGGTCGTATTGTTTCAGTCGGAATGTGTGATTTCCTGCGAGCAACTTACCCAAATCGAAGGTATATTTTTGGCTCAGCGTTGAAGTGCCTGCACCCTCCACAAACCCAACTTTCCGCCATTTCTTTTCTACAGATTCTGTTGTGAACTGTTCTTCCACATCCCAACCTGCATTATTCGACTCGCTTGCCATAACCCAATTTAGTGTTGTACCTTTTTGGGTAACATTTGCCGAAATAGAGGTGATCTCGACTGGTAAAGCCGTACTGCTACCAAAAGCCGCCGCATTATTCGCATCATTCGAGATCGTTACCTGAAACGCATCTTCGGTCTCAAAAGCCGCTGCTACGATCATAATGTACTGCGTGCCGCTCGTAAGCGTAACAGCAGTGGTTGTACCGGGCGGGTCATTTCCCATGACCACAAAATTAGAACATACGGACGCTTCATTGAAGGTCGTTTGATAAACATAGATGATGGTATCATCGAACATAGGGTCAGTCGAAATAGCATCGTTTACCGTAATTGTATAAGCACCAGTAACACCGGGCGTAAAAACAAGTCCTTTGTATTTTGTTGTATTACTTGCCATCGTTGTACAACTCCCACTGGTCGAGCCAAGGTCAGGCATTTGCAAACTCGGTGCGCCTACGGTGGTATTACTGAATACAAGCGAGCTTGCAGCAAAGCTATGTGGCACAACGAAACTGTACAGGATGAATAGCATCCATAATCTGAAAAAAGTAGGAGCATGGACTTTGTTCCATTTCTTGGAAATCAGAGATGTCCATTGCTCGAAAGTAGCAAAAATCATGAGATAAACCGTTTTGAATGAATGAATTGGCAACATAAAAAGTTAAGGTCGTTGAGGAAAAACCCCTTGAAGGGCAATGCACATATTGACCGTCAAATAAGGGGGCATGTTGTTGTGCGCCTGACTTCCTCCTGCGGAAGTTAAGCCTGTCGTAACAGTTCCGCGATCTCCGCCGACGGCACCGCCGCTTCCAACCGGAGCTGTTGTGCCACGCGGGCGCACTTTCTTGTATGTTCCAGAAACCGTGTGCGAGTGTGCGGGCATTTCCGAAGCCTGTAGCGTAACGGTTGCAGCGCCGCCTGTTTCGCCTAAGTCTCGAAGCGAAAGACCAGAACCTTGCCCTTGTTGAATTGGTGTGCGTCCTTGCAAATCAGGAAGCGCAAAGTTGGATGTACCATTACCGCCATACGTGGTACCAAGCAAGGAAAAAAGTGCTGTATTTTGCGAAGGAACAAGCAAACCGCCGTCACATCTCGCCCAGCCTCTTGGCGCAAAATTGAAACCAAATAACTGAATCTCTGCGACGAACGGGTCTGCACTGCGCCGCATACCTGCTTGCGATCTATCTACCGCAGATGAGTGCAAGGTTTTTTGGCCCTTCGCCCCATAGGCTTTTCCAAAGAAAAAGAGTCCACAGAAAATCATGAAGCGTTGTAGGAAACGCCGCCGTGGATTGGAAATAGGAGTAGAAGAATAAGGCATAAGGATAAAAATTTAGTTTGATGAAGGAAAAATTCCTTGAAGGGCAATACAAAAACTAAGTACCAAATAAGGGGGCATATTATTATGCGATTGGCTTCCGCCCACGCCTGCCAACGTAATGGCATTGGAGGTACTTAATGAACCTACTTGTACCATCCCTGTTACTTGTGTACCTGTCCCCGAAACTTGTACGGTTGGAGTAGAAAGCGTGTGCGTATGGGCAGGCATTTCTGCTAAGGTTAAAGTATGCGTACTTGTGCCTGCTCTTTCCCCTTGCACAAACCCACCGCCCACATGTATAGGACAACGCCCTCGAAAGTCGGGGAGCGCAAAATGGGTTGTTCCGTTGCCACCGTAAGTGGTGCCGAGTAGCGAAAAAAGCCCTTGGTTTGTATTGATGGGAAGCAGTTGCCCGTTGCACAGTGCCCAACCTCGGGGCGCAAAATTAAATGCAGTTATCATAATTGCCCCCATAAATGTATCTGTGTCAAATCGTTGTTCGGGGATATTAAACTGCTGGTTATGTGCAGCAATTTCGGGCGTATCAGCCAAAAAGCGTGAGAAGAATCCTCGACGATCTATTGGCGCTGAAGAAATAATTTTAGACATAAAATAGATTGATTTACGTGAAAAAATGAGAAAACAAGGCATCGAACGCAATCATTTAAGACGGCGAAGGAAATACACCGTACAAAGAAATAATAAAGTTCAAGCCCAGAAACGGTGGCATATTTTCGTGTGCTTGCCCACTTCCAGCGCTACTCGACGTAGGCGAAGTTAAGGTCTCCAATTCAGTGCCTTGTGTCAAGCCTGCACCTTGCGTTCCAGTGCCGCGCACTACGCCTGAAATCATGCTGTGCGTGTGTGCAGGGATTTGGTTCGCCGTAAGCGTTACGGTTTCTGTACCACCTGACTGTCCGATAAAATACGTTGTACCGCCGCTCGCGCCTTGATGGATGGGCATGCGCCCACGAAGATCGGGAAGCGCAAACGTTGATTCACCGTCGCCACCATACGTTGTGCCAATGAGTTGAAACAGCGTTTCATATTCGCCAATATCAAGCAATTGCCCGTGGCAAAACATCCAACCCACAGGCGCAAAGTTGCCACCAAAGATCGCGATCTCGCCTACATAAGGCGAATAACCCCGAACCTCTATTTCCTCATGGGCAGGTGCTTCTGTGGGCGTATCGGGCGTGAGGTAGGTTTCGCTTTCGCGCCATGCCTCTTTCAAACGCCCAAAGAAACCAGATGAAGCGGGTGCCGCATCAAGGTTTTCTTGTGGTAAAGTGGTGTTTTTCATAAAAATAAAGATTAATGAAGAAGGTATCTTATCAAATAGAACGAGTTTGAAAACAAAAAAAGAGCATGAAGTAATTTTTTCAAGATAAAAGGCAGTGTGTAGGATTTAAAAAGCGACAATCGCTCTGCCTTAAAAAATAATTTTTGCATGCCTCTAATGCAGTATCAAGACTGTTAAAGCTCATAAACTGCATTTCATTCTCCCTATCAAAGTCTAATTTTTACCTCAAATTTAGATATTTAGGCTGTAGTTGTGTAAACACGAATATAATGCCTATTTGTGGCAGTTGCACACAAAAATTTGCCAAAACCCTGAATGACTACAGAATCAATCCCTGTAATGTGGCAAAAATCTAAAATGACAGCATCAACGCTTGTAGGTGTGGGGTTCTGGAATTGGAACTGTGCCATCGCACTGGGGCTTGCCACAAGGGCAAAGAGAAAGATAAAAGTTTGAATCAGTTTTTTCATAAGGGGAGGAAAATTAAGGATTAAATTAATAGAGCAACCAAAGTTTTAAAATGCTTTAAC
>DDTM01000064.1 GCA_002344075.1 Bacteroidetes bacterium UBA2364
TTTGAAAATGTCCAGTAGTATGTAAAATTATACCGTTTATTTAATACACAATGTACGAAGTAGGTTATAAAAATTAGTTTAGAAAAAAAGAACTTATTGAAAGCCTCTCTAAATGACTAAGTAAAAACGCACCAAGAAAGATGGGCACTCCTGTGCTTTTGTTATTTACTGACTATTATCATAAAGGCCCAAAGCATTACTTAGCTTGGGCCTTTATGATTTTTCAACATCGCTATTTTTACCGCATCAACACCATTTTACCGGTTTGAGCCATACGCCCTGTTTCGATACGGAAGAAATACATGCCATTGGGAAGGTTCGCATTGGGTTGCCATTGCACCTCATGGCTGCCTGCTGGCCGGAGTTCGTCCGATACCAATTGTAAACGCCGCCCTGTAAGGTCATACACCGAGACCTGTACCTTTTCAGGCGCACTAACTGAGAACCGAAGGGTTGTGATATTGCTAAACGGATTGGGATAAACTTGCTGGATAGTCAGCCCATCGGGTAACGGGTTTTCTTCTTCTCGGTCCACACTTGCATCGGAAGGGGCGAGTACAAAATCAAACTGACTGGTCCCACTTGCCAGTTGGACAGGTTGATTCAGTGCCAGTGCCGAGGCCCCATCGTGGTATTGTCCCTTATATCCCATTTTACTGGCATATATCCGGATTTGGGCACCCGCAGAGAGGTCGGCAATCTGGAAGGAACCATCTTTCTCGGTGTTGGCAACAGCGACTGGGTTTCCCGTTTCGTCCATTGCATATACCGATGCCCCAGAAATCGGTTGTCCTTTATCCGATTTCACAACGCCTTTTATCCGTACCGAAGCATTGGCTTCTGTAGGAGTTTTGTTCACATTCCCGCCAACATCCAACCAGCGATAGTAAACCGTATTTAACCTAAGTACTAAGCCTTCCAGAACCGGTTGATTGCTATCAATCCGAAGAATTTCCGCCTGTGCAGGATCCCAAGTATCTTTGAAATAAGCGGGCATGTGGTAGGGTGCTTGTCCCTTTAAGACATAAACGCCATCCGGCACTCCAGCCAAACGAAAACTGCCATCCTTTTGAGGAAGCACCGTAAATACTTCTTCGGTATCCACATGCGTGAGGGTAACCACACTGTTCTCAACGGGTGTGCGGCTATCGTTCAGCACCCATCCAGCCACAACGCCATTTCCAGTTAGGCGTTGTGGTACAGCAACCAATTCAACAAGCGATTTGACTCCGCCCTCCACTTCTACCGCAACCGCATCTTCCGGCAGGCTTACATTACCGCTATACACCCGCAGGCCATCTGCAAAAGCCGCCACCTCGTATTCTCCCCGAAAAACCTGATCGAATGCAAAACGTCCGCTCGCATCTGTCCTCGTTGTTTTTTGAAAAGTAGCCATCTTAAAGAACATCCAGTCCATTCCTTCAGTCCCAGCAGGCTTAAGTTCCACCAATGCGTTTTCAACGGCTTTCCCGTCCTTGGTTGTCAGTATTCCGACAACCGCGCCATAGATGGGCTTCGGATCGAGTTGAACATTCAGATTAGAAAGGATTTCGCCATGTGCCAATTTAATGACGGTGGCCTCAGCCATGTCTTTTTTGCCATTATACCAAGCGTCGTCCATCACATCACCTTCGCCATACCAAGAAGTAAATAGGTTGTATGCTCCTTCAGGAATGTCTTTGATAACAAAAACACCATTTTCATCGGTCATTGAAAAACCACCAAAGGTAGCCCGCCCATTTGCATTTCCCGCAGAATCCAAAATGGCTTTTGAAAATAAGGAGAGGTTGGCATGAGGCAGAGGCGTTCCCGCTTTATCCGTCACAACTCCACTGATGACACCTGTTCCTCTTTGAATCGGCATGTCAAACTGAATGTATTCCGGATTACTTTTCCCGTTTTCAATCCTGATGGGAGTTGCTTTTTCGGGTGTATCGGCTTCTTTGTACCAGATATATGCACAAGAGAACGAAATACACGCACTGGCACTCAGCAGATAGTCGCCATCTGGTAGGTTATTGATGACAAACCTGCCTTCTGGATCGGTTTGCGTATATAGACGGGTTGTGGCGATGGCGTCTATCGATTCCAAAATCACCCCTCCTTGCGGGATTGGATTTCCGATTTTGTCTCTCAAAACACCAGAAATTCGACCATTCATAAGCGGAACTACAAAGATAAGTCCACTTGTTTCTGCATTTTCATTTATCGTCACCGCTTCGGGATAGTTCAAATGATGCAGTTGCCCCCCATTGGATATAAAGACCTGTACGCTCAATTGATACGTTCCCGCCAGCACACGATCGAACCTAAACACGCCATCGGCTTCTAATTTTGTGTTATAGAACCCACGCCCAGAGGCATTAACTTCTGTAGAAGAAAGGAGCACATATCCAGCCGTTACAGGTGTCCCGTCTTTTGTGGTCACTTTTCCCGAAGCACTCCCATACACAAAGCGTACATCTAATTTAAAATCCACCCCTTTCACCAATTCACCTTCTTTTACAGAAACAGGTGTAGATGCGGTCATTTCTGTGAGATTGGGATACCAGACCGATAACGACAATTCTGGTAGATTCACCTGCACATAATAGGTATCTGGGTCGAGTTTTTCGAGGAGGTATTGCCCCTTTTCATCGGTTTGGGCTACAAATCCACCCCAGTTCCAATTTATACGGCTTTTGGGAATGGCCATCACTTCCACATTTACCAAAGGCTTACCTTGTCCATCGGTAACCAAACCCGTGATCTGTCCTGGTAATCGCATTGCAATGTCTATGCCCGAAACCGTCCCATCTTTTGCCAAGGTGACGGGTGTGTGCCCACGCGCATCGCCCCCTTTTACATAAGACGAGGCGCTATAGCCATCAGCCCATGCTTGCACCACAAAGGTTCCTTCGGGTAGATCCGTTATCACATAGTCACCGTTCTCATCGGTTGGTGCACTGTTCCCTAATCCGGATTGCAGGTCTTGCGCCACCACTTTTGCATACGCAACAGGACTTCCGGTCTTCGCGTCGGTAACACGGCCCTTTATCACGCCATTTCCGGCAGGTGGGGGAGGCGGATTGATAACAGCGCCCAGATCAAAGTTCACAAAATCGGTTGTACTACCGTCTTTCACCTCAATTGGTTTAGAACCTGACTCTGACGTCACACCTCCATAGAACTGCTGAAAACCCGATGCCGTAACAGCATATACATAATAAAGACCCTCCGGTAGTTCTTTTAGTTCATACGTGCCATCCGCAGAAACCTCGGCACGGGTCTTAAACACCGTAGGTGGCAGGCTATAAGCCACAACGGTCGCCGATGGAGCACTCCCGGTTGCATCTAATGGTATGTTAACGGTTCCTCGTATGCTCCCACCTACACGACCAGAAGTCGCAAAGACGGGCAAAATGGCCATCCACATCAATGTAATGGACAGATAATAGCGGAGTTTCATGTTTTTTAGGATTTGGGTCAGAGGTTATTTATTCTGATTACCCCACAGAATGTCCGAATACCCAACCCTAATTTATTCGGGATCTCGGTGAACGGTATCGGTTGGAAGCAAAGACACAGTCGTCTTCCAATCGGAGCCGTTTGTCGTTTAGGGTAAATGAGAGCAGCGTGGTTTACCCGAATGAAATCTGCGGCGCGAAGCAGCGAGATAATACCGCCGTTGGGTTCTCGTACTAAGGGTCTTTTATTGCGTAATTTTGTTGTACATTAGCCCTTAAATATAAAAAGACATGCGATATGCTACTATTCCTCAAAGCGAAAAACTTCAGATCCTTCAAGGACGGCTTTGAACTTTCCCTAATTGCAAGTGCCGATAAAACCTATTCAGATACCCGCACGCGGGCTATTCCTAACTTAAAGCATCACGCCTATCTGGTTTCGACGGGCATTTATGGCGCTAATGGCTCTGGCAAAACAGGTGTTTTACAAGCGTTAATGATCATGCGGCGGTTGGTTTTAGAATCTGCCCGTGAATCCATGGCAGGCGATCCCTTGCCCATAGATCCGTTTCGATTTACAGCAGCAAGCAGAACGGCCCCCACACGGATTGAGGTAGTATTTGTGCAGCAAGGCATTCGTTACCAATTTGGATTTATCGCTACTAAAACCCGAATTATAGAGGAGTGGCTCTATGCTACACCCAATGAAGGGCGGCTTCAAAAATGGTATCAGCGTGCTTGGAATGAAGAAACAACCTCTTATGAATGGATGTTTGTCAGCAGGTTCCAAGGCTTAAAAAAGCTATGGTAAGAAGCAACCACGCCCAACACCTGCGGCTTTTTCCTGAATGCGTTGCGCCTGCACCAAGCTCGGCAACGCTTTGGGAACGCCTTCTAATACTGAAATCTTTGTTGTACTTTTTAATTTCTTTTCTTCGAGCTTGATTTTTTCCCAATTTTGTAAGACTTCAGCCTCTGGCCTTTCGCCAGTATCGCCAAAAACATGCGGATGACGACGCACCAGTTTCTCTGATATACCTTTTAAAACATCTTCTAAGAAGAAACTTTCCGTTTCTGATGCAATTTGGGTATGAAAAATAATATGCAATAGCAGATCACCTAATTGAGACTTCAACTCCCGCCAATTTTGCGTATCAATAGCCTCGATGGTTTCATACGTTTCTTCAATAAGCAATTTGCGCAAAGATTCGTGTGTGTGTTTTCTGTCCCAAGGACATTCAACACGCAATCGCTCAATGATGGAAATTAGGTTCTGAAAAGATTCGAGTGTTTCAGGTGTTGTGTTTTTAGAAACGTTATTGGTGTTATTTTGGCTCATACTATTGACATTTTGGAGCTTATATTATTATATTTGCCTATGTTTAACAATAATGATACATTTGTAATATGAAGAAATTTGTGTCTCTTTTATTACGGGATTTGTACCTACTTAATTTTGCGAATAAAATTTATTTTATAGTAAGCAAGTTAAAATTTTCAAAAAAGAATAAAGAATTTATTAAGAGCAATCAAAAATTTATCCCTCCTCCAAAAGACTTGGTTTTTGAAACTTTTGGGAAAGTGGATTATGAGAGGTATTACTTAACAGGAATAAAGTCAGCGAATAATATCATACGCCTTATTGAACAGTATAAAACGATTTCCAATCAAGAATTAAACATTCTCGAATGGGGTTGTGGAACTGGTCGTGTACTCCACAATATATCCTTAATTACAGACAGTGCAGATATACAATTATATGGTTGTGATCTAAATAAAAACGCCATCAAATGGTGTGAAAAAACCTTTTCTAAAATAAACTTTTCTATCAATGATATTGAACCACCACTTAATTTTAAGGATGCGTATTTTGACATTGTTTACTGTACGTCTGTATTTACTCATCTGTCGGAAAAATATCAGTATCTTTGGATGAATGAAATATTTAGAATTTTAAAAGATGGCGGTATTTTTTTATTCACTGTAAATGGAGAATATTATGCAAAGCAAAAACTAACAGACAAAGAGTTTAAACTTTTTAACCAAGGAGAAATTATTGCTCGCACAAAAGTTACAGAAGGCAATAAATTATTGTCTGTATATCAAGGGGAGGAATTTGTGAGGAGTAAACTATTAAAAGACCGAACTGTATTAAGTCATATCTTTGACCCAAACCTTGAGATTTCAGGAAGCCAAGACATTTGGATTGTTCAGAAATAATCACAGATTTATAACCACTAAACCACCACCAAAATGAAAAAACTTATTCTTTTACTACTCATTTTTTAACTTTCCTTGCTGTAAGCGTAATCCTAATCCTTCCACACACTTTCATCTCTTGGTACAAGTTCTTCAAAATCTCGCCCAATGATTTAATCGCCATTGGATGCGACAAACGCTAACTTTTTTGTGCTGACGTCCTCACTACCTAACCCTTAAACAGCCATGCCTCTGTTGCTTTCTTGTATCGAAGATGTTTATTAAGTGTTTTATTTGCACTTAACTCTCGCATAACCGCCTCAAAACCTAAAGCGGGCGCAATCCCGCCCAATGCATTAGAAATGAGTTCGGAAGCAGAAAAGGCGCGTCCTTGATTGTGATGCAGGTAAGCCAAGACCTTGTATGCTTCGGGGCTTAAAAAGATAGATTTACCTCCCACAGTTACTTTGTTTTGCATGGGATAAAAGCTAAATGAAGGGGCACTTTGCGAGAATAATGGAGTAGCTGGAGCTAGTACTTCAACAACCTGTACCGCAGTATTGTTCGAGGGATTGGTGTCCGTACCCATCAATCTCAAATCTCCTAATTGATGTTCTGTCCGCCCAATTCTTGTTGTATTTAAGTGAATGATTAACGACGCAGATTGTCCCGCAGCCAAACTTCCAGCTGTCCATACGCCTAATGTCGGAGAGTAAACCCCCAAGCGTGTTTCAGAACTAATAAAAACAAAGTCAACTGGGGGGCGATAGCTTACCAATATATTAGATACGTTACTGGGGCCTAAATTCTGAATAGTAGCCGTTAGAGAGAGCCTGCCACCCAGAACTGGGCTGGTTGTTGAAGCTGTCAAGCCAACCGCCAAATCCGTTTGTGCAAGAAGAGGGAACACCCAACAAAACAGGGCCAGTACGACCATACCAGATTTTTTCATCTTTACGAAAGATTTAGAGGTTTATAGAATAGTTCTTTGGTGTTTGGAAACCCATTATTGATTGTAACGAATTTTATGTGAGGTTTAAGCTTATGGAAACAATAAAGTTCATAAAAAGAGATGTTTATCCAAATGGATTAAAAGATTTGTTTACCAAATAAGGGGGCGTTCGCCCTGAAATCTTGGTTGTTTTAGCGGTCTTGCGCTCATCGTTTGATGTCAGGGCTATGTCTTAGCTACACACCCAAAATCCAGCGCAATTGCGCCTAAGGAAAGCCCCGCGCCACTGCCTAAGAGCAGGATTTTTTTACCATCTGGATTAAAGTTGTTACGAAGCAAGGCCGCTAAGCCTAAGGGAATCGAGGCGGCGATGCAGTTGCCGTATTGGGACAAGGTTTCCACGACCTTGCTTTCTGCCACGCCAAAATGTTGCAGAAAATAAGTATTGCCGAACTTGCTGGTTTGATGGATGACGATGTGGTCGAAGTCATGAAGGGAGCGTTGCAGCGCCGCTTCTATTTGCGCAACAAAGCCGTCTAAGTGTTGGATGGTTAGGCGGATGAGGTTTTTTCCATCCATTTTAAAGTAATAACCCAAGTCGTCGGCGGGGGCTTGCTGCCCGCGATCCACCGCGCCGCCCAGCGGAACATGGGCTTGCATTGCACCCGATGGAAAGTTCTGAAAAGCGGTATAAACGGGTTGATAGCCGCTCGTTTCGCTCGTTTCCAGAATCGCGGCCACGGCGGCATCGCCAAATAAGCCAAACACTTTCTCGTCTTTCGGGGTGAGCGCTTTGGAGGCAATCTCTGAAGTTACCACCGCAATCCGCCGATAGCGCCCCGATTGTAGGTATAAATGTGCTACATCTAAGGCGTTTAAGAAGCTCAGGCAGGTGCTATCCACATCAAAGCAAGGGAAAGTCACGCGGTCATCGGTGAACTTCGCCTTGATGAGGACGGAATTGTGCGGAATGGGATAGTCAAACGCGCCGCTGGCCGAAATCAGCAAATCCAAGTCTTGCGGGGCTAAATGGGCTGCTGCTAAAGCCGATTTTAAGGCACGTGCACCCATTTCGGAGACGGTTTCTTCTGCCGAAACATGGTGCCGAAACGCCACGCCCGTATTTTTTTCAATGCGGCCAGGCGTTCCATCCGCCAAATGGTCTAACGTGACGGAGGCAATCCTATTTTGGGGCAAATAAGTCGCGATGGCAGCAATTTTAAGGTTCATACGGCACTCGTTTAATTTTGCGCATTTTGGTTCCTGCTTCCTGTTCCACCCGATTTTCGACCTGATATTGCACGCCCTCAATCCCGAACGATGCAAAAAGTGCGTCTAAAGTGGTGATAAAACGGGTTTTCAACTCCTCGAAATTGGCGGTATCGCAGGCAATTCCCAAGGTCAGATGGTTTTCGGCAGTTTGTACGATGCGGTATTGGGAAAAATCGTCGGTGGTTTGGGCAATGCGCCGCGCCACCAAGTCGGGATAAACGCGGATGCCCTTCAAAATCAGCACATCATCATCCCGCCCTACAATGCGCTCAATCGCCAAGCGCACATCGCCGCAGCCACAAGGCGTTTTTTTAACCTCCAGCACATCATTTAGTTTGTACTTCACCACGGGCTGGCTGGATCGCGAGAAGTCCGTGACGATGGGGAAGAAATGGGTTTCGTCTATCCATTCTTGGTCAAAATGAATAAAATCCTCGTTCAGGTGCATGGTTCCATGTGAGCAGGTGGCCCCTAAAAACCCTTCGGTGCATTGATAGACTTCTGTTATGGGAACGCGAAACGTGGCTTCGATCCCGCGTTTATCGGCTTCGTGCAGGACTTCGGCAAAGGAAATGACCTGCTTTGGTGCAATCGAAAGGAGGTTTTGGCGCTGGGCTTGGGCAAGATCCACCAATAAAGACGGCTGCGAAGCCAAAATATCGGGTTGATACGCGGCAAGCTCGGCAACCAGTTCGGGCAAAGGCTTAAATAAGTCGAAATAGCGAAATTCAAAAAGCGAAGACTGCACCGAAGCATACAAGTTGCTATTGGCACGGAGGAAAAACGCCACTTTTTGTTTTTGGAAAAGCTTGGGCTGGATGACCCGCTTCATCACCAGAGCCACCCATTTGGCGCGTTCATCTTCCGATACCAAGAAAATGCCCCGCTTGCCGCTGGTTCCCGTCGAAAGCCCGATGGTAATGCCGTTTAATTCCGTCTTGAAGTCGCGGCTTTTTTCGGCACTGAGCGCCACCGCCATTGCTTCTTCTTTCCGAATTTGGCAGGTATTGATTTCGTCGAAGTGTGCCATAAACTCGGTTTTGGTAATCTGTGGCACGGCTTCCCAATCCAAATTCGCCCCTTTGAAAAATCGGGCATAAAACGGCGAGCGTCGCAAGACATTTTGGGCAAAGGCTTGCAGTTTTTGCTGCTGATAAGCCTCCAAGTCCGCCCGCGACCTAAAACGCGGCATGAGGGCGTTTTTCAACCCGTAAAAAAGGACTTTACGTTTAAGCCCCATGTTGGATTTGGGTTAAAGTTTTGGGGCAGTGGGTAAACAAAATCTGAAATTCGGGGTTTGCAGCTTCAAAACGCCGAATTTTAGCTTGGGTCTCGACAAAATCCGTCCAAGAATCGAAGAACAGTTTCACCACACGGCGCGGCAAAATTCCTGCCCGATAGGTATCGTAAGCCCAAGAAGCATCTGTTCCAAAAAAGATTTTCTGGTCATTTTGATCAAAAATAAAGCCCAACATCCCTCGTGCATGACCTTCCAAACGCACCAAGCGGAAGGCGGTTTGCTGAAAAAGCTCATAAACCGTCAAATCGGCTTCGTTCGTATAACTTGCATCCGCAAAGGCTTCAATCGTTTGGACGCGATCCGCAAAATCGGACGGCAATAACCCGTGCAGAATCCCTTTTTTGACCGCTTTAAAGCCTGAAAGTGCCTGTACTTCTGCCCAAGCATTGGCACTACATAAAAACTGTGCTTCGGGAAAATCTTTTAACCCCGCCAAATGATCTCCGTGAAAATGCGAGATCATTACATAGCGAATGGCTTCCGGGGCGATGCCTTTTTGTGCCAAAATCTGTACAGCCGTTTCGCCTTCTTTCAGAAACATGGGAGTCATCCACCGATAGAAGCGGGCTGGAAACGACTCGGTAGCGCGTATAAATTCGGGGCTGTAACCCGTATCAAACATGACATAGCCCAGATCGGGCAGGCGAAGCAGCGCCCAAACGGCATAAAACGAGGTCTTGCCGCGTCCTTCCTTCGGATTGGCAACGGCGGCGTGGGAAAGGCAGTACCCCGATGCAAAAAGTTCGAGGCTTAGGCTTGTGTTTTGTGCCATGCTACATATTCATCTATGCCTTCAAACGTCGTCATTCCGGGCTGATACCGGAGGCGTTCTTGGGCTTTGGCGATGTCTAAGGTTAGGTTTACAAATAGAATTCCTACACCGTAGCGCGTTAGGGTTGGTTCTTTCTGGGGATGAAAGGCTTTAGCGATGCTTTCCAATAAAGTACCTGCGAAAAGTGCTACGCCTTTGGGGATTTTGCGTGTTGGCGGCTGAAGGTTGAGCTTGACCAAGGCATATTTGAGGGCTTCCCAAAATTTTACAGGCTGGCCGTCTGTAATGTTGTAGGCTTCTCCACACGCATCGGCTTCTGCACGGATGCAGCAATGGATGGCTTCAATGACGTTTCGGACACAGGTGAGATCGCATATATTTTCCCCGTCACCAATAATTTTCAGTCGTCCTTTATGATAGGCTTCCAAAACGCGGGGGAAAATCACGGTGTCTTCGGCCCCGATAATGGCACGCGGACGCAAGGCAATCGTTTCTATACCTTGTCCATTCATCGCCAGAACCAATTCCTCCGCCTTGAGCTTGGTCTCTGCGTAATAATTGACCATCTTGGGCGGCAAAGGGTCGCTTTCTTTAATGCCCAAACGATCCGTGTAATCAAAGTAGATACTGGGTGTGGAAATGAAAATAAAACGCTTGACCCCATTTTGTAGGCTGGCTTTGAGCAGCGTTTCGGTTGCTATGATATTGGACTCGCGGAAAGCCTCATAATCTCCAAATGGAGCCGAAAGCGCCGCACAATGCACCACGATTTCTACACCTTGGGTAAGTTGCTGGCAAAAATGGGCATCGGTCAGATTGCCCGCCCGAAAAACACAGCCCGCTGCGGTGAGTTCATCGGCGCGGCTGCTTCGTCGCGAAGTGGCAAGGACGGTGTATTCGGGTAAATGGGCTGCAAAGTGCTTCGCCGCACGACCGCCTAAAAAGCCCGCTGCACCCGTAATGACAATGTTTTTTGGAGATGACTGCATAACATGATAAACCTTAGTGTTCGTGTTTACGCCAGTATTTAAAACAAGACGCTTCGGTTAACGACTTAAGATAAGCCCATATAGAGGATTTCTCCGATCTGACGAGGGCTTATTTGTCAATTCTCCTATGCATTATAAGGTTTGGCGACTTTGTAAGCCACGCTCTCGTCCAAGGAAAAAAGGTATGACCATTGACTTATTGACTATAAAAACCGAGTAATCGGGGTATGGAGTCGCAGACTGGAGGCTGTATCGTATAGTCCATACCTACTTTTAGCGCCACCATTTACCGCTCTTCTTCCAGAACCCTTAGTTCAAAAATAACAATCGGAAAGCCTCGGTTCCATGCATCATGGGGGCATAAACATTTGGCATCATTTCTGGATAACGTGCATATTGCCGAAATCGGCCATTACATTGCCAAAACCAGTCCTCTTGTGCTGCTACTTTTTCCATAATAGCCGAAACCTCCATCTGAACTGCCCAGAAGCCACGTTGTCTGAGTGTCAATTTTACCTCCAATGTGGTGGTGGTTCCATTATCCTTCATCAACTGGTGGGCGGCTTCCCTTACCGCCGATACCGAAATTTTTTTACTCATAGTCGTATATCGAAAGTACATTAATGCGCAATTTCTATTAGGTATTTAATGGTGTTCTGCGCCTCTTTATAGACAATGTATTCGTTATGAAGCAAATCCGCGCCTCCTTTGGCAAAAACCGAGTCGTATCGCCGCCGTAGGACGCCATGTGCCTTCAATTTGTCACTATCTAATTGGTAGCACCACGGCTGATGGCGACGAATGGTGAGTGCATGGCCCGTATGAACTTCGTATAAGGCTATATATCCCCGATCCGCTTTACCTCCTGTCCAGAAGGAGCCAGACAGCGAGCTGTAATTCAGTGATTTTTTAAATTTATCTGCAAAATATAGTCCATATCCAAACATCTTACCTGTGATAATAACATTGCTTGGGCGCAAGACCAGGCCACTTCCGAGGATAGACATCCAGTTTTCGTTTCGGCTACCGTGCCAAAGCAGTTGTGTGGCTTGGTCACTGGCTTGCTGTACATGGTTTTGAAAACGACCCCGTTGTTCGAGATGCGTAACCTCGAAGACCCGCACCATTTTGGAAGCATGTTCCTGCATCTGCGACCGGATCAGGGCAAGTTCCGATTCCTTTTCCACGACTCGGATTTGTATGCCCAACATCGCCATAAGGTTGGTTTGCTTCGTTTGTGATGAGTTATCGGATAGTTTTACCTGTCCAGCCATCACATCTAAGGTGGCTTGTTCTTGTGCCAGCATGTTGCTAATTGTGGCTTCATTGGTGCAGGGTTGTAAGAGATGATCCCGCACATTCGTCATTCTGCGGGGGATGAGGGCGTACAACCGAATCAGTTGCCGATTGAGGGTACCGATTGAGGTTCCAACTTCAAAATTTTTCACCACTTCGTTGATTAAGGTTTGTGCTTCGACAATTTGTGCAGAAGTTACCTCCTCCGATCCAACTAAATAATTGGCCAATACAGAACGGCGTGCATACCCTTGTAAGCGGTTCATCAAGGTATCTACCCAAATATTGCCGGTGCCACAATGGTCAGCTATGGCTTTCTTATCAGTAAACAAATAGCTCACATCTGTATAGCCTTTTCGGATTTTCTCATGGTATTTTTTTTCCCACAGCGCCATATCATAGGTAGCGGTTGTCGCACGGCCTCCTATACGGCCATACGCTACCGCAAAGGTTCCGTCCGCAAGAGCGTTCATATGGTAATATTTGTTGTTGTTGACATCGGAAACCATGATGAGCCGTGCACTACGTGCCAAGGCAGGAGAAGCATCTTGCATTTTTGTTGTGTTTTATGAATTCCAAGTGGCTATGTCGAAGTACGCCGTGTTGAATCGATAATATCAAAAAAGGTGTGACAGCATTGTGTCACACCTTTTTTGCTGGTGCGCCTTATTTATTAACCTATCTGAGTTTTTGGACAGTTTGTTGCATCACAGACACTATCTCGTCTGGATTGGCGCCAATGCCTTCTTGTTGGAAGACCATTTCGCCTTGGGGATTAAACACCGTAAGCAGGTTGGAATGTGCAAAATCTATCGGGCTGATTTTCTGGAATCGGAAACCGAGTACTGCGGAGAGTTCCTCTAAATCAGACTGTGATCCCCGCATAAGCGTCCAATAAGCCAAGTCTAATTTATTATCAGCCGCAAACTGCTTTAGTTTTTGGGGCGTATCCCGTTCTGGGTCTATACTGATCAGGATAAAGCGCATGTTAGATCGTTCGGAAGTAGGAATTTTGGCCTCTATCCGTCTCATATCTGCCAATAGTCGTGGACAGGCAAAAGTGCATGAGGTATAGATCATAGCCAATAGAGTGGTTTTTCCTTTTAAGGAACCCAATTGGGTGGAGACTCCTTCTTGTGTCGCCCACGTACCGGGTAACTGGAAGATTGACTGACCTTCGCCTTGCTTCATCGTTATGGTTTTTGCTGGTGGAAGGCTTTCTTCTTTTTTGCATCCTACGATAAATAATAGACAGAATAAGAGTAACTTTTTCATCTCTAAATCCTCAAGATGTTTTGGATTTGGCGCACCTAAATCCTAAATTATGAATGGTATATCGGGCTTTGAGGCTCCCACGGAAGGCATACCGCATAAAAGCAGCGTAGTTTTTGAGGTCTTCTACGCCCACCGACCCACCCGAACAAAATAGCCGCGAGTCATCTACTTTGGCATCTTTCCGCGACTCACCGGAAATCAGCACGGCGTTGAAGTCAGACACCCATTCCCAAACCAATCCATATTGGTCATACACGCCCCAGTAGTTAGGTTGGGTGTGTCGGATATTGGGCAGAACAGTTTTTTTTGCTTCGGAATACCAGTCTAACCACCTTTGATAAGCGGCAGGGTTGTTGCGGGCATCCGGTTGCTTATCATCGGCCCTGGCCACAAATTCCCACTCATCCATTGTGGGCAATCGTTTTCCCATACAAGTACAATAGGCTTTTGCTGCAAACCAAGAAATACTTACGACGGGAGCATTGGGCGGGGCTTTTTCTCCCAGTACGAGCGGGTCTGTCCATAATGCCAGATATGATGAATCTGCCCGAATGGAGGCAATCGCTCCTTTTCTCCACTCTGGGAATTGTTCCACAAAGCGTAGATATTGGGCATTGGTAACGGGCGTTGAGTCTAGCTCAAAGTCTTGGACCGTCACCAATGCTGCGTCTTTTCCGTAAAATGCCC
Source organism: Bacteroidetes bacterium UBA2364 (assembly GCA_002344075.1). GTDB lineage: Bacteria > Bacteroidota > Rhodothermia > Rhodothermales > UBA2364 > UBA2364. The sequence continues at coordinate 14,189 of DDTM01000064.1, forward strand.
GATATTTCCCACCTTTTATAGGAACCATCTCCACACGATTGTTTTGTGTCAAATAGGCACTTTCTTTGGCTTGAGATAGCACATGGATCATGTTGCCTTCGGTCTTCTTTTCCTCTGGCGTCTGACAAGAAGACCAAAGTATTAATCCAATCAAAAAAAGGTATTTCATATCGGTTGTTGGGTATTATTTCCGAATGGATTTTACTTGGGTAGGCGTAATTTCTCCGCCCTTGTTACCCCAACTATTTAGGACAAACGTGAGGACATTCGCCGTCTGCTCGTCATTAAGAGATAACTTTGGCATGATACCATCATAGTGTTCGCCATTGACAACTATTTTGCCGTTCAAGCCATTTACCACTGCATGAATCCCACGCTTGGGATCTACGTTCAAATAATCGGACTTAGCCAGTGGCGGGAAGGCGCCCTTAAGCCCCTGTCCTTCTGCCTGATGACATGCTTGGCAATTGGCGGCATACAGGGATTTACCCATTGCAATGCGCTCTTGTAAGTTTTTAGCTAAAGGTGCAACGGGTTTATCCGCAGTTATGGTTTGGATCGCTCCTCCTTCGGGTTGATAAATCCGGTCGTCTTGTTTGCCGGAGTAGATGGTTTTATCCTCCTGACCTTCAACTTTCAACATACCCAAGGCTCCTTTATTGAAGGCCCTAAAGATGGAGTGATCCACCAGAATAAAGGTACCGGGTACGTCCACCTTAAATTCTGCAATTGCCGAGCCACCTGCCGGAATAAGCGTTGTTTGAATATTGTTGTTGATGGTATCGCCCCCTTCTATATATACCTTGTCGAAAATCTCGCCAATGACGTGAAAAGAGGAAACCATGTTCGGGCCACCATTGCCAATGTACAAGCGTACGGTTTCGCCCACATTTGCTTTAAGTGCTTTATCACCTGTCAAGGCTCCAACCGAGCCGTTAAACACCACATAGTCTGGTTTTTCGGCAATGGCTTTTTCCATATCAAAAGGCTGAAGTCCTGCTTCGCCATAAGCACCTTTGGTATAAAAATCGCCTTGCATTACGTAGTATTCTCTATCCACTTTCGGTAAACCACCTTTTGGCTCTACCAGAATAAGGCCATACATCCCATTTGCAACGTGCATCCCAACCGGGGCTGTAGCACAGTGATACACATACAGGCCCGGATTGATGAGCTTAAAAGAAAATACGGACTCGTGCCCTGGTGCAGTAAAAGAAGCGGCAGCTCCCCCGCCCGGTCCTGTGACGGAGTGTAGATCTATGTTGTGCGGTAACTTGCTACTCGGATTGTTCTTTAGATGAAACTCCACCTCGTCTCCTACACGGGTACGGATGAATTTCCCGGGAACAACCCCGCCAAAGGTCCAGAAGGTATATTCCACCCCATCGGCCATACGTGCGGTCTTTTCGATAACCTCCAAGTCCACCCGCCACTTGATAGGGGCGCGGTCGCCAATATCGGCCTTTGGAACAAATGGGGGATCGGTCAACTCAGCATTGATCATTTTACCCGAACTGGTTTCGTTTGTATTGGATGAACACCCCATGAAAGAGAGGCTAAAGCCTGATATACCCAAGCATAGAACGAGTGTTGTTAAGTATTTCATAGTAAATTAAGGATTAGGTGAATTTTATTCGATGAGTAGGCACAAGTCCTCTTCGTTGCGTTCTTCTCCAAAACAATTGGTCAAGGATTTGTTATTTTTCAAACTCAGTACGGTATTAATTAAAAGATAAAAAAGTCTTTTATTATTTTTTTCACGTCTTCTCCTTAACCCTGTGTAGTGAAAACACCTACAAAATGTTCTCAAACTCGTGTATCTACGCCTTGCGTGCGGTATTGTATTTGGCTGAGCAAGCGTCTGCCCAGAATCGGCTGGGCGTTAAAAGCATGGCTGCAACTTTAGAAATTCCGGAACCTTACTTGGCAAAAGTCTTACAAATTTTGGCGCGGTTTGGGGTTGTCACGTCTGTTAAAGGCCCAGGCGGGGGGTTCTATCTAACAGAAGAGCAGTTAGCAATGCCCATTTTACGGGTTGTGGAGGTAACAGACGGCTTGGGTGAGTTGATGCGCTGCGTGATGGGCTTCACATCTTGCTCTACAGATAATCCTTGTTTTCTACACAACAGCTTCTCTACGGCGCGTCATAAGGTGATGCACCAGCTAAGCCATCACTCCATCCGAGAGAGTGCGCAAAATCAGGTAGCGTTATTGGTCAATCAGAAGATGGCTTAAACAGAAAGCAACTGAATAAACGCCTCTCAGAATAGAGATTTTCTTATCAAGCGGCGAATTAAAAGATTAGGTGTCATATCTACAGACGGTCAAAAAGCATATGCCAAATCCTTATTTTGTTGTACAACGATTTAAGGATTTTTAATATGTATATTTGATGCGATATATCTTTTTTTAATATTAAAAAATATTAAAAGACCCTTTATTCTTTTTTATTGAATATCGGATATGTGAGTCCTTAATTGAATTTGGATTTCATATTTTCTGCACATCAGGCGTTGACCTATTGATGCCCTACTGGAAAGGTACTAACTCTCTATGCCATGTTTGTCAAGGCAACCACTTATGCCATTAAGGCTATGTGTTTTTTGGCTTTACAGCCTGATCAAGAAGGGTGGGTAAGCCTTGTAACCATCGCGTCTGGGATACACACGCCTATAGCCTATACCGCTAAAGTTCTGCAACGTTTGCGGAAGGCGCATTTGGTGACTTCTCTAAACGGGCCAAAAGGTGGTTTTCGATTGCCCTTGGATAGACGCATCAATCTGAAAGAAATCGTGGTGGCCATCGAGGGCGTTGGCTTGTTCGAGCAATGCGGCTTAGGCTTAGAACGTTGCTCCTCCGAGTCCCCATGTCCTATCCATCCATACTACGAAGGGCTGAAGGTTGATCTAAACCGGATACTGATCGAAACCTATGTGGACGAGCTTACTTGGGACTTGGTGAGTAAGAAAATTGGATTTGAATAATAAAACTACATGGATTGTCGGTTGACGATCCGAAATATGCACACCCTAAACATTCAGACGCTATGCTTTCAAAATCTCAGGCAAGGCTGTTTTTTATTGTTGGTACCATTTTTTTCTCCGGTGTTTTCCTATGGCTTACGGTAGATACCATACGACAGGTGCCCAATCAGACACGAGCCGCCAATATTACGCCCGCTGTAGATCGGGGCAAAAAAATTTGGGAAGCTAATAACTGCATGGGATGTCATACCATCTTTGGAGAAGGTGCTTATTATGCACCGGAACTAACCAAAGTAGTGGAAAGGCGTGGAGAGGTTTGGTTAAAAACATTTTTGAAGGATCCTGAAGCCATGTATCCCGGAGAGCGGAAGATGACGAATTATCATTTTTCTGACAACCAAATTAACGATGTAATTGCTTTTCTAAAATGGGCAGGCGAGGTGGATTTGAATGGTTTTCCGGCGAAGCCCACCTTATCTGCCACCACGGCATCTGCCCCCGTCTCTAATCTGGACTTGTTAAAAGGCGCTCCGTCTACGTTCTCGCAATTATGCACGGCGTGTCATAGTGTTGGAGGCAAAGGCGGCAATGTTGGCCCGGCCTTAGACGGAGTAGCCAGCCGCATGAGTGCGGAGGAGATGACAAAGCGCATCAAAGACCCTATGTCGGTAAAACCAGACTCCAAGATGCCAAAATTAGGCTTATCAGACGGGGACATTTCCCAACTTGTGGCTTTCCTTCAAACCCTAAAATAATCCTTTAACAGGTCTTAACTATGAAATACGCCTCTCAGAAAGTAGCTTTTTGGTTTTTTGCAACCTGTATGCTGCTTTTTACTCTCCAACTAATTTATGGCTTCATTATGGGTTTTGCCCATATGGGGTTTGATGTTTTACACGATTTGATCCCATTTAATACAGCCCGTGCGGTGCATACCAACCTTTTGGTTGTGTGGTTATTAACAGGCTTTATGGGAGCAGCGCATTACATTATTCCAGACGAGGTACAGCGCGAGCTTTATTCCGTTAAGTTGGCCTACATTCAACTTGGTTCATTGGTTGTGGTTGGCGTAGTTGCGCTGATTGGCTTCCATGTAAACTGGTGGGAAGGTCGCAAGTTTTTGGAAATTCCACGCCCATTAGATTATTTAGTGGTTGTGAATGTTCTCACGTTTTTGTTCAACATCGGGATGACGGTGTTCAAGGCGAATCGAGCCTCCACCACCTCGATCGTTCTTTATACGGGCTTGGTGGCAGCAGCTTTGCTATATTTGCCCGGCATGATATATTTCGAGAACCAGACGATGGACTCCTATTTTCGTTGGTGGGTGGTGCATCTTTGGGTAGAAGGGGTTTGGGAGTTAATCATGGGTGGCATTTTGGCTTATTTATTAATCAAACTAACCGGCGTAGATCGCGAAGTAATAGAAAAGTGGTTGTACATCATTGTGGGGCTTACCTTCTTATCGGGTATTTTGGGAACGGGCCATCACTATTATTACATTGGCGCACCGAAGTACTGGCTCTGGGTGGGCGGTATTTTCTCTGCGTTAGAGCCTTTGGCATTTCTGGGAATGGCATTGTTTGCGATCACCATGTACCGTCGGAGTGGTCGTGAGCACCCTAATAAATTGGCTTTGATGTGGACTATGGGGTGTGCCATTATGTCTTTTGTAGGTGCAGGATTTTTAGGGTTTGCACATACATTACCACAGGTTAACCTCTATACGCATGGTACGTTGGTGACGGCCATGCACGGACATTTGGCGTTTTGGGGGGCATATGCCATGATTGTTCTGGCCATTATTAATTATTCGATGCCGCTCATGACAGGCCGTAAGAATTATGGAAGCATGACGGGTAATCTGGCCTTTTGGTTATCCAATATCGGTATGCTGGGTATGACGGGTGCTTTTGCGGTTGCAGGTATTGCCCAAGTGTATTTAGAGCGGAAGATGGGTATGGACTTTTTGCAGGTTCAGCGCGAGGTAGAACCTCATTTCTTGGGGTTGGTATTGGCAGCAAGCCTGTTTACGGTGGGAATTGCCCTATACATTTTCGACTTCACCAAGTTCGGCTTCCCGTCGGATGAAGCGCTTGGCGTTTCCGAAGATACCACAGTTGTGGTATAAATTTTCACCTTAAAGGGTTCTGCCCGCTGCGGAACCCTTTTTTTCTGACTTAATCTATGGAAGTGTTGTTCTCGCCCACTATCGAACAAGTTTATTATAAACCTATTGCCCGGGAGGTCGAGGTTTTTGATCATTGTTTTCGAAATCGTCTCCCACTTTTATTAAAAGGTCCCACAGGGTCGGGCAAGTCACGGTTTGTGGAATACATGGCCCAGAAGTTAGATCTACCTTGTATAACGGTTATGTGCCACGAAGAGACTTCTACAGTGGACTTATTGGGCCGCTATATTATCAAAGGAAATGATACCGAGTGGATAGATGGCCCGCTCACGAGTGCTGTTCGGGGAGGTGGAATTATCTATTTGGATGAAATTGCCGAAGCTCGCCCCGATGTTATGGTGGCGATTCACTCGCTTACCGACCATCGTCGGATGCTGTACTTAGATCGGCATCACGAAAACCTGAAGGCTCCAGATCATTTTATGCTCGTGGCTTCTTTTAATCCGGGGTATCAGAAGGGATACAAAGAATTGAAACCTTCCACTCGTCAGCGGTTTGTCACGCTGTCTTTTCAGTATCCGGCCAAAGAACTTGAAATGGAAATCATCCTCTCGGAGACCAAGGTGGAGAAAAATGTGGCGCAAAAATTGGTGGCCATCGCAGCCAAAATTCGTAACAGCGTAGAATTGGGCCTTACCGAAACAGTTTCTACGAGGTTGCTGGTGGATGCGGGAAAGTTGATTGCCAGTGGTTTACCACCTCGGTTGGCCTGTACCGTTTCGATTGCCGAAACCCTGACCGACGACGAAGATGTGAAGGCTTCTCTAAAAGACCTAATTGCGATGATTTTTTAGGCGATTATTATGGAATGGGATCAATTCGTCTTCAAAAAAATCCACCGTTTGGTCACGTTTGCCCGATCGCAGAAACCTGATCCCGAACGAGTGGCCCGGGCGGTTGCTTTAGAGGAAATCTCACCTCGTCTTACGTCGCTGGCACGGCTTTTATGTGGAAATGCCATTACCTTACATCCTTCGGAAGAGGTGGGTGGCTATAAGGGCACCTCCTTTTTTCTACCGCGCCTCTATGACCGCGGCGATTCTCGCGAGGCAAATGAAGCCTTTTTCCTGTTCCGAACCCTGTTTTTGTATGGGCAATATACGCTCCGGCATGTTTGGACAGACCACAACAACCATACCTACGAAGCATCGGTGACAAAGGCACAGGAACAAGCCGAGGAAGTCCTTCATTTCCTGAGCAAGGAGTTTGCGGCATTTCCAGACCTATATCGTTCGGTGCTCAATCAGGAAAAATCATTTCAACGAAAGCAAAAAAAAAATGGGATCGAAGAAATGCGCTTTGACACCTCTTTCGTGTACGGGAAATGGCTATATACGAGCATAGACGAGTTGGAGGTGTTGGAGGCGCTAAAAGGAGTGGTCAACCGAAATACCGTGGCCGATGATAAGGATAAAGAAGGCTATACGGAACATCAAGCCCCCGCCAAAGAACAAACCGAGTTGCTAAAGGTGGATACCCGAGAACAGGAGAATTATACTCTTACACATAATTTCGAGAAAATTGAGACCTTAGACGAGTTCTCAGGGCGTTGGCGAGACTTTGATGGCAGTGACGATTTGGAGGAACACAGCGAGGCACTACGCGACTTGGACTTGAGGCATGTGGTACGGGTGGATAACCCTGTTCACTCCATTTATAAATCGGAATTTGTGGATTCGCTTGGCTTGATCGAGGTTCATGCACCAGGGCAAACGGCTTTCCATTTACAATACGACGAGTGGGATCGGAATAAAAAGCAGTATAAATTAGGGTTTTGCAAGGTATTTCCCGCTTTTATAAAAGAGAAAAAACTTTTATACACCCAAAAAATTATCCATGAAAATCAAGGGCACATCCGCCAAATGTTAAAACATGCGGAACGGTTTCTTACCGATTATCATGTAAAGAAAAGGCTGGCATGGGGAGACGAACCAGACCTAGATGCCACCGTAGAAGCCTTTGTTGATAGACGATGCGGCATTACACCGTCAGAAAATCTTTATAATGCAAAGCGAAAACGAACCAAGGAAATTGCTATTCTGGTTCTGACAGATGTAAGCCTAAGTACAGATGGGTATAGCAACAATAAACGGATTTTGGATACCGAAAAAGAAGCCTTGGTAATGGTCTCGGAGGTCTGGCGGCAATTAGGTGTGCGATTTCAGTTAGACACCTTCTCCAGCCGGACCCATAACCATTGTTATTATCATACAGCCAAAGCTTTTCACCATACATGGGAGGCCAGTCGTGATTACATTGGTGCTATCGAAAGCAGTGGCTACACAAGAATCGGGCCTGCTATTCGTCATGCCACCTATTTACTTTCGCAAGTCCGGGCAGATACCAAGTGGCTGTTGCTGTTAACCGACGGAAAGCCCAATGACTACGACACTTACGAAGGACAATATGGCATTTACGACACACAAAAAGCGATTGGCGAGGCACGAGAAAAGCAAATGCACGTCTCTGCAATTGCTATTGATGAAACGGCCAAGTTCTACCTCCCGCAAATATTCGGACGAGGTGGTTACCAAATTCTACGACATGCCAACCAATTGTCTGATGCCTTGTTAAATTGTTATCTCAATATTTTGTAATTCTAAACCCAAATGATGTATAAAACTACTCTTTTCTTTCATGTACTTGGTGCAGCCGTCTGGGTCGGTGGACACCTCTTGTTGGCCTTGCGTTACTTACCCGCTGCCATCAAGGAGAAGGACATCTCGATGATTCGAATGTTTGAACGCCAATATGAAGTCATTGGCATTCCATCTTTGTTGGTGCAAATTATTACAGGTGTCTGGATCGCTTTCGGGCATTATGGATTGACTTTAATGTCCTTTGACGATCCCCTCCAGCGTGTCATTTCGTTTAAGTTGCTCTTGTTGTTCCTCACATTTGGATTGACCATCCATGCACAGTTTTTTATCATCCCATTCCTGACACCGGAAAAACTCCCGCTCATGGGATTTCATATTGTAGCTGTAACCGTAACGGGTGTTTGCATGTTGTTCTTTGGGGTGATGTTCAGAGTAGGTGGTATATAAGACTATTTTTGAAAGGTTCAACCATTAACCTCCTTGATGACAATAAACCAAGTGGCATTCCCTAACAATCAGGAAATGGGGTGGCATTGGGAATTGGCTTTCATAAAGTCTATTTTTAGTTCCATAAAAAAAGCCGAAGGTCATGTTGACTTCCGGCTTATCGTTTATACGATGCTTCACGCGATCAGTCTGCGAGAGTCTGTGCAATATCGGTCCGATATGCTTGGAATGCGGGTATTAGGGCTGCGATAACGCCCGTAGCAAGGGCTGCGAGTATGACCCAAACTTCTCCTGGTACAAACCGGAGTCCTGTCAACTCTACCTGATTGGCTGAGGAGAGTACTTGGCCGATGATTTCGGTGATGCCATGTCCCAATAATAAACCCACGATAACCCCCATGATGGCGTAGATCAATCCTTCTAAAAGAACATGAAGAAAGATTTTTTCACGTGAAGCGCCCAAAGCCCGCATCATTGCCAAATCGTAACGGCGCTCCTGAATGGCGTTGTAGAGTGCAATAAATACGCCTAGTAGGGCTGCAAACATGAGTATAAAACCAAAAACCCGAATGGTGCTAATACCCACGCCCACCAATTGTAGCAGGTTTGCCAACTGTTGTGCGGGCGTTGCTGCTTGGAGTTTTGTCTGGCTGTTGATGCTTCGGGGGAGCATTACGGTTGCTATCGGACTGGCAAATTTCACGAGGGCAACAGTCACCTCCGGGCCACTTTCAGCAATTGCACCCGAAGGCAATGCACCCCCCATAACTGCCGGTGGGCCAGTAATCGGAGGGACTGGCAAAGGTTTTATTGCCTCGGTGACATTGGCTGTAGAGTCTGGTTTGGCTGTGGTTTCTTCTTCATGATCGTGTGCTTCGTCGGAATGGTGTTCGTCTTCGGGTTTGTTCGCTTCGCTGTGTGGTAAACCATGCACATCCCATACAGAAGCCAAGCTGGTGAGAATCAGTCGGTCCATCACGGTATTTGTCGGAGCCAGTACCCCGACCACCTTATAGGGGTGTTGGTGATGGCCTTCGCCGCCTTCCACCAAGCCGTGTGCGCCTACAAAAGTATCCCCCACTTTCAGGCCCGTTTCTTTTGCCACTTGAGCACCAATGGTGGCTTCGGAAGTTCCATTAAACATTTTCCCAGATGCCACTTTGGCCTCATAATGGGCTGGATAGGCTTCGGTGGTTCCGACAATACGGAACTGGTTGTAGCTATCCCCCAGTGATAGTGGGATCACCTCTTTGACCATTCGGTTGGCCCTAAGTTTTTCCACTTCGGAAAGGGGTATATTGCCTGTCGGAACATCTAAATGATAAATACCAGAAAGAATTAACTGGAGGGGACTTCCCTTGGCCCCAACCACCATATCTATCCCTTTCGCATCGCGTTCCATTTTCTCACCGAATTGTGCACTAAACAAAAGGAGGAGAATGATGGTGGCAATACCAATACCCAGCAAAAAAGTATTGAGCAGTGTCGTTAGTTTTTGCCGTCGGATATAAGACAAGCTTAATTTTAATAAATTCATAGGTTTATGCAGGCTTATTGCTGGTGGATGGGACTACAAATTAAACTGGTTTCCAAAAGCATCTTTGATGCGTTGGTCATGTGTAGTTATGACCAGTGTTGCTTTATGCGTTTCTGCCTGCTTCTTAAGCAGTTCCAGCACTTTGTCACAGTTCCGATCATCCAAAGCAGAGGTTGGTTCATCAGCCAGAATCACTTTTGGCCGATTAATAACGGCACGTGCAATAGAGACACGTTGCGCCTGACCAACACTTAGTTGTGCGGGATAGGCGAATTTTTTGGTCCCGATATCCAGCCCTTCCAGCACCTCATCCACCCGTTCCTCGCTTTGCGGTTCCCCGGCCACAAATTGGGCCATTAACAGGTTCTCGCGTACTGTTAGTGTGCCAAACAGGTGCATTCTCTGAAATACGATGCCAATATTCTGTCCGCGAAAGTGGTCTATTTGCGCCGCGCCCAAAGTACCCAAGTCCTGACCTGCAATGGTTATGTTTCCGCTGGTGGGTTTTAGCAGGCCTGCCAAAATGTGGAGGAGCGTGGTTTTTCCGGAGCCGGAAGGCCCCAGCATGATCCATTGTTCACCTTGTTCGGCTTTCCACAAGGGCATATCCAAAACGGTTTGGCCGTCGTATTGATGAATTACATTTTCCAATAAAAACATATGGTTACCATTCTGATGTGGGGAAAGACTTAAGCAGACAATTTGGCCATCGGGTATTTGGTTTCCAGAACGCCGCGCTGAATGTCGCGAAGTTTCCGTTGAAGCATCCGCCGTTTAAAAGCGCTCATATGGTCTAAAAATAAAATTCCGTCTAAATGGTCGTGCTCGTGTTGAATGACCCGTGCCATCAGTTTGTCCACCTCCATTTTCTGAGGGGTGAAATGCCGGTCCAGATATTGAAGGCTGATTTTGCTAGGCCGTGTTACCATCTCGTGGATGTCTGGCACTGAGAGACATCCCTCTTCAAACTCAGATTCCTCGTCGCTTTCGGCTATGATTTCCGGATTGATAAAAACCATACATTCCTTCCATGCATCAGGGAAAGGTTCTCCGGTTTTTTCCTGATAGTCTTCTTCGTAATGGCGAACATCTACTACAAATAGTCGGATACTTTCGCCTATTTGCGGTGCCGCCAAACCAACACCGTCTGCATTTTTCATGGTCTCAAACATGTTGTCTATGAGTGTCTGAAGTTCTGGTGTGTTTGAGGTTATCTCTTGCGCTTCTTTGCGCAATACCGGATCTCCATAACGTCTAATCGGCAAGATCATAAGTTTTACTCAAAATTTGGTTTAGTTAAGACGTATTACATGACTCGAAGGTATCGAACGGATTAGCGAAGTTCCATAAAGTCCCGGAGTAAAATGGCGGCTGCCGTTCGGTCCACCCGCGATTTTTCGCGTCGTGCCTTCATGCGTAATCCTGAAGCCCGAATGCTTTCAAGGGCCATTTCGGAGGTATATCGTTCATCTATTTTGTGAATCGGAATATCAGCGAATTTTTCGGATAGCTGTTCTATAAAAGTTGCCACCCGAAGGGTTGAGGCCCCTTCGGAACCGTCTTCCTGTAAAGGCCACCCCACTACAAAAGCCTCTACACCTGGTGGCTCGTTCACCATTTTGGTCAATACCGACCAGAGTTCCGTTTGATGATAGGTGCCATGTGGCTGGGCAATCAGTTGTAACGGGTCGGTCATGGCCACCCCAATTCTTTTTTCGCCGAAGTCTAATCCAATCAATCGAGGCATGGGTGATATAGGGGTGGGATGCGTTTAGGCGTCCTATAATACAGAAAACGATTTTGGTTCACAAGTTCTGCCGCGTTTTCTAAATCAGTTATAATGTAAAACAAAGCCCCAACCGCTACCGTTGTGCGATTGGGGAACTGAAATGCGAGGGTTACTGACAATTGGTGGCATGGTAAGCATCCGATTTGCCACGCCCTTCTGTACACCGCCAAGCAGTTTCTACTTTTTCGGGAATCCATACCCGACTGATTTGTCGGAAACGGATTTTTTTCACCTCTCCCGCCACACTGTCGTCGTTCAAGCCTTCGAGTCGAAAGGTGCAGACTTGGCTTTTGCCCTGTTCTGTGGGTTCCGCACACCATACGAGAGGTTTTGCGCCGGATTCCATTGTCAATGATCGTAACATGGCTTCCGGTGTTTGAAGTTGTGGGCTGCGTACTTCCGTGAGGAGTTCGTCGAAGGCGTCTTTTTCGATTGTAGAAACAGGAACCATTTTTAGGATTTTATAGGATGGAATTTTTGATGAAGACTGTGCCCAGATGAAAGGAGTGGTCACGGCGATAAGGTAAATCCAAAAATAATTTTTCATGGTTTTTATTCTTCTTTAGGGTGATTTGAACATTAATGACAACATCGGGAATTTCCCCTCATGAATCAAGCAGAAAATGTTTTTTATTTGCAAATTTAGTCGTTTGTGATGTCTGGATGTGTGATAAAGTCATGTACGGCTTGCCGCCACCGCTCGCCATCGGCCACCATAAAGTCAGAATGGGCGGCATGGGGTAAACAACACAGCTGTTTGGGACCTGCAAGGTTTTTATACACCATCTCCACCTCTTCTCGGCGGACATGTGGGTCTTTTTCGCCCCAGATAAGCAACGTTGGAACCGAAACCCGTTTTGCATAGTCGGTTGGTCGATGCCGAAAGGCCCAAAAGCCGTTTTGTACACCGCCCCAAAACACCATCAGGCCAGCAACTGGAAAAGTTGGGATGCCGATGTTTTCGAACCGATTGGCCACAGCGCGATACATCGAGCCAAACGGGCATTCCAGAATAAGCGCATGAGGTTGGTTTTTGAGTTGATTTAATTCTTCAGTAGCCAGTGCCTTCAGAATGGCAACCGCTCCCATCGAAGTGCCAAAAAGGATTATGTGGGACTCGCTTGTTTCTTCGAGATACCGACAAACCGCTGCCACCTCGCCCGCTTCGTAGTAGCCTATACTGGTCTGAGATCCACCCGATCCACCTGATCCTGAAAAGTCTACCAGTAAAACCTCATAGCCTGCGTCGTGGAAAAACAATGCCTTATCCAGTAAGTCGGATTTTTTGCTGGTGTATCCATGAAAAAGAGCAACGGTGCCCAGTGCTTGTTCTGCGGGCAAAAACCACGCTTCCAAACGGTGATCCTTTCCTGGAATTTCTATGGTTTTATAGGGGCGTTCTGGAAATTGGTCGTTTTGTGGGCGAGGATTTCCGATCCCTTTTAGCGCTGCTTGAAACCGCTCGGCAGACGTCAGTTCGGCGGGGTGTTTTTTTAATCCGCGAGGCGCCTCCACATACCGGGTAAGTAAATGGGCATGGCGGTAGGCAAGTGCGTTTAATGCGGCGACGGTCGCTGCCCCAAGAGCAAGGGCCGAGTTTCTGATGACCTTGGCGATGGTATTGGAGGGGGGAATGGGTGTTTCCATAGGAGTTATGGATAAAAGAGATAAGCCTTTATGGGAGTATGGTTCTAAATTTACATATTATTCAACGAATCATCGTGTAAAATGGTTGCAGCATCTGTTGTTATTTGTGGTAGTCCTATGCTATATCGCTATAGAGAAGCCCACAAAAAACTTGAGGTGTTATTTTTTTGGCTTCTGGTAGAAATTAGAATGATTTTATGGTAACTTCAAGCTGTTCTGTCTCTTTTAAGACACCACCAAATGGTTCTTCTCGTGTTTTAAGTCCGAAAATTTCTTTTCACATAACCCATTAACTTCATTCACTATAACTTTATTTAAAAACATGCAAAAAAAACTCCTCCTAACCCTTTGCTTCTGCTGGATCTTCGGACTGGCACAGGCCCAAGACGAAGATATCCGTGCACTTAGCTGGGATGATGTTGCCAAGGAAGGCATGAATATCGGTGATTTTGTTCCTGAAGGCTGGACTTTGGAAGAACAAGCTACCGGAGACCTCAACAAAGACGGGCGCATAGATGCAGCGCTTCAGTTGGTCGAAGATCTGACTGCCGAGGACGAGAATGGTGCGCCTACCACCCGTTACCGTGCCTTGGTCATCATTTTTCGGAAAAAGAATGGCAACGGTTTTGAATTGATTACCGTAGGAAATTATGTGTTACAATGCACCACGTGCGGCGGTATGCTTACATCGGTGAAAACAGAGATTAAAAATGGTGTGGTCGTTGTGGATCAGTTGATGGGATCCCGTGAAGCCACCAACCTAACACAACGATTTCGCTGGGAGGCGCTGTTTAAGCGCATGATGTTGATTGGAGAAGACCGTGTGGACTACGACCGGGCAAATGGCGATAGTAAAAAAGTGAGCAAAAACCTTCTGACGGGGAATCAGGTTACGGAAACGTCTAAAGGGGGTAAAAAACCAACCATTGTACGAAAAAAGATCCCTAAAAACATGATTCCCATGGATGAAATCAATATCTATGAAGGGGAATAATATCCATCTGGGAAAATTTAGTGGCTTGATACGGAATGCTTCTATCTTTACCAGAGTATGTTGTTTGCGCATAGGTGAAGTGTAACACAGAAGGCAACGTTGAATCTTTATACACTTGAAAGGCATTGGGTGAAGCGCATCCGATGCTTTTTCATTTTTCCCCATCGGCACAAAACAACAAAACCCGTAAAGCATTGCTTAAACGGGCCTGTTGTTGAAGGAGGATAGGGTATGCTATTATTGAGGCAGTTTATTGCGTTGTTGGCCTTGTGTTGTACCAGTACCACCGGATGCGCAAGGTAGATTGACCGCACAAGGCTTTGTAGTTTTGTTGTTGTCTTTTCCTGTTACTCGGTTGATTGGGCTGGTACTAAATGTGGTGAACCCACTACAGTTTTTATTCTCTGCGCACGATGTGGTGACAGAACAATCATTGCCGGCCTCGCATACAAAGGCATAGCCATTGGAGTTGATTATACTTGTACCCCTTACAGGTTGCGCCACACGCTGGCCATTTAGGGTTCTTGCTGGGGCGGAGCCGGAAACGCCGCTTGGCGCACTTGCCGGGTCGTGATCACTATGGCTGGATGGCCAAGCCGGAGCGGTTTCAGCGATAGTGTGCGGCCACACGGAGGCATTCCCCGATTCACCATTGCCCCTACTACTACCCGAATTAGAACTACGCGAGCGTGAAGCTGGCAATTGGGGCTTGTGGCGTTTCAATGCCTCAATCTCGTTGTGTAATTGTTGTATCCGCTGCTCCAGTTCGTGCAGTCTTTGTACTGAATATGTTGCTTTTCCGCGTGCATACAAAGATTCATGCTGTTCTAACTGTGACTGTAGCAACAAAAGACCACTTTGCTTTTGATTAATACGCATACCATATTGGCGCATTTGCTCGCTAAACCCGGCGTTTGCACGTTGGTATTGGTTGTAAAAATCTTGTGCCTGATAATTTTCCCATTGCAGTTGTTCGTTTTGTTGTTCCAGCAGGGCCTTTAATCGGGATAACCGATCGCTCGGCTCGGTTGTAAGATTAGATAGGTTGATATCTGTTGGACTTTCAGCGAAATGTGCGCGGCTGGTTTCGTTATTATCTGTATAGGCGATGGTATTGCCTGAGCTGCTTGGGAAACCTCTCGTAGGTTCATTCTTATCCTCTTCTGTTGTATAAGTACCAAGGTTGTTGGTACGTCCCCGGTTGGTCCAGATGTTATCTATGTTTTCGGTATCGTGGGTAACGCCACTGTGCTTTTGTTTGGGGTTTGGGTCTATCCGCACCCAAAGTTGGCCTTTGCGACGATCCCGGAAGAGGTTGTGTTCACAAGACACATTGATTTGTTGTTGATCATACCGTAAGATCAGGTTTTTTCCGTCTGCCTCGCCCGTAAGGGTAGCGCCATTAAATTTTGTTTCTGAGAACACGATCCGGCCAATGCCTTCTACATACCAAAAAATGAATTGGTCTCGGAGGCTATTTGTCGTGAAAACATGGCGTGATACGGGTTTCCCATTCACCATTCGTGGTGAGAAAATGACGATATGTTGGAATCCTGCAATGGTTAAATGGGCATTTTCCTCTTCTTCCGGCGGCATTTCTGCCTCAAGTCCAAAGTACCAAAGTGGGTCTGAGAAGCGTTCAAAACTACCTTCAGGACGATTGTTTCGCCAACTTTCGGGTTGAATGTATGGATACCGCGCCACATAGAGGGGCTGTCGGTTAGGGTTTTCTAATATGGCTTTCCGAGAAGTAATCGAAGCCTGAAAACCATCTATCGAAAGCCGCAACAAACCATTACTCACACTTCCGGCTTTACGGGCATTTAGAAATGGAACCGTGGAAAACCGAATCAAACCCGTTTGTGGATGTAGAATAATGCCAGAACAAAAACCCTTGTGGGAACGATAAGTTGCTTCCACCTCCAGGTCTTCGTTATCGTACAGGCTAATCTGTCCGTTTTCAAACGATAAGGTACAGTCTTCGGTCGTCATATTTATTTGGGTAGTAGCAGAAAGACGCTTTTCTGGCTCGTGGAACTTGGTTCCGGCAAGAGCAATAGTGGTTAAGATTAAAAAGGCAAAACTTATCATATGGCCCAATCGGTTTGCACGTTGGATGTGGTTCTGCGAATGAACGGTCTCTTTCATGGTTTCGAGACGGGCCTTGAGGCTCATAAACGTATCTGCCATTTGCAGGGCAGGACGATATGCCGGAGTTGCCGAAAGTTGGAACAACAAACGGGCATAAGCCTCTGCCGGATAACATCCAATACTCAGAACGGTGGTGTCGCACACTTGTTCTCGGGCCTGAGCAATTCGGTTGCGGATTAGGTACATTAATGGATGAAACCAAAAGGCCAGATTCAATACCCGCTCAACCCAATTCCATACAAAGTCGTGGCGGCGAATGTGTACCAATTCATGGAAAATGGCCATTTCTGCCTCCAAAGGCGTTTCCAATAACGAGGCGGGTAGTACAATCATGGGTCTCCGCCATCCAAACGTCATAGGGACGGTTTCGGTGGGAATCGTTGCCAGCATTACCCGATTCTGACGAATGCCCAATTGTTGTGATAAGGCACTTAACATGTCTTGAAAGTCTGGATGTAGCGATACCTTCAGGCTACGCCGAAAACGCCGGAGTAGAGCGGTTTCATACATAAATTTCCCCATCTGAAATAGCAGTAACAGACCAAGACTCAAGCCACCGATGACCCAGAAAAGGGATGTGCTGTCGCGGCTTGGAAGCGTGGTGGCCAAGTGGTTGGTGGGTAAACTGGCAGTGGCTTGCTTTATGGGTTGTGGCGTTGATACAAGGACTGCCTGCGTAGAAGGAGGCGTATCAAATATAACCGGCTCGGTAATGCGTGAGGGTGCTATGCTTTCGGTTTTTGTTAACCCCTTCACAGACATCATGACCGGAAAACCAATTGCGCCTATAAAAATCCCTAAAGGCAAAGCGATCATAACAGCTCGGTAAAGACCCGTTCGAAGGACCGGATGCCAGTTTCGTTTGACCTCAAGGACGCCCCACACCAGTAAAGCAATAATGCTCCAAACCAAGAGGATAAGCACAGAATTTGCCCACATCTCGGGTTCCGAAGAAAAAGAAAAAGTTGTCATGGCTTATTGGGTTAATGCGAATAAAACAAGTCGTTAATAGGAAATGTAAAAACCACCACCTTCGTCAAATCGGGAGTTCACAATATTATTGGTCAACGCCCCAAAGCGGTATGAAAGCCCCATAAATGTCCAATACCGGAAATTCGTTTTTTGCTGCTTAAATCGCGTCAGAATGTCCTCGCTGGAAGGATCGTTCTTGGGTAGGCTGATTTGATCGTTGATAGAGGCAAAAGAGCCGCCTACACTAAAAGACAAGCCTTTGGTAATCCGCCATTCCACATTACCCATCAGTGAGAGTTGCCAAAACTTGCTGTCATGTAGATAATGCGATCCGGTAAGCGTTAGCGAAGCCGAGCCCCAAGGCTGTTGCTGCGATAAAATGGCGCTCAATTGGTTTTGGAAAAGGGTTTCTTTTGTTTTGTCGAACAATGTGATTTCGTCATAGGCCACAAACTGAATATTTGGATTCCACTGCAATTTAAAAGCGCGGCGGGTGGACTCTTCGTAGGGCGTGAAACTGTACTCTAAGCCTGGACTGATGCGGAAATTGCGCAAAATATTGTTGTACGTGGAGCCAAAAACCGAGGCCGAAATCCGACCAGAAGTTTGTCTGGCTAAAGATCGGATGGCAGAAGTATTCAGTGACCAGTTGTCGTTGATGTTCACTAATGTTGTGTCCCGATTGTTGCTGTTGATGTAGGAGTATTCGTTTCTGTTTTGGCTTAGGTTTAAGGAAACTGAGGTTTTCCATGTGTTAGACGTTCGTGCAGCACTAAAACGCCCGCCATAATCGGCTGATTTATAACTGCTTTCCGCTTGAATATTGGCATTCGTACCTAAGCGGAAATTCCACAAATTCCACTTATCTACCACAGATACTTGTGGCTTATTGACATCTATTGCAGGTGGGGTGTAGCTGATTTGGAGATTGGCAAAGGCTGGCGTATCGGATACAAATGGAATCAAGGCCGCCTTCAAGTGTTGTACCAATTTTTTCCGAACCTGATCTTGCGTATCGGTACCAGACGTACTAAACTTGAGCACCTGTTTTTGGGATTCAAAGCGTTTTTGACCAATTAGTTCTATCGTATAAGTATCACCGCCGCTCCCGTTGGTTTCGGTGGTGATAAGCGCATGAACATCTGATATGGTACGATCGGTAACATAGTCCACAAAGCGGATTTCGGTGCGGATAAATTCGCCATCGCAAAACATACAATCTAAAAAAACTTGCGGCTTAGGTGGCGGTGGCGGGTTTTGGGCAAAAATGGAGGTGCCAATGGCAGAAAAGGACAGTAGGAGTCTAAATATGAATTTCATACAGTTATCGTTTTTTTGGGGGTATAAGGATGAATGGGCGGATGTTGAAAAGACGGTTTAAGGGGTATCAACGTGACA
The DNA here is from genome assembly GCA_002344075.1 of Bacteroidetes bacterium UBA2364. Taxonomy (GTDB): domain Bacteria; phylum Bacteroidota; class Rhodothermia; order Rhodothermales; family UBA2364; genus UBA2364. The sequence continues at coordinate 32,899 of DDTM01000064.1, forward strand.
AGATGCACCAAATAATATTTTAATGCTTCAATTGCTCGATGAGGGCGAGGATTTCCTCCCGTTGCGCTTCGCTCATGTTGCCTTGTTCGACCAAGGTTTGTACCAGCGCTATGGGCGAGCCGCTAAAGACTTTGTCCACAACTTCTTGCAAAACCTTTCCTTGCATTTCGGAAACAGGTTCGGCAGACCAATAAACGTAGGCATTACCTTCTTGCTGGAACTTCAGATAGCCTTTATCGGCTAACTTTTTCATGACGGACATGACGGTGGTATAAGCCACCGGGCGGTATTTCATGACAGCCTTATGGATATCGGCAACAGTACAACGCCCAACTTGCCATACGTGTCGCAATAATTCCATCTCAGTTTCACCCAGTCCGGTATAACTTCGTTTCATATCTTTTTTTGTTACGATGATAAAAGTACGATGATCGTCGTATTTAATATACTGCGATCATCGTTGATATGTCAAGAGGCAAGGAGAATTTATTTATGGTTACTGAATACCGTGTTACCAGGTAGGTTTTAGCGGCTATAGATCATATCTATGGTCAAACTTGACAAGTTAAAATATATTTTTTAGATTAGACTAAAAAATATATTGATGCTCACTCAGGCCATTCAGGATTACCTGAAACTTATTTATCGTTTTGAAGCAGAAGGCAGACGCCCCTCTACCAACGACTTGGCAAGGGGGATGGACGTTGCGGCTGCATCGGTAACCAATATGCTTAAACGTCTTGCAGACTTGAAATTGGTGACCTATGCCTCGTATCGAGGGGTTTCCCTTACCGATTCTGGGCGGCTGATTGCATTAGAAATGTTGCGCCATCATCGGTTAATCGAAACCTATCTGGCACAGGCTTTGGGGTATTCGTTGGATCAGCTACACGACGAAGCTGAGCACCTGGAACATCACATTTCCGAACAATTTGAAGAACGTATAGATGCACTGCTGGGATATCCCCGGTACGATCCTCATGGAGACCCGATCCCTTCCAAAGAGGGCCTAATTCCGCCGAGGTGTAATCAAGCCCTTTCCGAAGCCGCTTTAGATGTAGATTGGGTGGTTCGTCGGATTTCTGATCACAGCAAAGAACTTCTTCGATATTTGATGCACTGCCACTTGGTTCCGGAAACGAAGCTAAGGATTATGGATAGGGCGCCTTTTGAGGGGCCGCTAACATTGCGTATTGGGGAAACCGAGGTGATGGTGGGCTATAAAGCGGCTTGCTATGTCTATGTAGAACAAGTGGATAGGGGGGCTTAATGAATAGATTTTTATATTTCGGCTTGGTATTGATTTTTGCTGGATGTACCAGGCCACAAGCCGATGATCAGGGGAAATTTCGCGTGGTGACCACCACTGGTATGATCGCCGATGCCGTGAAGGAGATTGGGCGGGAGTATGTTTCTGTGAAAGCATTGATGGGGCCGGGTGTAGATCCGCATTTATACAAGGCCACCCAAGGTGATTTGTTTAGCCTGATGGATGCAGATTTGGTGCTGTATAATGGCATTCATTTGGAAGGGAAAATGGGTGAGGTACTGGAGAAATTAGCCCGTCGAAAACCGGTACTCAGTTTGGGTAAAGCCATTCCACCAGAAAAACTTCTTCATTTATCCGGAGAAGGGGAGGCGGCCTATGACCCCCATATTTGGTTTGATGTGTCGCTATGGCAAAGAGTGGCCGAAGCGATTGGGCAAAAGTTGGCGGCGATGCTACCGGATAAACAAATGGAAATCCATGCCAATACCACCGCTTATGTAGCACGTCTCCGGGAGTTAGAGAGCCATATCCATGGTCGGGTGGCCGAGGTTCCGCAGGAGCATCGCATTTTGCTCACAGCACACGATGCTTTTGGATATTTTGGCCGCGCTTATGGTTTTCGGGTTATGGGGCTTCAAGGCATCAGTACTGTGGGAGAATATGGCTTAGGAGACATACGGCGGGTGGTTCATACTATTACCCAAAACCGGATTAAAGCGGTTTTTGTGGAGTCGAGCGTCTCGCCGCGTGCCATAGAAGCGGTGGTGGAAGGAGCCAAGCAACGTGGGCATTTGGTGCGTATTGGTGGGCACTTGTTCTCGGATGCGATGGGACAGCCCGGTACCTCGAAAGGGACTTATATGGGGATGATGCGCCACAACGTCTATACCATTGTGCAGGCACTTAAATAAGACATAAGGTCTAAGGCGCACCGATATTGGGATGTTAAAGGGTAGGTATGCTGTACATGGAAAAGCGTAAATAAGATAATATAAAATAAATAATTAACAATATGATCGTATCCGATGCCCGACGATCCGAGGGGCAAACCATCGCCTTAGAAGTACACGATCTGACGGTGGCCTATCGCGATAAACCTGTGATTTGGGGGGTTGATTTTGCTTTACCAGAGCGGCAACTTGCTGCCATTGTAGGGCCAAATGGTGCAGGAAAATCTACGTTGCTCAAAACCATTATGGGGTTGATAACAGCGGCATCCGGACAGGTTCGGGTTTATGACCAGCCCTTAGAGGCAGTACGCAAAGAAGTGGCTTATGTGCCGCAGCGAGAATCGGTGGACTGGGACTTTCCGACCAATGTGCTGGATGTTGTGATGATGGGTCGTTATGGCCAAATGGGTCTGTTTAGCCGCCCAGGAAAGGCCGATCGTGAAGCTGCCATGAGTGCCTTAGAAAAAGTGGGTATGGCCGAGTTTGCCAAGCGGCAAATCTCACAACTTTCGGGTGGACAGCAACAGCGCATTTTCTTGGCCCGTGCTTTGGCCCAAGAAGCCCGCTTATACTTGATGGACGAGCCTTTTGCGGGCGTGGATGCGGCTACAGAAGCTGCCATTCTGGAACTCTTGCAATCCCTGCGTGCTGAAGGTCGGACGGTCTTGGTGGTCCATCATGACCTGCAAACAGTAGCCGACTATTTTGACTATGTACTCATGATAAACATGCGGCTTATTGCCGATGGACGAATGGAGGAAACCTTCACTACCGAAAACCTCCAAAAAACCTATGGCGGACGCCTCAATCTGCTTTCGGAAGTGGCGCATCTGGCTACCCGTCATAGCCATATTCTCCAGGCCGAAAAAAAACCAGAATGATGAACGAACTACTCGATTTTATCTTGCTTCGTGAAGCCAATACCCGTTATGTGGTGGCTGGAACGGTGTTGTTGGGACTGACAGCAGGCATGTTGGGCAGTTTTACGGTTTTGCGTAGGCGGGCATTGTTGGGGGATGCTATTGCACATGCCGTTTTGCCAGGCGTGTGTCTTGCTTTTATGTTCACGGGGACCAAAGATCCGTTTATATTGCTGGTAGGCGCGTTGATATCGGGTGGGTTGGCCACTTTTTTCATGGATGTGGTGCAACGAAATACCAAACTGCCTCCGGATGTTGTATTGGCGTTGGTATTGTCTGTGTTTTTTGGGATCGGGATTTTTTTGCTTACCATGATTCAGCAATCCGGTATGGCGGCCCAAACAGGTTTGGATAAGTTTCTCTTCGGGCAGGCGGCCTCGATGATGGGGCGCGATGTGGTCTTGTTCGGATTAATTGGAGGAAGTGTTCTGTTTATTTTGTTCATTTTCTTTAATCCCTTGAAATTGATCAGCTTCGATCCCGCTTTTGCGTCTTCGGTTGGGTTTCATGTTTTTCGGTATGATGCTTTGCTGACGGCTTTGTTGGTGGCCGCTATCACCGTAGGTATTCAGGCCGTTGGCGTAGTACTTATGGCTGCTCTTTTGGTAACGCCCGCCGTTGCCGCTCGGTATTGGACGGAGGATCTGCGTGTGATGATGTGGCTGGCGGGGGCATTTGGGGCCTTGAGTGGGTGGTTGGGGGCATTTGCCTCCTATTATATTCCGGGTTTACCCACCGGCCCATGTGTTGTGGTGGCCACCACATTCATTTTTGCAACCTCCATGTTTTTTGCACCCGAACGCGGTGTAATGGCCAGATGGTTGCGACACAGGCAAACAGGGCGGCGTATCATGCGGGAAAATGTCTTGAAAACCTTGTATCAATTGCATGAAGAAGTGCCTGAAAAACAATTATTTACACTTCATGACATTTCGGAAAAACGATTTTTTGTTCCCCAAGAACTGGCTTTATGTCTGAGGCGTTTGGTAAAAGAAGGATATGTGAGGCAAGCGGAAAGGGGGTACCTTTTTCAACAAAAAGGTTGGGAAGAAGCCATACGAATTACGCGGTTACACCGACTTTGGGAAGTATATCTCGCCGAGCATCTGGCTTTTCCGGATGACCACGTACATGCCGATGCCGAGGCAATGGAACACATGATTACACCTGAATTAGAGGAAAAACTGCGCCAAACCCTAAATCATCCTCTACATGATCCACATGCCTCGCCCATTCCCTACAACAATTCAGCCAGCACGAGTACGTAACTATTTTACAGACGGCTGGGTCTGATGGAGACGCAAAAGTTTTGTACCCAAACTCCCAAACACAATGAAGCGTATTTTCACCCTTGTTTTCCTTGCCAGCCTGCATCTGCTGCGGGCACAGAACACCCAACCCCTAATAGCCGCCCATTTTACAGAAGAAAAAATTACGGTGGATGGTCAATTAAATGAGGCCATTTGGCAGTCTATTACCCCGGAAACGGATTTTCGCCAAAGGCAGCCTTCCGAAGGGCAGCCCGGAACCGAAAAATCGGAACTCCGCATTGCTTACGACCGAGACAACCTCTATTTTGGCTTGGTCTTTTACGACAAAGAACCCCACCTTATCCGTGCCAATGTCTTTGATCGAGGCGGACGCATAGACAAGGACGACAACATCCAAATCGGTTTAGATACCTATTTTGATGGCCGAAATGGCTATATCTTCGAGATGAACCCGCTGGGCACACAGGACGATGCCCTAATCTCTGATGAAAAAACGTATAACTGGGATTGGAATGGGGTGTATTTTAGCGAAGGCCGTGTTACCGATTTTGGCTGGGTATTGGAGGTGAAAATCCCTTTTAAAACCATTCGGTTTAGTAAAGACGACGAATTGGTGATGGGAGTCGCGGTTCAGCGGGTCATTAACCGCAAAAATGAACGCCTCACGTTTCCATTTATTCCGCTTAATTATAAATCGGAATTATTGTCTGTATCACGATATGCCAAATTAGTAGGGATTAAAAATGTAAACCGTGGACGAAATTTACAGATTAAGCCCTATGCCATTGTGGGCGCACAACGCAATCTTCAAACGAATAATACTGCTAAGAATGAGATTGTCCGTAATGCAGGTGTGGATGTGAAGTATGGTTTATCGTCTAACCTGACCTTAGACTTGACATACAATACGGATTTTGCACAAGTGGAGGCCGACGCCGCCCAAATCAATCTTACCCGTTTTAATCTGTTTTTACCCGAAAAGCGAGAGTTCTTTTTAGAACGAAATGGTTTATTTGAATTTGGAAATACCGGCGAAACGGAAACTTTTTTTAGCCGCAATATAGGGATTACCAATGATATTCTGGCGGGGGCAAGAATAACCGGACAGCAAGGCAAACTCTCGGTGGGTCTCCTAAATATCCAGACAAAGAGCAATGACTCACAAAAGGGTCAAAATTATGGTGCAATGCGCCTCAGGGCGGAAGTGATGCCCCAACTCAGTATTGGAGCCATTTTTACAAATGTCCAGAATGATGAGGCGTATAACCGTGTGGCTGGAGCTGATGCCAGTTATCGCTTTTGGGGCGCGAGTGAACTTAGCGGCTGGTTCAATACTGTTTGGGATTCCCGCAAAAACCAAAACACTGCTGCCGGAAACCTGTCTTTGCTTTTCCTGAAAGACCTCTATAATGCAAAATTCCAATATACTCAGGTAGATGCCGGGTATAATCCTGGATTGGGATTTGTGGAACGCGATAATGTACAGCGTTATGCTGCGAGTGCCTCTTATAATCCTTATATCAGCCGGACCGGCCAGAAAAAAGTCCGACGACTATCCTTTACCGGATCGGGCGAGTATCTCAAAAACCAAGCAGGTACATTAGAATCCTCGGAGGTTGTTTTTAATGGAACGGTTTTATTTGTGAAACGTGATCGGTTTGGTCTGAAAGTGACCCGGGCATTTGAAAACCTAATTGCACCTTTTGCAATACGTCCCGATGTGGTAATTCCTGCCGGAGAATACCACTTCAACTTTGCTGCATTAACGGCTTCGAGCGACCCAAGCCGACCGCTTTACATCACCGCTACGGCGCAAACAGGCGGTTTTTATCATGGAACCCGCACACTCCTCCAAAACCTGATCGGCTATCGCTTCTCGAAATACCTAAAGGCGGAACAAACCATTAATTATAATATCATAGATTTGCCCTTAACCAATGGCCGCTTTGATGCCACTACCTATGGTCTCACGGTCCAAGCCGCTACCAGTCGAAAATTATTCGCCAATGCCCTGATTCAATATGATAACTTCTCGCACCGTTTCCGCTCCAATATTCGCATTAATTGGATTCATCGGCCCGGTAGCGATCTGTTTTTGGTGTTTAATACGGGTTATTTCTTCCAAGACCACATCCGGTTCCGTGAAGAAGACCTGCTTAACCGCATGGGAGTGGCCAAACTTACGTATTTATTCCAATTGTAAAATCGCCATCGCACATGAGCATGGAATTTGAAATCATCTTTACGGCTGTAATGGTGGCCACGGCCTGCGCCCTTGTCGGAACCTTCATGATGTTGCGCAAAATTACCATGTTGGCCGATGCCATTAGCCACGCTGTTTTGCCGGGCATTGTTCTGGCCTTTTTACTAACAGGTAGCCGTAACGTCCTACCTATGTTAATCGGGGCAGGGCTTCTGGGGCTATTAACCACGTGGCTTACCGAGCTGCTCCGAAACCGGGGGCGGGTGAACGAGGATGCTGCGATGGGCACTGTTTTTACTTTCCTATTTGCCGTCGGGGTTATCCTCATTTCGTTGTTTAGCCGCCAAGTAGATTTAGACCAAGACTGCGTGCTCTATGGCGAAATCGCCTATGTACCCTTAGACCTTGAAACCCATCTGGGATTAACCCTGCCACGTGCTTTCTGGCAAACGGGTGGGGTTTTGCTCTTGGTCGTAGCATTTGTGGGATTGGGTTACAAAGAACTCAAACTCTGCGCTTTCGATCCTGCCTATGCGGTATCTGTGGGGATTTCGACGGTTGTTTGGCATTATGCCCTCATGAGCGTTGTTTCGCTGGTCACGGTTTCTTCGTTCGAGAGTGTGGGGGCCATTCTGGTAGTGGCTCTTATTGTTGCTCCGCCAGCGACAGCCTTCTTGCTTACCGATAAGTTGCGTTGGCTATTGGGCATTGCTGTCGGAATTGGTGGCCTCTCTTCTGTATTGGGGTATTATGTGGCCGCGTATTATAATGCCTCTATCGCCGGAGGGATTACCGTTGTGCTGGGTGCGTTATTTTTGATCGTTTTTTTGTTCGCTCCCGATAACGGGCTGGTTATCCGATGGCAAAAAGGTCGTAGGACACCGCAAAGCGTAGTCGCAGAACCTTCACGCTGAATCAACGCGGCTTTCGTAGGGCCTTCCGTAACTTTCTCTTTCCGAAACCAATTGCGAACTAAAGGAACCCTTTAATCTTGTTTATAAATAACATACGTTTATGTCTGTGAAATTTAATGCGGAAGATGTCTATCAATTTGAGTCGTTATTGTCGGAAGAGCAAAGCCTCATCATGCAGGCGGCCCGCGACTATTCCCAGCAGTATTTAGAACCTCGTGCATTGAAAGGCAATCAGGAGGGGTATTTTGATCCGGAAATCCCAAAGGAAATGGGCGAACGTGGCTTGCTTGGGGCGACCATTCCCGAATCTTATGGAGGTCTGGGCGCAGGTTATACAGCCTATGGTCTGATTGCCCGCGAAGTAGAACGGGTGGACTCTGCCTACCGTAGTTTTATGTCGGTACAATCTTCTTTGGTGATGTGGCCCATCTACAAATTCGGAACGGAAGCACAAAAACAACGCTTCTTGCCGAAACTTGCAACGGCTGAACTGATTGGCTGTTTTGGTCTTACGGAGCCAGATCATGGCTCAGATCCTGCTTCGATGGTGACAAATGCCCGTAAAACTGAAGGCGGATGGCGGCTTAATGGGGCCAAAATGTGGATCACCAATGCTCCTATCGCCGATATTGCGGTGGTCTGGGCCAAGGCCAAGGAGCATGAAAATGATCCGGGTGTGATTCGTGGCTTTATCGTAGAACGTGGTTTTAAGGGCTTTACTACGCCTAAAATCCCGCACAAAATGTCGCTTCGCGCCTCCGAAACAGGCGAAATCGTCCTCGAAGATTGCTTTGTGCCCGATGAGAACGTATTTCCAGAGATTCGTGGTCTCAAAGGACCTTTCACCTGCCTAAACAGTGCACGTTATGGCATCGTTTGGGGTACCTTGGGGGCTGCCGAAAACTGTTATGCTCGCGCCAAAAAATACGTCTCCGAGCGCCAGCAATTTGGATATCCGCTTGCAGCAAACCAACTAGTCCAAACCAAACTTGCGAACATGGCCACCGACATCACGGCCATGCAATTATTCGCGTGGCGCTTGGGTAATTTACACGATCTGGGCCAAAGTATGCCGCCACAAATCTCGTTAGCCAAACGCTACAACTGCGGAAAAGCACTCGAAATTGCCCGTATTTCCCGTGACATGCTGGGCGGAAATGGAACCAGTGGCGAGTTTCGCGTGATTCATCACGCCGTCAATCTCGAAAGTGTAAATACCTACGAAGGTACTTACGACATACATGGGTTGATCTTGGGACGTGAAATTACTGGAATCCAGTCCTTTCAACCGCGTGGAAATGATGTAGCGTAAATCTCGCAACTACATGCTTTTAGGCCCTTTGTCCTACAGGGGGCCTTTTTTCGCACTTCTTAAATTGTAGTTTCAAACGCCTCGCTGGTATGTAAACTAACGAGGCGTTTTTTATGCAGAAAGCATTATAGGGCTTTTATTTATTTGGCCAAACTAACTTTTCGGGTGGCGTTAAAGGACTCGCCTACGATTCGGATAAAATACAAGCCCGAAGCCCAAGCGCTTCCATCCAACCGAAAGGCATGGGTTGTCTGCCCCGCCAAACGTCCACTAAAAACCTGTCCGACTTCCCGCCCCAACAAGTTATAGGCCCCAATTTGCACGTTTTGGGTACGGGCAACCGTTAAGGTAAACTGGGTTTGGGGATTAAACGGATTGGGGTAAGCCTCCGAAAGGGCAAACGTATCCGCAAGTTCAATACGCACATCAAAGGGCATGCCATGCGTAGCCGCACCGTTTAAACTGTATTCGGTTATTCGGAATGTATGTACCCCATAAGCCAAGTTGGGGATAGACAGTTGGTAGTCTTGGGGCCTATGGGGGGTACCTGCGCTTTGAATCCGTTGCAAAACTTCCCAGTCATTTGCTGTTTGGCGCTCTATTACAAAGTAGTCGCTATTGATTTCTTGTGCGGTTCGCCACAAAATCGTGGCTGTTTGCCCTGTAATCTGCGTTTGAATTCCCGTAAAGGTAACAGGTAGAGCGGCATCTGCAATGTAAAGCATCAAACCGCTATCTCCTGTAGCCGTTGCATAATAATTAACAGCCGTTTTAGCGAGAACCACTGCCAGATCACCGCTCGAAACATCAATACTGCGTAAGGTTTGTGTAGTACCAGAAGTCATGGTTCCCCATGCCGTATCCAACCAGCGAACAATTGCCCCATTTTCGCCAACGGCCATACAAAGATTGGCGGAAACACAATCCACATCTAATAGGGTAGCCATTGTTGTAGAAGTTTGGGCGGTCCAATTAGTGCCATTCCACTTTAGAATCGTTCCACCAGCCCCTACAGCGAGGCAATACGTACCATTCAAACAATGTACCCCATATAAGTTTTGTGTAGAACCCGTACTTTGAACATTAAAAGAACTGGTGTTACCCCTTAAAACGACCCCGTTATCTCCCGTTGCCACACAAACAACACTGGAGCCAGACTGACGGCAGAACACGCCATTCAAGTGCGCTGTTGTTGGTGAACTTAACAAACTCCAAACCCCACTAGACATCCGAACAAGCGTGCCGTTATCTCCAACAGCCACGCAGGAACTGGACGAAATGCAAGAGATAGCCTTTAGGTTTTCTGTGGTAATGTTGGCCTCTACCCGCTCCCAACTAAAACCAACGCCACTCCATCGCGCAATCTCGCCACCGTTGCCGACTGCAAAGCAAACCGAGTTTGTGCAAACAACGGAGTTCCATGTTGCAGCAGATACAGGCACTTCATACAGCCACTCATTATTACTTTTGTAAAAAACACGTCCATTATCACTAACCATGACACAAGTATTTGCATCTGGGCAAGAAGAATCTCGCAGATTTTGGACAATACCGCCCGTTGCATATTTCCAAGCATTACCATTATCAGACAAAACCGCTACCCCGCTTTCACCAACTCCAATGCAAAAACTATTTACCCCCTCATCATACGTACAAGAAACCCCATATAAATTCGTGCTTGTCAGGTTGTCAATCAGCGTCCAATCAAGGCTATTCCAGTCCATAATGTTTCCACCTGCTTGTACCGCCACACACCAGCTTGCGTTCGCACAAGAAACATCTAAAAAATGGGAGATACTTCCAGAGGTTTGGCTGGCCCATACACTGCTTTCCCACCTTAGAACGGTTCCATTGTCCCCTACGGCTGTACAAGCGGTGTCAAAACATGAAATTCCATTGAGTGTTTCGATAGTGCCTGTTGTTGAGGTACTCCACGTAGTGCCATTCCAAAAAAATGCCTTACCATTTCCACCGACAGCCATACAAGCGGATACACTGGTACAATCTAGGCCGAAGAGCGATTCCGTAGTACCCATAGACTCATCGCTCCATGCCGTGCCATTCCAAGATAAAAGCGTGCCGCTTGCACCTGCTGCTTTACAAAAAGTAGCACTTAAACACACTACGCCGTTTAGGTGATTGGCCGTAGGCGTTGCAACAACAGTCCAAACGCTCTCATCCCAATACATCGTTGCACCATTATTCCCCACAGCCATGCAAAAAGAGGGAGTTGGGCAATCTATATCATTCATATTGCTTGTGGTTTGGCTAACGACACCTTCCAACTCCCAACGGGAGTCAGTTTCATCAAAAAAGACTTTAACAAGTGTACCCGATTCACCCACGGCAAAACACGTTGGTAAGCTATCCGTATCGGGATCAACACAAGACACCGATTGTAAGGTATTACCTGCCGCCGCAGGGTTTGTCATCGTCCATTGGGCTTGGCTGCTTGGGCTTGTTAGAGAAGCCAACAAGCTACTGACGAACATAATTTTGCAGAGGTGAAGGTTAGGTCTGACACATAACCTTCCCTAGGTTACCAGAGAAGACTTCATAAGAATTGGTTTTAACATGGGGTTGAGGTAAAGTTTCAATCAAAAGAGAAGAGTCTTACCTTTTGATTGACAACATGATTTGACGAGCATAAAGCCTTTATCACAAAAGAAACCAAAGATAAAGAATATTGATTGATAAACCTGCATCAAGAATAAAACCTGTCATGTTGAATTTGGATGACGAAAAATAGGTCTTTAATATGGTGATGAAAAAACGTTATTTACACTTTCTGAGGGATAAAGTTTACAATTTCCCAAATTAGAAGCTAAACGCATCTTTTACATGCTACTTACCTACTTGTGTTGAATGCGCATTGCAATTCTGAAATGTATCCCTTTCAGGAAATAAAATGGTTTTAGGCTTAGGCCTTTGGCGAGTGTTTGTGTAAAACGGATGAGCGGCGGATTCGGTGGGATAATTCTTATGTTTTGGGAACCGTTTCCCCAAAGAACTGATTCATCTGGCAAGGAGCCTTATTCGTCGAATAAAAAAAAAGCTTGATCGAACAAATCTGAACCGTACCTCTTTTTTGGAGGATTTTGCACACGTCACAAAGGACAAACGTTCCAAGAGTAAACGTGAGTTAAAATGAATCCGACCCAAAGCGTTCTGAGCAATTACAAAGAGGTGCGAACCCTGAGCAACCATACCCTGAGCGGCGTTCTGAGCAGAAAACCCTTAGGAGTCCTTCAGCAGGCCAAAGCCGCCATCCTGAACCGCCAAAGCCGTCATCTATTGGCAAACTCGGAAATCATGGAAGATCGGTGGCATGAGCGTACTCTTCTCTATAAAGAGATTTTAATTTTGCTCTTCATTGGTCTGCTGGTGGTACTTCGTGCCATGTACAGCTAAACCAGAACCCTATTTATGCGCAACCGTATTGTCTTTCTGACCTTGAAAATAGCCTTTTTAGTGCTTCATCACGCCACCGTAGTTGCGCAACATACCCAGATAGACTGTGCTCGTCTTCCGGATGCCCTTTCCGCAATAGAGTGGCCACAAATGGTGGCCTGTGCTATCGAGGCCCGGAACCAGAAAGATCTTGAAACGGCTATTCACCTCCTACGTTTGGTTTCAGCGCAATTTCCACAGGAGGTGAATCCACGCTTAGAATTGGCCATCACCTTGGCTTGGGCGAAAAAATATGAAGAAGCGCAGGCATTGTATCGCGATTTATTGTATGCGGATCCCGATCTTTTCCCTGCGTTGATGGGGCAGGCTTGGGTAACGGCATGGCAGGGAGCGCCGGAGCGTGCCGCAGAGCGGTTTAAGGCGCTGGTAGTTGCGTATCCAGAGCAAATGGAGCCTAAGATCGGTCTAGCGTTTTCGTATCGGGCATTGCTACACTACGACGCAGCCCGTCGGTTATATCGGGAAGTATTGGCCCAAGTCCCCGATCATGCAGGGGCTATAGACGGATTAGAGGCCCTGAAGTATGCCGCAAAAACCGATCTGACCATCAATACGGGAAAATTAACAGTTTCAGAGGGCCGGCATGTGGAGCAACAAGTGGCTGAGGTGGCCCATCAACTGAACCGGAAGTTTGCGTTGACTGCCACGGCTTTTCGCGATGTGCAAACCGAAAATCGGACCGATGCTTGGAAGGGTGCACGTGTGGGAGCGATGATCCGTCTGACGGAAAAGACACGCACCGGACTGGCCCTGTTTGGTTCAAAAGGCCAATTGGATTACCGTTATGGGATTTCATTGGATGTCAATGTACGTGCCGGAAGTGCCGTTACGTTTTTGGCAACGCTGCGTCCGGGTCTGAAAAATGGAAAAGATTTTGAATGGATTGCCGGGGGTGGTTTTTTAGTTCAAAATAATCCGCGAAACTACTTTTTGTCGCAGTGTTTTATAGAACAGTTGGCGGGTTTACCCCAAAGTATGACCTGTGCGGGAACATATAAACAACGGGTTGGAAACCGCTTCTCGGTGCAACCAACACTGGTTTGGCATCGCCCGATTCCGGAAAATCCAGAACAACAGATTTTAGATATAAACTTCGCCTTGCAATATCAGTTTACGCCTCGGTTACTAGCTGGCGCAAATATTGGATTCGGGAAAGATAACACCCAGCGGCTTGGTTTTGGAGTGCGCTTCCGAAGATAAAAAATTAGGTATTACTGTTTGGGAAGAATAATGGGAAAGGGTGCGCGGGAATCGGGCGAAGGCTTGACTCCCGCGTATTTTTTATCGTTTGGTTGGTTCGGTTCAGGCGATAGAAGGGCCGTTCAATATCTCGTACAACTGCTGAAAATTCTCGGTATCGGGATTTTCGGTGATAGACAGGACTTCCACTTCAGGGATTTGTGCAAGTACCGTCCGAAGATAGGTCGTAGCCATAGGCAAAAAATGGCCGATGGCTTCTTGTTCACCCACCACCCAGACAGCTAACGAAAATGTACCTTCCGACGGGGCTACTTCCAATAAATACAATTGTTGAGATAGGTTTCCCAATGCAAAATGGATGGCTTCGGGCGAGGTTTCGGCCACTTGTTTTAGTTGTGCGATCAGTTTAATGGCTTTTTGCATGTCATGGTCGGGTTTATGTGCCTATAACTTCACCCATCTACCGTTCTCTTCTACTTCTATTTTCATGATAGGATGAATTTCCCAAAGTGTTCCCCGTGTTTTTCCTAATTGTTCGGGGTGTTCAGGATCCATAAAGAGCCAGCCTGAAATCCGAACCCGTTTTTGGGTATTGGCAATGGCATTTAAGCGGGTAAGTGACCAGTCGGGGTTCTGGGCACGCAGTCGCGGGGTGGGTTCCACGACAATAGATTTTGCTCGGTCTCGTCGTCGGGTTTCAACAAGCCACATATGAAAGTCTAACATCTCATTTTCGATGCCATTACAATTGGTGGTTTCTGGGCCGGAAATTTTTGCACCCGCTAAGAAGCCCTCTACCGAGACCGCCATCTGTTCATACTCGGCCACCAACTGCACATCGCGTAAGCGCCAATTTTGTCGGTCTTTGCGATGGATTTCTTTCGGAACTGGGAGTTTATACACCCAGTCGAAGGAGACGGGCCGATACGCCTGTGGCCAGTGGTCTCGGTTTTTTTGGATATTCATTAGTGGATCACCACCCGAACCTTCAGCAGGACATCCACGGAATGGCTTGCTTTTGATCATCGCAGGTGTAGGCTGCGGCGTGGGCGCGGGAGGGGATGGAAAAGAAGAAGGTGGTTTTTCTGGTTTCTTCATTGTGTCGGTTGATTGGGGTACGGATTCAGGATTTTTCATGAGGTAATAATACCCTGCCCCTGCAAAACCGATGATTATGATGCTCCAGAAGAGATTTTTGAACATGCTGAATAGAAGGTCGTGAAAAGCGCAGTTGCGCAGATGGTAGCAATGACTTAGATTCCCGAAAATACGATCCGCAAACCCCAAATCATGCATCCAATGGCAACCAAAGAAGAATTTATCCAGACCATACAAACAGCGTATCAGTTTTCTGGAACCACCATTGCGTTAGGTGGCGCCTTATACAAAGGAGAAAGCCTACCCAACACCTTGGTGCGTGTTCCCGTTAAAATGCTCAATCGGCATGGCTTGATTGCTGGTGCTACCGGAACCGGAAAAACCAAAACCCTGCAACTCTTTGCCGAAAAACTTTCGGAAAACGGCATTCCAGTATTGTTGATGGATATCAAAGGCGACCTTTCGGGAATTGCGGCCAGTGGTGATCCGAACAATACCCGTGCATTAGAACGCCACCAGAAAATCGGGCTACCCTATAAGGTTACCGCCAATCCGGTAGAATTCCTAACCCTTTCCGGAGAAAAAGGGGCACGGCTACGCGCCACCGTTACCGAATTTGGCCCGGTATTGTTTTCCAAAATTTTAGGGCTGAACGATACGCAATCTGGTGCCGTTTCTGTGGTTTTTAAATACTGCGATGACAAACAATTGCCTCTTTTAGACCTTAAAGACTTCAAAAAGACCCTTTCTTATTTGGCAGAAGAAGGCAAAGCCGAGATTACTGTAGAATATGGCGCCATTTCGACAGCCACCGTTGGAACCATTATCCGGAAAGTACTGGAGTTGGAGCAACAAGGCGCCGAAGTGTTTTTTGGCGAGCCGTCTTTCGAGGTGGATGACCTCTGCCGGATAGATCTTGAAACGGGTCGCGGTATGGTGAACATCCTCCGGCTCACCGATTTGCAAGACCGTCCTAAATTGTTTGCAACCTTTATGCTACAATTGCTGGCCGAGGTGTATGCATCGTTTCCGGAAGAAGGGGATTTGGAGGCCCCTAAGTTGTGTATTTTTATAGATGAAGCCCATCTAGTGTTTTCGGAAGCTTCGCAGGTTTTACTCAACCAAATTGAAGCCATCATCAAATTGATCCGCTCGAAAGGCATTGGTATCTTCTTTATTACCCAAAACCCTGCCGATATTCCCAATGCCGTTTTAGGACAATTGGGCCTCAAAGTACAACACGCCCTTCGTGCTTTTACTGCGAAAGACCGCAAAGATATTAAATCGGCGGCTGAAAACTACCCGGAATCGAAATTCTATCAAGTGGAAGATGAACTGACCGAATTGGGGATTGGGGAGGCTTTTGTCACAGTACTCAGTCCGAAAGGGACTCCAACCCCATTGGTACACACGTTGATGTGTGCGCCCGGTTCGCGAATGGATGTACTTACACCGATGGAGTTGGACGCGCTGGTTGCGAAATCTAAACTGGCTGCTAAATACAACAAGGTGGTAGATCCGCAAAGTGCCTACGAAATACTCAATGCCAAAATGCAGCAAGCCCAACTTGCCGAACAACAAGCCGAGTTGCAGCGCCAGCAGGAAAAAGCACAGGCCGAGCAGCTAAAACAGCAACAAAAAGCACAAACCGAAACAGCCAAGCGCAAACCTGAAAAAACCATTGTAGAGCAGGTACTGACCAGTTCGGTGGGTAAACAAGTGACCAAAACCGTCTTTAACGAATTGGCCCGAGGCTTGCTTGGTGTATTGGGTCTGGGTGGGCGTAGGCGTTAGTTCCCTACTTTTAACCGACTTAATGCCGTTCTTGCCCGTTGTTCTAAGCCCTTATGATAATCGAATTTTTCCCGATACATCAGGGCTTTCCGATAGGCAAGAATGGCATTCTCTGGTTGTTGGAGGGCTTCGTAGCATTCACCAATATAGAGTTGGCTATAAGGGCCCCACTTGGCAAGAGGATCTCCAGGGTTTTGGACAGCCCGATCAAAAAAAACAATTGCTTCTTCGTAGCGTTGGGATTTTTGAAGTGACAGCCCTTTCCGGTAGTGTGCTTCTGCGAGGTGCGTTGGGGAGATGGTTTCTTGGGATAAGATGTTTTCCACTTCTGTAAGTACAAAGGCATAATCGCCCGCATCCGAAGCATTTTGTAGGCGTAGTAATTGCTTCTCAATAGGCGTCATTGGTGTTTCGATACGCAGTGTCGCCTGTCTGAGGGCAAATTCATCCATGTCATAGGCAAATCCGGCTTTCACTTTTTGGTACATCTCCACAGCGGCCTTCCGGTCTCCACCCATTTCTAAGGCCTGACCCATTTTAAAATATGCCTGCCCAACAAGGGTCGTTCCCTGAAACTCCTGTGTAAATCGTGTAAGCTCTCGAATGGCTTCTTCGTATTGATTCAGCCGGAAGTAAAGTTCTCCCAGATAAAACAAAAAGATGGTAGGCACAACTACTTCGCTCTTTTTCCCGGATCGTGTAGCGGCCTCCAAATAAGGCAGCGCCTCACGCGCCTGAAACTTATTACGTAGGGCGTAGCCGTATAAAAAATTGAGTAATGGACTTTGTGGATATGCCTTTTGCAACGCACCAATCTTCTGGATTCCGTTCCGTTCATTTCGGTTCAAGATCTCGTCGCTCAGTGCAAAATAAATTGCAGCTTCTTCTTGTACCCACTTGGCCTTTGTAATGGCCCGTTCTAAGTGATTTAGGCCATCTTGTACCGTACCACGATACCCCAGAAAACCCAGAAGGCCTTGATATGTTCTTGGTGCAGAGCCGATCAAAACTTGCATCAAGCCCATACCTTTATAGGCTTCTTCAAAATATGGATCTTGCTCTATGCACCATACATAGTTGTTGTACGCCTCTCGTCCGGCCATTGCAGCGCCAAGCATATCATTCCGCAAAATACCAACAATGGCACGGTGCATGGCCGACTCGGCTGTCAAAAACCGACGCCATAACGGATCGCTCACATAACGTAAAGCCGTATTAAGCGCCGTGTTATGCGTTTTGAATTCATTAAGCCTCGCTGTTGTTTGACCAAAACCAAATTGCCAGACCGCCATTGACGATAAATGGTACTGTGCCATCGCTTGGCTCATGGGGTCTTTGTTGTATTGGATCACTTGTTGGAATTGCTGTGTGGCCTGAGTGATACGAAATGCAAAAAAAGCTTCTCGACCTAGTTTGAGCGCTGGGATCATGGGAAGATCGTGCTTAGGTTGGGCAATGACCAATGTGCAGGCCAGCAAAAGCCACAAAGAAATCCGTCTATATATCGAAAGCATCTGTTTTTTATCAAAAAGTCTTCGGGTGAGTTGCAGACATCTCTAACAACGCACCCGAAGACCCAAAAGTATAGTTCGGAATCAAAAATTAATGATGTGGTACATTATTCCGCTGCTGTTAGGCGAACATCATCGGCATGTGGATCCGGATTTACTTCGTGTAACTGTCCCTCGGACTTGGCAATTACCGTACAGACCATCAGGTCACCTGTAATGTTGGTTACTGTCCGAAGCATATCGAGAATCCGATCTACCCCTAAAATAAGTGCAATTCCGGCACTTGGAACCCCTACCGATTCCAAAATAATGATGAGCATAATAACACCAGCTCCCGGTACTGCTGCGGTTCCGATGGAGGCCATTACGGCAAGTAATAACACATTCAACTGTGCTGAAAAACTTAGGTCCATACCTAATGCCTGGGCAATAAAAACGGTCGCAACCCCTTGATATAGGGCCGTCCCATCCATATTAACCGTTGCCCCCAATGGCAAGACAAACGAAGAAATTTCTTTGGAGGCCCCTATTTTCTCTTCGGCGCACTCCATCGTTACAGGAAGGGTGGCTCCACTCGAACTGGTGGAAAAGCCAACTAATTGGGCACGGGAAATGGCCTTAAAAAACTTTTTGATGTTATAACGACTCAAACCATATAAAAATGCCGGATACACTACAGTCGTGTGGATAATGAGTCCGCCTATAACCGTTATGCAATAGATGCCTAAAGCCCCCAGCAGTTGGAGTAATTTTCCAAGATCGTCTCCTGCCACGCTGACAATGGTACTGGACATGAGGGCGAAGACACCCAAAGGTGCCATGAGCATGATGATGTCCACCAATTTGATCACCAAATCATTCAAGCCGTCAAAGAAGTCTAATATGGGCTTGGCCTTGACCTTGGGAATCTGTAAAAGTCCAATCCCAAAGAAAATAGCAAAGAAGACAATCTGAAGCATGTTGCGGTTGTCTGCTCCGGCCTTAAAAATATTATCCGGAACCATATCAATAAGGATTTGCAAAGGCCCCCGTTGTCCCACAGAGGCGGCGGCGTCTTTACTGGTTTGTACATTATCGGCATAAGAAGACATCAAGGACTCACGCATCTCGGGTGGAACCTGATGGCCGGGTTGAAAAATATTCGCAACCAGAAGACCAATCGCAATGGCAATGGCTGTTGTTAGAATGTAAAGTCCTAGTGTTTTACCTCCAATACGGCCTAATTTTCGGATGTCTGCCAGAGAAGCCACACCCATAATCAAGGACGCCAAAACCAATGGAACAGCGATCAGTTTGAGGAGGTTAATGAAAATAGTACCGAAAGGGGTAATCCAGTCGGTTGTGAACTGCTGAAAACCATTGGTTGCTGCGACTACGCCATAAACCAAGCCCAGAAGCAACCCTAAAATAATTTGCCAATGTAGTTGTTTGTACCAAACCATAACGAATGCAGGTTAAAATGATGAACGGGGAAATGGCAACAATACGTTTAATATATCCCAATAAGGGGCGGTATATCCTCTATATGAGCCAAAGATAACACAAACCGCCTAATATTCCGCCTAAAAAGGTATTTGCAAGATTAACACGGTCATTATTGATCCAACGGTATCCGGCAATGAGGCGGTTTTCTACCAAACCGCTATATCGTCGTTCTACCACCACGCCAGAAGCATCCATATATTGCGCCTGAACCGTTCCGCCAAGAATGCTATCCAGAAACATGGAAACCATACCAGCGCCCACAATTATAAAGGCTCCTTTCCAGATCCATACATCGCCTAAAAAGGCGGCACTCGCCAGCCAAACCGCACCTGATCCGAAAAGCGCTCCGATGGTTCCAGATACCGAAATACCGCCGGAGACGCCGGGTGGCACCAGGCGAAACGTAGGCAATTGCCAGGTCTTTCCTTGAAAATAGCCCCCAATTTCGGTTCCCCAGGTGTCGGCAGCGGCAGCGGCAAAAGAGGCCACAAAAGCCCAATAAAAGACCTCGTTCTGGAAAAATACGTATAAAACCAGCATTGCCCAGGCAAACCCACCATTGGCATAAACCTGACCAGCATCCCGACGCGAAGTTTTTTCGTTTTTTCCTTCGATGGCTGCTTTTCGCTTCTTACCAAATTTGGATAATAAACTCGACAGTACAAAAAAAGTGAGGCCGGGTAAGCTCCATTTCCATTCCCCCAGTCCAAAAACCGTCATGCCAAACAATGCCACCGCAAGCGTGCCCGATAGGTCCAGAAACTTCAAACGCCAAGCCGAAAAGGCAAAACCGATCCCCACCAATACCGAAAATGCTAAATAATAGGCCAAACCATGATGGTGATTCACGAAAACAAGGGCCGTCAGAATTGCGACAACCATGAAAAAATTATCCCAGCCATCTCCGCCTAAGGCCTCCGCAAGGGTCGCAGCAACTGCCGAAGTAAAAGCTGCCAATATGATCGTGTCCCAGCCCCAGCGTAAATCAAAACCATTCAGGTATAGCCCAATCAGAACCAATAAAAAAGCGGAAAGTGCAAATGCTATTGAGCCTGCCACCGATTTCTTGGACTCGCCAATCTGATACGCCATCGGTTTCGGCACGCTCATCCCCACCCAAGAGGCAAGTGGATCCGAAAAGGAGAGCACTAAAAACGTACACTGTATGGCAAATATCCGTCCTTCATCAGGACTCCAACTGGTAATCAATGCAAAAAGCAATGCCAATGGAAAAGTGACAGTGCCCCAGCTTTTTCGGGAAATACCATGCATTCCCTGAAACCAGTGATGTTGGATTGCTATAAAGTTTGCAGCAACAAATATGAGCGCCAGTACATAGATCCAGAATGGATTGGTAAAAAGCAGCGGTGAAAGCGTAACAAACAATCCTGTAAACGCATGAATCAACCGACGGGTCACCTCCGCAGAAACGTGTAGGCGGGCATTTAGCCACTCGCCTATCCCCACCAAGCCCAGTAAAAACAACGTACAAGCGAGAAAGATTGGTAGATCTGTCCACAACTCCGAAACTGAATCGAACATAAAACGTTTTTTCAACAAATACACAGGGTAGGTGGTTCAGCGTTCAAAATACAAACGCTTAAACCATTTGCCAACTAAGTGTGAAAGGCCATTATATTGTTTTTTTCTGGATGATTGTTCTTTGATGTGGGATTTCATAGTTTATGGGGGCAATTAATCCGGCCTTCTGAATTTTTCGGAGTATAACCTTCATCCGAAAACCCACAGACTTTCATGGCAAAATTTGTACACCACTCCATATACCGTCTTGGGGACGCGCTGGCTGCTTCACTAAAAGAGGAGCAAGTGCTGCCTCCGATACCTCCACAGGTCTCTCCAGACGCACTACAAGAATTGGCTGATTTGTTCCCGCGCCCAAGTGAATCCCTGACAATGGATGAGGCACAACAGCAGGAGGCATTGCCACCTCTTGTGCCCGATACTTGGACTTCTAACACTTTCGCGGATGCTCCTTCGCTTACCGCGACGGTTCCCCCAATCCCACCGGAGCTACCGCAAACCGTTGTCGTGCCTTCAGAAATTCCGGTTCCTCTTCCCTCAAACGTGTTACCTGAAACTCCTATGCCAAACACAACAGTGCCTTCGTATCCGTCTCCTAATTCAGGACCCGATGTGGACCTGAACGAATATCCGGACGCCGTAAATTATAATACGGGCAACCCCACCGCGCCCCCCGCAGAAACCTCCATTCCTGTAAACGTCCCCTCAGGACCGTTTGGAAAGCCCTATGCTTTGCCCAATGTGGTGTACCAGACCGAAGGCGAACTTGTCAACGAAGCCGTAGATTCTGGTTGGCGAAATAAAAATAGTTGGCTTTATGCTGGAATGATTTCTATGGCGGGGGTTATTGGGATTGCGGCACTCGTGGTGTATGCCTATCTCACCCTGAACTACTACAGCCTTGCGCTGGCCATCACCGGAACAGGTGTTATTGCCTTTTTCACCACATTATATGCCTCCAATCGGCTTTCAAACTCATCCGACTTGGATAAGGGCGAATACCGAAAGGCCATCACGACTTCCTTTATCTTGGTCTATTTCTTGTTGATTGGTGCAAAAACCGCCACCGATACCCTCGCAAGTAGCCAAATTCAAATGGGTACCCTCTTAGATCAATTCACGTATCTCGTGGGCATGATTGTGGGTTTCTATTTTACGTCGAGCATTGTCCGAGATTGGCGGCAGGCTGATGTTGCCTCGGACGATGTGCCTTACACCGAGGGAGAAGGCGGATAAGGGAGTATTCGTTTTGTTTTTCGGCCCTCGACAAGAGGGCTTTTTTGTAGGGTATTCCTTGACATCTTTTGAATAGATTGTCTTACATTCTTCATTTAGCTTTTGATTTATACCTGTCAAGGTTGATAGACATATTCCTTAACTTCATTTTCTTACTACACAAAAGTTAAGATCGGTGGCGGAACGTTTATATACGAAATGCTTTTTAAAAAAATCTCTACCGTTCCCATTTTTTATTCTACTTGCTATGATGGCCGTACAACTTAGCTTTTTTATCACCTACACATGAAAGAGCCTGAAAAGTTATCATTTTTTGCCGGATTGACCTTCGGGGTTTTTATTACCGCCATGTATATTGGCGTGGGTGTTTTTGTTTGGGTACTCAACCCTAAGCTAAAAATGATGTCTCCTGAAATTGCACCTTGGGTGAGTGCTTTGTTCATTGTTTATGGGTGTATTCGGGGATACCGGATATATCAGGACTTTGGAAAACAATAAATTACGACTGCATTCGTTTCTGGCTTAATTTCGATCTGGAATTCCCAGAGGCCGATAAAGCAACCAAAACTGTACAGGATTGTGATGAAACAAATACGCTGGACACTCTTTTTGATCACGCTCGCCGTAATTGGTTGTACCGACCGCAATGATGGGGTCGTTTTGGATACCATGACCAGTGGAAAGATCAAAATTGTAGTGGACGAATCCTATAAACCCATTTTTGAGACTCAGTTAGATGTTTTTCATTCGGATTATCCAGATGCCAAGATAACCCCGCTATACCTCTCGGAGACCGAAATGATGAACAAGTTTCTGGCGAGTGACTCGTTCCATGTTGCGATATCCTCCCGCGAACTGACGCCACAGGAAAAGCAGTATTTTGAAAAGATCAAGGTTGTGCCAATCACAACCAAAATCGCAAAAGATGCCATCGCCCTTGTGATCCACCCCTCAATGGGGGAGGTAAAACTGACGGTTGGGCAGTTGAAAGAAATATTCTCCGGTAAAATCCGGTCTTGGAGTGGTGTAGGTGCAAAAGGAGGAGACTTGCGTGTGGTGTTTGATAACCCCAATTCCAGTTCTGCGCGGTATGTATCTGAACAGTTCACGGGCGGGGCAAAACTACCCGATAATATTTTTGCCACCAAACAGACCTCGGATGTATTAACTTATGTTTCACAGAACCCCGGTGTGCTTGGGGTGATTGGTGTAAACTGGATTAGTGATCTCGACGACCCGACCAATCCTTCTTTTACCAACAAAGTAGAAGTGGTGGCCGTTGCAAAGTCTGAAGGTGAGGAGTACTTTAAACCTTATCAGGCGTATATTGCACGCAAAGATTATCCATTAACACGCGAGGTACACGTAATTAGTCGTGAAGGCCGCAATGGCTTAGGGAAAGGTTTTTCCTTCTTCACAGCCTCCGATAAAGGACAGCGCATAATCCTTAAATCCGGTTTGGTTCCGGCAACTGCGCCGTTACGGCTCATCAAAGCCAAAAATGAATCCCCATACTAAAATAAAACAACCTTAACTTTGTATATTCTGGACTTTCCGTCATCCTCAACCCCAATAAACATCATGAACAAGATCCATACGTTCACGAAAAGCCTTTTAACGCTCCTTGTGTGCTGGCTGGCCATTCAGGCTGTGCCCGCCCAGTCGCTGAGCGATGCAGAAAAATTGCTGAGTTACGACCGCGCCGAAGAGGCGATTACCCTGCTGAGGTCCCTGAGTCAGGCAGCGCCTGCCGATGTCCCAACCAATTTTGCACTGGGAAAAATATTGCTCAATCAGGGAGACAAAGATGGAGCGATTGCCGTATTCCAGCAGTTGGCTTCCGGAACACCAAATACGGCAGGGGCATTGCTTGGGGCAGCGCAAATTTTGATTTTGAACAACAATGTTGCTGGAGCTAAAACCAACCTCGACAAAGTAGCGCGTTTAGCCAAAAAAGATGCAACACTGATGCGCATTATTGGGGAATCTTTGTTATTGGGTGAACATGCAGATCCTACCCTTGCCCTCACGTTTCTGGAAAAAGCCCGGAGTATGGCCAAAACGGACCCTACGGTCTATAAGGCATTGGCAGATGCTTATGATGGTCAGAACAATGCCGGAAAAGCAGTGACCCAATGGGAATATGTGATGCAATATTCTCCCAATGACCCCATTCCACACTACGAGGTCGGAAAAATCTGGCAACGTGCCAAAAATAGTGATATGGCCATTGCCTCCTTTACAAAAGCCAATGAGTTGGATCCCAAATTCCTTGGGCCTTTGCGCCGTATTCGGGACTTATACTACGACAATAACCAATGGGGAGGAACTTTAGATGCTTCAGAGAAAATTGTGGCTACTGGTGCCGCCACTTTTGAAGACTGGCGCCCATATGTAGAAGCTGCCTACTTCTCTCGTAACTATGACACCTTGATTCGTATCATTCCTGGTGTTGTAGCAAAATATCCGGAAGAAAACTATCTCTGGCGTTTGTTGGGTTATGCGCAATACGAAAAAAGTAACTATCAGGCTGCATTGGATGCCATGAATACCTTCTTCCCAAAGCAAGACCCTGAAAAAATCTTGGTTTCGGATTATGATTATACCGCCAAGATCTATGAGAAATTAGGTGCAGACTCTACCGCTGCCACCTACTACGAGAAAGTGGTGGAGTTAGATCCAGAAGGCAAAAAAGAACTAAATGGAACGATTGCCAATATCTACTTCAAGAAAAGAAACTGGAACAAAGCAGGACAGTACTTCCTGAAGAAAATTCAAACCTCTGCCGAGGTGAAAGACCAAGATGTCCTCTTGTTGGGCTATTGCTATTTTTATAACCAACAATATGCCCAAGCAGATAGCACTTTTGGTAAGGTGGCTGAAATGCGTCCAGATTTGCCCGCCGCGCCTTATTGGCAAGGATATACCCGTCAGATCCAAGAAGACAACCAAAACCGCGCCAATAAGCTAACCGAGGATATGCCAGGTTTTAAGATTGGTACTGCAAAAGCTTCGTTTGATAAGTTTATCGAACTGGCACAATCCGACCCGGCCAAGTACAAGCCACAATTTACGCGGGCATATAAATACCTGATTTCGTATTACGGTGTACAAAAAGACTTGGACAACACAAAGGCATACATCAATAAATATCTGACGGAAATTGATCCGAATAATGCCTTCTATAAGGAATTGCTGGCGAATCTGAATCAGTATGGATTCCAGACAACCGTTCAGGTACCGAAAACGCCTGTTACCGGAGGTAAGTCTCCCGCGAAACCCAATGGAAAAAGTAAATAATGAACGTTTAACATAAATTTTCTTCCCATGCCTACTTATGAATATCGAAGGGAGGATGGCACTACGTTTGAGGTTCAACAATCCATAACCGAACCAGCACTTGAATCTTGTCCGAACACTGGTCTGCCTGTTAAACGGATAATTTCTGGCGCTGGGTTGGTCTTCAAAGGAAGCGGGTTTTATCTGACCGATTATGCCCGCAGTGGAAATAAGGCCGAAAGTACGGCTACTTCCAGCGAATCATAATGCAAACTTAAACCCCGTTTTACCGACGGGGTTTTTTGTTTTACGGGTGGCAATATTGGCTATAGCCCTTCCGTTCTTCCATAGTAACTTTTCATCATAACACTTCTTCTGCCATGAAAAACTCATTTCTGAAATTTTTTATTCTATGTATCATTGCTTTTCCTATTGGTGTTCAAGCTCAAATTGCCATCGAAAACAATGATGATCCAATGTCTCGTGCAGCAATGGTAAAGCCAGATGCTGCATGGCGGCCATATGAGGTCAAATCCATTGTGGTAAATACACAACTACGAGACCAGGTTGCCGAAACCCAAGTGTCGCAAACCATTCATAACCCAAGCCATCGGGTGATGGAGGTGGAACTGTTATTCCCTTTGCCAGATGGCGGCTCGGTGCAAAGTTTCACCTTGATGGTCAATGGAAAAGAAATGCCTGGCCGTTTGTTACCCAAAGACGAGGCCCGTGGTATTTATGAAGCAATTGTTCGGCGAAAAAAAGATCCAGCTTTGATGGAATATGCGGGCTATGGCGTGTTTAAGACCAGTATTTTCCCCATCCCCTCCGGCGAAGATCGTACTATTACGCTTAAATACACCCAGCTTTGTACCAAGGAAAAAGGGATTGTTTCGTTTAGCTATCCGTTTGGAACACAAAAATTTTCAGGCGGTCGGATAGGGAAAGTGGCTTTTAAAGGACGTATTGTCTCTACGGAACCCTTAAAAACCCTGTACAGCCCAACGGATCAACTCCAGATAGACCGCCCTTCCGACCGCGAGGCCATTGTCTCGTTTGAAGAAGCCAATGTACGCCGCGAGCGCGACTTTAAACTCACTTTTACAGCGGAAGCGGGTGAAGTGGGGGCAACGGTACTGAGCTTTCGTCCAGACGATAAACAAGATGGCTATTTTATGTTGCTTGCTTCGCCGGATGTAAAAACAGCGCGTAGCCGGAAGATATTGCCTAAAACAGTTTTATTTGTCTTGGATCGTTCCGGTTCAATGGAAGGAAAAAAACTAGAGCAGGCGAAAGAAGCCCTGAAATTTGTACTGAACAACCTGCGCGAAGGAGATTATTTTAATATTGTAGATTATGATGACAGTATCCGTGCGTGGAAATCCGCGTTGCAACCATACAATGCAGACAATCGCCGAGAGGCATTACGTTATACCGAGGCCATCGAGTCCGGCGGAGGAACCAATATCCATAGTGCCCTCGAAAAAGCAATGGAGCAGATTCAAAACGAGAAGCGACCCAATTACGTTCTTTTTCTAACCGATGGGCTGCCAACCGCCGGTAATACCAACGAGATGCAAATTGCCGAAAATACCCGCCGTAAAAACCGGCATCAAGCACGAGTTTTTGCCTTTGGTGTGGGTGAGGACGTAAATGCCCGGCTTTTGGATCGTTTGGTAAATGGGAATGGCGGAAGAAGCGAGTATGTGAGCCTCGAAGATAATCTGGAAGCCAAAATCGCCGCGTTCTATTCAGGCATTACCGCACCCTTGTTGACGAATATTCAGATAGAAATGAGTCATACCAATCTTAACCGTGCGTATCCAAGCGTGCTACCAGACTTGTTTGAAGGAGGACAGGTTGTATGGGTGGGCCGCTACAATAAGTCTGGTAAAACAAAAGTGAGTATTTCAGGAAAGGTAGGGGATGAATTAAAGACCTTCCGTTTTGATGCAGACTTGGCTCAGGTCTCTGACGGCACGACCCATAGCTATGTGGAAAAGTTATGGGCAACACGCAGAATCGGAACCATTATTGACCAAATAGACCTGAATGGCCGGAACGAGGAATTGGTAAATGAATTGGTGAGTTTGTCTAAAAAACACGGTATTCTGACGCCTTATACCAGCTTTTTAGCCGATGAAGACGTGGATTTGCGGGCGACCTCGGCGAATATGCAGCGTGCTTATTCTGCCACTGAAGACCTGAATGAAACGTCTGGTGCTTACGCGAATGCCCAGCGCTCGGCCAAGCAAGATATGATGAACCAATCAGTGGTGGTGGCCAATAAACCGATGGCCAAACGCAATCCGGTGAGACCTGCTCCTAGCAATAGGGGGGGCGTAGCTTCCGAACCTCCCAAGGCGGAAGAAGAAAAAGAAACCTTACAACAAGTTGGGACAAAAACCTTCTTCCTGCGCAATAACCATTGGATAGAAAGCGAAATTACGGCTGAGGAAGAAAAAACAGCAAAAGTGATTAAGTTGATGACGGATGAATACTTTGCTTTTACACGTAGTCAGACTCCGGAGGTAAACCAATATCTGAACTTAGACCGTACCACAATTGTACGGATTGGCAGCCAAGTTTACAAGTTTGAGCGTTAACCTCTCATTTAGTTCATAATCCAAGCCGGAGACCCTCAAAGGGGCTTCGGCTCTTTTTATTGGCACTGAGGATATGTATCTTTGAACTTTCCTTACCCAAATACAGACCCATGCAACAAAGTGACCGTGTATTCAACCGCCTGACAATTGTGGCAGCTTTAGGCTATTTTGTAGATCTCTACGATATGGCTTTGTACAATCTTGTAAAAAAAGAAAGTTTAATGGCGCTGGGGTTTGCCGGACAAGCCCTAATAGATGCTGAAATTTCTTTATTTAGCTGGCAGAACACTGGTATGCTTGTTGGTGGGTTGTTGTGGGGCATTGGGGGAGACAAACGAGGCCGCCTAACCGTTTTGTTTGGCTCCATTTTTCTTTATTCAGTGGCCAATATTGCCAATGCTTTTGTTACGGATTATTATTCATATGCCCTCTGTCGCTTATTGGCAGGTATTGGCCTTGCGGGTGAATTGGGCGCTGGCATAACGCTGGTCTCCGAATCGCTCACCAAAGAGAAAAGAGGTTATGGCACCATGATGGTGGTGGGATTTGGCTTGCTCGGTGGGGTCACGGCGGCGTTTTGTTCACGATTTTTAGACTGGCAGACGAATTATCTGGTGGGGGGCGCGATGGGATTGGTGTTGTTGTTGCTCCGGATCGGGACTTTTGAACCGACCATGTTTCTCAAAACCAAGATGACCACAGTGGCACGTGGTAACTTTCTCATGCTTCTGCATCCACCGCGTTTGGGGAAGTATGTTTGGTGCATCGCCATTGGTTTACCGATCTGGTTTTGTTCGGGTATTCTGATTGCGTTTGCGGATCGTTTGGCACAGGGAAGTGGGGTTCTGGGAGTCATCACAATTGCCAACTCGGCAGTGTTTTATAATTTGGGCGTTTCCTCTGGCGACTTTCTCAGTGGTTGGTTAAGCCAGGTATTTAAATCTCGGAGACGTGTGATCCTCGGTTTTCAGTTGGCATTACTGGGTATTATATTTGTTTACCTGCTTTGGCCCGGTGTCCCGCAGTGGCTATTCTATTTCTTTACGTGGCTTATTGGGCTGGGTGCAGGGTATTGGGCGGTTTTTGTGACCAATGCCGCCGAGCAATTTGGTACCAATATTCGGTCAACGGTTTCTAATACGGTGCCGAATTTTGTTCGGGGGGCACTGGTTCCTATGGGATGGGTATTTGCTTTCTTGTATCCTAAAGTAGGCATGACATATGCCGCTCTGTTCATCGGGATTACCGTAAGTGTAGTAGCCATATATGCTACCTTCCAGATTGAAGAAACCTATGGGAAAGACTTAGATTATGTAGAAGAATAAACGGCTGAAATTGGTCGGAACCAAAATTAAGTTGAGCCGTGAGAACAAAAAGCCAGCCGGACTGTATTCCACACAAAATTGCCATGCAGTTCCCTTGGATTTGGCGTACCTTAATATACCGCTCTAAAAAAACCAGCGCTTTATAAACCGGAAATTATCACCTTATCGAATAAAATTATGGGTAACATTGGATCAACGGAAATCATTGTCATTGCCTTAGTGATTTTCATTTTCTTCGGCGCCAAACGCCTACCTGAAATTGCTCGGGGCTTAGGCAAGGGCATTGGTGAATTTAAAAAAGCCACCCGTGATATTCAGAACGAACTGAATGTACAAGCGGATGACTACCAGTATCAGCAACAACAGTCATACAACCAAGCGCCGCAAATTCAGCCACCTCAGCCGCCTGTTGGCCAGACGCAGCCCCGCACGCCGTCCGCTCAGGCTCCACGAGACAATGCCTAAGTAAGGATTTGTGGTACGTTTGTTGTTTGTATTTCCATTCTGATTTTTCATGTATCGTACATTTTCGGAAGCCCAGACCGCGCTTTTGAAAGGCGAAACCAGTTCCCAAGCACTGGTATTGTCGTTTTTAGCCGCTATTGAAGAACGAAATCCTTCGCTTAATGCCTTCTTAACTGTAGATCGGGAAGGGGCACTCCGGCAAGCGGAAGCCCTTGATGTACTCGTGGCTACAGGTAATCCGCCACCTTTGGCCGGATTGGTTTTGGGGGTAAAAGATGTAATTTGCATTCGTGACCAAAAAGTAACCTGTGCTTCCAGAATGCTGGCAGATTTTACCTCGCTCTATGATGCCACTGCTATTGAACGGCTTCGTCAGGCGGGGGCCATCTTTATCGGAAAACTGAACTGCGACGAGTTTGCAATGGGTTCTTCCAATGAGAACTCCTACTTTGGCCCCGTTCGGAATCCCATTAATCCGGCCTATGTACCTGGCGGCTCTTCTGGCGGGTCGGCAGCAGCGGTTGCAGCGGGCCTTTGTCATGCGGCTTTAGGAACGGATACGGGCGGTTCTATTCGTCAGCCAGCGGCTTATTGTGGGGTCTTGGGTATTAAACCCACCTATGGCCGTGTGAGTCGGCGTGGCTTGGTGGCCTATGCGTCGTCTTTCGACTCGATGGGTGTTTTTGCCCATACCGCCGAGGATGCCGCCCGGATCCTGACGGTGATGGCGGGCCACGATGAATGGGATGCCACTTCTGCACCTATCGAGGTTCCTGCATATCCCAATCTGTTGAAAGGATCGGTTAAGGGTTTAAAGATTGGCCTTCCTAAAGAGTTCTTTGGCGAAGGGTTGGATCCAGAAATCAACACGGTTATCCAAAAAGAAGTGGCCCGCCTTGCTTCGAATGGTGCAAGCGTCCATTCTGTATCACTGCCCAATTCTAAGTATGGTATTGCGACCTATTACATCTTGACCACAGCCGAGGCTTCCTCTAATCTGGCGCGATACGATGGAGTGCGGTACGGTTATCGTGCAGATGTGAGGGCACTCCGCGCTGAAATGAAAGAAAATGGCGACGAAGAACCGCTGCTTAATCGGCTTTATGCCCAAACCCGTACCGAAGGATTTGGCGATGAGGTGAAGCGTCGTATCATGTTGGGAACGTATGTGCTTTCCGCCGGATACTACGATGCCTATTATGGCAAGGCCCAACAGGTTCGCAGATTGATCCGTTCCGATTTTGAGCGTGCATTTGATGAAGTGGACGTTTTAGTCACGCCTACGGCCCCAACGACGGCTTTTCCATTGGGGTCACAAACCGAAGATCCACTCACCATGTATTTAAACGATATTTATACGGTTACGGCCAACCTTGCTGGCATTCCGGGAATCTCAGTTCCGGTAGGACTACATAGCAACGGTTTACCAATCGGATTACAAGTGTTAGGTCGGCCTTTCGACGAAGCGCTTTTGCTGAATATGGCACATCATATTTTAATGGATTGAAGCAGGTCGCATCGGTTCTCGCTAAGCCATTTCCAACAATAGGACAATCGATAAACAGTCCAAACGATAAATGGTTATCAAATCAATCTATCGCTTGGACTGTTTGGTTTTTCGCGCAGGCACCATCAGCCGAATTGTTTTTAATTCACGGTCGCATTAATGGTGAGGGTGTAGGTTCCCGGAGCGATATTGCCGAGCGTCCAGAGACCTGTGGCATTGCTGTACGAACC